>DASXNB010000061.1:0-5508 GCA_036495305.1 Solirubrobacteraceae bacterium | reverse complement strand
TTGAGGCTGCAAATCGTCGTGATCTCGACGCGGCGGCCAGCAGCTTCGCCGAAGATGCGACCTTCGACGGGAGGGCGTTGGGGGACCACTTCCAGGGGCGGGCGGCCATTCGCAGCTTCCTTGAGGACTGGTTTGGCACGTACGAGGAGTTGGAGTTCGGGCTTGAGGAAGTCCGCGACCTCGGCAATGGGGTTGTGTTTGCCGTGGTCGTTCAGAACGGTCGTCCGGCTGGCAGCGCCGGTCACCTTCGACAACGCGAGGGATGGGTATTCGTCTGGGTACGAGGCTTGATCGCACGCCTTACGATCTCCGAGGTCGACGAGGCTCGTGCTGCCGCCGAACGCCTCGCGCAGGAGCGGGGTAGGTGATGCCGCAGGAGAACGTGAGATTGGTTGAGCGCGCGATCGCGGCGATCAACGCGAGGGACATCGAGAGCTATTGCGCCTGCTGCACTGAGGACGTCAAGTTGGAGACGCCAATGGCCGCCGTTGGAGGGGTGTACGAAGGAATCGACGGCATCAGGCGTTTCCTGACGGACGTCGAGGAAGCCGCACCCGATTTCCGGATGGAGCTTGACGGCGTGGAAGAACTCGATAGCAAGCGGGTGATCGCGTTCCTGCGCAATAACTCCACAGGCCGAGCCAGCGGCATTCGCATGACATGGCCTCAAACCAACGTGTACGACCTAATCGACGGCAAGATCAGCCACGTTCGCATGTTCGTCGACCGTCAGGAGGCCCTCAAAGCCGTGGGGCTGGAGGAGTAAAGGACAGAGCAGGTGCCCCGTGAGACGGCGACGTCGGTGAACGCCCGACACGAGTGCTCCGTCATGGACGCGAGCATGTCGGTAAGAACCGCCGAGACTGCTGAGTTGGACGATCCTCGAGAGCATCGGCGGCGGTGGAAGAGGGCTTACTCTGACGTTCTCTCGAGTGGAGGTGAGCGGCAGCTCGTGTTTGGTTGCGCGCTCCAGGCGCGAGCGCCGGCCGTTAGCGTCGGGCAGCGTCTGAGCCCGCCAACTCGCGGGCGCGTGCTGCCAGGTGGATGACTCCTAGCTCGTCGTACTCGTTCGCGGCCTGCTCGAGCGACACAAGGGCTGCTTCGCGGTCATCCTCGAGTAGTCGCTGGCCGAGCAGCAGGTCGCAGCGGGCGGCCTCTAGTGGGCGGCCGAGGTTCTGCCAGGCTTCGTGGGCGCGCTCGAGTTCGGTCAGCGCACCCGGCAGGGGCCCGACGATGCCCGCGGCTTCGATCGCGGCCGCCTCGCCAGCGGGGTAGCGGACGCGGTCGGAGAGCTCAATCGCCTCCTGTGCGGCCTCGCTCGCCTTCTCGTGCCGACCGGCGAGCGTGTGTAGGAGGGCCCGTGCGGAGTTGGCCTGGATCGATTGCGCGATCAGCCCGGCGCTCTCGCAGATGTCAAGCGCCTGCGAGAGCGCGGTCTCCGCGCCCACGAGCTCGCCCTGGTCGCGGAGTGTGTTCGAGAGCCCGTACAGCGCGTCGAAGCACACCTCCGACCAGCCGATCTGCTCCGCTAGCTCGTGGGCGCGCCTGTACGAGCTCTCGGACGCCTGCCACTCTCCGCTGCGCCACTGCAGTCGCCCGCGGAGAGCGTAGGGCAGGCAGAGCTTGCCGATCAGGCCCTCACGCTCGGACAGTTCCGCGCTGGCGTCACTCGAGCGCACCGCCGTCTCCCAGTAGGCCGCGTAGAGCGCCAACTGCGCGACAGCGGCGTGCAGCTCAATCTCGGCAGGCACGTCTCCGACCTGCCGCGCGAGTGCGAGCGCCTCGCGGTAGTAGTCGCCCGCGACCGGGTAGTCGCCGTCGGAGGTCTCGAGGTGATGGCCGAGTGCCATCAGCGCTAGGACCGTCTCATGCGCGTCGGACCCGCGCGCAAGCTCGACTGCGCGCTCCAGGTTCTCACGCGCCTTGGCAGTGTCTCCGATGCGCCCGAAGACGCGACCGAAGATGCCATGTGCGCGGCTCGCGGCGCGAACCTCGCCGAGGCGCTCGGCAAGCCGCAGCGCCTTCTCTGAAGCGTAGATCGCCAGCATGTTGTCGCCCGTCTGCATATACAGCCACGCGGCCTCCTCATACAGGCGCACGAGCGCGAGCGACGGCTCGCCGTCCTTGATCAGATTGATGCCTCGCTGGTGGTGCTCGATCGCTCTCTTACGCTCTCCCTTGTGGGCCAGCCCAGCGCCGATCTTTCGGTGTAGCTCGGCGACGTGCTCGAGATCCTCTCGCGCGCCGTGGTGATCGAGCGCCCGTCCCCAGACCTCGATCGCAGCATCCACCCGACCGAGCCGCAGGGCGACATCGCCCTGCTTCTCCAGGAGGCGGGCGACCGCGTCGGCATCCTCGCCGGCCTGCTCGAGCGCAGCCTTGTAGTTGGAGAAGGCGTCCGCGTTGGAGTAGAAGGCGGTTGCCGCGTCGCCAGCGGCCTCCAGGTAGGAGAGCGCCTTTGCGCGGTAGGGCTCCATCTCGGCGGCTGCCAGGCCGAGCTCACCCCCGAGCTCCGCCGCTTTGCCGTAATGCTCGGCGAGCAGCGCAACGACCTCCTCGCCACGCTCCCCGGCGCCGTCCTCGATAAAACAGGCCACCTCGAAATGCTTCTGCGCTCGCACGGCCTTCGGGAGCATCTCGTACGCTGCATCGCGGATCAGCGCGTGCTTGAACGCGAGCTCGGGCTCGCCGGCAAGCGCTGTGCCCTCGCCGGCGACGATGATGTCCTTGTCTCGCAGTGCCCTAAGAGCCCCCGCCAGATCGCCCCCCTCAGCTTCCGCGACAGAGGTCAGACCGCCCTCCCAGAATGTCCGCCCGATCACCGCCGCGTGCGCGAGTAGGCGCCGCTGAAAGGGCTCCAGCGAGTCCAGGCGGGCCGCGAGCAGAGCCTGCACCGTGGCTGGAAGCCCGGCGGCGCTCGCACCCTCCTGCTCGGAAAGGCGGCGCACCATCTCCTCAGCGAACAAAGGGTTTCCCTCCGCACGGGCAGCCACCGCAGCGACCACGCCGTCGCTGGGGCCGGCGCCACGCATCAGCGAGGAGATCAACTCACGCGTCTCGCTCTCGCCGAGCGGCTCCAGGAAGATGGTCGTGGAATCGCGCCGCACGCCCCCCCACCCGACACGGCGCTCCAGTAGCTCTTCCCTGGACAGACAGATCTGAAGCACCGGGGCCCGCACCCATTGCGCCAGATGCTCGATCAGATCGAGCATCCCCTCATCCGCCCAATGGATGTCCTCCCACACAAGCACCAGCGGCCCATCACGCGCGAGGCCCTCCACACACGAGCGCACGGCCGCGAAGAAAACTTCGCGCGCCTGCTGAGCATCCTCCCGCTCGGCGGCCACGGGTTCATCCGGTCTCTCGATCCCGAGCAGGCGACCGACCACGGCCACCCTTGACGCTGAGGACCGGCTGTCTGACCCCGAGCCATCGAGCAGCTCACCGATGCGGGTGGACAGCTTCTGCCACGCAGCTGCAGGAGGATCGCCGTCGACGATCGCGCACTCGGTGCGAATGACCTCGCCGAGTGGCCAGTAGACGATGCTCGACCCATACGGCAGGCAACGCCCGTGGCGCACCAGCGGCCGGGCCTCCCCACTGTGCAGCTCCTGCTCGAACTGGCGCACAAGCCGCGACTTCCCGACGCCCGGATCGCCGATAACCGTCGCCAGATGCGGCCCGCGCTTGCTCTGCACCCGCGCGAGCAGATCGTGGAGCTGAGCGAGCTCGGCGGCGCGGCCCACGAGTGGAGCTCGCACGGGGTCCGCCGAGGTGGCGCCCGCCGGCTGCCCGTCGCCGCCAATCGCCTCCCAAGCAGGGACCGGCTCGGTCTTGCCCTTGAGCACCAGCGGCTCCGCCAGAGCGCTGTAGTTGATCGTCTCGCGGGTTGCCTGGTAGGTCGCCTCACCGACGGTCACGCTCCCAGGGTGCGCAGCCGCCTGAAGCCTCGCTGCCACGTTCACGGTGTCGCCGATCACCGTGTAGCTGTCCCCGACGTGACCCGCGAGCACCTCGCCCGTGTTGATACCCACACACAGTTCGAACGTGACCCCCTGCTGGGCCGCCAACGGCTCATTTACCTCGTCCATCGCGGCCTGCATACCCAAGCCGGCGCGCACCGCGCGCTCGGGGTCATCGCCGTGCGCGACCGGAGCGCCGAAGATCGCCATCACGTTGTCGCCGATGAACTTGTCGACATACCCACCGTAGGCAAGGACCTCCTCACCGAGACGCCCGAGAATCCGCTCAAGCTGACGCTTCACGGCCTCGGGGTCCAGCCTCGCCGCGACGGCCGTGTAGCCGGACAGGTCCGCGAAGAGGACCGTTACCATGCGGCGCTCATCAAACGTCGGTGGTGCAAGAGCGACACGTGGCGCATCCGCGTCAACAGCATTGCTCTGCTTCGCGGCTGGCTCGCTTGCGGCGCTCGCCGCATTCAGCGGAGCGCCGCAAGTCATACAGAAGCGTGCCCCCCAGGGCACCGGCTCACCGCACGACTCGCAGCGCCGCTCAAGTGGTGCTCCACACGCCATACAGAACCGCGCCTCGGCGGGACTCTCAGCAGAACACGCCGAACAGCGACCCATAGGGCTCAGCTTGAGATCGCAAGAGTCATGGACATCGCTGCGAGTATCACCGATCCCCCGCATGCCGGCGTCCGAGCGTTTGGTGGGCGCGAACTTGCGTATCGTCCATCTCAGCAGTCTCGGCGATCTCCAACGACACGCTCGCATCCATGACGAAGCACTCGTGTCGTGTGTTCTCCGACCTCGGCCTCACACCAAACACAGGCAGGTGACCGCTACTGCTCCAGCCCCACGGCTTTGAGGGCTTCGGCGCGATCGAAGTACGCCCGGAAACGCCAGGTCCTGTCGCCGCGAAAGTCGAAGATGGCCGCGTACGGCTGATCCACCGGAGCGCCGCTGCCCCTGCCGCGTCCCTTGAGCCTACCCAGCAAAAGCACCCGATCACCGAGATCACGATATTCCTCAGCAACGCTTTGGAGCTCCTCCCAGTTCTCGCGGGTATCCGCGGCGAACCTTTCGGCGCCCTCGCGTCCTCGGTAGCAGCCGCCTTCGTAGGCCTTCGTCAGGGCTGGCCACCACTCGAAGTCAAGGGTCGCGAGCTCAGCGAACACGGTATCGACGTCGCGCCGGTTGTAAGCGTCCGTGACTCGCTTGGCGATCTCCACGTTCTCCGC
Source organism: Solirubrobacteraceae bacterium (assembly GCA_036495305.1). Classification (GTDB taxonomy): domain Bacteria; phylum Actinomycetota; class Thermoleophilia; order Solirubrobacterales; family Solirubrobacteraceae; genus Palsa-744. Next base: position 305 of record DASXNB010000061.1, on the reverse strand, counting down.
CGACATCGCCTACCCCCGCTCCTGCGCGAGGCGTTCGGCGGCAGCACGGGCCTCGTCGATGTCGGTGTAGTTCGTGATTCGCGCAATCTTGCCGTCCTCCCACACGCTGACGGTTCCGTAGCGCAGCTGAACCTCACCGCTGCTGCCGACTGGACGGCCCTTCTGAACGAGCACGCGAAAACCAACTCCGTTGCCAAGATCGAGAGTCTCCTCGGCCTCGAACTCGCTCTCCTCGTAGGAGGTCCACCAGTCCGCAATGAAGCCACGCGCCGCCGCCTGCCCCTCAATGACGCCCATACCCACCG
>DASXNB010000060.1:0-45261 GCA_036495305.1 Solirubrobacteraceae bacterium | reverse complement strand
GCCGACCACGTGCGCGCCGCCGGGCCTCCAACGGGGGCTTGGCTGAAGCAGGTCAGTACGCGTGAGATCTCCTCCATTCTCGGCCAAGCACCGCACAACGAGCTGATGAGCCTCTACTCGCAAGCGCTGCGCGAGTTGGGGCGATTCCTCGCGGGCCGGCGCGCGCTTGACCTTGTGGCCACCGCGGGCGGGTCGGGCGAGCGCCTGGCCGAAACACTGGCCCAAGGCATGGCAATGTTCCACGACCGCGGCTTCTACAAGCGTGCACAGATCGTTCCCAACGACCTTAAGTTGGCGGGCGTCGCAGAGTTCCACGACCTCGACCGCCTCACGATCTTCGCCGACAACCTCGTCCCGCACGTGCTGCGCTGCGACGGGGTCCTTGTTTACGACGACGAGTTGGCCACGCGAATCGACACGGGCGGGCGGCTCATGCTCGGCGGGGCGGAGCGTGAGATCCGCGCCTGCGCGGTGCATGCCTGCCAGCTCATCTCACAGCGCACCGGCATCCCCGCGCGCAACATCGATACCTGGCTGTGGACCCGCGGCCAGGCGGCTGAGTACAAGGCCCGACCTCGGCATCGTTGTCGGACGGTGTTCTATTAGCCCCCCGCCGGGCTAGGTCCCTTCACAGTCCGCAGCACCCTGACCTCAGCGGCGGGCTCAACCGGATCCACGTGCTCCCCAGAAAGCTCCGCAACCGCGCGCTCGAGCGCGGAGATGCGGCTCGCGAGCCCTTGGATGGCCTCGGCGATGGGGTCGGGTAGGTGAATCCAGTCTGCGTCTGGCCCCTCGGGGCGGCGGCCGTCGATGCGGACTGGGTGGCCTGGGTTGCCGACTACTGTGGAGTTGGGCGGGACGTCGGTTATGACGACGCTGTTGGCCCCCACCTTCGCACCGTGACCAACGGTGATCGGGCCGAGCAGCTTGGCGCCCGAGCCGATCGTGACGTTGTCCTGCACCGTGGGGTGACGCTTGCCGGTGGCAAAGCCCGTCCCACCGAGCGTCACGCCCTGGTAGAGCGTCACGTTGTCGCCGATCTCGGCGGTCTCACCTATTACAAGACCCGACCCGTGATCTATGAAGAGGCCCTTCCCCACGTGCGCGGCGGGATGTATCTCGATCCCCGTGAGCGCCCGCGAGACGAGCGCGATGGCGCGCGGCGCCAGCGGTACTTCGGCTATGTGCAAGGCATGGGCCACTCGGTGGGCAAGCAGTGCCTGGATACCCGGCCATGTAGCGACGATCTCGAACGTCTGCACGCCGCACGCCGAGGGATCACGGTCGCGGGCCGCAGCCACGTCGCGACGAAGCTCCTTTGCGACCCGTGTTACGGCGTCGATGCCGAGCATCCACAAAGCGTAGCGGTGTTAGGCGGGCGCGAAGAACGACTGCGAGATATAGCGCTCACCCGAGTCGGGCATGATCGTGACTATCCGCTTGCCTGCGTACTCTGGGCGGGCAGCCACCTGCAGGCTCGCCCACAGCGCCGCGCCGCAAGAGATACCGGCAAGTAGGCCCTCGCGCCTGGCGCACTCCCACGCCGTGCGAATCGCGTCGTCGTCGGATACGGGGATCACCTCGTCAATGATCTCGCGGTTGAGCACCGGCGGGACGAAACCAGCGCCAATACCTTGCAGGCGATGGGGCCCGGCGCGCTCGCCCGAGAGCACAGCCGAGCCGCGCGGCTCCACCGCCACGACGTGAAGTTGTGGGTTGCGCTCGCGCAGATACTCCCCCACGCCGGTGATCGTCCCGCCTGTGCCCACTCCCGCCACGAGCACATCCACGCGCCCATCGAGGGCCTTGTCGATCTCCGGGCCGGTGGCGCGACGATGGGCCTCGGGGTTGGCGGGGTTTGAGAACTGATCTGGCAGGAACACGTCGGGTTGGCGCGCCATCGCCTGGGCGGCTTGCACCGCCTCGGCCATGCCTCCCAGCGACTCGGTGATCTCCACCTTCGCGCCATACAGCTTCAAGAGGATCTCACGCTCGCGGCTCATCCCCTGGGGGAGTGTGAGCACGAGGTCATATCCCTTCGCCGCGCACACGAACGCAAGTGCGATGCCGGTGTTGCCGCTTGTGGCCTCAACGATTGTGGTTTTCCCAGGCTCGATCTTCCCCTCCGCCTCTGCGGCCTCAATCATCGCGACGCCGATGCGATCCTTGACGCTGCCGCCAGGGTTGAACGCCTCTAGCTTCGCGTACAGCTCAACCCCGCCCTGCTCAGCGGGAGTGCCCTGGAGCATGCGCGTGAGCCGCACAACCGGCGTACCGCCCACAAGTTGGGCAATGTTGATCGGGATTGAGGTCATCCGTGCACGACAATAGTCGCCACAGGCTGTGGATGCTCAGATGTGGTACATGCTCGCGCCCGCCTCGCGCGCTTCGCGCTCGATCACATCGGCGATAGTGGTGGCCGCGAGCACATCGCGAGCGGCCTTTGAAGCGTCCCCGAACACACCCTCGGCGTCACGACCGAGCGGCCCGTCGAGCAGCTCCACGATCTCGAGCACCGTTACCTCGGAGGGGTCGCGGGCGAAGCGATAACCACCCTTCACCCCGCGCTGTGAGCTCACCACCCCCGCGCGGCGCATCACAGCGAAGAGTTGCTCAAGGAACTGCACGGGCATGTCGCGCCTGCGCGCGAGCTCGCCGATGGGCACTGGATCGGCGCCACTGGAGCGGCCCAACTCAGCGAGAGCCGCTACCGCGTAGGGGGACTTGCTTGTGATGGAGATCATCGCGCATACGCGATGCTACGCAACCTGCTCCAGCGGGGGGGTGTCCACCAGCCAACCCAACACGCGCCGGGCGAAGCGCATTTGGGAGAGAGGAGAGATTGGACGGAGCATCGTGGCGCCGAATGCGGGCCTACAGCCAGCCGCGCTCGGTGGCCATGAGCACCGCCTGGGCGCGATCCACGGCGCCAAGCTTCCCGTAGATGTTGTGCAGGTGGGTTCTCACCGTGCTCGTCGAGAGCGTGAGCTCATGGGCGATCTGCTTGTAAACCTTGCCTTCGGCGAGGCGTTGCAGCACGCCGAGCTCGCGAGCGGAGAGCGGACAGGGATCCACCATCCGCTGGCGTTGGGAGGGGGCGTTGGGTAGCTCGTACATCACCCTGCGCAACTCCTCCGGCCCGAGCCCGAGAGCGCGCGCGCAGGAGAGCATCTCCGCGGGGGACACCGGTGCGCCATGGGCGTAGTGGGCGAGCATATCGGCGAGCCTGACGAACGCCGCCTCGCCGCTGGCGTCGGCGTTGTGGTGGCGCTCGATCACGGTTGCTATCGCCGGCGGCAAACCCCAGCGGCGGGCGAGTACACCCCCGACTAGCGCGTGGTCGACGCCGAGCTCGCGCCGTTCCTGATGGATGCGCTTCTCGGGTGTGAGCGCACCGCTTTGAACCTCGGCGACGTACCCAGGGTAGGCGTGCATCAACACGAGCTTGCCCACGTCGTGCAGGAGACTTGTCACCGTGAGGCGATCACGATGCTCATAACCCGTCTCGGCAGCAAGCCGGTCGGCGGCCTGCTGAGTTGCGAGCGCGTGCAAACGGAACCGCTCGGGCACCGTGTCCCAGCCGCTCGAGCGCTCGAAGAAGTGGAAGGTGCGGACACGGCTGGCGAGACCTTGCACAGCCTGAGGAGTGAGCCGGTCGACGGCCGCCACGACAGTCTCCACGCGCTCGGAGGCGCCACGAACGTCGTTTGCGAGACGCATCACAGCGATGATGAGCGCCACGTCCGACTCGACCGCGGACACGATGTCGGCGGTGGCTACATTGTCCTTGGAAATAACCGAAAGCAAACGCTCGCGCGACTCCGAGAGGGCTGGAAAGGCGTCGAGCGCCTCGAAAGCGAGCATCAAACGGCGGCCGTGGCCCTCGTTTTGGTGGCGCTCGCCTGACCCGTTCGGGCTGGTGGCGTTCTCGACCGCGAGCGAGTGTCGCTCCCCGTCGCTTCCGTGCGTTGGCTTTATTGCTATGGCCTGAGTTGGCATGACACCTGCTCTTTGGTTGGAGGGCATCCGAGCCGCTCCAAAGTGCTTGTCAAGGGTCCTATCGGCAGCTTCGATGTAAGGGTTGAGCGCGGTTGCACACGCACCCGCCCCCGGGGAGGTCTGAGGGAGAGCGGCAGACCGAAGGATTCGCGTGTTAACGGGCGAGTGCAGAGTCGATGCGGCGCAGGGTCTCCTCGCGACCGAGTAGCGCCACGCTCTCGAAGATGCCCGGCGAGACGGTAGTGCCGGCGATGGCTACCCGCACGGGTTGATACACCTCGCGGGGCTTCACCTCGCGGCGCTCCACTATGCCTGTAAGGGCGCTCTCCACGCCACTCAAATCGAAGCTCGCCGCCGCCGATAGTTGCTCGCGGACGTCGCCCAGAACGGCAAGTCCATTCTCCCCCAGCCAGCGCTCGCGCGCACCGCTGTCTTCGGTGGCGCCCACGAAGAAGAAACGCGCAAGCGGCCAGAAGTCGGCCAGCGTTTGCATCTTCTCATGGCTGATCTGGGCGGCCCCCTCGAGCAGGGCGCGGTCTGACTCGACTGCGATCGCGGCAGTGGGGTCGACTATGCGGAAATACTCAGTGAGGCGGTCGGAGAGCTCAGAAACAGAGAGGCCACGGACGTAGATCCCGTCGAGCCAGCGCAACTTCACCTCGTCAAAGCGCGCGGGATTGCGACTCACACGCGAAAGCTCGAAGCGCTCGGTGAGTTCCTGGGTGGAGAGAACGGTGGCGTCATCGCCCGCGCCCCAGCCGAGCAGAGCCAGATAGTTGCGGATCGCCTCCGGGAGGTAACCGGCGTCGCGCAACTCCTGCACCGAGGCGGCGCCGTGGCGCTTTGAGAGCTTCTTGCCGTCGGGGCCGTGAAGCAAGGGGAGATGCGCGTAGATCGGCTCGGGGGCATCCTCGCCGATGCCCACGGCTTTGGCGGCTTGCAAGACGAGTAGTTGCTTTGGGGTGTTTGAGAGATGGTCCTCACCCCGCACCACGTGTGTGATGGCAGCGTCGAGGTCATCGATCGCGACGGCGAAGTTGTAGAGCACCGAGCCATCCGCGCGCGCGATCACAGGATCGTCCAGGTGGATGTGCTCGAAGGTGGTGTCACCGCGAACCGCGTCGTGCACAACAGTGCTCACGCCTTCGGGTACGTGCAACCGCACCGCCCCTTCTGGCTGCGACTCGCCTCTGAAGCCACGCTCGGCACCGTGGAGGGCCTTGTAGGCGGCGACATCAGCCGAAGTTGCGTTCGAGCGGTAGGCGTGACCACTATCGAGCAACGCATCGAGCACTTCGCGGTGACGCTCGGCGCGGGCGCTCTGGAAGATTGGGCCCTCGTCCCAGTCGAGCTCCAACCAGCGCAGCGCGTCGAGGATCTGCTCGACGTTCTCGGGCGTGGAGCGCTCTCGGTCGGTGTCCTCGATGCGCAACACGAACGCCCCTTTGTGGTGGCGGGCGAGCAGCCAGTTGAACAGCGCGGTGCGCGCCCCACCGATGTGGAGCGCCCCTGTGGGGGATGGTGCGAAGCGAACCCTCATAAGATCTCGGCCGCATGCTAGTCGGCCGAGGCGATTCCGCGAAACGATGCTGATCGGCGCCCACGTATCCCCCGCGGGCGGACTCCCCAATGCGATCGAGCGCGGATTGGAGCGTGACTGCCGCGCGATCCAGATCTTCAACCAGTCGCCGCGCATGTGGAAGCCCACCGTTTTCGCACAGGAGGCCGTCGACGCCTTTCGTGATGCGATGGCCGCGAGCCAGATCGACGCGGTGTTGATTCACGCCGTGTATCTCCTCAACTGCGCAAGCGAGGATGATGACATCCGCGCAAAGACGCTGGTGTCACTCACTCACTCGCTGCGTGTTGGCCACGAGATCGGGGCCGCGGGAGTGGTGCTGCATCCGGGCTCTGCCAAGACGGGCGACCCCACCGCCGCGGTGGCCCGCGCCGGAGAGACGATCAAGGAGGCGCTCGCGGAAAGCGAGGGTTGTCCGCTTCACCTAGAGAACACGGCGGGTGCCGGGGGCACTTTGGGACGCTCGATAGACGAGCTCGAGGCGCTACTGGATGCCTCGGGCGGCGACGAGCGGCTCGGGTTGTGCCTCGATTCGTGTCATCTCTTCGCCTCTGGTTATGACGTTCGCACGTTCGCGGGCATGGACGCCGTGGTCGATGAGATCGCAGAGAAGGTGGGGATCGGGCGAGTGGGATCGCTCCACCTCAACGACTCGCAAACTCCGCTCGGGTCCAACCGCGACCGTCACGCCAACGTCGGCGAAGGGGAACTGGGCGAGGACGGGTGTGAGGCCTTCCTCTCGACCCCCACCTTTCAGGATCTCCCGTGCGTGCTCGAGACCCCTGGCGAGAACCGCTCAGGCGCCACACGCGAGGAGGTTCAGCTCGCGGGCCGTTTGCGCGAGCAGGGCATTCGCGCCCGCAAGAAGAAGCGCTAGAGAGGTAAACCTCCAGCCAAGAGCGTGGACGACGGACGAACCGTTAGCCAGTTGCGGCGAGCGCAGCCGACGGCGCCAGCACCGCTTCTAGCTCAGCGCGTACGAACGGGGTGTGCTGAACGCGGTAGCTCTCGCCGAGACGCAGGATGCGGGTGCCGGCACTTGTGAGCATCTCGAGCACCACTTCGGCGGTACCACGGTGGGTGTCGATCACGTCCTTCAGATCCTCGATCGCGCTCGCCGGAAGACGTGCGGCGTCGACCTTCAACCGCACCGGCTGAAGCGCGGCGGCGTGGGCCATCGACGCCGCCTTGGCTTGCGTGTCGGCGCGCTCTATCTCCTCGCTCGTGGGGGTGAACGTCTCGACGGATTGCACCACCAAACAGGTCTTACCTGCCTCCTTGTGGTCGACGCGCCCACGCACGAGTACCACCTGGTCGACCGCGAGCGAGGACTCGTGCTCGGCAAGCGCCTTCCCGAACACGAGCATCTCCACCGACCCTTCGAGATCGTCGAGGGTGGCGAACATCATGTGGTCGCCATTACGGGTGCGGATGCGCTTTGACTCGGTGATGATCCCACCCACAGTCACCCAATCCTTGTCGCGCCGCTCGGCCAGGGCGGCAAGCGGGCAGTCGGCCTTCGCACGCAACGCCTCGCGCATCGGCTTGAGGGGGTGGGCGGAGATGAACAGGCCGATCGCCTCCTTCTCGACCGCGAGAAGCTGCGGCTGGTCGAACTCCTCGCTTGGAATCGGAGGATAGCTGGGCCTGAGCAGACTCGACCCCGGTCCAGAGGCGCCCACCGCCCCCGGCGTGGGAGACGGCGAGGTGTCGAGGTCAAAGATCGAGCCCTGCCCCACCAGTGCGTCTTGCTGGGCCTTCTGGCCGGCTGCTTGAGCGCTTTCAAGCACCTCGAGCATGCCCTTGCGGGTGGCGCCGGTGGAGCCGAGCGCCCCACACTTGATGAGCGCCTCTATCGCCTTCTTGTTCACCGCGCGCGAGTCCACGCGCTCGCAGAAGTCCCATAGTGAGGTGAATGAGCCAGCCTCCTCGCGGGCGAGCTTGATCGCCTCGACCGCCTGATAGCCGACACCCTTCACGGCGTCCAGACCGAAGCGGATGTTGCCCATACCTCCGTCCGCGGGCGCGTGAACGGTGAACTCATGATCCGAGAGGTTCACATCGGGAGGCAAGATCTCGATGCCCATCTCCTCGCAACGGGCCACGAAGAAGGGAACCTTGTCCTTCGTGGACATCACCGAGGAGATCAACGCCGCCATGTACTCCGCGGTGTAGTTGGCCTTCAACCATGCTGTGCGGTAGGCGATCAACCCGTAACAGGCCGCGTGGGACTTGTTGAAGGAATAGTCAGCGGATTTTTCGTTCGTCTGCCACAGGAACTCTATGACGTCGCTTGAGGTACCCGACGCCCGGCAACCCTCTACGAACTCGGGCTTGAGCGCCGACATCGCCTGGCGGTTCTTCTTGCCGATCGCCTTCCTCAAGTCGTCGGCCTTCGCCCCCGAGAAACCCGCGATCTCCTTCGAGATCTGCATCGCCTGCTCTTGATAAAGAATGACTCCCTTGGAGGACTCGAGGATCGGGGCGAGGCGTTCGTCGGCGTAGGTGATGCTCTCAGGTCGGTGCTTGCCCTTTGCGTACACTGGAATCTGGTCCATCGCACCGGGGCGGTAGAGGGCGTTCAGTGCCACGAGGTCGTTGAATTCGTCGGGGCGCACCTTCTTCAGCGCCTCGCGCATGCCCTCGGACTCGAACTGGAACACGCCGATCGAGTCACCACGGGCGAGCATCTCATACGTTCGGCTGTCATCGAGAGGAAGCGTCGACATGTTGGGACGCTCCCCGGAGGAGCGCTCGATGATGTCGAGCGCATCCTCGATCACGTCAAGGTTGCGCAGGCCGAGAAAGTCCATCTTCAAGAGGCCTATTTCCTCGATGGGCTTCATCGAGAACTGGGTGACCGTGCGGAAGGAGCGCTCACCATCCTCAGTGGTGCCCGCGTCGGCAAGCTGAAGCGGCACGATGTCTGTGAGCGGGCGGTCGGCGATCACGACAGCGGCGGCGTGAATCGAGGAATTGCGCACGATCCCCTCGAGCCCCTTGGCGGTGTCGACGATCTTGCGCGCATCGGGCTCCTCGTCGTAGGCCTTGCGCAACGGTTCGCCTACTTTCAGGCAATCGTCGAAGGACGGCGAGCGTCCCATAATGGGGTCGGGTATGAGCTTCGCGAGGCGATCGCCCGAGCCGTAGTCGTAGCCGAGCACGCGCGCGGCGTCGCGGGTGGCGGCGCGGGGGAACATCTTGCCGAACGTGACGATCTGGGCGACCGACTCGCGTCCGTACTTCTCGGTGACGTAGCGCATCACGCGCTCGCGACCGCGCACGGAGAAATCGATGTCGATATCCGGCATCGACACGCGCTCGGGGTTGAGGAAGCGCTCGAACAGTAGGTCGTAGCGCAGCGGATCGACGTCGGTGATGGCAAGGCAGTAGGACACGAGCGACCCCGCCGCCGAACCACGGCCCGGACCGACGGCGATGCCGTTGTTCTTGGCGAACTTGACGAAGTCCCACACGATCAAGAAGTAGGCGTTGAAGCCCATCCGGTCGATCACGCCCAACTCCATCTCCATGCGCGTGAGCGCCTCAGCGGGTGCCGGGTCGGAGTAGCGCTCGCGCAAGCCGAGCTCCACCTGGGAGCGCAACAGGTCGCGCTCGGAAACCCCCTCAGGGGTTGGATATTTGGGGATCAGCTGCTTGTCGAGCTCGAGCTGCACATTGCAGCGCTCGGCGATCTCGATCGTGCTCGAGATCGCCTCGGGCCACTCGGCGAAGGACTGCGCCATCTCAGCGTTGTCGCGCAGATAGAACTCGTTCGTGTCAAAGGTCATCTTCGGCGCGGCGAGCGTGCTCTTGGTTTGCACACACAACAGCGCCGTGTGGTGGTCGTAGTCCTCGCGACGCAGGTAGTGGACATCGCCGGTGCCCACCAGCTTGCCGCCCATTTCCCCGGCGATGCGGACGATCCCCTCGTTGCACTTGTCTTGCTCGGTCAGGCCGTTCTTCTGCACCTCGAAGTAGAGGTTCTCCGGGCCAAAGATGCGGGCGAGGTCGTCGGCGTGTGCGCGCGCGTCCTGGGGGCGGTCGTCGAGCAACCGCTGGCAGAAGCGCGAGGCGAGGCATCCAGTGAGGGCGATGATTCCCTCGGATTGCCGCTCCAGCTGAGCGAGATCGAGCGTGGGCTTGCCACGGTGCAAACCCTCCAGGAAACCTGCGGAGGAGAGTTGAACGAGGTTGCGGTAGCCGGTGTCGTTTGAGGCGAGCAGCGTGAGGTGGTTGCGCTCTACCTTGCCTGGACCTCGTGCGGTGTGGTCCTCCACGAGGTATATCTCGCAACCGAAGATCGGCTTGATGTCGTGCTTCGCGCAGGCTCGGTGGAGCTCCACCATGCCGTTCATCACGCCGTGGTCGGTGAGCCCGAGCGCGGGCTGGCCGAAGTCGGCGGCGCGCTTGGCGAGAGCCTCGATCTTGCACGCGCCGTCGAGTAGCGAGTACTCGGAGTGGACGTGCAGATGGGCGCAGGCGGGAGAGGTCACCGAAGGTGGATGGTATGCCTCACGGCGGCGGAGGGGACTGTGGGGCGGCGGGGCCTCAGAGGGCCGCGAGCAAGAGTCCCTGTGCGCGGGCTGTCCACTGCAGAAACATGTCTACAGAGGTGGCGTCGCCCGTCACGAGCGGGCTGTCCTCGGCTTCGGCGGGGGCGCCCGCCAAGAGGCAGATGAGCGCTTGACCTGAGAGCGCGATCCTCGCCACAGGGTGGCCCGATGGGGTGCGGCTGACGTGCACGGGCTCGCCGTCGCACACACGCACGTAGATGACAAGCCCCGAGCCTCCCTGGATCTCGAACGCCAGCGCGAAGCGGCGGCCGGTCGTCCACGAGGGATCGATCGCCTCAGCCATCGCGAGTAGGAGTAGCCCGGGCCAAACATCTATGCGGGCGGTCGCCAGGTCGGCGAGCGCCAGCGGCTGGCGGCGCGACTTCAGAAAGCGGCGAGCCGGACGCTTGCCCTTGCGTATGCGAAGCCCCTTCTGCCGGCGCGAGACGCCGCCGGCGGCAAGCTCGCTGAACGCCGCCACGGGGCCCTCGAGTGAGAAATCTACCTCGCCGCCGGCTTCCCGTGAAATCGTCGCGTGGCCGGGGTCGAGCGTCACGTAGAAGGAACCCAACTCCTGGATGTCGATCTCGTAGCTCACGTGCTTCTCCACGATCTCCGACTGCGCCGGTATCAGCTCGATCACCAGTTCCCCCGCCAGCTTCGAGTCGCGCTGAGCCGCGAGACGACGGATCGCCGGCGCCAGCCAGGACACCCGCTTCTTGGGCACCGTCAGCGGCCGCGATTGCAGCGCCACCGGCTCGGAGGTCACGACCTTCGTTGTCGCCATGAGCGCCGGTCGCTCGAGCGGCGGCTCCTCTTCGGCCACCGGGGCCTCCTCGGCAACCGGAGCCTCGTCCACGACGGGGATCTCTTCGACAGGCGGGGACTCCTTGCCGAAGGCGGCCTCCTCAGTCTCTGGGTGCTCCTCAATTGCCACTGGCTCCTCAATTGCCACTGGCTCCTCAATTGCCACGGACTCCTCTACGGCCTCAGCGACTGGCTCCACGGTGACAAGCGGCGGCTCGGTGGGGGGCTCCTCCACAGCTTGCTCCGCGTGCGTGTGCGCGTAAGGTAGGTCTTCTTCCGCGTGCGCGCGCGAGTCACCCTCTGAGAGAGATACCCCGACCTCGGTCTCGGGCGCCACCGTTGCCGCCTCAGGCGCCACTGGATCGGCCTGAGGGGCCACCGTTGCTACCTCGCGGGCCACCCCATCGACCTCAGGAGCCACCGGATCGACCTCAGGGGCCATCCGATCGATCGCTTCGGCCTCGGCCGCCTGCTCCTCCTCGACCGCCTTGACCTCGGCGACACGAGCACGAAGGCGTTCGACCGCGGCGACTAGCGCGTCGGCCATCTCGCGACGGTGGGCGGCCTCGCGCTCTGACTCGGGCTCTGTCGTGTGCTGCAATAGCTCCGGGGACGGCTCGGCGGCGAGTTGGGCACGCAGGTCGTCGGCCGTGCGTGTCAACTCGAAGCGGAGGTCCTCCATTCGGTTGCCCATTGCGGTGAGCTCGCGGACATATGTCTCGCGCTCCCACGTGACCTGCTGCTGGAGCTCCTCGCGTACAGCAGCCAGCTCGCGCTCGAAGCCGCTGCGCAAACCGGCGGCGACCTCCATCAGTTCGCGTACGATCGGTGTGAGGCGGGCATCGCGCTCGCGTAGGCGAGCTAGTTCGGTGTCGAGTTCGCGCACGTGGTTATCGGTCTCCTGCAAGCGTGCGCTCAATGCCTCGATCTCACTCCGCAGCTCGCGTTGGATGCGCTCGCCGCGCTCCTCCGCCTCTACACGCAGCTGCTGGGCGGCGTACTCGCGCTGCTTTACCTCGCCAACGTCGGATTCGCGCTGAGCGAGCTGCTCGGCGATGCGTGCGCGCTCGCGTCCGACCTCCTCGAGGCGCTGCTCGAGCGCGGCGAGGTGTGTCTCGAGATTACGCACCGTTGCCTCGGCGGCCTCGGCCCTGCGCATTACGACCGGGTCAGCCTCCTGTGCACGACGGGCGCGACGCTCAGCCAGCACGTCCGCAGGCTCCACAGGCGCGCCGATGTCGGGCGTCTCGCTCTCTTCAATCATCGGCCCATGAGGCTAAAGGGCCTCCCGGACGTCGCGGTCAGCTATTGCGCAGACGCCAGGCCATGCGTGACTGCAGCGACCACAACTCGATGAAGCCGGGGGATGCCGTTTGGGAGAAGAGACCCCCCGACTCGCCGAACGAAGCGAGTGCCTGGTCGTAAACAGCGTTTGGCGAGGACCGGGTGACGACGCGGGCGTGACCCTTGTAGAGCTTCACACCGATCTTCCCGGTGACCTGAACGTTGACCGACTCCATGTAGGCGTCGAGGTCTTGGCGCAGCGGCTCCCACCAAAGACCGGCATACACGAGGTAGGCCCACTGGCGGTCTAGGCCGGCCTTGAACTGGTTCTGGTGGATCGTGCACACGAGCTTCTCGAGCTCCTGGTGAGCAGGCAGGATCACCGCCGCGGCGGGGGTCTCGTAGATGTCGCGCACCTTCAAGCCGACAATGCGGTCCTCGATGTGGTCGACGATTCCCACCCCGTGGCGACAAGCGATCTCGGCGGTGCCTTCCAGCAGCGCTACAAGCTCCATGCGCTCGCCGTTCAAACTTACGGGCATACCCCGTTCGAACTCGATCTCGATCGTCTCCCCCTGCTCGGGAGCGCGCTCGGGTGGAGTGACCAGCTGGAATACGTCGTCCTCGGGGGCGTGGTCGAGATCCTCGATCCAGCGACCCTCGGAGGAGCGGCCCCATAGGTTGTCGTCGATCGAGTAGGGGGCGACCTCGACTCCGCCCTTGACCGGAATGTTGTGCTCGCGGGCGTAGGCGATCTCCTCCTCGCGACCCATCTGCCAGGAGCGCACCGGAGCGATCGTGCGCAGCTCGGGGGCCAGCGTTGCGACGGTGGCCTCGATGCGGACCTGGTCGTTGCCCTTGCCGGTGCACCCGTGGGCGATGGTGTCACAGCCGCTCTTGCGGGCGTATTCGACCGCGAGCTTGGCGATCAGCGGACGGCCGAGGGCGGTGAACAGCGGATAGCCGCCGCCGTAGAGGGCGTTTGCCTTGATCGAGGGCGCGACGTACTCGCGGGCAAACTCCTCGCGGGCGTCCACCACGTGACACTCGACCGCGCCCAGCCGCAGAGCCTTGTCTTCGATCACGGCGTAGTCCTCGCCGGGCTGACCGAGGTTGACCGTGAGGCACACCACCTCGGCGTCGTAGGAGTCCTGAATCCACTTGAGCATCACGCTTGTGTCGAGGCCGCCCGAGTAGAGCAGCAGCACACGATTGACGTGCTCGGGGTCGGCCTCGTAGGAGGCCGTTGGCGGCGGGAGGTTGTCGGGGAGGGGGGTCACGGCGCGGAAGGTTATCCGGCGAGCGCGGCGCCCAGCCGCGCGAGCGCCTCGTCGACATCGGTTGCGGCGATTGTGAGCGGGGGTAGCAGCCGCACGGTGGCGGGACCGGTGGCGTTGACTATGAGCTGGTGGTGGAGCAGCGCGCGGCGGACCACCTCTGGTGCGGATACGTCGATCTCGCAGGCGAGCATCAATCCACGGCCGTGGACGGAGAGCACATGCGGGAGCTGGGCGAGCCCCTCGGCCAGCCGTGCTCCCTGTTCGGTGACGTTCTCGAGCAGGGCGTCGTCGTCGGTCTCTTCCAGCGCCGCGAGCGCGGCGGCGGCGATCGTGGGGCCACCGGCAAACGTGGAGCCGTGGTCGCCTGGTTGCAGCACGTCGGCAAGCCGGGGATTGGTTACAAGCGCGCCGATCGGCAGGCCGCCGCCGAGTGCCTTGGCGGAGGTGAGGGCGTCAGGAATCACTGCGGTTTGCTCGTAGGCCCACAGTGTGCCGGTGCGGCCCATGCCGCACTGGATTTCATCGAAGATCAGCGCAGCGCCGTGTTTGTCGCAGGCCTCGCGGGCGCACGCGAGCAGCTCTTCGGAGAGTACATTCACCCCCGACTCGCCCTGAATCGGCTCGAGCAGCACGGCGGCGGTGCGCTCGTCAACGGCGGCGGCGAGCGCGTTGGGTTCGGCGGGGACGGCGCGAAAGCCGGGGACGAGCGGGGCGAAGGGCGCCTGCTTTGCCTCTTGCGGGGTGGCGGAGAGGGCGCCGTAGGTGCGGCCGTGGAAGGCGTTGTGGACGGTGATTATGTCCCCGGCATGCTTTGCCTTGCGGGCGAGCTTGATCGCGGCCTCGTTGGCCTCCGCGCCGGAGTTGCAGAAATACACCTTGCCGGAGAGACTCGACTGCGAGAGCCGCTCGGCCAAGCGCATAGCGGGCTCTGTGTAGAAGAGGTTGGAGGCGTGCATGAGGGTGCCCACCTGCTCGCGCACCGCCGCCACCACGCGCGGGGGGCAGTGGCCGAGCGAGGTGACGGAGATACCGCAGAGGAAGTCGAGGTACTGGACGCCTTCGGTATCCCACAAGTGGACCCCCTCGCCCCGCACGAACTCGACGGGGAGACGCGCGTAGGAGGGGATCACGTGCGCGCGCTCCAGTTCTTGCAGTTCAGCGAGACTCACGAGACCGCCTCATGCGGAAGCCTGGATCTTTGTGCCGATCCCTGCATCCGTGAACAGCTCGAGCAGCAGCGAGTGGGGAATGCGACCGTCGACGATGTGGGCGGAGTTGACCCCGCCGTTGATCGCCTGCACGCAGGCGGCGAGCTTGGGGCGCATACCGCCTTGAAGGTCGGTGAGTTGCGCATCGACCTCGGTGGCGGTGGCCTGGCCGATCAGGCTCTCGGGCTTGTGAGGATCGGCAAGCCATCCCGGGACATCGGTGAGGAAGACGATCTTGTAGGCACCAAGCTCGGCGGCCACCGCACCGGCGGCCTCGTCGGCGTTGATGTTGTAGGAGTTGCCCTCGCGGTCTGACCCCACGGAGGCGATTACAGGGATGTAGTCAAGCGCGACGTGGTGCAGCACGTCGACGTTTACCCGTTCGATGGAGCCCACGAAGCCGATGTCCTCGCCAGCGGGTCCAGCCCGGCGGGCGACCCGAAACAGCGAGCCGTCGTCTCCGCACAATCCCACGGCGGGCTGCCCGTGACGGCCTAGACGCAACACGATTTCCTTGTTGACCTTCCCCACGAGCACCATCTTTGCCACCTCGACGGTGGCGGGATCTGAGACGCGCAAACCCCCCACGAACTCAACCGGCAGGCCCAGGCGCTCCATGTAGGAGGTGATGTCGGGGCCACCGCCGTGCACGACTATCGGGTTGAGCCCAACGTACTTGAGGAGGACCACGTCGCGGGCGAACTCCTCGCGTAGTGTTTCGTCCTCCATGGCGGCGCCCCCGTACTTGATGACTACGGTCTTGCCATGGAACTCTCTGATGTAGGGGAGCGCCTCGAGGAGGGTGGCTACGTCGCGCATGGGTCGCCTCACGTTGTGTAGTCGGCGTTGATGGTCACATACTCGTGCGAGAGGTCGGAGAAGAACACCTCGGTTTCCGCGCCCTCGCCGGGAAGGACGATCTCGTATTCGATCTCCTTGCCCTGTACAGCCTGCGCGAGTGCGTCCTCGTCGCAGTCGATGGCGGTGCCCCCGGCGCACACCTGGATCCCCTCGATGAACACGTCGAGCGGCAAGTGCGAGCCTTCGAGTCCGCCACTGCCGAGCGCGCCACCCACAGCCTGGACGATGCGGCCCCAGTTGGGGTCGGCGCCGTGCAGCGCGGCCTTCACCAGCGGGGAGTTGGCGACCGCCCGAGCGGCAATGTCCACCCGGGTTTGCTCGCCGCCCTGGACCACTACGCGGGCGATCCGTCCTGCCCCCTCGCCGTCGGCGACCATGAGGATCGCGAGTTGGCGCATGAGCGCGTCGAGGGCCTCCCCGAAGCGCAGCTCGTCCTCGCTCTCGGGGGCTATCGCAACCCCACTCGAGCCCGAGCAGATGAGCACGGCGGTGTCGTTGGTGGAGAGCTGGCCGTCCACCGAACAGCGATCGAACGAGCGCTTGAGACACACCGACAACAGCAGCTCGGCCGTCTCGGGGGCGAGCTGGGCGTCGGTCTCCACGAAGCAGAACATCGTGGCAAAGCGCGGGGAAATCATCCCGGCTCCCTTGCACTGCGCCGACAGCCGCACCTCGCCCGAGGGAAGCGAGAGGGCGAGGTTGGCGCGCTTCTCAAAGGCGTCGGTGGTTTGGATCGCCTGCTGGAAGCTCACGTCACCTGGCTGGGAGAGCTCGCGACTGGCGGCGAGAATTCCGCGCAGCATGTTGTTCACCGGGAGGTAGTCGGATATCCCTCCGGTGGAGCCGAGCAGCACCTCAGAGGGGTCGACGCCCAGCGCCATCGCCGCCGCCCCCTGCGTCTTCGCGGCATCGTCCATCCCCCGTTTGCCGGTGGCGGCATTGGCGCATCCGGAATTGGCGAGGATCACCCGCAGCGCGGAGAGGGTGCAGCGCTCACGGCTGAGCATCACCGGCGCGGCGGGGGCGGCCGTATCGGCGAAGCGCGCGGCCGACACAGGGCTCTCGGCGTCGCAAACAAGTAGCCCCACGTCAGGGTTGCCCGAGGGCTTGATGCCACAGGCGACACCGGCCGCGCGGAAGCCGGCGGGGAGCCCGGCTTCGGGGCCGAGCTCACGCACATGGGCGGGGGCCTCTACCCAGCGGGAGCCGAAGAAGGGTTGCGGCGGGCCGGCGGCAGCCTGGTCGCCACGTATCTCGGTGCCCCCGCTCACAACAGTCCCAGGGTCTCGTCGAAGCCGAACATCAGATTGAGGTTCTGGACAGCCTGCGATGAGGTGCCCTTCCACAGGTTGTCGATCGCCGAGAGCACCACGATCTTGCCAGTGTGCGAGGAGGCGGCGACGTGCAGGCGGCAGATGTTAGTTTCGCGTACGTCGCGCACCTCGGCCGGGTGCGGGGCGATCTCCACGAATGGCTCCCCGGCGTAGGCGTCCTCGTACATGACGTCGAGCTCGTCCTGCTCCAGCGGACGGATAGGGGTGACGTAGCAGTTGACCAGCTCCCCCTGGTCGAGGGGCACGAGGTGGGGGGTGAACTGGACGCGCAGGTCGGGGCGGCGGGGGTCGAGTTCGTCGAGTTGCTCCTCGATCTCGGGGGTGTGGCGGTGATGGACGATGTTGTAGGGAAGAATGTTCTCGCCGCTGTTTGAGAAATGGGTCTGCCACGTAGCGGAGCGCCCAGCGCCGGAGAGACCCTGCTTGGCGTCGATCACGAGGTCTGAGATCAAGCCCGCCCGTGCGAGTGGGGCCAATCCGAGCAGCGAAGCGGTGGGGTAACAGCCAGGCGTGGCCACGAGATCGGCGGCGGCAATCGCCTCACGGTGAAGCTCGGGGAGCCCGTAGGAGGCGTATTCCAAAAGCTCGGGGTGCGGGTGGGGGCCATACCAGCGCTCGTAGGTCTCAACCTCACCGAGACGGAAATCGGCGGAGAGGTCAACCACGCGCACACCCCGCTCGCGCAGGGCGGCCACGACCGGCGCGGAGGCGGCATGAGGGTAGGCGACTATCGCCGCGTCCACGCCTGAGTGGCGATCGAGATCGAGCTCTTCGAGTGTCAACGGGACGCGGTAGCGTGGATACAT
Organism: Solirubrobacteraceae bacterium; assembly: GCA_036495305.1. GTDB lineage: Bacteria > Actinomycetota > Thermoleophilia > Solirubrobacterales > Solirubrobacteraceae > Palsa-744. Next base: position 27,547 of record DASXNB010000060.1, on the reverse strand, counting down.
CGCATCCAGCCGCTTCCCTGCGTCGGCCCGGGCGGTGACGGTTTGCAGGTCGAACTCGGGGTGGCGCCAGAGTAGGTCGGCGGCAAGCGCGCCCGCAAAGCCCGTGGCACCGGCGACTATCGCACTAGGCACGGAGCTCACCCCCCAACTCTTCAAGTGCCTGCACGATCCGCTCGCGCAGCGGCACCACGTCGGCGTCGGTGAGGGTACGGTCGGGAGCACGGAATGAGAGCGAGAGCGCAAGCGAGCGCTTGCCCTCACCCACCTGCGTGCCCGTGTAAACGTCGAACACCTCGACCCCATCGAGCAGGTCGCCACCGGCGGCGCGCACCAGCTCCATGGCCCGCGCGGCGGGGACGTCGGCGGGGAGCACAACAGCGAGATCCTGGCTCAAACCGGGATAGGAGACAACGTCCCGATAGAGAATTTGGCCCGTAGCGTGCGATACCAGTCGATCCAACGAGAACTCCATCGCCGCCGCCGCTTCGATCCCCCAACCGCGTGCGACTAGCGGGTGCAGCTCGCCAAGCCAGCCGATCTCCTCGCCTTCGCAAAAGATTGCCGCAGCCCGGCCGGGGTGAAGGAAGGGCTGCTCGCCGACCCGACACTCGATCTCGACACGCAACGCCGAGCCCAGCGCTTCGAGCATCGCCTTCACGGCGAACACGTCGGCCGTCGAGGGATCGGGCGCCCCCCATGTGGCGGGTGCCACGCGTCCGCTCATGAGCACGGCGAGCGAGCGGTGCTCCGTCACCCCTGACTCACCGTCGAGCACGAAACATCTCCCAACCTCGAAGATCCCGACATCCGCCATCCCCCGCGCCGAGTTGTGCGCGGCGACGTCGAGCAACGACCCGAGCAGCGTCGTGCGCAAACGCGACTGATCCTCTGAGAGCGGGTTCTCGAGCACTGGGGCACGACGCCTCTTATCGCCCTCGGGCAGGCGCAAGCGGTCATACAAAGTAGGTGGAGTGAACGTCCATCCCACCACCTCGTGCAATCCGCGCCCCACGAGCGTGTCAACAGCGCGGCGGCGCAGATGCTGGCTTTCAGAGAGCCGCCCGTAGGCGCCCCTGCGGGCCGGGAGCGTCGTCGGTAGGGCCTCCAACCCGTGGATGCGCGCCACCTCCTCGATCAAGTCGGCCTCGCGTGTCACGTCCTCGCGGCGCACCGCCGGGACGGTGACATCCAGTGCCGGCTCGGCCAGCTCGGCCACGTCGAAGTCGAGCGCCCTCAAGATCTCCGCCTGGCGGGCGTGAGGAACGGGCATACCGAGAATCGCCTCCACACGCTGCTCGCGCAACCTGATGGTCTGAGCGGGCTGGGGCTCCCAGGCGAGGTCGATGGTTTCGGGGAGCACCGTCGCACCGCACAGCTCCACCATCAGTTGCGTGGCCACCGCTTGGGCGTGCATGCACTGCTCGGGCGCCAACCCCTTCTCGAAGCGCCCAGAGGCCTCGCTGCGCAACCCCAGCGCCCATGAGGTGCGGTGAATGTTGGGTCCATTCCAGTTCGCCACCTCCATCAGCACACGTTTGGTGTCCCCCTGCACCTCCGAGCGCTCACCCCCCATGATCCCCGCGATCGAGGTGGGGCCATCGGCGTCCTCGATCACCACCATCTCGGAGTCGAGCGTGCGGGTTTGCCCGTCGAGGGTGTTCACCTGCTCGCCTTCCCTTGCCCTGCGTACCGTCAGGGTTTGGCCCGCCACGCGGTCGAGGTCGAAGGCGTGCAGCGGCTGGCCGGTGAGGAGCATCGCGTAGTTGGTGATGTCCACCACGTTGTTGATGGGACGCTGTCCCGCCGCGCTCAACCTCGACTTCAGCCATGGTGGCGAGGGGGCGATGGTGAGGTCCTCGAACACCCTCGCGGTGAAGCGCTTGCAGAGGTCGGGGCACTCGACCTTGACGGTTACCGGGGGGGGTTGTGGTTGTTCGTTTTGGGGTGACTCGCGTGCGCGCGCGGGACTTACCGTTAAGTCCGCGCGCGAGTCACCCTCTATCGAGATACCCACGCCCTCTCCCCCAACCATCCCCCCGGCATGGGGCATCCCCCCTTGCTCGCCGATGGACGGCTCGTCCGCCCACGGCTCGATGGCGAGCGGAGCGCCGGTGGCGGCGTGCAGCTCGCGCGCCACCCCGTACACACCGAGGCAGTCGGGTCGGTTGGGGGTGATCTCCAGCTCGATCACGTCGGTGGAGATGGCAAGCACGTCCTCAAGTGGGGTTCCCGCGGCAAGTTGCACCTCTGGGAGGATCTTGTTCAGCACCATGATCCCGCTGTGGTCGCTATCGATCTGAAGCTCGTCTGCGGCGAGGATCATCCCGGCGGAGGGCACCCCCCGCAGCTTGGCCGCCTTGATCATCGTCCCGTCGGGCATCCGCGCCCCCGGCAGCGCCACCGCCACCGTCTGCCCCGCCTCCACGTTGGGCGCCCCGCACACGATGCCAGCGGGTTCATCCTCGCCGATGTCCACTTCGCACACCCGCAGCCGGTCGGCGTCGGGGTGCGCCGACACAGCGAGCACCTTCCCCACCACGAAGCCCTCGATCGAGGGCACCCCGTGGTGGAGGATCGTCTCCACCTTCGTCCCAGTCATCGTCAACCGCTCCTCGATCTGCGCTGTGTCGAGGTCGGGCGAGCAGTATTCCCTCAACCAGTTCAGGGGAACCTTCATCCGAACTGCTCCAAGAATCTCAGGTCATTTTCGTAGTAGAGGCGCAAATCTGGGATGCCGTGCTTGAGCATGGCTATCCGCTCCACGCCCATTCCCCAGGCGTAGCCCTGCACCTTCTCGGGGTCATACCCGGGGGAGTTGTCCGCGGTGGTGGGAACGTAGGAGTACACGTTGGGGTCCACCTCACCCGCGCCCAGCACCTCGAGCCAACCCTCCCCCTTGCACAGCGGGCAACGGGAGCCGTCGCGCATGAAACCCTTGCCCGAGCAGTGAAAGCAGGAGACGTCAACCTCCACGGAGGGCTCGGTAAAGGGGAAGAAGTGCGGGCGCAACCGCACGTCCCGCTCGCTTGTGCCCTCAGGGGTATCCCCGAACACGGTCTTGGCGAAGGCGAGCAGCGTTCCCTTGAGGTCGGCGAGCGTGATGTCCTCATCCACCGCCAACCCCTCTACCTGATGGAATTGGGGTGTGTGGGTGGCGTCGCTGTCGGGACGGTACACCCGCCCGGGGATCACCACGTAAAGCGGCGGGGGGTGGGCCTCCATCGCCCTGATTTGCATCGGGGAGGTATGTGTGCGCAGGACGAGATCCTCCGGCGCCCCGAGCCGCGATGTGCCATCGGCAGATGCACTCCCTTGCCTACCGCCCTCGACCTGTCCACTTTGGGGGCTTGCTCCCACCGCACCATCCCGGCGCACGTAGAAGGTGTCTGTCTTGGCCCGCGCGGGGTGTGTGGGGGAATGGTTGAGGGCGTCGAAGTTGTAGTGAACCGTCTCCACCTCCTGCCCCTCGAGCACGGTGAAGCCCAACCCGAGGAAGATGTCTTCCAGTTCGCGCATCGTGGCGGTGAGCACGTGCAGCCGTCCCACCGGCTGGGCGGGAGTGCCGGGGAGGGTTACATCCACCCTGTCCACCTTCAACCGCTCGTCTAGCTCGCTTGCGTCCAGGCTCGCCACACGGTCCTCGATCAAGCCCTCGAGTGCCTTCCTCGCGTCGTTGGCGGCTTTGCCCACCACCCCCCGCTGCTCGGGCTCGAGCGTCGCCACACCACGGAGCATCTGCGGCAACTCAGCCTTGCGCCCCAGGTAGCGCACCCGCAGTTCCTCAAGCACCTCGCTGTTCGAGGCCGCCTCGATCTCGCCCATCGCCTGCGCGCGCAACTCTTCGATCCGCTCGATCATGACGCCCGCACCCTAGTCGAGCGGCGTGTCATCTCGTATAGCGCCACCGTCGCCGCCATCGCAGCGTTCAGCGACTCAGAGGCGATTGGGATGTTGGCTACGTGGTCGCACCCCGCCACCACCTCCTCGGGGAGGCCTTCCCGCTCGGCTCCCACGCACAGCGTCACCGCCGCCACACCGGCGCTTGCGGGCACGTCGCAGGCGGCGTTTCCCCCCGTCGCACCCGAGCCGGAAAGTGCACCGCCTCCGGGCCCACCCGCAAGCGCCTCCACGACCGATGCGAGCGGATTGCCCGCGTGCGCCACAAGCGCCACCCTCGCGCCCGGCAACTCTCCCACTCCCTCAACCCGCGCGATGGGCACCGCGAATATCGCGCCCATGCCAGCCCTGACCGCCTTCGGTGAGTGCGGGTCGGCACAGCCCGGACCGAGCGCCACCGAAGAGGCACCGAAGGCAAGGGCCGAGCGCAGGATCGTGCCCACGTTCCCGGGGTCGGACACCCCGTGTAGATAGACACACAGAGGCCCCACTGGATCGCTGAAGCGTTGCTCGTACACGCCGATCGCGCGTGTCCCCGACCCGAGCGTGGACACGCTCGCGAGCACGTCCCCCTCGACGTCCTCGAAGCCGGGACCGCCGATCGCCGTGCCCGCCAACCGGAAGCCTTCCACTGCGGGGCGCCCCGCAGCTATCGCGGCCGCGATCAGATCCTCGCCCTCCGCGATGAACAGGCCCGTGCGTGCACGGTCGCGCGAGCGCTGCAACTTGCGCAACTCCTTGATCCGGGGGTTCTGTTGTGAGCTGATGGGTGTCATGGGTAAAAAAAAGGCGCCGGTCCCGAAGGAGCGACGCCCGAGAGGTTCACGTGCCGGTTACCGGGTCAGGCAGCCGACGCCTCGCGGGCGGTCTCCACAAAACGTCGGAAAGTGTCGGCGTCGCGGACGGCGATGTCTGCGAGCACCTTGCGGTCTAGCTCCACACCGGCCTTGGAGAGGCCGTGCATGAGCTGGGAATAACTCATCCCGTTCTGGCGGGCGGCGGCGTTGATGCGGGTGATCCACAGCCTGCGGAAATCACGCTTGCGGTTGCGGCGATCGCGGTACGCGTACGCGTCCGCCTTCATCAGCGCCTCCTTGGCGCGTCTGTAGTTGGAGTGCGCCTCCCCGCGGAAACCCTTGGTCAGCTCAAGCGTCGCACGACGCTTCTTCTTGGCGCTCACCGACCGCTTGACGCGCGTCATTTGCCTGCTCCCAACAGCTTCTTCACGCGCGGTGTGTCGTGATCGGAGAGCATCAGCGGTTTACCGAGGTCGCGCTTGTGTTTGGGCGACTTCTTCTCAAGGATGTGGCTCGAGAAGGCGTGTCGAGCCCTCACCTTGCCGGAGCCGGTCACCTTGAAGCGCTTCTTCGCGCCGCTGTGTGTCTTCATCTTGGGCATAGAAATCGAAAATCGAGGGTCCCGGCTCGCCGACCTCCGGTCGACTGCGCCACCCTCGAAGCGAAGATTATGACACGGCGGGGTCGCCCGCGCCGTTCGGGCTGTCTCCGACTGCCGCGGTCTCGGCCGAAACCTCGGTCTCGGCCTTCGCCGCCCCGTCCGTGGAAGCGTCTGTAGGCGCGCTCTCAACGGCGCCGTCGGAGGACGCGGCAGCATCCTCGGCCACCCCGGCGGTGTTCTCGGCTGGAGCCTCAAGCGTCTCGGCCGCAACTCCATCTGAGGAGGGCTTGGCTACCGACGTGTCGTCGATGGCGTCGCCGGCGCCATCGACGCCGTGATCCGCTCCGTCGGCCTTACCGGCAAGCACCGCCTTTGAGGGGCCGAGCATCATCGTCATGTTGCGACCGTCCTGCATTGGGCGCTGCTCGACCACGCCCAGCTCGGCGAGCTCCTCGGCGAGGCGGTCGAGGATCATCACGCCGCGCTCGGGGTGGGTGACCTCGCGGCCACGGAACATGATCGTGATCTTCACCTTGTCCTTGTGGCGCAGGAACCGTTCGACATGGTGCTTCTTGGTGTCGTAGTCGTGCTCTGCGATCTTCGGACGGAACTTGATCTCACGGATCGTGATCTGCTGCTGGTGCTTGCGCGCCTGCTTGACCTTCTGGGCCTGCTCGTACTTGTACTTGGAGTAGTCGAGCACTCGGCACACGGGGGGTTTGGCCTCGGGGGCCACCTCCACGAGGTCGAGGTCGCGTTCCTGGGCGAACTTCACCGCGTCGGGTGTCTTCATCATCCCGACCTGGTTGCCCTCGTCGTCGATCACGCGTACCTCGGGCACGCGGATGCGCTCGTTGATCCTGGTGAGGTCCCGCTCCGGGGGCCTGCGGTCGAACCGGCGTGGAACGGCCACTAGCTTGTGTGCGTGCGCGTCAAGCCGAAACTAGGCGCTGCGCCGTGATGGAAGCGGTGGATTCAAGACAGCGGAGTATAGCCGGATGAACTCATCCACGGAAATTGCGCCCTCGTGGCCGTTCTCGCTCGCCGTGCCGTGGGTGCGCAGCGAGACGGTACCGTCCTGTGCCTCGCGGTCCCCCACCACGAGCATATGCGGGATCTTGCGCAACTCCGCCTCGCGGATCTTGCGCCCCACCGACTCGCCGCGGTCGTCGAGCTCAACGCGCACCCCCTCGCTACGCAGGCGCTCCTGCACAGATTGGGCGTACTCGTTGAAACGGTCTGAGATGGGCAGCACGATCGCCTGGATCGGCGCCAACCACAGGGGAAACTCTCCCCCGTAGTGCTCGATCATGATCCCAATGAAGCGCTCGTAGGAGCCGAACAGCGCGCGGTGGATCATCACTGGGCGATGGTCTGTGTTGTCGGCCCCTGTATAGGTGAGGTCGAAGCGGGCGGGCATGTTGTAGTCCAGTTGCACCGTCCCCAGCTGCCACGAGCGCCCTAGCGAATCTGTCATGTGCATGTCTATCTTCGGCCCGTAGAAGGCCCCGTCGCCCGCGTTTAACTCGTAGTCGAGTTTCTGCGAGTCGAGCGCGTTGGTCAACGCCTGCTCGGCTCGATCCCACAGCTCGTCGTCTCCGACTCGTTCTTCGGGACGTGTTGAGAGCTCAAGGCGCACGTCGAAGTCGAACAGCTTGTAGGTGGCGAAGGCGAACTCGAGGCACCCCGCCACCTCCTCCTGAATTTCCTCCTCCGCACAGAAGATGTGGGCATCGTCCTGGGCGAAGTGCCTCACGCGAAGTAGACCGTGAAGGACACCGGAAGCCTCGTTGCGGTGCAGCAGCCCCGGCTCGGAGTAGCGCACCGGCAGATCACGGTAGGAGTGGCGCGAGCTCTTGAAGAGGTGGGCGTGACCGGGGCAGTTCATCGGCTTCACCCCCATCTCGCGCTCCTCCACCTGCACTGTGAACATGTTCTCGCGGTACTTCCCCCAGTGCCCCGACGTCTTCCACAGCTCGGCGTCGTAGATGAGGGGGGTCTTCACCTCACTGTACCCCCGCTCTGCACCCATCTCGCGCGAGAGAGACACGAGCCGGTTGTACATGCCCGTACCCGCCGGCAACCAGAACGCCGCCCCCGGGGAGACGTCTGAGAAGTGAAAGAGGCTCAGCTCGCGCCCCAACTTGCGGTGGTCGCGAAGCGCCGCCTGCTCCAAACGCTCCAGGTGCTCCTGAAGTTGTGCCTTGGAGTGGAAGGCGGTTCCATATATACGAGTGAGCATCGTGCGTTTCGCATCACCACGCCAGTAGGCGCCAGCGACCGACTGCAACTTGAAGGCGGCCACCGTCTTAGTGTCGGGGGCGTGCGGTCCGCGACAGAGGTCGGTGAAGGGGCCGTTTGTATAGAGAGACACGCTCCGTAGCGGTCCGTCGGCCGTGGCGGCCGCGACGAGATCGTCGATCAGCTCCACCTTGTAATCCTGGCGCTCTGACACGAATCGCTCGCGCGCTACCTCGGGCGCGACGTCCTCGCGCTCGAAGCTCTCGGCCGCCTTCACGTGCTCGGCCATACGCGCTTCGATCGCCGGGAAGTCCTCCTGGGAGATGGAAACCCCCTCGGGGAACTCGAAGTCGTAGTAGAACCCATTGTCGATCGACGGGCCAATCGAGATCTTCACGCCCGGGTAGAGCTCCATCACCGCGGCGGCGAGCACGTGGGCGGCGTCGTGGCGGATCAGCGCGAGCGAGGGATCCCCGCTCTTGGCGGTAAGGATCGCGATGTGCGCTCCGTCGGGGAGCGGCCTCGCGAGATCTCGCACCTCCGAGAACTGTCCGGTCTCTGGGTGCGACAGCTCGATGGCAAGCGCGGCTTTGGCAAGACCAGGACCGATCGCGGCGGCGGCATCGGCGCCGGTGGCGCCATCCTCGAGCGTCAGGGCCTTTCCGTCGGGGAGGGTCACCGTGATGGGCATCGCTTGCAGGCTACCCGGCCCGCCCTGTATGCGCTTTCGGCACACCCAGGACGGTAGATCGAACATCTCCGACAGTCACCCCTCCTCTTACTTCTTAGGGCACCCTAACTCTTGTGATAGCTTGCACATGGTAATCCCGACTGACGCAATCGGATATCGCTCATGATGCGCTGTGCGAAGCCGATCGACAAGCCCTTTGGAGGAAGCACACAAGATGAAGAAGATCAAGTTCTCGATCGCCGCGCCAGTCATCCTGGTGGCAACCCTGCTGCTGAGCTCATGCGGTGAGTCGGCAAGCACCAAAACCGGTGCCGCCAACACGCACGAATCGATCGCGGGCCAGTCGATCACTCTCTACAGCGGCCAGCACGAACAGACGACAGCCCTGCTGGTAGCCGCCTTTGAAAAGCGCACGGGAGTAAAAGTGAAAGTGCGCCCCGGCGACGAGGCAGAGCTTGCGAACCAGATCATGCAAGAGGGCTCGAACTCGCCAGCGGATGCCTTCTACACCGAGAACACCCCGGCACTTGAACACCTGCGCGAGCAGAGCCTGCTAGCTCCTGTGAACACGGCCACCCTCGCGGCGGTCCCAGCTGGCTATAGCTCGGCACAGGGTTACTGGGTCGGCGTGTCAGGACGTGTGTCGGCGATGGTTTACAACACCAAACAGGTCTCCCCCTCAAGCCTGCCCACCTCGATCCTCGCGTTTTCCGAGCCCAAGTGGAAAGGCAAGCTCGGCGTCGCTCCCTCAGAGACCGACTTCCAGCCCCTGATCACCTCCATCGCCAAGTCCGACGGCAACACAGCCGCTGAAAAATGGCTCGAAGGAATCAAGGCGAACAGCAAGATCTACCCCGACAACGAGACGGTGGTCGCCCAGGTCAACAACGGCGAGAGCGCGATAGGGCTGATCAACCACTACTACTGGTATCGCCTGCGCGATGAGGTTGGCCAGAAAGGTTTGCACTCCGCGCTGGCGTATTTCGCCCCACATGACCCCGGCAACCTGCTCGACGTGTCCGGTGCGGCGGTGTTGAAGTCAAGCTCACACCAGGCGCCGGCCCAGGCCTTCCTCGCCTTCCTCGTGAGCTCCGAAGGCCAGGAAGTGCTTGCACACAGCCACTCCTACGAGTACCCGCTTCGTCCCGGAGTGGCCCCCGCGAAGGGGCTACGACCATTCGCGGGGATCGAACCGGCCCCCATCACGCTCTCCGAGCTGGGCGACGGATCGGCTCCGCTCGAACTCGAGCAGAAGGTCGGCCTGCTCTAGCCGGCGCCTCACCTCAAGATGAACATGCTCGCCTCCCCTGCCCCTCACGCCCTAGATCGCTGGACACGCGTGTGGGCTGGGCGACGGCGTCTTCCGCTGGCAACGGGGCTCGGTGCGGCGCTCGTGGGCGCGCTCGTGCTGCTGCCGCTGGTGTTCCTGGTCGTGGAGGCCCAGCAGTCGGGGTGGGGGGAGATCGAACGGTTGCTACTGCGTCACAACACCGCGGTGCTGCTATGGAACACGCTACGGCTCGTGGTCGTGAGCACCTCCCTGTGCTTTGCCATCGGGGTGGCTGGGGCGTGGTGTGTCGAGCGCACCACGATCCCGGCCCGGCGGCTGTGGACCGTCGTGATGGTGCTCCCGCTCGGCATCCCCGACTTCGTGGTGGGCTTCGGGTGGGTCTCGATCGACCACAGCCTTCACGGGTACTGGGCGGCAGTGATGATCATGACCCTGTCCCTCTACCCGCTCGTGTTCCTTCCCGCGGTCGCTGGTCTGGCGGGCGTCGATCCGGCGCTAGAGGAGGTCGCGCGCAGCCTCGGCATGGGGCCCTGGAAGGTCTTCTTCAAGGTCACCTTGCGCCAGATGCTCCCGGCGGTGCTCGGCGGATGCCTGCTTGTGACACTTGGCCTGCTGGCCGAGTACGGGGCGTTCGAGATCCTCCAGTACCAGACGTTCACAGTGGCGATCTTCACCGAGTTCAAGCTCGGGTTCGACACGGCCGCCGCATGCGCGCTCTCACTCGTGCTGGTGGCGCTCGGCGTGGTTGTACTCGTCGGCGAGCTCGCGCTCGTCGGGCGTGGGCGGCTCGCGAAGATCGGCGGCGGTGCTCGGCGCAACGCACCGAAGGTGGCACTCGGAGCGTTGACGATCCCGGTGCTGTTCGGCCTTCTTGCGCTTGCCGTCTTGGCGCTTGGGGTGCCTGTTGGCGCGCTCGTCTACTGGTCGATCCGCGGCGGCTCAACGACCCTGCCCTCGGCCTCGATCCTGACCGCCGCCTCCCACACAGCTGAGCTCAGCGCGGGCGCAGCGGTGCTCTCGACGATGCTCGCGATCCCGGTGACTATCGCGGCGATGCGCCACCGTAACCGTTTGTCCACAACTATCGAGCGCCTGGCGTTGCTGCCGCAGGCGCTCCCCGGACTCGTGGTGGCACTCGGGCTCGTGTCGTTCTCGGTTCGCTACGCCCTGCCCCTCTACCAGAGCGCATTCGAGCTGATCGTGGCCTACGCGATCCTCTTCCTCCCGCTCGCCGTGGTGGGCGTGCGGGCGGCGCTCGCACTCGCACCACCGCGCCTGGAGGAGGTGGGACGCTCACTGGGCCGCCGTCCCGCGATGGTGTGGCTGACGGTGACACTCCCCCTGATCGCACCCGGCCTCGGCGTGGCCTTTCTGCTGGTGTTCATCTCCTCTTGCACCGAGCTGACGGCGACGCTGCTGTTGCGGCCCACCGGGATAAACACGCTCGCCACCCAATTCTGGGTGTACACGAGCGACTTCTCTTACGGCGCGGCCGCTCCTTACGCTGCGCTGATCGTGGCGATCTCCGCGGTTCCCGCCTATCTGCTTAGCCGCCGCATGGCCGGCCTGACGAGGAAGGTGCAACCGTGAGCCAAGCCGGGGCACTGGAAGTGCAAGACCTCTGGAAGGGCTACGGGTCCACGAGGGTGCTGCAGAGCGTCAACCTCCACGTGGCGCCCGGGTCGCTGAGCGCGGTGCTGGGGCTGTCGGGCTGTGGCAAGACGACGCTTCTACGGGTCATCGCGGGCTTTGAGCGAGCCCAGCGCGGACGGGTCGCGCTGTCGGGCCAGGTACTGGACGACGGGCACTCCTACATTCCCCCCGAGCGGCGCGGAATCGGTTACGTACCGCAGGAGGGAGCACTGTTCCCCCATCTCGACGTGCAGGCAAATGTCGGGTTCGGGCTCTCCCGTGCCGAGCGGCGCGGGAACACCGTGAGCGATCTGCTGGAGATGGTGGGGTTGGGAGCGCTCGCCAAACGCATGCCGCACGAGCTGTCCGGTGGCGAGCAGCAGCGCGCGGCGCTCGCGCGCGCGCTCGCCCGACGACCGGAGTTGCTGCTGCTCGACGAGCCGTTCTCCTCTCTGGACGCGACACTACGCAGCTCGGTGCGGGAGGAAGTGAGTGCGCTACTGCACCGGCAGGGAACCACAACAGTGCTAGTCACCCACGACCAGGAGGAGGCACTCTCACTCGCGGGCTCCGTGGCGGTGTTGCGCGACGGGACGATCATCCAGCAGGGCAGTCCCGCGGAAATCTACGGTGCCCCTGTCGACGCGCGCCTCGCGGGGTTCCTCGGTGACGCGAACCTGATCGAAGCGACCTTCGCCGATGGGAGCGCGCACACTTCCCTCGGAACGCTCGAACTGCGAGACGGAGCCTCCACACCGGCTGGAACAAGCGGTGTCGTGGTCGTACGACCCGAGCAGCTACGCGTGAGTGTGGACGTGGAAGAGGGTGCCTTGAGCGGGGTGGTGGAGCAGTGCCGCTACTACGGGCACGACGCGCTCATGCGCATCCGCCCTGAGGAGTCCACAGGTCTGCCGCTCTTGCTCGCGCGAGTGCATGGAGAGCGGGCGCTGGCGATCGGCACACCCGTCACCGTGACCGCCACGGGTGTGGTCAGCGCCCTCCACACGATCGACGGTCTGACACAAGACAGACCGCCCGACCTTCTTACCAGTGAGCCCGGGACTTAGGTGGCGGCGAGATCCTTCGCCGCGCTGTCAAGCTCGGAGTCGAGCTGCTTGGCCTCTGCCTTCAATTCCTTTTCGGTGGTCTTGCGCGCACGCGCCGCCGCCTTTTCGATCTGCTCGCCGAGCCTCGAGCGGCCGACCACGATGAGAGTGGCCTGACCCTCGTCGAGCAGCTCCCCGAGGTCCTTCAGATCTCCGCGTGACATCCCACGCCACAGGTGACCGATGACACCGCCCGCGCCACCCCCCACGACGGCGCCCGCGATGATCGAAGGAGGGAAGAGAATCCCCGCAAGCGCACCCACCGCGATCCCCGTCCAAGCGCCGTGCTGGGTGGGCTTCTCGGTCTTGTGCACCCGCACCTTCCCATCTTCGTTCTTCTCCACCACCGCCGCGTCGAACGTCCCGATCAAACCGGCCGCGTGCAACTCGAACACAGCCTCATAATCGAGCTCGGCGTCGGGGATCGTGTCGTAGGCGGCAAGGAATACGAACACTGGTTGATCGGCCATCTTGGGCTCCTCTCTCGGTGGTGGTGGTCTGTAGCGACGGTAAGGCGCGGGTGCGGCTTGCGCATCATCTGGATGGGGTGATGGGCCCCTTTGAACCGTCATGGGTCCTTGAACTGCCATAGGGCCCCTCGAACCGGCCCCTCGAACCGGCCCCTCGAACCGTCAGCTGGATCGACAAACCCGGCTGGTGGGGTGTGGCTGCAACCGAGACGCCACCCATGCGGGGAGCCTCGTAGAGTGTTCGCGAATGATGAGCCCCTACGAGAACAACCGCCCGCCCAAAGGGGCAACTGGAGCTGCCCCCGTGATCTCGCTGCGCGGGGTGGTTAAGCGCTATGGGGACATCACCGCCGTGGACGGCCTCGATCTGGAGGTGCCCCCCGGGGTGTGCTTCGGCCTGCTCGGTCCCAATGGCGCGGGGAAGTCCACCACCATGCGGATGCTCACTGCGCAAACCATCGCCGACGAGGGGGAGTTGTCGGTGCTCGGGTACACCCTCCCCCACGAATCCAAGCAGTCGCGCCTGGAGATGGGTGTGGTCCCCCAGCTCGACAATCTCGACGTGGAGCTCACGGTACGCCAGATCCTGATGGTGTTTGCGCGCCTCTACCGCGTCCCCCGTGCCGAGCGCCACGCGGCGGTTGACCGCGCGATGGAAATCGCCAACCTCGTCCCCCGCGCCGACACGATCGTACGCGAGCTCTCCGGCGGCATGCGCCGCAGGTTGCTGGTGGGGAGAGGGTTGATACACCGGCCCAAACTTGTCCTCCTCGACGAGCCCACGGTGGGACTCGACCCACAGATCCGTCAGGAGCTGTGGTCGCTGATCGACGGGTTGCGCGCCGAAGGGGTGACCGCGCTGATGTCCACGCACTACATCGAGGAGGCCGAGCGATTGGCCGACACCGTTGCAGTCATGAACCAAGGCAAAATCATTGCCCAGGGAACACCCGCCGAGTTGGTGAAGGAACATGCGGGAGAGCAGGTCGTGGAAGTGTATGGCCCACCCGAGCATCTTGCGGAGGTGAGCGAGCTTGCCACCACCAACGGGTGGTCGAGTAGGAAAAGCGGGCCGGCCGTGGCGATCCTCCGTGCGGAGCAACTCAACGGCGAGGCGCCTGAGGGGGTCACGCGTCCCGCCAATTTGGAGGATGCCTTCGTCGCGCTCACAGGGGAGGACATCGAATGAATTTCACTACCCCTCACCCTTCAAATCGGCAAACCACATCAGGGAGCGCCCCCGAATGAGCGCGCAACCGCAAGCCGCAACCACGCAACGCATCCGTCGACTTGAACCCGCCGCGCTCGCGGGCGTGATGAGCCGCGACATCGCCATCTTCGGCAGATACTGGAAGGCCACCACCTTCTCCTCGGTCGTGCAACCCACCATTTACCTGCTCGCGTTTGGACTGGGCTTCGGCTCGCTGCTCCCGCACATCGCGGGAGTCGCTTACAAGCAGTACGTCGCCACTGGGGTCGTGGCCACCGCCGTCCTCTTCTCCTCTGCCTTCCCAGGGATGTTCAACACGTTCATCCGGTGGCAGTTCCAGCGCACTTACGATGCTGTCCTCGCCGCCCCCGTCGATGTCGAGGAGTTGATAACCGCCGAGATCTTGTGGATTTCCATTCGGGCGGGTGTGTATGGGATGGCGCCTCTGATCGTAGGATTCGCCTTCGGGCTCCAACCCACCGCAGGAATGCTTTTGGTGCCTTTCATCGGCTTTGTCACCGGATTTGGTTTTGCCGGCTTTGGCGTCACCGTCGCCGCCGTCGCGAAGACGATCGACAACTTCAATTACATAACGAGCGCGGTGCTCACGCCGATGTTCCTGGTCGCGGGGACCTTCTTCCCGGTCTCACAGCTCCCGGTAGTGCTACGCACTATCGCCAAGGTCAATCCGCTTTATCACTGCGTGCAATTGGTTCGCGATGCTTCGCTTGACCGGCTCGTGGCGGCGGACCTAATCCACGCCGGGGTGCTGGTGGTGTTCGCGCTCGCCATGTGGCGCATCGCCATCTGGCGGCTAGGGATGCGGTTGATCGATTGACGGGCCCCACGGGAAGCGCCCGCCACGGAGTCGAATAGCTCGTCGGCGACTATTCAAGCCAGCGTGCCACACCACCGTGGTGAGAGCAAGTACCGCTCCTTGACTGACTGAAACTGTAGGTGCCATCAGCGCATTCAGCGGTAGCGCCGGTGGGAACCGTAGAGCTGTTCTCGGGGCGGCACACGGTGTTGCCTGCGGAATTGACATATGTGCCGTTGGTGCAGGTTTCTTGCGCCGGAGGCGTACTTGCTGGGGCGGGCTGCGGGCCGGCGGGCGGCGTGCCCTTGTCTTGCCTCTGGACTTGTCACGCACGCACCCTATCCGTGGCGCGGAGATTGGCCATATTTGCCGTTCGAGCGATCCATCGCCACGAGACGAGAGGGTCTTTCATTCACCCTCCTCGATACAGACTCCAACCGCGGCGCCGACCACGGCACCGACACCCGCGCCGATGGGACCGCCGATGCCCCAGCCTATACCCGCGCCAACAACGGCACCAAAGGATCCAAAGAGGACATCGCCCTCCCGCGAGGAGGCCACAGCCTCTTTGGGTTCATCGTTTTTGGCGATACTTGAGTTGAGCAGCGAGTTGACGACACTCGCGATCGCCAACGCCGCCGGACTCGAGCTAGAGTCGAGGATCAGCTTGCGATAGCAGGCGCGAAGCCGTTCAGCCGTCTTCGGGTGGGGTCCCTGAGGCTCCTCGAAGATCTGGTCCACGATGGCTGACAGCTCGGTCATCTCGGCTCTGCTGAGCGCCTCGCGCTGGAGGAGCTCCTCGAAGCCGGCACGCAGGGCCTTGCGCCGGTTATTGCCGTTCGTCGCCAATATGCGAGTGAGTTCGCCGCGTACGGCGAGGCTCATGTCTCCAGCGCCGATGGCGGCAGATCGTGCGAGGGACAAGGTATCGGGCACTTTCGTCTCGTTTGAGAAGCTCATGGGGTACTCCTGGGCTAAAAGTTCGGATGGCGTGTAAATAGATCGAGTAACGGCTCCCGATAGTAGATTAGTCAGATCTATCGATCAAATCCGATAACTAGTTGGTTACGCCCTTAGCGGCAGTCGATGCCGTCTCGCGCAGAATGGTCAGGAGATCCCCGGGACGGGTGGCTCCAGCCGATAGACGCGCTCGCTCACGGACACCAAGGGTGGGAAATCGTGCGAGAACTCGACGATCCACACGAGCCCGTCGGCTAGTGCCTTGACACCCATCGGCACCACAGTGACCTTTCGCAGCCCAAGATGATCGGCGGCCTCTTGACCTGCGGCCTCCGCACCTCGATGAAGCTCAACTGCTTGCCGCCGTCCAGATCATGCCGATCCAATGGAAGCCCGCCACCGAATACGACGACCAGCAGGCGGAGGCTGAGAAACGCATCGCCGAGCGCGATCCTGACGACTGGCCCACAGTCGCGCTCGCGCTCACACTCGACCTGCCCGTGTGGTCCCAGGACGAATAGCCGGAGCCAGCCGCGTTTGAACCCGGCCGCGCGACGAACGTCCAACACGTCAGCGAGCACCCTGCCCTGGATTCTTACCGGCGGCCTTGGCGTTGCGCTCCGATCCTCCCACCCAGAATCGAGTGGGAAAGATGTGGGAAAACGGAGCTTGACGGCGTGCGGTGACTTTCCCCTCTCACGCAAAAAGCCCCGTATTTACGGAGCCGAGGTAGCTTCGGAGCGCTGTCAACCTCGCGGGCCCCACCGAGACCGTCGTACGGAGCCCTTCTGCACGCCGAAACGGAACCAGATTGCAACCACGGAGACCGCTCCTGGCCCCAAACCCCGTGATTTGCAGGGACTTCTTCGATGGGCGATACTGGGCTCGAAACGGTTGGTGGGAGTGGCGGCAAGCGTTGAACGGCTTATTTGCTGCGCTTCGATGCGCTGAAGTTAGCTGGGATTGGTTCAGAACGGAACCTTGAATGGAACCTCGGGCCGCGCACCGAGCGGTCCTGTGGAGATCTCGCGCGACGCCAGCGTGAGGTCCGGAGCTAGGCGTACCATACGAGGCATGTTGACCGTCGCCCAAGCTGCCGACCGCGTGGGCAAGGACCCTGAGACCGTGCGCCGCTGGATTCGCTCCGGGCGACTACGCGCCAAGCGCGTTGGCCGCCGCCACGCCATCAGTGACCTCGACCTGCGAGCCGTCGAGGACGAGCTGTTCCCAATGGCCGATCTGCCCGACGACTGGAAGATCGGCGACGACGGCTCCCCGGCGCCGAACTGGGTCGCAGCGCTGCATCGCTCCCGCCGCGACCACTGACGTGCTCGTCATCGACGCCTCCGTGGCCATCGCGGCGTGCCACACGCCTGTCGGCTTCGCAAGGTTCCGTGGACACGAAATGGTCGCGCCTGAGCTGATGATCTTGGAGGCCAGCTCCGTGTTCCACGAGATGTCCTGGCGAGAAGAGATCAACAAGAAGCGGGCAAAGCAGATGCTTACGCGTCTGCTAAAGGCCGATATCGAGATTCGATCGCCAAAGGGACTTACCGAGGTCGCCTGGGACGTTGCCGACGAGCTTGGCTGGGCCAAGACCTATGACGCGCAGTACGTGGCGCTCGCGCGGATACTCGACTGCAAGCTGGTGAGCATCGATGAGCGTCTGCTTCGAGGAATCGCGCGGCTTGGGATTGCTGTACGACCCCGCGAACTATGAACAAACGGCTGACAGCACCCAGCTTTAGCAATCTGACTGCGCACTAGATTCGCCCTCTTCTCAGCGCAAACTCCGCTTGCATCGATGGTGAGAACCAGGTTCCCACGGTCCGCGCAACGATATGCCCGGCGCCTCGCCGGCGGCAAGTGCGAGCACTACCCAGCCAGGATGCCGCTGACGACCGCTCCGGCAAGGGCGCCCGCTATGGCACCTGCCGCAGTCACGGCTATCAGTGCATGGTTATCTTGGCGCGTAGCCGCGTCTTCGACAGCACTGCGCAGCAAGCTGAAATCGAGTGATTTGACTTGGTCGGCCTCGTTATGTGCATCTCTCGCGAAAAGCGCATCCATGCCTCTGACGAGCCGCCTCTGAAACGCAAAGTTTTGTTCGCTCCACGTACGCCTCATTGCCTCGGCCTCAGCCAGCTGAAGCCAAAGGCGAGCGACTAGCCGCCGACCCTGCTTTCGCCAACCCCGCAATGCCCATCTACGTTCGATCTTCTCGCGAAAGCCAAAGAGTCCAAGTTCAGCGTGGCGACTGTTTAGTGATAGTAGCTCCGCCAGGTCCCGACGCGCTGACTCCTCCAAATCGAGGACGCGTCGCCCCAAATTCTTGACGCGGGTAAACAGGATGAGCGGCATGATAATGTCGCCATACAGGGCCGCGAGAGAGTCCGACATGTCAGCCAGCGGTACCCGCGCAAGCACAGCGGTAGGGAAGTTCCCGGGAAGATATTGGATTTTTACTTGATTTACATCTCCTGGCCGAAGCCAGACTGTTGAATGCGCAAACCTATAAGTACAGGTAGGGTTGCACCCCTGGACGAGAAGTGTGTAACCGACTTTCTCAATCGCTGCTTCAAGGATCTCCTCGATGATGTGGCCGCCCGCCATACCCGGAAACGTGTTGGCGGCCATCTCCCAGCTAACGAGCACAACAACTCCGTTCCACCAAATGCGGTAGCGGGTGGGAATCTCCTCATGCTCCTCGAACCCCCTCTGGTTCTTGGCCGGAACCTCGACTTCAAAGCGGATAGCGTCGCTGAACTCGACTGCTCGCCACGGTGAAGCGCCCAGCAGTTCGCCGTCCTCCGGCGGCGACGGAAAGTATGGCCCGTCATGACACCACTCCTCATTTAGGACGGTTAAGTCGAAGACTGAGACCACCCTGGAGTCTTCGCCCAGAGCCTCCATCAGCGCCTCTGCGAGGCCTGCCAGCGGCCGTGCAACCCGTTCAGGCGATACGACCGAAAACGATCCAAACCGGACGAAGGTGTTCATCTCTGCCGGCTCAGCGATAGACTTGCTTCTTGTTGTCTCTAGTCCCGTAGATCGCATTCTGGTCAAAGTCTAGTAGAGAAACCGCATATTAGTCCATCGAACCAAGCCAATCTTTAGCGCCAAACGACCCGCATTCTGTTGCAAACATGTCGGCTGTTGGCCGCCAGCCTAATAATCTCAAGGTCGACCGAAGAAAGAGAGACTGCCCAGGGGATGCACCGTTATTTTCGGTAAGCATCCCCAAACGCTCGGTCCACCATCTCAACCTCCCGCTCGTTCGGCGCATAGTCCGCGTAGTGTTGTGTCGTCGCGATGTCGCTATGGCCCATCCACTCCTGCAATGTCCGCATCGGTACGCCGGAAGCGGCCATCGCCGTTCCGAACGTGTGGCGTAGATCGTGGAAGCGGTGCGGGTCGATCTTGGCTGCCTTAAGCGCTCGTCGGTAGCGGCCCATAAGCGCCCCGCGTCGCAGCACCTCGCCAGATGCGGGCTCGGCAAACACCAGGGCCCCTGGATCCTCCCATCGAGTCGCTTGCTGCCATTCACGCAGCTCCTGCGCGAGCTGGCTGCTCAACGGCACGCTACGCGCCGAACGGCGACTCTTGGGCGTGTCGAACTTGCCGAGAACGTGATTGCGTGTCACGCGGACGCGACGATCCGCCATGCGATGTCCTGCCATTGCAGCGCGATCAGCTCGCCTTGGCGAAGCCCGGTCATTGCGGCTGTCAGGTAGAGCACGCGGTCCAACTGCTGGTATTCGCCGGCAACAGCTGCGTCCGCCAACGCTCCGACCTGCAGCATCGTCAGGTAGCGAATCTCCGTCGCCACGGGTAGCACCGGCAGGTCGATCGCCTCTCACGGGTTCGTACTCGCCCACCGTCGACGAGGGTGCATCGCGTAGCGGAAGATCGCGCTCAGCGTGCCGATGTAGTTGCGGATTGACTTCGCCCCTACGCCCCGCGCAGTCATCGCGCGCATCAATTCCTCCACGTCCTCGGGTCGAATCCGACCGATCGCACGGTCGCCCAAGTGCGGCTCGATCCAGATGCGCAAAGTCATCTCGACGGCGGTGAGCGTCGAGCGCTTGCGGCCGAGCACCGTCAGATGCGCCAGATAACGCTGCCCGACTTCGCGCAGATCAAGGCGGTCAACCGTCGGTGAAGCCTCGACTTCTCGCATCAGTCGCCGCAGGTGCGCCTCGGCCTGCGCAGCTGTGAGTCCTTCTCGGCTGCCGCGTATGCGCTTTGGTCCGAGCTTGCGATTGACGCGCTGGCCGTTCGACCACCAGGAGCCGTAGTACGTCTCCCGGCCAGCGCTGTCGGTGCGGACATAGACGCGGCCGCTGCCGTATGAGCGACGAGCGGCCATCTACGAGTCGCCAAGGCTCGCGCTGGCCAGCGCGAGGAACTGTTCGAGGTCGGCCACGCGACGGCGCGCACAGGCGATCTGCTTCTCAGCACCTTTCAGCGAAGGGTCGTCATCGCTCATGCTGCGCTCGGTCTCCAGTTGCGCTTGAAGCGCCGCCAGGAGTGCGGGACGGTGGGCGACAAGGTTGACGATGGCGGGTGTCTCATCCGTGTCGTCTTTCCAGCCGATCAGATCTAGCAGCGCACGTATCCGATCGAATCCTGCAAGCGGCTCGGCGTACAGGGTGGGCTTTACTCGACCGCCCTCGTGGCTTGCCTGGCCGATGTCTTCGGCTGCCATGCCAAGCTGGCTGTGCAGCGCCTCGCGGAGATATCGAACGATCCTGGCGGGGATGGTGATAGTCGTCATGTCGGTCCTCCATTGGTTGAGTGGAGGCCCCGGGAGGACTGCTCTGGGCGAGAGGAACACCATTCCGGCGTCGGTAGGGTGTTCGCTGCGCCGGGAGTTTGCGCTTCCGGTGCCGCGGCGCCCGGCGGTCACACCCGCGCGGGCGCCAACTATGTTCTGCGCTAGCGAACGCTGCGCAACCTTTACGATATGACAAGTCCCGGACAGACCGATATCGGCAACGCGCTCCGCGTCCTGCGTACGCGAGCTGGACTCACACAAGACGAGCTGGCGGCCCGCGCCGATCTCACCGCGCCCTACATCTCCCGCGTCGAGAGCGGCTGGCGAGACATTCGCTGGAGCACGCTCAAGCGAATGCTTTCCGCGCTCGACGCCGACCTGCGCCAACTCGCCGACGTGATCGATCAGCAGCGCACGAAAGGCTGAGCGGGACTCCTTGCCGCGTCGCCGGATGGTCATGATCTTGTCTGCTGTCGCGCTCGCGGCCCGACGGAGCGACCCGCACACCAGCGCATCAACGCCTCGGCGTTGAAACGCACGTAGCGCCCGAGACGGACGTGGGGAATCCGCCCGGCGCGCGCCTCGGCAGCGATCCACGACGCCGGTACGTTCAGGATCGCGGCGGCCTGCCGCGCGTCCAAGAGCGGCGCGTGCGTTTCGCGACCGATCAGGCTGGGCGACCTCAAGCGCCAGCTCGCTCGCACCGACATGGTCCGCACCGGCCGCGCCCCTATCAACATGTGCGCTCATTAGAACCGCCTCCGTGTGAGTGGGTGAGCTTTCAGCCATCCGTGTCTATGACCGTGAGCAGCCCAAAACGGCCAACGACTTTCCCTCGACGGTCCAACGCACCCGGCCCCGTCGCGCACAAAACGCCACCCGATACGCCCGCCCGCGACGCCTTCCGACAGCCGCCATACCGCCGATCCAGATCCCCGCACCGCCAACGCCCGCCAACCAGCACACTCGCCCGCCACGACAACAACCCCGAACAGACCAGATGCACGGGACCGAAACGGTCCCTAGCCGGGGCCAAAATTGCTTGGCTGTTTTGCGGTGCTCACGGTCAGTAACCACATGACCCAAATCAGACCCACCCATAGACACCGCAGTAACGACACCCCCAGGCAGACGAGCCGGCGCATCAAGGTGACGCTGCCGGCCGCCGTGGCACAGCAACTCGACCGGCTGGCCATGCGTGCCGGCGAGCCTCCAGCGAAAGTCGCAGCGCAGATGATCCGCCAAGTCGTCGCCGACGCCGAACGCGACAACCCGGATCGCCAGCGGCAGGTACGCGAACACGCGCCGAGCGAACGCACCGACCCGGCCGGACAGGACGAGCGTGCCCCGTGGCTTGAGCCCTACGGCGGCAGCCGCGAATGGCGCGGCCTGACATGGGGCGCCATCGTCGGCCTGCACGTCCGCTATACCGACGCCCTGTCCGGCCTCAAGGACGGCTGGTGGCGCAACGCGAGCCAGCTGGAGACCCTGAGCGCGCTCGCAGTCTGGCGCCAATGGATAGAACGACGCCGGCCGCGACCCACGCGAAGAGCTTGCGTTCCAAGCGCAACTCGCGGACTACAGCCATTTCCTGCGACAAGAACGCGACAGCACCATCGACGAGTGGCAGCCGGGCGCACCGCCCATCGAGTGGTCGTAGCCCGCTCATCGCCACGCCGCCCGCCACAAACGGAACCCCATTGGAACCTTGAGGCCCCTTCAGACGGGGAAAAGCCCCACGGAATGGGACTTTCCACCAGTGGGCGATACTGGGCTCGAACCAGTGACCTCCGCCTTGTCGAGGCGGCGCTCTCCCAGCTGAGCTAATCGCCCTGGGAACCCCATCAGCCTATCAACGCATACCCCCTGCGGCATCGCTCGCTCACCCTCGACTCAAGGCACGATCACGACCTGGCCTTCCCTGCTTCCGCCCCCGGATTCCACTTCGGCGGGTCCCGCCGCGGGCGGACTCCCTTCGCCATCCCCTTCGCCGCTCCCACCACCGTTCGATTCGACACCATACGGGCTCGCTTCACGACGTTCTTCCCCTTCTTGGCTCCCACCTGCTTGCCATTCCCCGCTGTGTTCGGGTGTTTCTCCCCCCCTATATGGCGAGGTTTCGGTCCCCCTCCCCTGAACTCGAGATTCGCCTTCCCCTCCCCCTCGGGCACTCCCGCCGCCCGACTCGATCGTTTTCACCACTTCTGACACGGTGTTCGAGGAGATCGCGAACCCCACCCCCGTGCTTCCCGGCTGTGACCCTTCGCTGCTCGCCGCATCGCTAGCGATCTGTGAGTTCACCCCGATCACATCCCCCTGTGCGTTCAGCAGCGGACCTCCGGAGTTCCCGGGGTTCAGGGGTGCGTCGGTCTGGATTGTCCCCTTGATCGCCGCCCCGTTCGGCGCCGCGATTTCGCGGTCCACCGCCGACACTATCCCCTTGGTCAGGGTCTCATCCAACCCGTAGGGATTACCTAGTGCGTAAACGGTGTCCCCCACCTGCACAGAACTAGAGCTCACCAGTTTCAGGGGCTGCAAACCCAACCCTTCGGGGTTCACCTTGATCAGCGCCAAATCGCTGTTCGCATCCATCCCCACCACACTCGCCGCACGACTCACACTCGAGGACTTCCCGGGGCTCACCGTGACACTCCTCCCTTCGGCTATCACGTGGTTGTTGGTGAGGATCAGCCCTTCGTTGTTCAGCACAATCCCCGTCCCACTGTCCCCGCCCTCGGCGGTCACCACCTTGATCGACACCACCCCTCCCGCGTCGCGCTGATACACCTGGGTCGCGCTTGGCACACTCGCCGATACATCCTTGCGAACCGCACCAGCTGCGGTCGCCGGTGCCACGGCAGCGGTTTTCGCCGGCCCCCTCCCACCCGACCCGCGTGAGGCAGCGAAGAACACACTTGCAACCACGGCACCCGTCAGTGCCGCCAGAACTATGGGGAAGAAGTAACGCTTCACGAGAACCTCCAAGGTGTGGGGATCTCAGTGTGCGCACACTTCATCTGCACACGCTAAGGCAACTCCAAATCGGACCTAACTCCATCCGAAAGACTTCATAACGACACACACCCTCCGCTCGGAGGGGGTGGCTAACCGTGCCCGGGATTCGCTCCCGCCCAAGACACAATCGCCCCCGACCCCACAACCACCTCGCCATCGTCGAGCACGAGAATCGGCACAGACCGCTGCCCGCTCAACTCCTCGATCGCGGCCCTATCGCGCCCCCGGGAGGGCCACGTCCAGAACTTCATCGTCCCCCCCTTCACCTGCTTCAGCTCGTAGTCGCACCCGGCACGGTCGAGCGCCACCGCCGCGCGCCCACACGGGTGGGCAATCGGTGCGGGCAAACTCCCGAATGACTTACCCTCGCTGCAGGTGTACAGCACCATCTGCGCCACCCTATCGCGGCACTTGGATCGCCGCTACCCTACGGGTGCCTTGGCGACGTGGCGGAGTGGCTACGCAGCGGCCTGCAAAGCCGTTTACACCGGTTCGATTCCGGTCGTCGCCTCTATGCGAAATGCCTGCAAAACAGCACTTTTTCGGGCTGGCCTGCGGCTCCCCAAAAACGCCGAAAAGGGCTGACTCTCCCCAAACTCTCCCCAACTCGGGCCTTTTGCCAGCACGAAAAGAGGGGCGAGCCGCCTGGCCCGCCCCTCTACAAAGCCCGCCGATCGGCGCGTCAGGCGGCGCGGCGCCGCGGCACCACGTTCGCCGGTGCGCTCGGGGGTGCGCCACGATCCCGGCCGCCGCGCTCGCCCCACAGCTCCGTGAGCTTCGCCGCCCCGTCTGCGTCGGGTGTGTAGTGCAGATAGCGTTCGGTCGTGGTGATGTGGCGGTGGCCCATCATCCGCTGAACCTCGTGGATCTTGAACTTGCGGATCGCCCGAGTCCTGAGCGGCTGTGGGTGCCCGACTCCGTCAGTCCTGGGCTCTCGCATGCCGCGAATGCGAGCTGTGGCTAGGCGCCCGCCTCGGCTTCCGCGACTCGTCCCGCCTCGCCGCGCTTTTCGACCACGACATAACCGGGGTAGATCTCGACAGTTGACTCGACGGCCGGTTCCTCATGCCCTGGAAGCACGACGAACCGGCGCGGATTGGATCGCACGTGTGCGTACTCCCGGATCGAGAGGTCCAGTTCCCCACCGCAATCCACGCGGACGCACTCGCATATGAAGGTGTCGGCCGACTCTCCGTTGCGTGGACGCTGATACTCGATCCTGTCGTTTATGCGCCGCGCCAGGGCCTCGTTCTGCGCCATGCGGCGCTTGCGTCGATCATCCATTCCGGGGAATCATTCCACTCAAGCCGGGAAAACGCTATCGGTGCTGACCGATGAGAAGCCGCGCCATCGCCTTGCCGCGCCGCGCGGCCTCGACATCACCCTCTGCCGCTGAGACGATCGAGCCCTTCATGAGGATGTGCCACGAGCGCGCGAAGGACTCGGTGTCGCGCAGGCCCGCTTCGTCTGCGAAGCCTCGGACGATCGAGCGGATGTGGTCGAGATATTCCACACTCGCGTCCCCCGCTGGGTGCTGAGCACCCATTTCGAGCAAGACATTGATGAACGAGCAGGCCTCGAAGTCGTCGCGGTGGAACCATTCGTCGAAGATGTCGAAAATGGCGAGCAGGCGCTCTTCAGGGTCAGAGCCCCGCCTTTGTGCCTCTGCCTCGACGAGACCATGGGTCCAACGCTGCTCGCGCATCTCGAGGAACGCGAGCACGAGGCTATCCTTGGACGGGAAGTGCCGGTAGAGCGTCGCGGTCGCGACGCCGGCGCGCTCCATCACCTCGTTCACCCCCACCGCGCGGATTCCGCGCTGCGAGAACAGTTCGTAGGAGGCATCCAGAATCCGCTCGCGAGCGCTGCGAGCGCTGTGTCCCGTCTCGGCCGGTTGGCGTTGGGTTTCAAGCATGCCTCAGAGGGTACCACTAGAAAGAGCGTTCTCTCTCTCGCTTGAAGGGTTTGCTGAGGAGCATTTTCAACGTAAAGGAGGTCGTATGGGGCTCTTGGAGTTGGTTTTGATTGTTCTTGTAGTTGCTGCCATTGCTGGCGGGATAGGTGTTAGCCCGTTGCTCTGGCTGCTGTTGCTGGTAGCCCTTGTACTGTTCTTCACCCGCGGCGGATTCGGGTACCGCAGAGGCGGACGGATCTAGGTATGACTATCGGCACATCGATTTTCCTCATCGCTGTTGGCGCGATTATCCGCTACGCCGTCACATTTCACGTGTCTGGTGTATCACGGCCAACGATCGGCTTGATCCTCATCATCGTCGGGATCGTCGGTGTGGTGCTGTCGCTGTTCTATATGGCCAGCGCTCGACGGCGAGTGGGCGGCGGACCTTATGAAGAACGGCGGCTCTAGCCTCGTAGTAACTCCCTGCGAGCTGCGCCGCAGGGGTAGGGCCGTCACCGCAGCCGTCATCTATCTGCCCGTCGGCCCACTGATCGTGGTGGCCACTCAGCGGTGCGCTCATCGCAGCGGCGTGCCTGATAACAACCAAACCAGGAGGCACTATGACCGACAAGAACATCGATCAAGCGAAGGGGCGCGTCAAGGAGGCTACCGGCGCCCTGACCGGAGATCGAGGCCTGAAGAACGAGGGACACGCCGACCAGGCGAAGGGGTCCCTAAAGAAAGCCGTAGACAAGGTCGCCGAGACGCTAAACGGACACAAGCGAGGCAACGAGCACGGGTAGCCATGAACGCGCGCCAAGTCGGTCAAGGCTTGCGAGGTCGCCCGGGAACCCAACAAAATCTAGCTTTAGGAGAAAAAACGTGAGTACCGGAACGATTATCATAATTGCTGTTGGCGCCGTGGTGGTGCTACTGCTCATTGCCCTCGTAGCTCGCGCCGTGAGTCGAAGGCGTGACGAACGTCATCGTGAGCAGGCGGGCGAGCTTCGCCAGGTGGCCAGAAGCCGTTCGATCCAAGCCGAAAGTGCGCGCGCCTCAGCTGATGAGCAGGCCGCCGAAGCCAAGCGTGCTCAGGCTGAAGCTGAGGAACGCGCCGCTCAGGCGCGCCAGAGACGTGCCACCGCAAAGCGACAGGCCGTCAAAGCCGAGCATCTGACCGAATCTGCCCGCGATCAACACGCGCAGGCACGTTCGATCGACCCGGACGCGAGCGATAACGGCCAAGACGAGGCACTAGCAATCAACGAACGCACTGACTGACCGGTTTTATTGGACGCCATTCAGTGAGAAGGAATAAAGATTTGAGGAGGAACAAATGGCTAAGAGTGAAACAGACCTATTCAAGAGCCTGAGGGCGCGAGGCGTCCGCAAGAAAATCGCCAAGCAAGTGACCCGTGCTACAAGCGGTGCTGGTAAGCCAAAGGTCGCCAGGCGCGCGATGGCGGACCTTAGCTCGGTCGTCGGGGAGGTTAGTGATCGCCTTCGCCACGGACCGGAGAAGCGGAGTGCGGCAGCGAAGAAGGCCGCACGTACGCGCAAGCGAAAGGCTCACAAGCGCAGTCAGTCCGCCAAGCGCGGCGCCCGGACTCGCGCTCGGACGTAGGGCCGCAGGCGACAGCTTCGCCGATGTTGCGAGCGCGAAATAGCGGCGTGCTGCTACGCCTCGGACGAGCCGCCGGTGGGTGAGCTTGGGAACGAGACCACTTAGCTGTGGTGGTGCGTAGTGCGACGTATTCGGCGTATGTGGCTCCGGCCGTACGAACCCACTTCGCGGCGCGTGCAGGGTGAAACCCAAGCGCTCGACGAGGATGGGGGCTGGTAGCTGCCAGGTCGCGTAAGCGCGCACCAACGCGCGATCAGGACCGTCATCCAGGACGGTGGTGGCGTGTTGTGCCCAGCGCGTAAATGCCGCGGTGACCTCTTATCCATCAAAAGATCGTTCAAGAGACATCGAGCGAAGCGGCAAGGACAACTCTCCCCAAACCTCGGCCGATCCAGCTACGCCGCTCAAAGAGACGGGACGGCGGCCTCGGTCGAGACGAGGATCGCACCCTCTCCCGTCGCGTATGCCTCCTCGCCGTGCTGCACGATGTCCATGCCAAGCGCCTCCTCGTGTTCGGTGGC
>DASXNB010000059.1:0-17984 GCA_036495305.1 Solirubrobacteraceae bacterium | reverse complement strand
CTCACTCGCCTTTGCGGTGGGCTCGCAGCGTGTGGTGAGCTGGCAGAGCATCGCCATCGCCGCCGGTGGGGGCATGACCGCGGCGATAGTGGCGGTGTTGAGCCCTTTGCGGGACATCCTTTCGCGCGATCCACTCGCGGCAATCAATCCACGTGAAGGAGGGAGCCCCACAAATACGGGGCGCCGCCGTGCCTTCGCGGGTCTCGTGCTACTCGCCGCCGCCACGGCGGTGCTGTTGATCTCACCGGAACACTCGATCACGGGGATGGTGTTGCTCACGGGGGCGCTGCTGTTGGAGCTACCGATCGTGCTCACCGCGACGCTCGCGCTCGTCAAGCGAGTGGCTTCGCTGGTGGTGAGCCCCGTTGGGCACGTCGCTACGATGGAGCTGCACGCCTCACGCTCGCGGGCGGTGGCGATCGCCGCCACGGGGGCGGTGGCGGTGTTCGGGAGCGTGGCCATCCAGGGCGCCCACTCCGACCTGCTCAAGGGTCTTGAAAACTCCGCGCGCGACACCAACGCGTTTACGGATGTGTGGGTTGCCCCGACGGGTACCTACAACCTGCTTGACACCGCCCCGTTTGCGCCAACCCAGCAGGCAAAGCTGGAACGCCTCCCGGGTGTGCGCGCGGTGAGGCTCTACCGCAGTGGGTTGCTCGACTACGGCCAGCGGCGGCTGCTTGCGATCGCCCCGCCGCGCGACTCCACGCCACTGCTACCCACAGATCAGATCTTGCAAGGCGACCCCACACTCGCAACTGAGCGCGTGCGAACAGGCGGCTGGGTAGTGCTCTCTCAGGCGGTGGCCGAAGAGCACAAACTGCGTGTGGGCGACTCTTTCACACCGCCGACGCCGGTTCCCACGAGCTTCCGTGTGGCGGCGCTCTCGACCGACATCGGGTGGGCACCCGGAGCGATGGTGATGAACGCCTCTGACTACGCGCGCGCGTGGGGGAGTAGGGACGCCACCGCCTACAACGTGCTGCTCGAGCCCGGCGTGCCGCCCGCCCACGCCGTGAGGGAGATCCAAAGCGCGCTTGGAGCGGGCTCGGCCTTTACTACCCAAACCGCCGAACAGCACACCGCCCAGCAGAGCGCGCTCAGCCGCGAAGCGTTGGCGCGGCTCACGCAGATAGCCACTCTCATCCCGATCGTGGCAGTGCTGGCGATGGCGGCGGCGATGGGGGCGATGGTGTGGCAACGGCGTCCGCGTTTGGCAAAGCTCAAGCTCGAGGGGTTGCCGCGGGTGGAACTGTGGTGGACGATCTTGCTCGAGAGTCTCGTGCTACTTGGCGTGGGCTGCCTCACGGGGGCGCTGTTCGGGCTCTATGGCCAGCAGCTCGCCGATCGTGCGCTGGCGCACGTGATCAACTTCCCCGTGGTGTATTCGGTTGGGGCGATCACTGCGCTCACGAGCCTTTCGCTGGTGACGGCAAGCGCGCTTGCGATCCTTGCGATCCCTGGGTGGTTTGCGAGCTCGGTGCCCGCGTCGCTGGCCCTGCAGGACTGAGAACCAGATGGCGCGCGAGGAGCGACAGCGATCCTACAAGCAGGTGGCACGGGCCAAGGCGCAGGAGCAGACGCGCGAGAACCTCTTGCGGGTGGCCGCCGAAGAGGTGCAACGCGACGGTTGGAAGCAGGCAACGCTCGAGTCGGTGGCCGAGCGGGCGGGTGTGACCAAGCAGACGGCGCTACGCCATTTCGGCTCCAAGGACGGGCTGTTCGATGCGGTGTTGCGCCACACCAGCTCGATTGTGGTGAAAGAACGGGGAGAGGCCCCACCGGGAGATATTCCAAGGGCTGTGGAAAACCTTGTGCGCCACTACGAGCGCTACGGGGACATGGTGGTACGGATGCTCCCCTACCGCGACGCGGTGGTGCGCGTGATGGGGCACGAGCGCCGCGGCTCGCTGGTGCGGCGGGCCGTCGACCGTGGCGACGAGGTACACGAAGAGTGGGTGCTGAAAACATTTGAGCCGCAGCTCGCGGAGTTGTATCCGCGCACGCGCGACCGGCGCTTGGCGCAGTTGGTGGCGATATGTGGGGTGCACACGTGGAAGGTGTTGCGCCGCGATTTGAGCCTCGAGGTATTCGAAGTGGAAGACGCGCTGGTGGAGATCATCGAGCGGCTGGTTGCACCCGACGCGGAGTGATGCGTCTGCTCGTCTACACCTCGCCCGCGCGAGGCCACCTCTACCCGCTGATCCCGATCCTGCTGGAGTTGCGCCGCCGTGGCCACGAAACCTCGGTGTTGACACTCGCAAAGGAGGTGGACACAACCCGCGCGCTCGGCATCCAGGCGAGCGCGATCCGCGAGCGGGTGGAGCGGATCGAGATGGACGACTACAAGGCGGGGCCGCGCCCGCTGAAGGGGAACCGCGCGCTGGGGGTGTTCGCGGCGCGCGCCGAGCACGACGCGCTCGACCTACACGCGGCGATCGAGCGTGAGGGGCCCGATGCGCTGCTGATCGACGTGAACTGTTGGGGCGCGGCGATCGTGGCGGAGTCCTCGGGGCTTCCCTGGGCGGTGTATTGCCCCTACTTGCTACCCACCCCCTCTCGCGACGCGCCCCCCTTCGGCCGGGGTTTGCGCCCGCTTGAGGGAAAGCTCGGCGCGGCACGCGACGCGCTCCTGCGCCGCGCCATGCAACCGATGTTCGAGCGCGTGATGGTGAAACCGCAGAACAGGTTGCGCGCGCGCTATGGGGTACCACTCATCGAGAACTTCACCGACGCCTTCGCTCGCCCGCCGTTGCTGCTGGCGCTCACCGCCGAGGGTTTTGAGTACCCCCGCCACGACTGGTCGGAGAATGTGCGGTTGGTGGGACCCATCCATTGGTCACCGGTTCAAAGCCCGCCCACCTGGCTCGCGGAGATGAGAGATCCCTTTGCGCTTGTCACGTGTTCGACCGAGAAGCAGGGCGACGAGCGTTTGATCGAGGTTGCGCTGCGTGGTCTGCCCGCTGGGGGAATCGCGGTGATAGCCACCACCGCGGCGCACGAGCCCACTACGTTCAGCGCGCCGGCAGGGAGCCATGTGGAGCGGTTCGTCTCCCACGACGCCGTGTTGAAGCGCGTGGCGTGCGTCGTGTGCCACGGCGGGATGGGGATAGCCCAGAAGGCCCTTGCCGCGGGGGTGCCCGTGGTTGTCGTGCCCTTTGGCCGCGACCAGCTCGAGACAGCGAGACGGGTGGAGTATGCGGGCGCGGGGGTACGCCTACCGCCCCATCGCCTCACACCGGAGCGACTCATCGTGGCCGTGCGCGCGGCGATCGCCTGCCGCTCGCAAGCAGAACGTGTGAGCCGCCTCTTTGCGGCGGCCGGCGGCGAGACGGCGGCGGCTAGCGCGATCGAGGAGTTGGTTGCGGGCCGATCCGGCAAGCACGCCTAGATCGGCTCGGCGCCCCGCGTCGGAGGGAGCAGTGCCCCGATGATCCAGAAGAGGGGGATGAAGATGCCGATGATGAACATGATCCAGTGGCCCTTGCGGATCGAGATGATCCCAAGCGTGATCAACAGGACGACGTAGATAGCACCGAACAGGACCCCGGCGCCGGTGGTGAGGGCGAGAACTGGCATGTGTTGCTCCTTTGAGTGCACGGTTTACGCGCTACACCAGCGTCTCATGTGTCCGCTCGCTCGCCATCACCCCGAAGAGGTGAGATGGCAACGCGAGACCGGCGCTCGAGATGGCGGTCGAGGAGGTGAGAGCGCAACGCCCCTCCCATGGCGAGGCCCCGTCTCCCCAAAACTGGCTGCCTAGCCAAAACCGTGTGTGCGCGATAGTGTGCAGGGCCCCACGCAGGCAACACAGGACGGAGCGACCCCATGATCCACAGCATGCTCTCCACGCGTCGAATCAAGCGAGAATTGCCGCCCGGGCCGAAAGTGCCCTCGGCCCTACAGACCGTAGCCACCTGGACGCGTCCCACCGCCGGGATGCTTCGCGCGCGCGAGCGTTACGGCAAGCGCTTTACCGTCCAACTGTTGGGCCAGGCGCCCTTTGTGATCCTCTCCGACCCCCAGGACATCAAGGAAGTCTTCCAGGCCCCGCCGGATGTGCTCCACCCCGGCGAGGGGGCGCGCATCCTCGAGCCAATCGTGGGACCCAACTCTGTGATCCTGCTGGACGAGGCTCCCCATCTGGAGCAGCGCAAGCTGATGCTCCCGGCCTTCCACGGCGAGCGCATGCAGCGTTTGGAGGGCTTGATGTCCGAGCTCACCGAACGGGAGATCGAGTCGTGGCCGACACATCGACCTGTGGTGCTTCACGAGCGCCTGCAGAGCTTGACGCTCGAGATCGTGCTCCGCGCCGTCTTCGGCCTCGAGCGTGGCGCGACGCTCGACCGCCTGCGTGGGCTGCTCACCGACATTCTCCAGTTCGCCGAGAACCCGATTTCGTTGCTGCCCTTCGCGCAACGCATGCTCGCCGGTCGCGGTCCGATGGGACGGCTGGAACGACTCGGCGAGGAGGCCGACACGTTGATCTTCGAGTTGATTGACGAGCGGCGTTCATGCGATGAGAGCGGGCCGGACGTGCTCGCGCTGCTGCTCTCCGCGCGGCACGAGGACGACTCCCCGATGAGCGACACCGAGCTGCGCGACGAGCTCGTGACGGCGCTCGTGGCGGGACACGAGACCACCGCCTCCCAGCTCTCCTGGGGGATCGAGATGCTCTCGCGCAACCCCCGCGTCGTGGAGCGACTCGCGGGCGAATTCGAGGACGACAGCGACGACGCGTACCTGAGCGCGACGATTCAAGAGATCATGCGCCGCAAGCCGGTGCTCATGAACGCGGAGCCACGGCTGGTGAAGAAGCAGGTGGAGATCGGTGGCGTGAGCTACCCGCCCGGGGTGGTACTCATCGCAAGCGCGTTCCTGGTCCACCACGACCCCGAGGTGTATCCCGACCCCTACTCCTTCAAGCCCGAGCGCTTCATGGAGTCAGAGGGCGGCCAGGCGCCAGGGACGTACACGTGGCTGCCCTTCGGTGGGGGCCGGCGCAGGTGCTTGGGCGCGAGCTTTGCGATGCTCGAGATGAAGATCGTGCTGCGCGCGGTGATCGAACGCAACCTGCTCATCCCCGTGGGAGAGCACCCCGAGACGGCCAGGCGACGCAGCATCACGATCAGCCCGTCCCGCGGGTGTGAAATCGAACTGCGCGAGCGGCCATCGTTCACCGCGTCGGGCGATGCGTCCGCGCGGGGTCCCGTCGCTTCGCTCGCCGGCGCGATGTAGGTAGGGAGGCGCTAGCTGCCATGTAGGGCGAGCGCGGGGCGCTAGCTGCCATGTGGGGCGAGCGCGCGATGTCAGCCACGAGGCCTGAGCGGAACCTAACCCTTTTTCTTGCCTGGACGCCTTTTCGCCTTGGGATGCTTCACCTTCACCGGCGCCAACTTGCCCGTGGCGGTGGGGCCATGGAGCAGGTTTGGCCCGACTGCCACGACCTGGGCTGTGAAACTCTCGAAGGGGAGCACATTCGAGAACGACACATCGCGGCTGTTTGCCTTGCGGAAGAAGGTCTGCAACCTGCCGTCGCTGCCGCGGAGCTTGATGCGGTAGCTACGCGCGCCCGACGCCGCGCCCCAAGCGATGGCGGCGGCGGAGCCGTAGCGGGCGATCTTCACCTTGCGGGGCTTGCCAGGCTTGAGCGCACCGGGCGCGGTGTAGCGACCGACGCTGAGTTCCCGCACCACCGCCCCTTCAGCGTTCAGCAGGTAGGCGTATACCGTGCGCCCCCGCGAGAGCCCTTCCTGCGGGGTGAAGCTGAGTGTGCCCTTGACTGTCTTTGCCACCCCAAGCACGTGTGTGGAATCGCGACCGCGTTCCACAAAACGTACCTGCGTGCCGGGAAGGAAATGGGCGATCTTGTAGGCCAGCGACCACCTCTTGCCGTGCTTGCGTGAGACGTGAGTCTTAACCGTGGCGGGTGCCACGTCTTCTGAGACTTCGAGCTTTCCTATCGGCGCCGATCCCGCGAGCGCCTGCACGTGCCACTTGCCGGCCTTGGGTTTGCGTAGCAACACAAGCAGCTGGTGGGGGTCGGGGGCGACGGCGGCCATGAACTGTCCGTTCACCATCGCGAGCTTCCCTGGCGCGGGCGTCGTGTAGGTCTGCCCGCCGGGTCCCATCAGCGCCACCACGGGTGTACCAGAGGAAGAGGTGATGCGCAGCTCCTGCCCTTCCCCGGAGGACGGGAGCGTGAAGGTGTCTTCTTCCGCGGCCGCCGCCGTTGCGACCGGAGGCAGTCCACGCGAGAAGGCAACCGTCCTTGGCAAGAAGAGCGCGGATTCTTCTTTGACGAATCCCCCACTATGTTTTTCAAGCGGTTTCTGGCTGTACTGCTTGAGCTGGTCGGAGCAGTTGTCGTTACCGAACAGCCCGCCCGAGATGTTGCCGTCGGAGAAGCGGTATCGACCCTGTACTCCACCACCGAAGATACCTTCCGCACCAACATGCAAGCAGCCGGCGGCGTACTGGTTGTTTATCAGCCCCGCGACTTCGGCGCTGATGATCCATAGCTTGAAGTAGACGTTCCCTTTGGCTTGCCACAGCCCGCTCGCCGGTTCGTCCCAGAAGCCTGCCCCACCTGATACTTCGATGACGGGTTCTTTGGATTCGAAGGGGAAGTGGAGGTTGAATTTCACCGCCGCGTCGACGTATCCATCCGAGTAGACATCGGCGGCGAGGGTGGCGATGTCGTCGTCTTTGTAGGAGAGCTTGCCTTCGCCCCCGAAGAAACCGAGTTCTTTGGAGGTGGCTTCGCGGAAGGCAAACGCCATTTCAAGCTCCAACAGCGCCGCGATCTTGGCGCCGAGGCTACCGCCGAAGGCGAGCGGGTTGACCCCCACCGAGGCGCCCATCTCGTTGAGATTGACTCCCGGGTAGATGGGAACGCCGGGTTCGGCCTTGAACTTCATCGACGCCGACTGGAAGTTGCCCTTCTTGAAGGCGAGTTCGGCTTCGAGTTCGGCGATTTCTTCGCCGAAGGTGATCGTGCCCTTGGCCTGCCAGGAGTCGCGCTTGGATTCTTCTTCGTATTCGGGGAAGTAGTACACGAACGACGCTTTTTTCACCTTGAAGATCGGAGCCAGCGAGGCTTCGCCGATTTCAAACTGCAACGAGTTGAGTTCGATGCCCGTTTCGAGGTTCGCGTGGATCTCCAGCGACCCGGTGGCTTCGAACTTGACAGAGCTCAGATCGAGGCCCACCTGCACGTCAAAGAGCGCCTGGCCCTTCTTTGAGAGGTACACGTCAACCTGCCCTGTGAGCGGAAAGCCGCCCGGCAGCGTGCCGCACGCGGTGAGCGCGTTTTTCGGCGGACAGCAACCCGCCTTTTTTTCTTTCCCACTGCATTCCTTGCCAACGCCGATCGCCATCAGGAGGGTCTTTGACGATTCGCCGGAGGCGTGCGCAAAGGGGTGCGCCGAGCCCACCACCGCTTTCAGAAGCGTTTTGTTGTTGACAGCCTGGAAGGAGAGGGCGATGGGTTCGCTTTCCAGTTCCCGCCCTCCGAGCACCACGTCGCCAATCGGCGTGTTCAGCAGCTCCACGTTCACCGGCGCACCCGAGAGCTGCATTTCGGTGGATACGCCGAGATGCCTTACTTCTTTGATCTTGAACACCCCGAAACCGCCACCGATCGGTGTCAGCTCCATACCGTTGAGCCCGACCTGCTTTGAGGCGATCACGTACCCTTCTTTTTTGGGGAGCGCTTGAATGCATTCCGCAACCAGCTCCGCGCTGCCCACTTCATAGGTTTTCCTACATTCCCCTTCCCCGCCGTCTTTGGGGGGGATGGAGATGGTGTTGGTGGAGATGTTCAAGCCGAAGCGGCTGGTGGAGGTTTCCTTGTTGGAGTTGGTGACCGTCAATCCGACGTTGTGCAGTCCGGGGGGAAGGATCAGGTGCACGATCGGGTTGGTTCCCGTGGAGGTGTCGATCTTCCCATCCCCGTTGAGGTCCCACGCGTAGGAGATGATGCGACCCTTGCTGCCAGATTGAGACCCCGCTCCGCTGAGCGCTACCGACTCGCCGGAGAAGGGGTTGGGGGTTTCAAGTGTCACCGCCGCTTTGGGAGGCGTGGGTGGTGGCGGCGGAGGTGTGGAGGAGGATTCTGTTTCGAAGCTGAGATCATCGATGGCGATTTCCTGCGACGTGACGAGCCCCGTACTGATCGCGAAATAGCTGATCTGGCCTTCCCCGTTGAGCGTCGCCTGGATGGTTTGCCAACCCGCGCTGGTCGCTTCACCGTGGCCCTTGGCCACTTCTTTGCCAGTGCTGCTGTAACCGGTGAGCTGGACTTCAACTGGCGCGGCGGACATCAGATCTCGCACCTTCACCGAAAGCGATCCACGCGGGCGCCCAAGCAGCGCGCCGTATGTGCCTTGCGTATTGAAAGCGGCGAAGCACGTTGCCAGGAGCGCGAAGTTGGGCGGCGAGGCCGCGGGTGTTGCAGCGGTTTCTTTCTCGACTTTTGGCGGCCCGCAATCGCCGGGCACCGACGCCTGACCGAAGTCAGCGGCATGGCCTAGCTTCAGACCCTGTGCTTCGTACTGGTTCGTGACGGTTTCTCCCACCGCGAGCCCGTCGAAGTTCACCACGGTTTCACCCGCGAAGGCGGGGGCGGCCGCCAGCAGGAACGCAACGCACGCGCACGCCACCACCCCTGTCCGCCGCAGGACCCCCAAAACCTTCGACCCCGCTCCGGGCCGCCCGTACATGGCCGGCGACGATGCCACCACTCCGCCCGGTTGTCAACCCGATTTGGACGAACGTTGCTCCCTTCGTCCCCTTCCAGGCCTCGCCAACGCCACGGCGCGTGGCCTCTATCTATCCAAATCTTTGTACACAACGGCGCCCACTCCACCGTTTGCCTCTCCCCCGGTGGCGGGTATTTAAGAGGAAGGCCGGGCGCTCGTCAGGGGGCTACGCGCGCTTGACACAACCACAATCGGCCCTTTGGGAGGCAGAGATGTCCAGCTTGCTCCACCGTGCCCCGCACTCCGCGCGTGCCACGCTACTTTTGCTCCTTACCGCGCTCGCCCTCTTGTGGCTCGCTCCCACCGCCTCCGCTGCCAAACCTCAGCGCACCTATCTCGCGCTCGGCGACTCGCTTGCCTTCGGCTACTCCCAAGCCAAGTTCAACAGCCTCCTCCCCAACCCCAACCCCGCCGCCTTCAACACGGGTTACGTCGACGATTTCGGAAACGTCCTGCGCCTCTTCCACCGCAAGCTCGCGATCGTCAACGACGGCTGCCCCGGCGAGACCACCGACTCCTTCATCAATGGCCCCTGCGCCTATCAGTTGGCGTTCTCCCTCCACCACCCCTATGTCGGCGGACCCGCCTCCTCCCAGCTCTCCGACGCGCTTACCTACCTGCACGCCAACCGTCCCCTCGTGAACCCCATCACGCTTGACATCGGCGCCAACGACGCCCTTGGTGTCATCGAGGGCACCTGCAAACTCGAACCCACCTGCATCGCCTCCTCGGCGCCCGCGCTGTTCGCCCACATCGCCTCGAACCTCTCTCTCATCCTCACCGACCTGCGGGGCGCGGCGCCCCACGCGCGCATCATCGTGCTCGGCCTCTACAACCCCTTCGGCCCGTCCCTCACGGGCGCCGACGAACTCACCGCCCAGCTCAACGCCGTCATGAAGCAAGTCGCCTCCACGGTGGGCGCGCGCTTTGCCGACCCCCTACCCGTCTTCAACCCACCTGGGCCGGGCGAGCAAACGCGGGTGTGCCTACTCACCAACTTCTGCACAGAACTGCACGACATCCACCCCACCGACCTCGGTTACGCCGCGCTCGCGGGGCTCATCCTCAAGCAGGACCTGTTCCCGCCGTTTGGGCCTTGAACGTTCGCTCCGCGCGGCTGTGCCCCGGTCGCTACTGGCTTGGCGTCGCCTCCGCGTGCGCGGCGCCATGCCTCACCCGCTCGCGCGCGTCCGCATACCTCACCACCTCGTAGAGGATCAACCCAGTGAGGATCGCCGCTAGCACCCCGAGCGTGGCGAGCGATGAGATCCCCACCGCCACGACGATCGGCGCGAGCGCGATCAATCCCACCCCGCACGCCAACCGTCTGCCGCTCAGCGTGTGCATGTTGCGCAAACGAAACGCCACGTGCGCCAACAGATACAGCGCCGCTCCACCCAACAAAGCAAACGCGGGCACCAATTTCAGTGGCCGCTCGACATCCTCGAGCGTCAACTTCAACCCCACCGCCAACAACGCGATCCCCGCCACCATCGGGAAGTGCAGGTAGGAGTAGGAGTCCCTCGCGATCTCGTTCCGCTCACGCCCCTCCGCCGCCCGCGACAACCTCCGCTCGGCCACGATCGCGGTCACATCGAAATACACCCACCACAGAGCGACTGCCACCACCACACCCAACAACGCCGCCCCTACGATCCCCGCGTCAAGCACCACCTTCGCACCCACGCCCAAAGCCACGATTGACTCCCCCAGAGCGATCAACACGATCAACCCGTGCCGCTCGGCGAAGTGGCCAGGCACGAGCTTCCACCCGTCGGCCCCGAACAGGAACGGGCCGCCCATATCGAGCGCCAGCGCCAACCCCCAAATCCCCACTTGCAACGCGCCGCCAGTGGCGGCCGCGACGAACAGCAAACCCGACCCGATCGCCGTGCTGTAGGCCAACCCCCGTACCGAATGCCTCAGCGCCCCATCCTCGCGGCTCGCGATCGTAAACAGCGCGATGTGCGCGGCTCGCACCACCACATACGCGCACGCGAACAGCAGCGCCTCGCTCCCAAACGCCCCCGGCACGCACAGCGCCGCCACGAGCATCGCCCCCATCGCGGCGAAGATCGCCAACCGCACGCTCCCCTCCTCGGGGTCCACCACGCTAGTCAACCACGCATACCCCACCCAGGCCCACCACAACATCCCCAGCACGAGCAACCCCTTCAGGAGCCCTTCCCACGTCGGTGTCCGCGCCATCAACGTCGTGCACTGCGTCAACGCCAGCACGAACACGAGATCGAAGAACAGCTCGAGCGGGGTCACCCGCTCGCCTTCTCGCATCACCGCCGTCAAACGGGGGGCGCGCTTCTCAGAGACCGTGCTCACACGGTCATCTTCGCAAGGTGGGCGGAACGAGGTTTAGCCCCGCCATCGGAGGGTAGTGCGCAAACACCGCGAAAATATCGTGGACGGATCACGGCAGAGATCCGACATACGTGGCACTCTTTGCGCACGGGAACTGCGAAAGGGGGCTTTCAGCAGTGGGTGCATCGATTTACATACTGGTGGTCGTGGCGGGGACCGTCGTCTTCTCCCTGCTGTTCATGGTGGCGCTTGCCCGCAGCGCGGCGCAAGCCGACGAGAACGCCGAGCGTCTGCGGCCTGAGTACATACGCGAGTTATCGCGCATGATCCGAGCCGCACGACTCGAGCGAGCCATGTCCCCGGCGAGCTACGCCGGACTAAGGGGACTGACGGCGCACGAGAAGAAGATCTCGCGCGAGCCGTCGATCACTATTGGACGGTGAGCTTTCCTTCCATCCCCGCCGCGCGATGGCCTGGGACCGTGCAGTAGAACGTGTAGGTCCCGGGCTTGAGGTTCAAGCTCAGCGTCTTCGTCCCGCCTGAGAAGGTGGGGGTGGCGCCGACCACCTTGGAGCCCTGGGCGATCGTCAGGTTGTGTTCGAGCGGGGACATGTTCATGAAGGCGATCGTCACCCTCCCCGCCTTCGCGGAGAGGTCTTTGGTGGTGTAGGAGAGCTGCCCTTCGGGGTCCGCGGCATCCTTGAGCAAGGACGTACCCGAGCCCGACGCCGCTTCGCGGCCGGTTTGCGTCGCCGGTGTCACGGTCGCCTTGCTCTTCGACCCGCCCGAAGTGGCGACCGCCATCGACACCGCCACCACCACAAGCACAGCCGAGATGGCTACAACGGTACGCTGGCCCCCGAGCGTGCTCGGGAAGCTCGGGTTGCGCAAACCTATCGCCAGCGAGAGAATCAGCGCCCACACCACGAGCGCTCCGCCCGCGATGTAGAACGGCACCTTGCTCTTCTCGGC
Organism: Solirubrobacteraceae bacterium; assembly: GCA_036495305.1. Lineage (GTDB taxonomy): Bacteria > Actinomycetota > Thermoleophilia > Solirubrobacterales > Solirubrobacteraceae > Palsa-744. Next base: position 5,934 of record DASXNB010000059.1, on the reverse strand, counting down.
CGCCAGGATCGGGGTGAGGTGGACTATCGCGCCATGCATTCCGCGCGCGAGCCTAACCGATCCGGTGGGGGGTATGCTCTCCCGCGATGACCCCTGACGCGGTACGTACACCCGACGAGTTGCTGGAAGGTCTCCCCGACTTCCCCTTCTCCTCCCATTACCGCGAGCACGAGGGGTTGCGACTCGCCCATCTCGACGAGGGGGAGGGCCCGCCCGTGATGTTCATGCACGGCGAGCCCACCTGGTCGTTTCTGTGGCGCAAGGTGCTCGTACCGGTCCGCGACGCGGGCTTTCGCTGCATCGCGCCCGACTTGCCGGGGTTTGGGCGCTCCGACAAGCCCACCGACATCGACTGGTACTCCTACGACCGCCACGTCGCCGCCGTGAGCCCTCTCATCGAGCAGCTCGACCTGAAAGGCGCCACGATGGTCGTGCACGACTGGGGCGGCCCCATCGGACTGCGACTCGCCATCGAGCACCGCGAGCGCTTCGACCGTCTCGTGATCCTCGATACGGGGTTGTTCACCGGCCATCAGAAGATGACCGACGCATGGACCGCCTTCCGCGACTTCGTGGAGCGCACCGAGGACCTGCCCGTGGGGATGCTCGTGCGCGGCGCCTGCAAGAACGACCCGGGCGACGATGTGATCGCGGCTTACGAATCCCCCTATCCGAGCTTGGCCTCCAAGGCGGGGGCGCGTGCCTTCCCCTTGATGATCCCTCGCTCGCCCGAGGAGATCGGGGCGGCCGAGGGCCAGCGGGCGCTGGACGCGCTCAGAGACGACAAGCGCCCCACCCTCATGCTGTGGGCCGACTCCGACCCCGTCCTGCCGCTCACCACCGGCGAGCGCTTCGCCGAGGCCATCGGCCGTGAGAAGCCACGCGTCATCGAGAACGCCTCGCACTTCCTGCAGGAGGATGCTGGGGCCGAAATCGGGGGGCTTATCGCGGACTGGCTCAGCGCCGGCTGAAACCAGTCCGCGACGCCCCATCTCAGCGAAAGGCGGCGCGAATCGTCTTGCGCAGGATCTTGCGTTGCTTGCCCGTGTTGGGGGTGAAGCGGATCAGGACGTTCGTGCTCAGTGCGCCGGGGTTGGTCTCTTTGAGCCTGAGCGTGACCGTTTGACCCCCGTTGGTGGTCTTGCCGGTGCTCGTGAGCCCTTTGCCGCTTGCTGCGAGTCGTCCCGCTCGTGGAACACCGACCTTCAGGGTGAGTGTGTGTCCTTTGATTGTGTGGTGGAGGATCGTGATCGTGTTGGGGCAACCGGTGACTTCGATGCGCGTGTTTTGTTTGGTTTCCGCTCCGTTTTGAGCGACGATCCGTGTGGGCATCGTCAAGGGTTCCATGCAGAGGTTGTGGCCCCTGGGGACCCCGAGCGCTGAGTGGGTGCTCTTGGGTAGGTTCAGCGTGAACGAGTTGACCGGTGCGTCTGGTGTGGTCTGGAAACGGCTGTAGGTGATCCCGTTCTTGATTTCGGTCTTGCCGTCAAGGATGAGGGTGATCCCTTCGCCTTGCAGCACGACCTCGAGGTCGGGGAACGCCGCTCCACCGTGAGAGACCAGATACGCCGGTCCCTGTAGCGGTTTCGCTAGTAGCGGTGTGTTCGCCGTTGCGCTACCGACGTTCGATTCAATCGGACAGTCCGCGGGGTTTTCCGCGAATACTTGCTCGCGACACGCTTTCTGGAGTGTCGTCAGGCGCGATGGCATCAAGCGCGGTAGTTGAACTTCGACGTTATGGATATTCGCTTGACCGCTTGGGTAAGCCAGGCGCACGGTCAGGCTGGCACCGGTACCACTCGGCGCCGCTTTGCTTTCAGTGCTCGCCGAAAACACAGGTTTGAACGCGAGACTTGAACAGCCACCGGTCTGGAAACGCGAAGCTACCGGCACCGTCACACCGCCCGTTGAAGTGAGTGTGCCCGTTACCTGCATCGGTTCACAAGAAGTCGGATTGATCACGAACTGCGGCTTATCCACCGTCACGTCGATACGACGCAATCTGAGCGGGATACCGTCAAGGATCGTCGGGAACGGGTCGCTGACCGCCGTCACCTGAGCCGTTGACGGATCGACATAGAGGCCCTGACGGACGACGACGCTCCCAAGATCATACGGACCCGCAACCGCAGGAACGATCACCGCAAAACCATACGGCGCTCCCTTATACGGACCCGTCAAATACACCTTGCCATTCGTGGAAAACGGGGCCGGACCCGGACCCGCAACCGCCGTCACGCTCCCGACCTGCGAACCGGCAGGACACGACGGTTGCGCCTGCTCGCTAGCACCGGACTCGCCGACTGCGGCCGCCAATGCTGCGTCTGAGCACAGCGGGACACCCGCGAGCTTCGCCAACACACCCTCAGGGAGCTTTACCGACAGGCCACTCATCTCCTGGTCTGTGTCAGAACGCGAGAAGGACAGGACGAACGGTGAGTAGGAGCCCGCCTGCGGGTTCTGGATACCCGCCACAAACGATGGGCTGAACCCGTTCACACAGCCCGAGCTGACCGCAAACGAATCAGATAGTTGTACCGCCGGGGTGCCACTCCACGGACTCAACGCACTCTGCGTGCTGTACGTTCCACACGCCTCCGGTGTCGCCAACGCACCACGCTGCCCACCGAAGAAGTCCAACTTGAAGTCGCTGAATGGTAGCTGCGGGTTTTCATCAAACGTCGTCGTCAACTGGCCCGTCACCGGATCAGCCTGCACCTTACCCGCCAACTTGACCACAGCACCATCCGCTTCCGCGGTCACATAGATCGCGAGCAGCGATCCGAACGGGTTAGACCCATTGCCCGGCCTATCACCCTGCTGAGCGATAAACAAACCACCCTTCAACACATCGCCCAACAACGGTGTCGTAACTTCAACCGAACCAACCTTCGACGCGTCAGGACAACCGGCCGGCGAAGAGCTATGCAGCGCAATCTGCGCTTCAGAGCAACCCACCAAACCGCTCGCCGCCGACGGCGACACACTCATCCCAGCCGGCAGCGTCACCACCGCCTTCTTCAAATTCGCCGACGCCAGCGTATTCATGCTCTCCGACTGCGGCACCTTCAAATCCACATGCAGACCGGACGGAGAATCGGCGACAGACGTGTCGGGTGAAACGGTGATGGACGGGGTGAAATCAAGCTTTGAGCAACCACCGATACTGGTCGGGTTACCCGACAGATCACCGAGTTGCGCCGAAGCCATCTTGAATTCACCCGGCTGCTCCCAGCTGTCGGCGCTCGCCGAGACTCCCAGCGACGACCCACACGACGAGGGCAAGCTCAGCAGCGGAATCGACGACCGCTGGATGGATGCGGGACACGTGGAACGGAAGGGGTGCGTTGCGCATTCACCGCGCTGGTGGTCATGGCTTGGATCTGTCGGATTGCCCCACAACGTCGCCTGAACGCCAGTTATGACGAGCTTGGCGTCGATGTCGTTCGCGGTTGCCGCCAAGGCGTATCCCGATCCCACGTCGACGCCGCCCATCAGGTGAACGTAGAGGCCGATGTCGGCAGCGTCGAAGCCGAACTCCGCCGGCTTGCCCGCCGGCGGCACCATGTTGTACAGCGGTACGTCCTGGGTCGTCGTCTTACTGACGACCGCGGTCAAGCCGATGACGCCGATCTGCGAGGCGAGCGGACAACCGCTGCCTTCCCTTGCTTCCAGGTCGCTCTCCAGTTGCGTCTCGGTGCACCGCACCGGCGTCGCCGTTGGATTCACGACAAGACCGGACGGCAGGTCGACTTTGATGTCGCGTAGATGGCCAACCGCGACGAGCGTGCCGTCCTTTGCGCTGGTCGGAAAGCCCGTGCTGACAGTTACGTCATACGGATGCGCACCGGCTTGCGTAGCGGCCGTGCCGTCGGGTTCCGTCGCCGAGGCGCCAAAGCCCTCCAGGCCGGAAAGGAAGCCGAAGCTCGGTTCGGCTTCGGTGATCGCGGTTTCGACGTTGGTCGACGCATCCGCCGCGCCACCCCCTGAAACCATAGCCTGATCCGACACGCTCCCGGACGCGGACGCTTCGACTTCGACGGAAATGTAGGCGCGCAACAGTTCCCCGGGCTGAAGCGGTTCGTCATACGTGCACGTCACCTTTTGACCGGCGATCGTACATGTGAAGTATTCATTCCCCTCCGCGTCGAGGAGATCGGCTTCCTGCGGTGTGATCCCGGCGGGCAACGTGTCGGTTATCGTGACCGTTCCGCTGGAGGCAGAGCCGCCCGCGTTTGTGACCTCTATCAGATACTGCGGGAAGGATCCTGTCACGGAGTCTGCCGGTGTCGTTCCGGCGACGAAGTTAGTCGCCTGCGAACTGGCGGCGACCGACCACACGGGTTGGGCTGCCGCCCTAGCCGACGCAGCGAAACTCAAGGCCAGGCAGCAGGAGATCGCGACCATTGCGGCAAGCATCCGCAACGGCCCCGTGGCAGGCGCGTCCAGTGCTTCTGCTTGGGGATGAGTCGGTGCGGTCAGATAGCTCATCGGGCTTCTCCCTTGCCGTGGCGTGCCGATCAAAAGGGTCATTTCGCGCTCCTTGCGCTCGTAGCCGTGGTGGGCGCGTAGACGACGCGCAGCGCGAGCCTCAACCGGTGCCGTCTAGACAACAACCGCCTCTCGGATGGGGTCAAGCGGATGCGGACGCGATAGGAGCCGGGGCCCGCGACGGCGCGGCTGTTCTTTCTCACGCCCGCGCCAGAGATCGTGATCGTGCCCTTCGCCGGCGCGCTCACGACGATCACAAAGCTGTCCGAGCGGACCGTTTGCTCGAGCGCCCTGCGAGTTGTGCTGAGGCTCGTCGATCCGCTTTTGGTGGCGGTCCGATTGCCCTCTCCCCTGAACGTCACACTGGCGGCGAACGGAGTGACCGGCGGCGCAGCCAGCAAAGGCGAGCGGCATTCTTCTCCAGCGCACGGGGAGACAGGCGGCGGATCCTGACTTTCCAAGCCACCGTCTACGCGTGCGTCATAAATGTCCACCAGTTCGTCTCGATCCTGGCGGACCAGCGGCTGGTCGGTGAACAGGAACGCCTCATTGCCCGACGCGGAAGCGTCGGCAAGGTGTGACGCATCTGGGCTGGTTCCCGTGGACAGCAGGTACAGACAGCCGCCGTCCTCGTCAGAGCTCTCACACGACCCGGCGCCATCGGCCTCCCACTCATACACGTCGGTCGTGCCATTCGAGTCGCCCGACACCAGCGGATCGGGCGTTTCAAAGAAAAACTGGTTCCCGGAGGCAGACAGATTGCGCGTCTCGATACCGGCTAGACCGCCCGGACCCAAGAAGGATGTCTTTTCCTGCAGAGTCGGTTTGCCGACTGGCGGTTCGCCCGAGGGATCGCAGGAGACACAGTCGATCTCGCCGGTCAATGCATCAAAGCGATAGTACTGCGGTGTCCCTTTGTTTTCATAGCTCGTGAGCCGGCTCTGCGAGCGGAACACCAGCACGTTCCCGTCGCCGCTCACGCGAGCAGTATTGACGACGTATCCCCCACCTCCATCGGTATCGAAAGGCGCCCAGTTTGCCGCGTCGGATTCGTCTGACGCCCCGATTGGGCCCGAGGCATTGAGCATGGCGATGAAGTGGATTTCGCCGTCATGCCACAGATAGAGGCCGCATTCACCTTTCCAAACCTCATCGTTACCAGTGCAGTCGCCTTTGGCAGCCGGCCCGGGTCCGTCGAGATCGCCGTTGGCGACGAAATACACCGACGAGCCATCGTCTGAGGCGCCGAGCACGCCCTTTACTTCAGCGCCCTGCGCGTCAACCGGGTCGGGGGCCAGGTCGGTAAGCGTTCCGGACGCCGGTTCGTAACGGTAGAGATCGCTGCCTTCGTCGGCGCTGCCGGTATTGGCGTCGTTGGTCAGCTCCTCGTGGCTGATGAAGAACGCCTTCGAACCGTCAGGGGTCGCCTCCACGAACGCGGCC
>DASXNB010000058.1:0-20500 GCA_036495305.1 Solirubrobacteraceae bacterium | reverse complement strand
AGCGCGCGGAGGACCGCATCCTGGCTTCCCGCGAGCTCCGCGGCGACCTCGTTTGGCAGCTCGAGTTGGGTCCTCATCGGCCGGGGGGGACCGTCCGTGACGAGACACTGGAAAGGCACGACGAACCGTCGGTGAGGAGGTGACCGCGGCGTGTAGCGGCGAGGCGGTGGCTCATCCGGAGAGCGCCGCCTTGACGAGACCGGAGACGCGCTTGCCATCGGCCCGGCCGGCGACGACGGCCATGGCGGACTTCATGGCCATACCCATGTCCTTTGGCGAGGTGGCGCCGCTGTCGGCAAGCGCCTGGGTGACTATCGCCCGCAGTTCCTCATCGGACAGCTCGGCGGGAAGGTAGCCGGAGATGATCTGCGCCTCAGCGTCCTCGGCGGCGGCGAGCTCATCGCGGTCGCCATCGCGAAACGCGTTCGCGGCCTCGACACGGCGCTTGCGCTCGCGGCGAAGCACGGTGAGCTCATCCTCAGACCCCTCCTTGGAGGCCTTCTGCAGCTCGGAGAGGATCATGCGCAAGGCGCCCACACGAGTCTTTTCCCCCGCGCGCATCGCGTCCTTGAGGTCGGCTTGGAGTTGGTTGACGATTGCCATCCAGTCAGGATACGCCGACGGGGGGAGACTTTTGTGTCGATTCGGTGGGAGAAGAGGATTGGAGCGGTGTGGGTGTCCCCAAACGGCCGGGTGAGGAGGGGTCGCGGCCGAACAGGAGGGCGACGTTCCAGTCGACCAGGAGTCGCAGCTTGCGTCCCAGGCCGGGCATCAAGAGAAGGTGGTAGGTACGGGCGATGATCCACGCCGGCAACCCGCGCCAGCGCACGCCGAGGGTGATCGCGACGGCCTTGTTGTGCCCAAGCTCGGCGACAACACCCGCGGTGCGATAGCGGAACGGGCGTACGGGCCCCCCGTGGAGTGTGGAGGCGATGTTTTGAGCGACAAGCCTTGCCTGGCGGATCGCGTGTTGTGCGGTGGGGGGACAGGGCTGGCCGGGGCGCGCGGAGTCGGGAACGGCGGCGCAGTCCCCGATGGCCCACACGCCGGGGTGACCGCAGACGCGCATCTCCCTGTCAGTGACGATGCGGCCGCTTCGATCGAGCGGTAGGCCGAGCGAGGAGACAACTGGGCTTGGTTGGACGCCGGCGGTCCAGACGAGCGTGCGCGCGGGAATTGTCTCCCCGTCGGAGAGGGTGGCTCGGTTGGCGGTGAGCGAGAGGAGAGTGGTGTTGGTCTTGATTTCGATACCGCGCCCGAGCAGCTCGCGCGCGGCGAAGGCAGACAAGGACAGGGGGACCTCGGTCATGATGCGCTCGCGCGCCTCGACGAGCACCCACCGCATACCCTCAGCACGGCAGCGGGGATAGAGCTGGATCGCTTGTGTAGCGAAGTCCTGCAACTCGGCGAGTCCCTCCAGACCGGCGTAGCCGGCCCCTACGAAGAGGAACGAGAGGTACTCGGCACGCAACGCGGGATCTTGGAGTGACTCTGCGATGTCCAGGCACGTGAGCACCTGGTTGCGAAGGGCGGTGGCGTCGGAGAGTGACTTCAAGCCGATCGCGTACTCGGCGAGGCCGGGGATCGGGAGCATGCGAGAGATCGAGCCGAGCGAAACGAGTAGGTGGTCGTAGGGAAGCTCGAGCCACTCGCCGTCGATGCGACGTACCCCTAGCATGCGACGGTCAGCGTCAAGGCCGGTGACGCCGCCGATGAGCAGATCTGTGGCGTGAAGCTGAGAGCGCAACGGCATCACAACGTGGCGGGGGTCGAGCGTGGCCCCCGCGGCGCCGGGAAGGAGCGGCGTGTAGAGCATGAAATTGGCGTCGTTTACGAGCGTTACGCAGACGCTGATTGATGAGATGCGCTCGAGCGAGCGGGCGGCGTAGAAGCCGCCGAAGCCGCCACCGGCGATGACGATACGGGGGGTCATGAGATTGACGTTACCCCCAAAACACGGTCGAGACCAATGTTACAAGCGTGTTACAAACTATTTGGATGGGTGGCCCTGAGGGCCACCCTGCAGCGTGGCGAGCGCAACGTGCGAGCGGAATCGGCAAAATGGTGGCCGTGAGCGCATCCCTCTACGCCGAAGCGATTGCGCCGTTCCTCGCGGAGAGCGAGCGGTTGAGGCCGGAGGGAGCGGAAGTGTTCGACGCGCACACCCATCTGGGACTTGATGAGGACGGGCGGTCGCTCGATTTGCCGACGCTGTTGGGACAGCTCGACGCGGCCGGTGCACGGCGGGCGTGCGTGTTCCCGTTGCACGATCCGGAGCGACGGCCTTCATACCGTGTGCCCAACGACCGTGTGCTTGGGTGGGCTGGGGAAAGCGATGGGCGGCTGATCCCCTTCTGCCGCCTTGACCCCGCCGAAGCACCGGTGGTTGAGGGGGAACGGTGCATCGGGAGAGGGGCGCGTGGGATCAAGTTGCATCCGCGCGCGCAATCGTTCTCATTCGACGGCCCCGAGATGGACGGCATCTTCACGCTCGCCGGCGAAGCGGGGGTGCCGATCTTGATTCACGCGGGCCGCGGGATGCCACCTATCGCCGACGGTTTGGCGAACCTCGCGTTGCGCCATCCCGAGGTGGTGTTGATCCTCGCGCACGGAGCGATCTGCGACCAAGGGATACTCACTTCGCGCCTCGCGGACCATCCCGGGGTTTTGTATGACACCTCGTGCTTCTTTCCGATCGATGTGATCGAGTTGCTCGCGCGGGTGCCGGCTGAGCGCGTGGTGTTCGCCAGCGACCCTCCCTACGGGCTCACCTCGAGCGGCCTTTATCTGGCGTTGCGGGTGGCGGCGAGCGCTGGGCTCGACGAGCAGGCGACTAGCGCCATACTCGGCGAGACGATGGCGGGGTTGGTAGACGGTAGGGGTTTGCCGCCCACCTCTCCCCCACGCGGGGCGAAAGAGATAACGATCAATGGCCGGCTTGCGCGGGCATACGGTTATGGGAGTCTTGCCGGTCCGGCGATGTTCGCCGGAGCAGTTGAGCAGGCGCAGGGGATGCTGGACTTGGCCATCGCGGTCTGCCGCGATCCCGATCCGGGAGAAGCGGGGGAGGCACTCGATGCGGTGGGCGCCGGGTTGGTGGCTGCCAGGGCGTTGCTCGACACTGAGAACGGCGTGCGCGGCGCGCTGGATCTGCTGTTCAGGTCGGTGGCACGCGCCGCTACCGAGCAGCTTGTGTCAGTCGCGGGTGAGCCAGAGCGCGGCCCACTCGCCACGCGTGAGTCGGCGCCGCTCGCGTAGCGAGTGGCGGGTAGCGAACTCCGCCGCGATGGCGTCAGCTTGATCTGACAACAGACCGCTTGCGATCAGGTGTTGTGGCGGCGAGTGGATCGTGGCTGAGAGTTCGATGAGTAGGGGCTTGAGCAGATTTGCAAGCACGATGGGTGCCGGTTGATTTTCGATCGTGGGTAGGGGTTCACGGCGTAGGTCGAACGACCGCGCGCGCACTTCGACACCGTTGGCAGCGGCATTGGCGGTTGTGGCGAGCACGCTCTCGCGGTCGTTGTCGAGCGCGAGCACCGGACCGTAACCAAGCTTGACCGCCGCGATCGCAAGGACGCCTGAGCCCGCACCGACATCGAGCACGGCTCCGCGAGATTCCTCGGTTGCCGCAATGTCGAGCAGAAGCTGCAGGCACATGTGGGTTGTGGCGTGCGCGCCGGTGCCGAAGGCTTGGGCGGGGTCGATGACGATCTCGAGCGCATTGGCGCGGTCGGTGCGAGCCTCCCATGGCGGGCGCACGTGAAGCGCGGGCACATCGGTGCCGCTCGACCCTGGATCGTCCGCTTGCAAGCCGCCCCCGATCGGCCCGGACTGCCGAGGAGATGCCCGCACGAGAACGGGCTGGTGGAACTGCTTCCAGCGCTCGGACCAGTCGTCGGGGACTTCGCTCGTTGAGACCTCCATCAGTGCTCCGCCGGCAGCGGCTCGCAGATCTGGAAGGTCGGGTAGCTCGCCTGGGGCGCCATAGACCGCGTACTCGATGAAGCTCTGTCCACCCTCCGTGAGGGGCAATTCGATTTCCTCCACACCGGAGGTGGCGAGCTCGAGCAGATCGGCGAGCACCACCTCCGCGTCGGCGCGGGAGACACGGAGTGCGAGTCTGATCATCGCTGGGGCCCCTCCAGGCCGCGCATGTTTGAGATCACGCGGCGTGGTGGCGGAGGGCTCGCCGTAGCTTTGCGAACACCGACTCCTCGGAGCGGAGGTTCTCGTCGGTGAGCGTGTCGTTCAAGCGGGTGACCAGGTCGCGCTGCTCGTCGTTGAGACGACGGGGGATGACGATGTTCACAACCACCCGCAGATCGCCGCGGCGCCCGCCGCGCAGCGAGGGCATGCCCTGACCGCGGACGTTCAGCACCTCCCCCGGCTGGACGCCGGCGGGGACCTCCACCGTTGTGGAATCGTCAAGGGTGGAGACATCGAGTGTCGCGCCGAGCGATGCCAGCGGCGCCGAGACATCGAGCGCGGTGATGAGATCGTCGCCTTCGCGGACGAAGCGCTCGTCGGGGGCGACTCGTACGAGTACATATAGGTCGCCTGAGGGTGCGCCACGTTCACCGGCATGTCCGCGTCCGCTCACACGGATGCGCTGACCGTCGGCGATACCCGCGGGGATCGCCACTTGCTCGGTGCGACGTACCGCTCGCTGTCCACGTCCGCGACACTCGGGACAGGGTTGGGTGGGGAGGCGACCGTCGCCGTGACAAGCGTCGCAGATCATTGTGCGCACCATCTGCCCGAACGGTGTGCGGCTGACGCTCTGCACCTGCCCCGCGCCTTCGCAGCGAGAGCAGCGCTCGATCGGGGTGCCGGGCTCGGCCCCGTTGCCGTGACAGTGCTCGCAGCGGTCGATCGCCTCGAAGGACACCTCGATCGTGTTCGGAGCGGAGGCTTCGAACAGTGTGAGCTCGACGCTCACGGCGATATCGCCGCCGAGCGATGAGGCCGATTGGGGACCGAACGCGCCGCCGCCGCCGAAGAAGGCGTTGAAGAGGTCGCCGATCGACCCGAAGCCATCGAAGTTGGGTGCATAGCCACCAGAGCGCAAGCCGTCGTGGCCGTAGCGGTCGTACGTGGCGCGACGGTCGGGGTCGGAGAGGATCTCGTAGGCCTCGGCGGCCTCCTTGAACTTCTCCTCGGCTTGGGGGTCGTGGGCGTTGACGTCGGGATGCAGTTCACGCGCGAGCTTGCGAAATGCCTTCTTGACCTCCTGCTCGCCGGCGTCTCGGGGGACGCCGAGCACCTCGTATGGGTCGCGTGGAGCGGTGGCGCTCATCAGTGGGGAACCCTAACTAGCGCTCGGCGTAGGCGTCTTCTACGAAACGCGAGAGTTCGTGGGCAGCCTCGCGTACCGTGGCGATGGCGCCGGCGTAGTCCATGTGGACGGGCCCGATCACCGACACCGTGCCGAGCTTGCGTCGCGCGAGACCGTATCCGGAGGCTACGAGCGCGACCGAACGCATCGCGGGGATCTCGTTCTCGCGGCCAATGCGCACGTAGACATCGGACTCGCCGAGTGCGGCGCTCAGCACACGCAACAAAGCCGCACGCCGCTCGAGCAGCGCCATCAGCTCGTTGATCTCGGTGATGTCGTGGAGGCGGCCACTGGAGAGCAGGTGTGCGGTGCCATCCACGAACAGCGTGTCCTCGCTCTCGCTCGCGAGACTCCCGAAGGCAGAAGCGAGGCGCTCGATGAACACCCGCTCGCTGGCGCCCAGCCCCGGATCTTCAAGACGCTTTGAGAGCATCCTGGCACCCAGGCCGTATCCGACAAGCCGCTCGTTGAGATATTCCCCGGCCCACGCGACGAGGCCCGGGTCGACGGGGCCCCCAAAGGTGGTGAGCATCTTCGAGACCCCCCCGGTGGAGGTGATGACCACCACCATCACCACCTGCGGTTGAAGCTCCAACACCTCGATGTGACGGATCGTGGCGGTGTTGAGCGAGGGGGCCGAAACCACTGCCAGCAAACTCGTGACCTGCGAAATGGCGCTGCTGGTGACCCGCATCGCCTCCTCTACCTCGCGGCGGGTGAGCGAGAGGGAGAGCGTGCGCGCGGGCTGAAGCCCGCGACCTGAGCCGAGCAGCTTGTCCACTACATAGCGGTGCCCAGCGTCGGTTGGGACGCGTCCCGCGGAGGTGTGCGGATGGGCGAGCAGATCGTGCTCCTCGAGCAGCGCGAGCTCATTTCTGACGGTGGAGGGCCCACAATCGAGTCCAGGGTCGGCGGCAATCGCCTTGGAGGCCACCGGTTGGCCACTCTGGAGGTAGACCTCCACCACCTTGCAGAGGATGAGCTCCTGTCGTGGGGTGAGCATCTACGGATTGTAAGGGTGTCTCACGCCACCCCTCCACGGGCTGGGTGGGCGCCGAACCCGACCGGGACGGCGCCCTGAGTCCTTCAGCCTGATCGGACGAGGCGAAGCCCCTAAACCTGCAGCTCGGCCTCGGCGTTCCGAATAATCTGATTTCCTGCCTGCTCAGCCACGGTGTCGACGATCACGCGACCGTCTGTGACCTCGCGGACCGTACCGGTGACCACAACCTCCTGCTCGGGTACGCCCATACCGCGGAACTGCACCGACAGCCGCTTAAGCGTCGCGGGCCCCCCGGCAGCCTCTGTTTGAGCACGGGCAACCTGCGCCATCGACCACAACCCGTGCAGGATGCGACCGGGAAGGCCAACCGCGCGCGCAAACTCCTCGTCGATGTGGATCGGGTTGAAGTCGCCGGAGGCGCCCGCATACCGGGCGGTGAGGTACTTGTCCGGGGTGACCCTCACCTCTGGAATCTGTGTTCCCGCTGAAAGCTCGGCCATTTCAGACTCCTCTGACGATGTTGGTCCATGTTCCGCGGCACACCTGCTCGCCGCGCTGGTTGAGGGACACCGACTCGAACACATAGTAACCGCGTCCATCGCGTTCTGAGATGTCCTTGACCGAGGCGGTAGTCGTGATCTCGTCGCCCGCCACCACTACCGGACCCCACTCGAACTCTTGGCCACCGTGGACCATCATCGCGAAGTTCATTTCCACGTCGGGGTCAAACAGCGATGGCGCTACCGACGGCGAGCTGTATACGACGGCGAACATGGGTGGAGCCACCACGTCGGCGTAGCCCGCGTCGCGGGCGGCCTGCTCGTCGAGGTGGAGCGGGTTGGTCTCGCCTACCGCCCGGGCGTACTCCTTGATCTTCTCTCGTCCCACCGCGTAGGTGGTGGGGGCATATGTCTTACCGATGGCTTTGGTGTTGACTGGCACCGAACAGGGCTCCTTGTGGGCTTAGGTGCTGGGTTGGTGAGCAGCCGACTCTACGGCGGCGCCCGCGGCCGGGCAGTTTACGCGAGGGACGCCGATGGCGGGATGCCGGCTTCGACATCCCGCCTGAAGCGTTTACGTTCTGCTCAGAAGACGAGGTCCTCGTCAAGCGAGCCGGAGCCGACACCCACGAGCTCACGCTCCTCGACGGTCTCCGTGACATTAAGCGAGTCGATCGAGTCTGTCGAGCCATCATCCTGGCCCAACTCCTGCGAGCTCGCCTGCGGGCCTCGCCCATCCAGGAACTGAACGCGCTCGGCGACGATCTCCACCGCCTGGCGTTTGGCGCCCTCGGGCGTGTCCCACTCACGCCAATGGAGATGCCCGTCGATTGCGATGCGGCGGCCGCGACTCATGTAACGGTGCACCGACTCGCCCATCTGGCCGAATACGCTGACATCGAAGAAGTTCGGCTTCTCCGTGCGCTCACCGTCGGCGTTTCTACGCAGCGAGTGGCTGGCGAGACGAATGCTGCACACACTCGCTCCCGAGGACAAAGCGCGCAGTTCCGGATCGGCGGTGAGCCGCCCGACGATCACGATGCGGTTGATGTTCGAATATGACATTGCGTTTCTCCTTGTTGCGCTTTGACTCGCCCCCTTGAAGAAGCTACGTGGCTACTGCGACGGTACTCGGCGGGGGATCCCGAAAACCGCGAAATCGCCCGCCGTTATTGGAGAAATTTGATGCGCGAAGAAGGTTCAGATCAAGCGGTACCCGACGCCCCACACGTTCACGACGAGGCCTCTCGCGCCAGCTGCGTGGAGCTTTCGGCGCAGACGGCTGGCGTGGCTGTCGACAGTGCGCGCTCCTGTGCCGGAGCCGCTGCCCCATATAGCGCGGTGCAGTTCGTGCTTTGAGAACACCGTGGCGGGATCGTCGGCGAGCTTGACCAGCAACTCGTACTCCAGACGACAGAGCACGACCTCAACGGCGCCGACACGCGCACGATGCGCGGCCGTATCGATCTCCAATACACCGACACGCAACAGCCGCCCTGGATTCGAGGACTCGGCACGACGGAGCACCGCCCTGAGGCGGGCGCGCAACTCCAGGTATGCGGCAGGATGGGCGACGAAGTCATCAACGCCGGTCTCAAAGGCGCGCAGCAGGTCCAGTTGGGTGACAGAGGGACTGATGAGGAGCGCCGGGAGCCACTGCGACCAGGTTCGCCAAGAGTCCAACCGACGAGGGTTCGAGCCACGGATCTCCGCAAGTAGATCCAAGGCGCCGCGCCGCGCGTCGAGCACTCCAAGCAAGATCGCTCGGATCGCCTGAGTGTCGGCGAGCACGCGCGCATGTTCGGCTGTGCGCGCATGTATCGCCCGATAGCCGTCGGCGCGCAACTGCTCCACGAGCTCTGAGCCGATCGACGCGTCGGACTCGACGACCAGGATTGCCGCGGCTGGGAGATCTTTACCGAGCTCAGCGCCGACGGCCGTAAGCGGATGGTTTGAGCTAATGCCCGCGCGCATACCGATCCCAGGCTCACTGAGGGAGCTCATTGAAGTTCGACCTCCCGCGGGCTCACGCCCAGGCCCTTGCGAGCTATCGTGGCGAGCACGTCTATATGAACCCAGGGGGTGATTCGCTTCTCCCCTCCTTCGGGCATGAGCCCGATGCGACGCGCGACCCAACTCGTCTCCCCGCTGGTCTTGCCATTGCGGTCACGCTTGACAACTCCACAGCGGAAGGCGATCTCGCTCAAGCTCAACCCGAGGCTGTCGGTCGCGTGCAGCACGGCTTCGCGCAAGCCACGGTTGAGAACAACGGGACTGGCACAAAGACGCTCGAATTCGCTGCGCAGACGCGTCACCAGAAGGTCGGGATCGTCGCCATGACGAGCAAGTGCCTGTTCGGTGAGTGCCCGCATTGGCTCATAGCGTTCGAAGACGGCGATCACATCGCGCAAGGGCACTCGCTCGATGCGCGGGCCGGCGCCCGCGGCCTGTCCTCGACACCACTGCAGTTGAGCGGTTGAGCCCTCTCCCGCGGAAAACAAACCGATGCTGTAGACGCGGCCATCCTCATCGGTCAGCTCTTCTGAGATGTCCAACGGATCGGGCGTGACTGCTCCCTGCGTACTGACAGCTATTGGATCTGCCAGCAAGTCCTCGCGCTGCACTCGCCTACACCAGCGGCCTGCCGGGTCCTCGAGATAGTGCCGACAAACCAACGCGACATTCTCGGGCGGCTCGTCGGCCGCCAAGTGCGCCACCAGCCGCCGGTCGCATAGCGTGGCGGCGTCGCGGTCAAGCACCAGCACGCTGCCACCGTGGCCTGGCAGTGTGAGCAGCTCGCGTAAGCGGCCGTGCTTGTCCAGATATGACGAGAGTGCGCGCCCTACATCGAGCGGTCGCATGCGCTCGCCAGGCACTACGAAACTGGGCGAGCAACGACCGGGAGAGCCAGATTGGGAGATGGTCGGCCGTCGAGTCGACGGCGACGGAGACACAATGGGCGACATGACTTGACTCCTTGTGGTCGGGACGCTCGGCCGAGCCGGGGCGGATCGGGCGGGCAGGCGGCGGATGGGTGGGTCTTGTAAGGCCCATTCCGCCCGAGCGTCAAGCCAGGGACACGGGCGCCACCACCGCCCATAAACCTCCTAGGCCCCCATGGGGGCCTAGGAATCTCAGACTCGACGCCAGTCGCAACTCACAAGCTGGCCGAGTATCGCTCGCCCACCGGCGTGGGTGCCGGGCAGTCCTCGCGGAGACAGGTTCTTCAGGTGACTGGTTTGTCTCTGACTCCCGTCGCGCACCTGTGGTGTCCCCGAGCAGCCAACCCGGTCTCGCGGAAGCTTGCGGCGCGAGACGCCAATCGTCGACACGGGCCATGAACGTCGCAAAGGGCTAGATTTTTGATCGCCATCGGGCCCTGATTGCGGATATATACGTTTGACAACAACTAGACACAAAAGTAAGCAGTTCGCATGAATTGCTCTGGCGCGTCACAATGCGAGCTAGTGGACAACATCGACGGACCCACCGTAGAAACCGTGCCGAGCCGCAAGCCGGCACGCCGCAAACCTCGAAAGAGCGCGCAAGCCGCAGTTGAGCCCCGGGGCAGGATGATCGAGGCGATGCTCGAGTGCATCGGCGAGCAGGGGTATGGGGGGACGGTGGTTGCGGACGTGATCGCCAAGGCAGTGGCATCGCGCAAGACCTTTTACGAGCACTTCGAGGACAAGCAGACCTGCTTTCTGGCCATGAGCGACGAGGTCTCCGACGAATGGGTGAGACGAGTGCAGAGCGCCACAGCGGAGATTGGCGACCAGGCCGGAGCCATCGAAGCGCTTGTGAACGAGCTCTTCGAGCTGGCACGCCAGAACCCCCCAGCACTAAGGGTGATCGCTGTCGAGCTCACAGCCGCCGGTCCCGCAGGGATGATCCGCCGCGAGCGCACGCTACAAGAGATCGCAAGCCCGCTGGAGCAGGTACTCGACGAAGATCCATCCACGACCGCACTGAGGGCACGGGCAATTGTTGGGGCGATCCTGCGCGTGCTCTACGCACGGGCTCGGCGTGGGGCACGAGTGCGGCGCCCCCGACGAAGCGAATTGCTCGCATTGGCACCGGAAATCGTCGTGTGGGTGGGCCGCTACATGGGCGAGAGCGACGTCGGACTGGAGGAGCGCGCAAAGCGGCCGCAATCGCCATCGGTGGGCGGTCGCGCGCCTGGAACCCTGTCGCTGAGCTCACGCGCTATCGAGCGCCGGGGCTTGCCGCGCGGTGAGGGGAACGTGTCGCGTAGCTTCGTCGTGCACAACCAGCGCGAGCGAATCCTCGACGCACTGGCAAATCTCTCTTCTGCAAAGGGTTACGGTCTCACCACGATTCCCGAGATCGTGCGTGAGGCCGCCGTCTCAGTGCAAGCTTTCTACGAGCACTTCTCGGGCAAGGACGATGCCTTTCTCGTCGCCTATGAGATTGGCCACCGCAAGGCCTTGGCCATCGTGGAGCGGGCATACGAATCCCAAACGGAGTGGGCCGCGGGGGTCTGCGCGGGGATCGCCGCACTGCTCGACTTTCTCGCCTCCGAGCCCGCGTACGCGCACCTAGCTCTTATCGACGCGCTGACGGCGAGTCCAAAGGCTGCGACGATTGCTCACGACGGGATGAACGGATACGCGGCAATGCTTGAACCGGGGCTCGAGTTGAGCGCAATCGGGGCGGCTACGCCGATTGCTGTCGAGGCCACTGCATGCATTCTGCTCGAGCTGTGTTTCGTATACGTGGCACAAGAGCGGCCCCGGGAACTGCCGGCCATCGAGAACCTGGCGTGCGAGCTGGCGTTGTGTCCGTTCGTAAATGTCAGTCCCCCCAAAAGCCAGGCATGAGATTTACGGGAAATTGTGGTGTTTATTCAGTGGCTCTTTTGTAATCAGCTGTGAATGATGCGGGCATGGCTGCTACAGACAGAGCAGAGATCGCCGGGCAGATCCTTGCATTTGGCCGGAATCTGAGGCGAGCGCGGTCGCAAGCCGGCCTGACACAAGCGCAACTGTCCTCTTCGGCACCGCTAGACCGCGCCGCGATCAGCCGTTTGGAGTGTGGCGAGCGCGCCCCGGACATGCCAACGCTGCTGCGGCTCTGCCGCGCACTCGATGTGCCCCCGACAGACCTATTGCGTGGAGTCGGAGTGGGCAGCGGGTCACGCGGGACGACACGCCGGGAAAACGGCACATCGAACGATCCGGCGCGTGCGTTCGGCGCAAATCTCAAGTGGGCGCGCGATCGGGCTGGTATCTCACAGGAGCGGCTGGCCCTGGACGCCAAGGTCGACCGCGCGGCTATCAGCGTCTATGAGAACGGCGGCCGCCAGCCCAACCTTCGCACCGTCCTGAAGCTGGCCCTAAAGCTCGACGTCCGTCCGGCCGCCCTATTGCGGGGGATCGACGCAGACATGGACGGCGGATAGGCGGATCCCGCACGGCGAAAGTGGCCTCAGGTCAATGCCACCTACGCCGCGCGGGACCGGTGCTCCGGCACGAGCTGAATATCCCGCACCGATGCTTGCTCGGCTTCACGGCGGGGGCTGCCGCGAGTTCCGAACCCTCTTCCCTTGTCCGCCCATTCGGTTCCTGGGAAGTCTTGTGCCTCCACCATCGATCTGACGATCAATGTCTCCTGTAGGTGCGATTTCATCTCAATCGAAACCGCGAACTTTATTCCGAATCTTGGATCGAGCAGAATGGTGGCACAGCACTGAACCACTGTCAAGATGCCGTAACGGGTCTTCACAAAAGCAGAGGACCGACCGGAAGCAGGGGACCGACCGGGGCTGCGACCGGAGCCGGGAGGCCTCCACCGGCTCTGACGGTCGCGCCCAGTCGGCCCTCTGTGAGGGTTGGCCGGCCGTGAGACGCTAGTCCGCAAGACGTCTCCGGTTGGCCATTGCCGCCGCGCGCCGACGACAGCAGGGATGATCCTGAAGGCTCGTGGCGTTGTCAAATCTTCATGGACAGTTCCATATTTGTGTCTCCGACCCAATAGCGCCCAAAGCCATACTTTTTGACCACTGTGGCGTGTGCCACTGCTGGACACGAGACACTGGAGCCTAGTCCGCGGGCCCAAGGCGCCACAAGAAAGACCGGCCGGGAGGCCGAGCTTGTCCGGGGAGCTTCCACCGGAGGCGTCGACCACACCCAGCCGGCCTTCCGGGGGGGTGGTTGGCCCGGGACCGGAGCGCCCGTCTCTGGTCAGAGGCGCCCCGCTTCCGTGTCGTTCAGACCCGCAGGACGGGTCTGGGCGGGATTCTTAGGCTCGGCAGGGGCATGTGTCAAGCGATGCTTTCCAGTCTTAGGAAATTGTTTCCGATGCACGACGACACATATCATTTATCGGGATTGACCTGTTTTACGGATCTTTGTCCAAAGCTGGACAATATGTGTGAAAAATGCCACCGGCACGAACTTGTCCGTGAATCTACCCGAGCAAGTTTGGTTGTTCCTGATGGCTGACTCGCTCGTGCTGGCGCGCGGCATGACTGGCAACACGCTCTGCATCCACTCGCGACGCAAACGTTTCCCCTACAAACGGCGCCTGACGGCCGGCTCCAGTCACCCAACTGGCGACGGCGTGGTAGCGAGGAAGGTGCAACCGCACGTCAGGTCTGCCGAGCGCAGAAAGATTGCGAATGTCGGGCCGCACAACGTCTGAGAACTCGGCCATCGTGAGCTTTGCTGCGCTGCGGGCGTCCTCGAGCGAGCCCGTGGCGAAGTAAACGCGATGGGCAAAGAGAGCATCGAGTTGACTGCGCACGTCCTGGTCGCGCCATTGCGCGTCGGTATGCCAGCAAGCGACCGTCTCGAGACCGGCAGAACGCTTGACGGCGATCGTGTCGAGGAACTCGCGGTTGAGGATCAGCGGCGCGTCGTCCACCTTCAGCGCCACCGGCTGCGACTGGTCGTCCCCATCGCGCTCCAGCCTGCGGGTGAGCGCGGCGTCGAGCATCCCGAGGAGCAGTTGCATCAAGAGCCCGGTCCTCGCAAGTCCAACGGTGGCGAGCCCACCCTTCACGACCAAGGTCTCGCCGCCCGCGATGATCTCCTCGAAGCTCACACGAAGCGGACCTTGCGACAGCGAGCCGGTCACAAGCGGTGAGCCAGAGAGGCGTCCCATACCCCTTGCCACCGCCTCGACGGCGCGCGGGTCAAAGCCACAGGTGGGATTTGCGAGGTCAAAGAGTGTGCAGACCCGGTGCGGCGGCACAGCACTCACTGCCGCGTCGGCGAGCGTGCCCCTGGGATCCAGCAAGATCACCGCACACCCCTCACGCCGCACATCCTCGGCGACGGTTGCGAGAAGGTAACTTGACTTGCCCTGCCCGACTGCACCGGATACGGCCGTGTTCTGGCCACGCAACCGTTCATGAATCGAGACTGGGCCGTAAACATCGAGGAGTGTTCCGCGGCCGCCGTCGGGGCGCAGGATCGCCGGTGGTGCGGGCGCGAGCGGAAGCGAATACCGCTCAAAGGGGATAGCTGAATAGTCCAGCGAAGGCAGTTGCCAGAAGCTCGCTAGCTCTGTGGAGGCGAACACTCCTCTACGAAACGAGGGCAGCGGGTTGCCCTCCCCTCGCACTACCCTTCTCGTGTAGAGACGCATGTAGCCGTGGCGGAGTGCGGTATTGCGCTCCACAAGCCGGTTCTCCGCACAGCTTGCACGCAGCTCAGAGGCGATTTGCTCACATGTGGTGCGGTTGGAAGCGACGATACGTAGATCGCAGAAGAACAGCGGCCGGTGCTGCACGGACAGGCCTCCGATCAGCTCGGCCTCCTCAACGTGGGAGCGATCGAGCGGTGGCAAGCGAAGCTTGCGCTCGCGCGATAGGCGATTCTCATGCCGCTTGTAGGCGCGCTTGGCGTGAGCTTCGAAGAAAGCTGGCGCCGGCGTAAGCGCGATTTGAACGAACGCCGGCGTGTCACACGCGGCCATCGCTGTGAGCAGTCGGTTGACGGGCGAGATGGGATCGTGGTCGAGCCGATCCAAGCGCTTTGCGCGCTTGATGAAGGGAGAGTGCTTCTTCAAGCGCAACACCACCGGCGGGGACGCCGGTTCGGGCGCTCGCCTTTGCGTGCACAAGTTGGGATAGGCGGTTCGAAGCGCTGACTCGACCGGGGAGGTCAAGTTTGCGGGGCACGTGATGGAAAACCAAGCTGTCCGATCGTGGTGGATCTCAAGCGACACCGACGGTTGGCCCGATAGAAGTCGCCGCCACCAGCGAGCGAGGAGTCGCTTGTGAAGCGCTTCGTACATGCCCACGACCATGTCGGCGTTAGGGGCATCGCCGCGATAGGGCACAACACGGAGGCGCACGTACTCGCGGGCGCTCCGAGCTTGCAGACGACCCGCGAGGATCGCGAGCAAAAACAGGAATGCCAACAGAGCTCCCCCCGCGGCAGCCTCCCAGATGGCATGGTGGGTGAGCTGGATAGTCGCGAAGAGTGGCACGCAACTCTGATCCGACGGCGTTACGCGGAGGGGACAGTTCGGCTGCGATCAAGCAGTGACGCGGGCGGCTACGATGGCCACATCGTCGCGCAACCGACCCGCCCCGGCTGAGAGCGCTAGGCGCTCGAGCTGCTGTACGAGCGAGTGCGGCGCGGCGCCGGCATGCTGGGCGAGCAGCCGACAAAGCTCCATGGGAGTCAAGCCGCGCCGAGGTGCGCCGGCGTCGAGCAAGCCGTCCGTGTAGAGCACAAGCGTGGAACCCGGTCCGAGCTCGACCTCCACATCCGCAACGTTCGAGCCTGGCCGGACGCCGAGCATGGTGCCATGAACAGGCGGACATTGAGTTGGGCCATCGACGCGCACGAGCACCGGGGGCGGATGTCCGGCGCCCGCTACGGTGGCCTTCACTGGCGTGGATGAGAGGTCCAAACGCGCCAGCACGACGGTGGCAAAGCGCTGTGCAAGCGCATGACCGAGCATGACCTCATTGACGGCACCGAGCACCTGCGCTGGACTGGGACGAACGAACGCAAACGCGCGGATGCTGTGACGCACGAGCGCCGTTACGGCCGCCGCCTCGGGGCCCTTGCCGCACACGTCGCCCACGACAAGCCAGCAGCCAAACGGGGTGGTGAAGACGTCATAGAAATCACCCCCCACCTCGTTACCTTCGCCCGCCGGGTGGTAGGCGGAGGAGAGCGCCATGCCATCGAGCTTGGGCAGGGTGTCGGGCAGGAGGCTACGCTGCAGCGTGCGTACAAGCTGCGTGCGCGCGACATACTGGTTGGCGTTGTCGATAGCCGTGGCCGCACGATCGGCGAGGTGGCCAATCAGGACGAGCTCCTCCTCGTCATGACGGGCGGTGCTTTGCAAGTAGAAGAACGAGAGCGCGCCGAGCAGCCGCCCGCGTGCTATCAGCGGGGTGGTGACGACGGAATGATGATCGCTCCACCGCACGAACTCCCGCAGCTCGGGCTCACGCTCGATGATCTGGAGCGTGGATGCTTCGGCGATGTCGTAGACGACTATCGTCTCGCGAAAGCGGATCGCCCGTGCCACAGGGTGCTCGCCATCGAGGTCGAGCGGATGACCGGCACGGAGCACCTCAAGGCGCGATCCGACCTCCTCACGGGCCGCCAAGGCCATCGTGTCGGTGATCGCACCGTCATCTCCGAGCAAATCGATGACGCACATATCAGCGATTCTCGGCACGGCTACGCCCGCGATCGCTCGCATCGTTTGGCGGGGATCGAGCGATCGGTCAAAGACCCCGCCGGCAGCTGCCAGCAGATCCTTGGCCTCGTGACCCTTTAAGCGCTCGCTCCGTCCCTTCCACAGCACCCGTGCTCACCCCCAGGTCGTGCGCGTGTCGTGCAACGTTCACGGTAGAGCAGTCAACCTCGCGCCGCTCTGACGTTCGCCGTTACTCGATCCGATGGAGCTTGATCGCCGGGAGCTCACATCGGTCTGGTTGCCCGCTCCACGCGCTCGCCCCGCTCCGTCAGACACCACTCGTTGGGTGCTCCCTTGGATTGGGTTTGGTCGACGTTTTCGATCAGACCGAGCCCCTCCAGCCGCGAGAGCAACTTGGATATCTGTCCTTGATCGGCGATACCCGCGCCGTTTGCGACTTCGCGGTTGCTTGCGCCCGGATGCTCCTTGATGGCCGTCAGCACACGAACGGTTCGGTAGGTGAGGCGCATGTCGAGACCCGCCATCGGGTCCTTGCCCATTCCCGGCTCGGTCTTCGCGCGCCGTCGTACTTGGGGAGCAGGGCGGGAGAGTTCGCGACTGGCGGCACGAGCACCGAGATAGGGCAGCACGATCATGCTCATCAGGGCACCGTGGAGTCCGATGTATGGCTTGGGACTGCGTTCTAGAAGGCGCGTGTGAATTACCGCAAAGACGGCGCCAATCACCCCTTCGGCAGTGACGCCGGGGGGCTCATGCCTGCCTGCATTTGCGCCGCGACCGCGATCGATGACCTCGCGTAGTTGGACTAGGACCCTGGCACGCTCCTCGAGCACCCGTGGCCCTCCGCCAAGCGCGTCCACGACGCATAGCCTCGCGAGCTCGGGCTCCTCGTCGATGAACGCCAAGAGGGCGGCGAGACCCGCGCGTACGCTCTCGCGCCAGGTTGTCTCCTGTTCGTATGCCTCCACGACCCTTGCGCGCAGCTGTACGAGGGTGCGATCGAACACGGCAAGGAAGCAGTCCTCACGGTCTACGAACAGGTCGTAGAAGGTCTTGCGGGAGACTTTTGCGCGACCGATCACCTGTGCGACGGTGAGCCGCGCGTAGCCGTGTTCCTCGATCGCCTCGACTGCCGCGCTGAGCATCCTCGCGCGCTGTATCTCGGTTACGTGACCTCGAGGCAAACCGTCACTGCCGGGATGTCTCGTTTGAGCCTTCGAGCGCGTGTCATTGATTGAAGCCATGTTTCCCTGCCTGGTCGGTGCTGTTCACGTTGAATCGAATCCCGTCGCCCATTTGCTCGGCGGCCGCTTGCAAGTGGAGCGCCGCCCACGGGCCCCGGTCTTGTTCGCACACCACACACAGAGGTTCATGGTTTCGAGCTCTCAAGTCGAGCCGTGTCTCCTACTCCATCCCGTGACCGACAATTTGAAGCGCCCATGACACGCCCCATCGCGTCCCGTTCGCTCGCAACGTGTGCGCGGCGAATCTGACGATTCGACACCCTCTCGGCAAGCTCAACGGTCGTATTGACACGGAAAGCCCCTAATCGTGGGGCTTTGCCCCAAATGGAATGTCTCTGACCGAGGGGTCTAAACGTGGTCGAACATCGTGTTCAGCTCGGCGAAGGTTGCGGCGCCGTCGAGTCCGGCGAAGCTGCCTTCCTCGACTATGGTCCGGGCGGCGCCCAGGAATGCTCCCCAGGCTGCCCGGGCAAGGGCCGAGCCCACGCTGACCCGGCGAACACCGAGCTCGGCGAGGTCGGCAACGCGTAGTCCTGTATCAGCGCTCATCAGGACGTTGACCGGCCTGGGTTGGACCGAACCCACGATTGCCCGGATGTCCTCGCGCTCCCGCAAGCCCGGCGCGAAGAGCACGTCGGCGCCGGCATCCGAGTAGGCCTGCAAACGGCGGATCGACTCACGAAGGGGATCCGGGTGGTCGACGAGAAAGCACTCCGCGCGGGCTGTTAGCAGGACATCCTCACCGGAGAAGTCGATCGCCGCGCGTGCGGCCGCGACGCGCTCGACGGCCTCTGAAAGATCGAAGAGGGACCGATTGGGATCGGTGGTGGTGTCCTCGATCGAGAGGCCAGCAACACCGGTGTCGATGCAACGTCGAACATTGGCCGCCACCCCTTCCGGGTCGAGCGCGTATCCCGACTGAAAATCGGCGTTGACAGGCAGGTCTGCCGCGGCCACGATCTCGGCGATGTGGTCGAGCACGGTGCTAACCGGCAGCGCATCGGACGCATCGTGAAGGCCGCGGGAGAAGCTGAAACCGGCGCTGGTGGTCGCGAGAGCATGAAAGCCCAGTCGCTGCAGTGCACGGGCCGTCCCCGGATCCCACGGGTTGGGGATCACAAAACAGCCGCTCTCGTGGAGCGCCCGGAAAGTGGCGCGGTGGAGTGAGACGCTTTGCATGAGAGCGGCGGCTAGGCGATTATCCCGACGCGGCTCGCTGCCTGGAGCACAAGCATAGTTTTGCAGGGATTTTAAGGGGTGAGCGACGGGATTCGAACCCGCGACCGCCGAGACCACAACCCGGAGCTCTACCAGCTGAGCTACGCCCACCACGTTGGTAGGCGAAGTCTAGCGGCGGTCAGCCACGCAGGAAGTCTTCGGCGAGGGCGAGGCACTGCGAGGGTGTGCGGTCGGGGTGGCGTTCGAGCGCGAGCTGCCAGGCGCGGAGGAGTGAGGTTGGATCGTCACCAAGCAGCGCGAGCAGTTCACGGGCGAGCTGCTCGGGATCGGATCGCCCAAGCGCGTCCGCGACGGTCGCTTGCGCCCTGTCGCCGTTGGGCTGCGAATCGCCACTCGGGGCCGGCGTGGGTTGGCGGCGAGCGGCGGCGGCAAGCAGCTCGTTGGTGACGTCTCGACCGCGGCGGGTGGCATTGCGCCAGCCGCGTCCCAACGAGATGTCGTTGAGCGGGAGTTCGGGACCCTCGATGACGGTGAGGGTGGCCTGGTGGGGTGACCACTTGCGTTCGCCGAACTCAATCCAATCGCCACGCGCCCAGGCCTCGATGATCGTGTCGTGGAGCTCTCGCTCTGTGAGGTTGAAGCGGTTGGAGTTATGGGGGAACTGGCGCAACTCGACGTGATACATGCGGTAAGCGTCGCAAATCGGCTCCCGGGATGAGGCGGAACACTCAACCCTGCGCTGAAAGCAGCCGATGGGGCAACACATGCGTCACGTGGACAAACCTCTCAAGCTCTCGCCACCCAAAGCTGGTGGCTTCGGCTTCGTGGGTTGGATAGTGCTGGGTTTGCCTCGCCCGCGAAGCCAAACCGCGCGCCCGTCGGCGGGCGGTTTGATGGTGCGCGGTTGGGGCGCTTGGTGGGCTCGGCACCAGAACCTGTTGCGGGTGTTGGCGGGGGTGACCCTGTGCTTGTCGGCGGCGTACTTGGCCTGGCGGGTGGGTTGGAGCTGGCAGCGGTCAAACCCGGTTTTGTGGGTGTGCTTGCTCGTGGCGGAGCTCTACGGGCTGTGGAATCTCGCGACGTTGACGTGGCTGACGTGGGATGTGACGCCGCGTAAGCGACCGCAATCGCCTGGAGGACGAAGCGTGGATGTGTACATCTGCACCTACGACGAGCACACCCCCGTGTTGGAGGCGACCTTGGCGGGTTGCGCTCTGATGAGCTACCCCCACACGACCTGGCTGCTCGACGATGGCACACGCCCAGAGATCGAACGGTTGGCCGAGAAGTGGGGTGTGCGGTATATGACCCGCCCCGACAAATCGCATGCGAAGGCGGGGAACATCAACCACGCCCTGCCGAAGACCGAGGGGGAGTACGTGCTGGTACTAGACGCCGACCACGTGCCGATGCCGGACGCACTTGACACGCTAATTGGCTACCTGGAGGACCCGAAGGTGGCATTGGTACAAACCCCTCACGACTTCTCAAACCACGATTCGATCCAGCATTACGACATGGGTAGACACGAGCAGTCGGTGTTCTTCTCGGCAATATGTGTTGGAAAGGATCGCCACAACGCAGCCTT
>DASXNB010000057.1:0-13661 GCA_036495305.1 Solirubrobacteraceae bacterium | reverse complement strand
AGCGCTGTTGGCGACTTCGTTGGCGAGCTCCATGCGACCTTCTGGGGTGCTGTAGTCATACAGCTCGGTTTCGCGCCCCGCGGTTTCGGCGTTGAGGCTGCCCGGAGCGAAGTTGGAGTAGGTCGCGTACTTGGCCTTAGGGGTGCGCAGGGCCACCACATGCAGGGGAGCTTCGGCGGCGTAGGGTTCGATCGCGAACTCGGTGACGGTCTCGTCGGTGGCGTGCAACACGTAGTCGCGCCCGGGCGCCTTGGGGTCGGACAGCATCGAGGCGATGTCGTGGCGGGAGGCCAGGTGGGAATATTGGCTGTCTGTGCGCCAGCTGGAGGAGCCGGTGGCCAGGTCGAGCAGGAGCGGTGCCACGTCGACGCTGGAGGTCAAACCGCTGCGCGGTTGCGCCGGTGCGGCGGTGACTTGGTCTCGTAGGTCTCGCACGATCAAGGGAACCCTGATTGCCTCCTCGTAGGCTCCCCCACCCTTGCCGCGCATGCCGTGTGAGGAGCCGTACTCGCCGTGGTCGGAGGTGAACACGATCACCGTGTTACCGGCCATGTCGGGCCGGGAGGCGAGGGCGTTCAAAACGGAGCCGATGTGGGTGTCCACCTGAGCGAGCAGCTTCAGATAGAGATTCATGAACGGCAGCCACGACTCTTCCACTTCCGCGCCGACATAGGGAACTTCGCCGAAAGACGCCTGCGCGGTGTCCTGTAGCGAGCGCTGCAACATGGGCTTGCCTCGTGCTTCCATCTCTTCAGGTGTCTCGAAGTTCGGCGGTAGCGCATTCACGATGTCGGGCGTCTGCGCCTCAGCGGCGAAGCGGCTGCTCCAGCGATACCACCAGGCGATGTCATGCGGGTTCACCAACGACACGGTGGTGCACCAGGGCTCGCGCTTGGGGGCTTTTGCGAGCCAGCTTTCGTACTGAGTGACGATGTGGGGGTCAACGCGCCACCCCTGTCCGGGTGCCCCGTCGGGCGAGGGGTAGGTGCCGCCGGAGAAGCCATAGGGCTCAAGCGCTCCCGCGTCTTCATGGGCGTCCCACAGGTTGTCGCCATGGGTTAGATGCCACTTGCCAAACCAGTGTGTGCGGTATCCCAACTCGCGCAGCATCGTCCCGTAGGTCGGGAAACCCGGATCGAGCGTTGACCCCCCCGTAATCATGCACCCCGTCTGGTGGGTGTGAAGGCCGGTGAGCAACGCCGCGCGCGCGGGTGTGCAGTCGTTGGCGGCGGTGTAGTGGCTGGAGAACGAAGCCCCCCCTTCGCGCAAACGGGCGAGATTGGGCATCAACCCGATCGCCTCGGGGCTGTCTGAGAACCACTGAGGGGTACGCAACTGATCCACCATCACCACCAAGATGTTGGGCGCCTTGTACACCTTCGCCGCGGGCACACTCTTGACGGCCTGCTTCGAAACTTGCGGGCCTGTTCCCTTGTGCGACTGGTCGGTGAGCTTGGCCGCGCGGGCACCCGCCCTGAGAGCGGGGGCCTTTGACACGAGGTCGGCGAGGGCGGCACCCCCGCCGGCAAGCGCGCCTCCCGCGAGCAACCCGCTCTTGATGAGCGTGCGGCGGTCGATCAGCGACACCCGCTCGTCCTTGGGACGCTGCTCATCGAGTTGGTCCTCGGGTAGGGGTGGGTTGTTCTCTGGCATCGCTAACCGTGGGAATCCGCCTGACACGGCGCAAGGCGACCCGACACGTCAAAATAGCTATCTCAATGTTGGGACGCGATCAAGCTTCTGTGAAAGTGCGGAGAGCTACGGAGGCTGACATACCTTCCCTTGCCCGCGCGCTTGCCCGTGCCTTTCTGGATGACCCGGTCGCCGAATGGTCGTGTCGCTCTGAGAAATTGCGCCCGGCGGTGCTCGAGCGTTTCCAAACCATCAGGTTGAAACAGCTGATCGGGCATACCGAGGTGTGGACCGCCGAGGGACTTGGGTGCGCCGCCCTGTGGGCGCCCCCCAAGCACTGGAAGACCACCCCGCGCGAAGACCTCCAGATCGGCCGCGTCCTCGCCCATCCCCGCCTGATCTGGCGACTGCCGCTGCTCACGGTCGGCTTCGGCGCGATGGAGCGCGTGCACCCACCCTCCCCTCCCCACTGGTATCTGGCCGTGCTTGGCACCGAACCCGATATGCAGGGACAGGGTTTGGGCTCAGCCGTGCTGGCGCCCGTGCTGGAACAGTGCGACAGCGACGGCGTCGCGGCCTATCTGGAGTCCTCCAAGGAACGCAACATCGCCTTCTACGCCCGCCACGGCTTTCGCGTCACCGGCGAGATCCACCTCCCGCGTGGCCCCACGATGTGGCAGATGTGGCGCGACCCGCGGCCTTAGAGCCGCCGCACGTCAGCGTGTCGCCGCCCCCACAGCCGCCCCTCCTTCTACCCCTGCCGCTCCTCGCTCAACGGCGTGCCCTGCGCGTCGGCGGCTTGCTCGGGCGGCCACGGCCCCAACCAGTCATCGCGGGCGCCATCCATCGTGATCACGGTCCCTGAAAAGAACTCTCCCGCCGGAGAGGCGAGGTAGGCCACCATCCACGCCCACTCCTTCTCTGTCCCCATCCTCCCCAACGGGATCGTGTGAGCTATGCGATCCACTATCGCCTGGGGATACTTCGTGAGCAGCGTCTGCGTCTCGAACTGCCCGGCCGCGAGCGCGAGCAAGCGGATACCAAAGCGCGCCCACTCCACCGACAGCGTGCGCATCAAGTTCTCCACCGCCGCCCGCGCCGCACCTGAGTGAGCCATCCCGGGCATCCCGTTGTGGGGGGAGAGCGTCACGCTGAACACCTTCCCCCCGCGACCGGAGGGAATCATCGCCTTGGTGGCCACCGCGTGGGTCATCAGCCAGGTCCCCTCCACGTTGAGCCGTATAACCGTGCGAAAACCCTTCGGCGTGATCGACTCGGCGGGCGCGAGGAACTGCCCGCCGGCGTTGTTCACGAGCAGGTCGATCTTCTCGTGACGGGCTAGCACCCCATCCACGAGCCCGTCCACCTCCTCCTCCTCCCGGATGTCGCACACCCGCGCCTCGATCAACCCACGTGGGTCCGCTGCGACCGTCTCCTGCAACGGCTCCTCACGGCGCCCACACACAACCACCCGCGCCCCGCACCGTGCCAGCTCGAGCGCCGTCTCGCGCCCCAACCCACTACCGCCGCCTGTCACGATCGCCACCTCTCCCTCAAGCAACGAGGGCGCGAAGATCCCCGAGCGCTCGTCAGGCTTAGCAGGCGGCGTCATCGCGCGGGAGATTAGACCAGCACGAGCCCACGGCTCCACCCGGTCGATACCAACCTCCCGCGGCGCCCGCCAGAAAGCGCCCACACGCCGTCCGCCACGTTGGTCAAATCCTCATCGCACCCCCTCATCCGGTCGATGACAGATTTAGAGCCCTGCGAACGGGTACCAAATATATAAGGAACTCCGGATCTTTTGGGCTTCTGGAGGGTTCTCATTCGTTGGGAAGGTCGCTGTGCGGGAGACGTCGAACCAAAGGTGAGCATCAACACACAACAAAATGATTGACAACGCAACTATCGCGGCGTATAATTCCGACTCCAAGCATCGGATTACGAGAATCCCCCAGTCCCCACGGGGATGAACCGGATTCCTCGGCCGTTCGAATTAGAGAGACGCCCATGCCAGACACAGCCAAGAAGTCCCCCACAACCCTAGATCTCACCGCCGACAGCTTCATCCCCGAGTCGGTCGACCAGTTGCTCGCGCATTCGCGACGCTACCCCCTGCTCACCCCAGAACAGGAGATCGAGCTCGCCCAGGAAATCGAGCGCGGCGACCTCCACGCCAAGGAAAAGCTCATCAACTCCAACCTACGCCTTGTCGCGTCCAACGCCAGGCGCTACCAGAACCAGGGCCTCCCTCTCGCCGATCTCGTGCAAGAGGGCATGCTCGGGCTCATCCGCGCCTCCGAGAAGTTCGATTGGCGCAAGGGGTTCCGCTTCTCCACCTACGCCACCCTGTGGATCCGTCAAGCCATCCAACGCGGCCTCGAGAACTCCGGCCGCACCATCCGCCTGCCCGTGCACGTCGCTCAGCGCTCCCGCAAGGTGGGGCGCGTCGAGCGAGAGCTCTCGGTCAGGCTCGGTCGCGAGCCCACGCTGGAGGAGCTCTCCGAGGAGACGGGCCTGCCGATCGACCAGGTGGAAGAGGTCCGCCACCAGCGCGCCGCCCTCGTCTCGCTCGACCAGCAGATCGGCGATGACGGCGACACCGCCCTCGGCGACCTGCTCCCCTCAGACGCCGAGGCGCCCGAGGACACCGCCTGGGACAACGAGCGCGAGCGCATCGTCCATTCGGCGATAGCCAAGCTTCCCGACACCGAGCGCACCGTCCTCACGCTGCGCTTCGGCACGGGCCGCGAGGAGCCGCAAACGCTCACCGCCATCGGCAAGCGCCTCGGCTTCTCCGCCGAGCGAGCCTCACAGCTCGAGCAGCGCGCGCTGAAGAAGCTCGCCGAGTCTCCCGAGCTGGCCGCC
Source organism: Solirubrobacteraceae bacterium (assembly GCA_036495305.1). Lineage (GTDB taxonomy): Bacteria > Actinomycetota > Thermoleophilia > Solirubrobacterales > Solirubrobacteraceae > Palsa-744. The sequence goes on along the minus strand of DASXNB010000057.1, from coordinate 9,161 downwards.
CTGCGCGAGGCCGCCTAAAGATCTGAACGCCAACACCCCGCCGCTCTCACGATCGGCGGGGTGTTTTGCGTGCCCGCCCACGTGGCCTCCGGTTAGCTGGCGGTAGAAGGCCCCAGAGCATCGGTCCCCACGCCCGGGCTGGAGTTGTGTTGTTCGGTTTGGGGTGACCCGCGCGCACGCGCGGAGTAAACCTCACTTCGCGCGTGCGCGTGCGCGGAGAGCCTTGCTTGGCTCTATTTCACCACCAGCGTGCCTTCCATCCCCGCCATCCGGTGGCCGGGCACCGAGCAAAAGAACTTATATGTCCCCGGCTTGAGGTTGAGTTTGAGCACCTTGCTCCCACCCTGGAAGGTCGGTGTCGCGCCCACAGTCGCCCCCGAGGCGGATTCCACCGTCACGTTGTGCTGTAGCGGCGCGTTGTTCGTGAACGAGATCGCCACGCTCCCCGCCTTGGCGGTGAGCGACGTGGTGTTGTATTTCAGTTCCCCTTTGGGATCGGCCGTGAGGCTCAGCGCACTCGCGGGCGTCGATGAAGCGGGGGTCGAGGTGGTCGCCGCCGTCGAGGTGGTTTCCGGAGCCGTCGTGGTGGTTGCGGGCGCAGCTGTCGAGGCGGTGCTGTTTTTCGAGCTTCCACAGCCACCTATCGCGATCGCCACCACCGCAAGCGCCAGCAGCGGGACGGTTGATATGCGCCAAGGCGTTGCTTTGTCTGCGTTTCGGAGCTTCACGGCTGGTCCTCCGTCGGTAGTGGACGTTCACGTCTTATGACAGTCGCTCCCCCTACATCCTTCCCCGACAATATCCCCCACTTCGCGCTGAACCACTCCTCCCCACCCGCCCCGGTTCGCCGCGAAGACCGGCAGCGGGAATTTGGCCGGCATACGGACAGCCGTCGGAGCGGGTGTCTACTCTGGTGGTTCACCCAATGTCGATTCGGGGAAGGTAGAGCGAAATGGCTGTCGATGCGAGTGAGAAATCGGTGTGGGAGCGCACGGTCGAGCTGACTATCGCCGTGGGCGAACGAATCCTCGCGCCCATCGAGCGATTCATCGGCAAACGCTCGCTCGTCGGCGACACCACCTTCTTCCCTGAGGAGCGGTTTCCCTGGATCGAGCAGGTGGAGCGCAACTGGCTCACCATCCGCGAGGAGCTCGAAGCGGTGATGGCCGACCGCGATGCCCTCCCCAACTTCCAAGACATCTCCAAGGACCAGATCGAGATCACCGATGACGATCGGTGGAAGACGCTGTTCCTCTACGGGTACGGCTTCAAGGCCAAGCTCGCCACCGAGCTGTGTCCCAACACCGCCGCGCTGATGGAGCAGATCCCCGGCATGACCACCGCGATGTTCTCGATCCTCTCCCCCCGCAAGCACATCCTCGACCACCGCGGCCCCTACAAGGGCGTTCTGCGCTACCACCTCGGGCTCATCGTCCCCGAGCAGGCCACCCAATGCCGGATCAGGGTGGGCGATGACCTCCGCCACTGGGAAGAGGGCAAGAGTCTCGTCTTCGACGACACCTTCAACCACGAGGTATGGAACGACACCGACGAAACACGTGTGGTCCTGTTCGTGGATGTCCTGCGTCCCCTCCCCGCCCCCTGGTCCACCATCAACAAGCTGATCGTGAAGGCCATCGGCTACTCCCCCTTCGTGCTCGACGCCAAGCGCAATAACGAAGCGTGGGAAAAGCGCTTTCTTGAACGCAAGGCGGCCACCGGGGGGACCGGTGAGCCAATCGCGTCCGAGCCCGCAACGCGCTGACCCGCCGTTGAATGCCAGGCGGGCAGGCGCCCTCAGCGCCAAGCGCTACTCGCGCGCTCGCACCGTGATCTCCGCCACCTCGGGGTGCTCTGTGCGCAGGTGGCGCGCCAACGCCTCCGCGTCCACCCGTGTGGTGCCCTGCTGCAGTCGCAACACGAGTTGAGCGCTCAGGTCGCCAAGATCCTCACCGGGCGGTACGCGGTCCATCAGCTCGTGCACGCTGCGCCGCATCAGTCTCACCGCCGAGTACAACGCGAGCCCCGCCACCAGCAGCGCCGCGATCGAGTCGGCGTCGGGATAGCCCGCCTTCACCAGCAGGAGCCCGATCAACACCGCTATCGAGCCGATGAGATCGAGCGTGAAATGAAGCGCGTTGGCCCCCAACGCGGCGCTTTCGTAGCGACGGGCGCCCCTGCGGGAGGCAAAGGAGCGGCCCGCGTCGATGGCAATCACCACAGCCAGCACCGCGAAGACGTACCACCGCACATCCACCGTCCCACCATGCCCACTGAGGCGCACGATCGACTCAGCCACGATCGCGACACTCGCCAAGATCAGGATCACCCCCTCGCCGAGCGCCGACAGATGCTCCGCCTTCCCGTGCCCGTAAGGGTGGTCGCGGTCGGCGGGTCGCGTAGCCACACGCACCGCGAAGAACGTGAGCAGCGCCGCGACGAGATCGGTGGCGGAATGAATCGCCTCGGCCAGCACACCAAGGCTGTTCGAGAGCAGCCCCACCACCAGCTTGATCGCGACGAGCGCCGCGGCGGCGAGCACAGAGGCGAACGCGATGCGCTGCGCCGATGGGGTGTTCCCGTCAGTCATCAACCCGCGAGGGTATCCGTCGGATGCGACGGTCCCTGTGCAGTCACACTAGATCTTCGACACGCTGAGACCCGTGCCTTCGAGCAACCCGTTCGCTTCCGCGTTAAGGATCGTGAACTCGCCAGTGAGGATGAGCAGGCCGAGCGCGATCATCACCGCTCCCCCCACCCCCACGATCAGCGGGAAATGGCGCTTCACAACGGCGAGCGCTCCAGTCATACGCTCGAAGGCAACCGCTATCAGCAGGAATGGGATCGCGAGCCCAGCCGAGTAGAAGGCCAGCAGCAGCGCCCCATGCGCGGCCGAGCTCGACACCGCCGCCTGCGTGAGGATCGCCGAGAGCGTGATGCTCGTGCAGGGAGTCCACGCAATCGCAAACGCCGCTCCCGCCAGCATCGGCCCGCCCCTCCCGGCGACGCTCATCAGCGACTCTGAGTGCCACTGGAAGTTGAGCGCGTCCACGAAGGGGGTCATCAAGAACACCACCCCCATCGCCACGATCAACACCCCTCCGGCGGTGCGCAACGCGTTTATGTGGTCGTTCAGGAGCGACCCCACCTGTGTGGCCGTTAGCCCGAGCAGGATGAAGATGAGCGAGAAGCTCGCGATGAACAGCAAACTCGGCACGAGCACCCTGCGCATGCCCGCGTCCTGAATGTCGGCTGGCGCCACGCCGATCACGGTCGAGAGGTATCCCGGCACCAGCGGCAACACGCACGGCGAGAGGAACGACACCAATCCCGCCGCGATCGCCACGGGAATACCCACACCGGTGGCGGTGTCCGAGGATGAAGACCCCGACACCGCGAGGACGGTGTGGACGATCACGGCGCGTGCGCCGCTTCGGAATTCAGGTCGGCAAGCGCTCCTCGCAACTCCGCCACCTCACGCTCCAGGGTCGCCACCCGCTCGGAGAGCCCGGGCGCCGCGGCTGTCGCGAGCGCTGCGGTTATCGGCTCGGCTGAACCTCCATTCCCCGCGCGAGCGCCAACGTCAAGCTCGGGCTCGGGCTCGGCGTCCTCCCCCAAAAGCTGCGTGTACCGCTCCTCCTTCTGGCCCGGCCGGCGCTCCAACCGTGCCACCAAGCCGCGCTCGATCAGCGCCGCAAGTATCGCGTGCACCTCTTCGAGGCCCTCGAAGGCGTGGATGCGCTCGCCACGCTGCTTGAGCTCCCCAGGGGTTTGCGGACCCCGCAGCATCAACACGCACATCACCGCCTGCTCGCCACTTGACATCGGCAACGCCTCAGCAAGCAGGTGGCGGTACTTCGCCGCCCTGCTCGCCCCCGCCAGCCGCGTGTACCCGCGCCGCTCCAACCTGTGCAAAGCGTCGCGGATCACCCCCTCGTCGTAATCCACCACCGGCTCGCGGTTGGTTGACTGGTTGCACGCCAACCGCAACGAGTTCAGCGACAACGGGTAGTGATCTGGCGTGGTGCGCTGCTTCTCCAGCAGGCACCCCAGCACCCGGATCTCGGCGTTTGAGAGGTCCACGCCCTCAATCCTACGATCCCGGCGCCTCATCGGAGGAGATTCGCACCAACGGTAAGATCTGCAGGTGGTTAGATCTGATCCTGGCGACTCAATTTTCCGAGATGAGTAGCCAGCCCTTCAGCGACGGTCGCTCCGGTGAAGGGCGCCACCGATCGCGAAAGGCGAGCCTCCCGCCCCCCGACCTGGCCGCTCCACACGTTTCGCTGCGACGCATCGGCGCGCTGTTCAAGCCCTATCGCCTGCGCCTCAGCGGACTACTCGGCTTGATCTTCATCGCCGCGGGCCTGGGTGTTGTGAGCCCGTTCCTGCTGCGCGAAGTGATCGACAAGGCGATTCCCGAGCACGACACGCAGCTTCTGAGCCTGCTCGTTGGCGGGATGATCGCGCTGTCGATCATCGGTGGGGTCATCGGGGTGGCGCAAACCTGGATCTCAAACCAGGTGGGCCAGCGCGTGATGCACGATCTGCGCGCCGCCGTATACGCCCACCTGCAGCGCATGTCCCTTGCCTTCTTCACCCACACCCGTACCGGAGAGGTGCAGTCACGCATCGCCAACGACATCGGGGGCATCGACAGCGTGGTCACCTCCACGGCAACCTCCATCGTCCAGAACGTCACCACTGTGGTGGCGGTGGTCGTGGCGATGATCCTCCTCGATTGGCGCCTCGCCGCCTTCTCGCTGTTCTTGCTCCCCTTCTTTGTGTGGCTCACCCGTCGTGTGGGTGAGGAGCGCCGGCGCATCCAGTCGGTGCGACAGGGCCGCCTCGCCGACATGTCAACGCTCGTGGAGGAGTCCTTGTCGGTGTCGGGCATCCTGCTCGGCAAGACGATGGGTCGCTCCAGCGAGCTCGTGCGTCGCTTCTCCGATGAGTCTGGAGAACTCGCCGACCTGGAGGTGAGGGCGCGCATGGCGGGCCGCTGGCGGATGGCCTCCGTGCAGATGAGCTTCGCGATCATGCCCGCCGCCGTGTACTGGTTTGCGGGGTACTCCATCGCGCATGGCTCGGCCGCAATCTCAATCGGAACGGTCATCGCTTTCACAACCCTGCAGACACGGGTGCTCTTCCCGATCCAATCTCTCCTGTCGGTGGGCCTCGAAGTGCAAACCTCCCTTGCGCTGTTCGGGCGCATCTTCGAGTACCTCGACCTCCCCGTGGACATCGAAGAGCGCGCCGACGCTCGCGCTCTCCAATGCACCCAGGGGGAGATACGCCTGCGCGATGTCTGGTTCAGCTACAGCACCGACGGCGAGCAAACTGCCGGGGACGCGGAGGGCGGTAACGCCACCATGGACAATCATCGCGAGCGCGACAAGCGCTGGACCCTGCGAGACGTTGACGCCGACATCCCCGCCGGCACGCGCACCGCGCTGGTTGGCGAGACCGGCTCGGGCAAGACCACGCTCGCGTATCTCGTCGCGCGGCTGTACGAGCCTCAGCGCGGGGCGGTGGAGATCGACGGCATAGATATCCGCGACATGACCCTCGCCTCGCTCGCCGCAACCGTGGGGTTGGTCTCACAAGAGACCTACCTCTTCCACGCATCCATCCGCGAGAACCTGCGCTTCGCTTGTCCTGAGGCCACCGACGAGCAGATCGAAGACGCCGCCAAGGCGGCGCAGATTCACGACCTCATCTCCTCGCTTCCCGAGGGCTATGACACGCCCGTGGGGGAGCGTGGCTATCGCTTCTCCGGTGGCGAGAAGCAACGCATGGCGATCGCCCGCACCGTCCTTCGCAACCCGCCCGTGTTGATCCTCGACGAGGCCACCTCCGCACTTGACACCGAAACCGAGCGCGCCGTACAACGCGCGCTCGACGATCTCTCCCGTGGGCGCACCACGCTCGCGATAGCCCACCGCCTCTCCACCATCCGCGACGCGGATCAAATCCTCGTGCTCGACTCGGGACGTATCGTGGAGCGCGGCACCCACGGGGAGCTGTTGGAGCTGGGTGGGCGCTATGCCGCGCTCCTCAGTGGCGCGGCCGTCGGCGAGGACGACCCGGCGCCCGACGCCCCCGCGCTCGCCTGACCTCAACCGGGTTCGGGCTCACCAGATCAACGCCGGCTACCCGATCAACGCCGGCTACCGAGCGTCCGCGCACCCGCGGCCTACGCAGGCGCCCGTGCGGCCAGTTCGGAGATCGCCTTCGAGAGCTGCCCACCCTGCCATGCGATCGGCGACTTCCCCTCCTCCTCCACCACCAGCTCGGCGCCCGGGATCGCCGCCGCGTAGCGCTCTCCTATCGCGAGGGGGTGACCTGGGTCTGGCTCGTCGCGACTCGCCACCACCACCGTCGGCACGCCGATCGCGGCCAGGTCGCCCCACGCGTTGAACGGCCGCGAGCGCGGTACCGCTTCCAGCGCGTCAGCCACGGCGAGCGGGCTGTCGTGCGCGGAGAGCCGCTGATGAAGGACTATCGCCACCGTCTCCCTGAAACGCTCCGGTACCGCGTCGAGGTCATAGGCCTCCACGAAGCCCTCCACTCCCCCCTCTCTGAGCCCCCGCGCGAGCCTGTCCCAGCCGACATAGGCATCGGGTGTGACGGGCGCATCTGGATCGAAGGCGGGTGTGATCAGGCCGAGGGCCAGCACACGCGAGGGATTGTCGAGCGCGAATCTGAGCGCGGTTTGCGCCCCCATCGAGGCCCCCGCAAGCACCGCCCGCTCGATCCCCATCTGGTCAAGTACCGCCCGCAGGTCATGGGCAAGCAGTCCGTAGGTGTAAGCGTCGCTCGTCGGCGCCGGGCCGGAATGGCCGTGTCCTCTTGCGTCATACACCACAACCCTGTGGCCCGCGCGCTCGAGCGCCCGCGAACCCATCACCACGTACCGACGGGTGGCGGTGAGGCCGTGCAGAAGCACGATCGCCGAGCCTTCCCCACTCTGCTCGCCTGAGAGGCGAACGCACTCGCCCGGATCGACGTGGAAGCCGACCGACGGGTCAGGCATTTATGGCGGCGTGCTCGCGCACTAGCTCCGCCGTGCGCTGGGGGTCCTCCCAAAAGAACAGGTGCCCCACGCCCTCGAAGATCTCGAGGCGAGACTCAGGGATCAACCCGGCGATCATGTGACCGTTCTCCACTGGGAGCATCTGATCCAGGGTGCCGTGGATCACGAGTGTGGGCAGGTTTAGATCCGGCAGTCGTGTGCTCGTGTCGTGGCCTGTGATGGCGCGCATCTGCTCCATGATCACCGGCACCGCCACGCCGTAGCGCAAACCGTTCTGCAGGAACGTCGCGTAAACGTCGTCGCGGGAGGCGAAGCTCGGCGAGACGTTCACTTCCCAGGCCGTGCGAATCGCCTGTTCGCGATCGCCCGAGGACATGCCTTCGGCGAGTCGTCGCAGCACCGCTTCGTCTGACAGGCGGCTGCCCTCACCGCCGCAGTAGGTGCACCCGAGCGTGAACGACTGGATGCGCTCGGGGTGGGCGAGCGCGAGCTCCTGCGCCACCATCCCCCCCATGGAGATGCCCATCACGTGCGCGGAGTCGATCTCAAGCGCCTCCAGCAGCCCGGCGGCGTCGCTTGCGAGATCGGCGATCGTGAAGGATTCACCCGTCCTGGTGGAGTCCCCACAGTCGCGGTGGTCGTAGGCGATCAACTCGAAGTCGCGCCGCAAATCTGAGAGCAGCGCCTCGCCCCAGTGGTGCTTGGTGCCGCTCATCCCCATGATGAGGAGCAGCGGTGGGCCATCGCCCGTACGCTCGTAACTCAGCTCGATATCCCCGACCTTCGCGAGTGCCATCCCGAGAGGAAGACTACACCGGCAGCTCCAGCTGGTCGGCTACCGTCTTTGCGCCAGGGCGTGTTTCGGTGGCGCCGCGACGGACGAGCCCGGCCACACGCACACCCAACAACCGCACCGGCCGAGAGGGCGAATACTGCTCCAGCAGCGCCAGCGCCACGCGTGACACCTCCCCCGGATCGCAGGTGGGCTCGGGCAGCGTGCGGGCACGGGTGACCGTGGAGAAATCGTTCAGGCGCACCTTGATACCGATCGTGCGCCCGTGGTTATTGTGCACGATGAGGCTCTTGCACAATTCCTCGGCCATCTTCAGCAGCGCTTCGCGCAGCCTCGCGGGATCGTTGATGTCGTAGTCGAAGGTGCGCTCGCGGGACTCGGAGACCACCTTGCGCTCCTCGCTCACCGCACCGTCGTGTTCGAAGCGGGCGCGACGGCGCAGTTCGCGGCCATGGTTTGGACCAAAGCGCTCAATAAGCGACTGCTCGGGAGCATCGGCAAGCTCGCCGAGTGTGCGAAATCCCATCGCCTCCAACTTGGCGGCCGTCTTCGGGCCGATCCCCGGCACCAAACCCGGCGGCGAGGCGGCGAAGCGCTCGCACGCCTGCTCGCGCGTGAGCACCACGAAGCCGGCCGGCTTCTCCGCGTCGGAGGCCACCTTCGCGACCAGCTTGTTCGGACCGATCCCCACCGAGCACACCAACCGCGTCGCCTCCCTGATCTCGGCGAGCACACGGCGCACAGCGGTACGCGGCGAATAGAGCCCAGTGAGGTCAAGATATGCCTCGTCGAGCCCCACCACCTCCACACGCTCGACCTGTGAGCGCACGATCCCCATCATCCGTCGCGACACCTCGCGGTAGTGGGGGAAGTCGGGTGGCAAGAACACCGCCTGCGGGCACAACCGCCGTGCATGGGACGCGGGCATCGCCGACCCCACCCCGAAACGACGCGCCTCATAGCTCGCGGTGGTCACCACCGCACGCGGCCCGCTTCCCGACACCACCACCGGCAGTCCCCGCAGCTCGGGGCGGCGGTTCAGCTCGATCGACACGTAGAAGGCGTCGGCGTCGAGGTGGGCTACGCAGGGTTGGGGAGTATCGGTGCACTCCTCCGCTACGCCGGACTCTGTGGCTATCACCGCCATCGATGTCGAATCTAGCGCCAAGCGCGGCGGGCGCGCCAGACCCGCGAAGCCTGGATTGGTTTACGCCACAGCGTCGATGTTCAATCGTACGTAGTCGACAACCACGGGCTCCCCGAGTAGGTCGAGCACGTCGTCCATGAAAGGCTCGCGGAGCCCCTCTGGCAACTGTTGGACATGCGGGCCAA
>DASXNB010000056.1:0-9310 GCA_036495305.1 Solirubrobacteraceae bacterium | reverse complement strand
CCAGAAGAGCAAGGCCAATGACGCTCAGGCGAAGGAGCTTGCGCGTACCGCCCAGACCACGGCTGAGACGATCGCTACCGACAACAACGGCAGCTATTCGACTCTGTCACAGACCGAACTCAGCAAATATGAAAAATCCATCCCCGTGTCGGCCTCCGAAGGCACCGCGTGCACTGGTAGCACGACGTGCATCAAGTCCGCCAAAGGCACAGGAACAGGTTATGAAGTCGTCGCTGAATCGCCGGTGACCAAAGACACCTTCACGATCAAAGATCTCGAAGGCGTGATCACCCGCGAATGCGTCGCTTCCGGTAGCAACAAGGGCGGCTGCCCCAACAGCACTTGGTAGGCGAGCGCTCCGCGTAGCGTGGCGCCAAAGGATTGCGCCCAAAGCGACAACCGCGAGGGTGGCCAAAATGGCCACCCTCGTTTTCTTATCCGGGCCAGGCCCGGGGGCGCCGGTTTGCACAAACGCTCAAGTGAAAGCCGTGACGAGCCGATCATTCGTTCATGGAGGCCACCGCGGCAGGACTTTTCGGAGCGATCATCGGATCGTTCTTGAACGTCGTCGTATACAGGCTGCCGCGTCGCGAGTCGCTGGTGCGCCCGGCCTCGCGTTGCCCTGGTTGCGCAACGGCGATCCGTCCCTACGACAACGTGCCGGTCCTCTCCTGGCTCTTGCTGCGAGGACGTTGTCGTAGTTGCAAGACGGCGATCCCCAAGCGCTATCCGCTGGTGGAGGCCCTCACAGCGCTTCTATGTGTGGCGGCGGTACTAGCGGGCGGCTCCACCGCGACGATCGCTCTGAACGTGACGTTCATCCTGCTGCTCGTGCCGATCGCGTTGATCGACTTCGAGCACCGCATCATCCCCAACCGTCTCACCGCCCTCGGCGCGCTGCTCGCGATCGCGATCGGCCTTGCGCTCGACCCCGGAGGCCAGCCTGAACGGCTCATCGCCGGCGCTGCAGCCGGTGGCGCTCTGCTCATCGCCGCGCTCGCATACCCGGCGGGCATGGGTATGGGTGACGTGAAGCTCGCCGGCGTGATGGGGCTGTTCCTTGGCACGGCCGTTGCCCCGGCGATGCTCATCGCGTTGCTGGCGGGAGTGATCCTCGGCGCGTTCGTGCTCGCCCGCAAGGGCGCGACGGAGGGCCGCAAGACGGCGGTCCCGTTCGGTCCGTTCCTGGCGTTCGGATCGGTCGTGGCGATCTTCGCCGGCGACGCGCTAGTCAACGCTTACACGACCAACTTCCTGAGCTGATGGACACCATGGAGCCTGGACAGATGACCAGCGAGAGCCTCGGCCTGCTCAGGCCCACCTCGATCGTGGTCGATGCGCCACCCGAGAGGCCGGCCGACGAGGACATCGCGGTTGCCTCAGATGAGTCCTCAACGCCTTCCCCCAAGCACAAGATGCCGTCGCTCTCAATGCCGAAGATCCAGTCCGGGGCCCTGAAGGGGGCCGGCACGGCCGCCCTGAAGGCGAGCACGTCGTTGGGAGGCAAGTTCACCCTTTCTCATAGTGGTGGACGCTCGCGCGGCGGATCGACGCTCGTCGGGCTTGATATCCAACCCGGCTACATCAGCGCTGTACAGGCGCGTGTGAACGGCTCGATCCTTGTACAACGTGCGGCTGGGGCCGCTCTGCCACCCGACACTGTGCGCGAGGGCGAGGTGCTCGACGGCGACGCGCTCACGCAAGCGCTCAAGGAGATGTTCCGCGATTCGCGCCTTGACAAGCGGGTGCGGGTTGGCGTGGCAAACCAGCGCACGGTGCTACGCACACTCGAACTGCCGCCGATCACAGATCGCAAGGAATTGGCGACAGCGGTGCGCTTCCAGGCAGAGGATCAGGTGCCGATGCCGCTCGACAACGCGGTGCTCGATTTCCACTCGCTCGGCGTCATCGACACGCCCGCTGGTCCGCGCCAGCGCGTGATCGTGGTGGCGGCCCAGCGCGACATGGTGGAACGCCTGATCGCGGCCGTGCGCGACGCGGGTCTGCGCCCCGAAGGTGTAGATCTTTCGGCTTTCGCGTTGATCCGCTCGCTGCACCGTGCCGACGAGCAACACTCGGGGCGGGTGCTCTACCTGAACGTGGGAGGACTCACGAACATGGCGATCGCCGAAGGGCCGGTCTGCCGTTTCACGCGTGTCGTGGGGGGTGGTCTGGAGTCGATGGCCGCCGAGGTGGCCGAGCGGCACCGCATCGCCCTCGTGCGTGCTCGCGAGCTGTTGAGCCGTGTGAACCTCGAAGAGTCTGAGGCGAAGCCGCCGGCGGCTATCGGTGACACCCCCGACCCTCTCCCGGCGGGCGCGGACACGACTGTGCCGGTGCCTGCTCAGAGCGAGCACGGTGGCGAGCATGAGCAGCCGGAGGTCGACGCGCGACCTGTGCTGCTTGCCGGTGTGCGAGAGATCGCCGGGGAGGTGCGCAACTCGCTTGATTTCCACCGCTCACAGGACGGTGGGGGCGAGGTCGCAAGCGTTGTGTTGAGTGGCCCCGCGCTTCAGATCTCAGGTTTCGCAAATGCCTTGCAAGGCGAGCTTCGCGTGCCGATCGTGACGCAGACCGTCGGCCTGGCCGACGGTGCGTCGATGGGGTCGGCGGCCGCCGAGCGTTTGGCTGTCGCCGCCGGTCTGGCCGTGGAGGAGGCGCCGCGATGAAGGCCGTGAACCTCATTCCCGGAGAGCAGCGGGCGGGCTCGGGGTCCATCACGGGACGCTCGAGTGGGGGCGCCCTGATCGTGCTCGCGCTGATCGCGGGGCTGGCGGGCCTCACCTTCATGTATGGCAGTGCTCACCGTCAGATCTCAAGTAAGGCGGGCCAGACGGCGTCGCTTGACGCGCAGACCGAAGCGGTTCGTGCGCGCGCGGGCAGGCTCACCCCTTACACCTCGTTCGTGTCGATGGCCGAACAGCGCATGCATACGGTCAGCCAACTCGTACAGGCGCGCTTTGACTGGTCCCACGCCTTGCACGAGCTCGGTCGTGTGCTGCCGACCGGTACATCGCTCAGCTCGCTGCATGGGACCGTGGGGTCCGTGGCGGGGAGCGCCACGACTCCCTCCACCTCTTCATCCACCGCGAGCGCGAGCGCGACGCCCGCGTCGAGCACACCGCCCGGAAGCACTCCGGCGTTCACGCTCACCGGCTGCGCGACCACCCAATCTGAAGTGGCGCAGATGCTCCAGCGCCTGCGCCTGATGGACGGCGCGAGCGAAGTACAACTGCAGAGCTCCACCAAGTCGGGAGCCAGCAGCGGCGCCACGAGCGGTGGAGCCTGCCCCGGTGGTGATCCGACTTTCTCGGTGCAGGTCACCTTCAGCGGGCTGCCCGCGGCGACGAGCACGACACCGAACACTTCCTCCTCGACGGTGGCCTCGAATGGGGCGGCGACGACGGAGCCGGTATCCAACGGAGCGCCGCGATGACCACGCGCGACAGGCTCATGCTGATAGGGGTCGTCGGTTTGGCGCTGCTGCTGGGCGTGTGGTTCATGGCGGTGTCGCCCGAGCGCGAACAGGCCGCGAAGGTGACCGCCGAAGTGGAATCAGCGCGCCAGCAACTGTCGAGTGCCACATCGCAGGCCACGAGCGCGGCGAGCGCCCGGGCGAAATACTCGACGGCGTATGCGTCGCTTGTGAGCCTCGGCCAGGCTGTGCCGGCGGCGTCGGAAACGCCGAGCCTCATCTACGCACTCGCCAAGGCGACGCACAGCCGTAACGTGCAGTTCTCATCCATCACGAGCGGGGGGCCGAACTCTGGCGGCTCCAGCGCGAGCTCGGCGCCGGCCGCAATGAGCACAGGTTTCAGCCAACAGCCCTTCACGTTCGTGTTCAGTGGGAACTTCGTGGACCTCTACAAGCTGCTCTTCCAGCTCGAAGCGCTCACGCTGCAATCACCGTCGGGCACATTGCGAGTGAACGGGCGCCTGCTGACGATCAACAGCATCAACCTGTCTCCCGCCGCCGCCGGAGCACAGGGCTCGTCGAAGTCCAGCAACACGAAGGCTCCCCCACTCACGACCACGATCACCGCCACCGCCTACGTATTGCCGACAGGCGAGTCGGCACTGGGCGGCGCCACGCCGGCCGGTCCCAATGGAACGGCAAGCGGAACACCCGCGGCGGCGTCCCCCTCGACCAGCCCGGCTACACCGGCGCTCATAAAGGCACCCACTCCATGAACGAGTTTCTGCAATCCGTCAAGTCAGACCTGCTTTCGCGCCGGTTGCTGCCCTTCGTGGGCTTGGCGGCCGTGTTGTTGATCGTCGCCGTGGGCTATGCGGTGGCAGGCGGCTCAGAAGGCGCCACGCCGGCGCCCTCGGGCAACGGTGGCGTCGCGCAGGCGACGAAGGGGACCGTCACGGTGGCGGTCGCGCCGGCGAATCCCACCGAGGCGGTGTCTGAGACTCCCGCCGGTGCCCGCTATCAAAGCCAAGGGCCCACTCGGGATCCGTTCACGCCCCTGCCCTCGCCACCGGCGGCAAAGACGAGTGGTTCAAGCGGCTCGTCAAGCGCGTCGTCCAGCACTTCGAAAACGGGGTCGAGCTCTTCGGGCTCCTCCTCGGGAGGCTCGGGCGGTGGCTCGCCCAGCTCGCCCGCGCCCACTCCGGCCAAGCCCTCCAAACCCGCCAAGCCGCGCTCCCCGTACGTGGTGTCTGTCCTGTTCGGTCTGCTACCGGCAAGTAGCGGCCAGAGCGTGACGCTCACCCCGTATGAGAACCTTACGGCTGAGGAGCCGCTGCCTTCAAAGCAGAGCGCGCGCATCGTCTATCAGCGCGTGACTAGCGACGGCAAGGGCGCGGTGTTCGGATTCGCGGTGCCCCCGATCCTGCACGGCAGCGGCGTGTGCTTGCCGAGCGCCGCGGAATGCCAGAGCTTGGATCTTGAAACCGGGCACTCCGAGGAACTGGAATACGTGGAAGCCGACGGCAAAGCGGCGATCTACGAACTGAAGATCGTGAGCATCACCAAGACCAGCGCGGCCGTCGCACGGGCCAAAGCGTCCGCGAAGGCGGCCGTTGCGAAGACTCGCAAGCCGTAGGGTGCGGGCGAGCAAATAAGCTACGGCGGAGATGACGCTCCGTTTGATCACCGCCGGCGAGTCGCACGGCCCCGGTTTGACGTGCCTCGTGGAGGGCTTGCCGGCCGGCCTCGCGCTGCGCCCGGAGGACCTCAACGAGGACATGGCGCGCCGCCAGTTGGGGCACGGTCGTGGCGGGCGAATGAAGATCGAGAAGGACGCCGCGACCGTTACCGCCGGGGTGCGGCACGGTAAGACGCTCGGCGGTCCGGTGGCGTTGCAGGTGGAGAACCGCGATTACGCCAACTGGGAAGAGCGAATGTCGCCATGGCCAGTGGAGGGGGATGTGGCGGAGGTGCACCTCCCACGGCCCGGCCACGCCGACTTGGTGGGGACACAGAAGTACAAGCAAACCGACGTGCGCAATATTCTCGAGCGGGCCTCCGCGCGCGAGACGGCCGCACGGGTGGCTGGGGGAGCGCTGTGCAAGGCGTTTCTTGCGGCGGTGGGCGTGCAGGTGCGCTCGCACGTAATCCAGATCGCGTCGGTAAGCGCACCGGAGCATGACGGCCCACTCACCCTCGAGGACTTCGACGAGGTGGACGTTTCGCCGGTGCGCTGCTTGGACGCGCAGGCCAGCAGGGAGATGGTGGCGGAGATAAACAAGCTGCGTAAGGCCAACGAGTCGCTTGGTGGGGTGTTTGAGGTGCAAGTGTTCGGGTTGGTACCGGGACTTGGGTCGCACATCTCCTGGGAGGAGCGGTTGGATGGGCGCTTGGCGATGGGGATCCTCTCGATCCAGGCGATGAAGGGTGTGGCGATCGGCGATGGGTTTCACATCGCGGGGGTCCCCGGCTCGCAAGCGCACGATGAGATCTTCTATTCGGAGGCGCGGGGGTATTACCGCGAAACCAACCGCTCCGGTGGACTCGAGGGCGGCATGACCACCGGTGAGCCATTGATCGTGAGGGGCGCAATGAAGCCGTTGCCAACGCTCACGAAGCCGCTGCGGTCGATCGACATCGCCACGCACGCGCCCGCGGAGGCGTTGCGCGAGCGCACCGACTCCTGCACGGTGCCCGCCGCCGGTGTGGTGGGCGAGGCGATGGTGGCACTCGTGCTCGCCGATGCTTACCGGCGCAAGTTCGGGGGCGATCACATCGACGATGTGCGCCAAGCGGTGGACGCCTACCGCGAGCGGATCGGGTGGCGCGCTCCTTGAGCTTCACCAGCTCGGCTGGCGCACGGGAGCCGGGGCGATGAGTTCGCCGGCGGTGACGCCCGGGAGGGCGCTCGTGTTTGTGGGGTTCATGGGCGCTGGCAAGAGTACCGTCGCCGCGGAAGTAGCGAGCGCGCTCGGGGGGGAGGCACTCGACAGCGACCGTCTACTCGAGCAAGCGCTCGGGCACTCGATTGCGGAGGAGTTCGAGCGGGGAGGCGAGCAGGCGTTCAGGGCGGCGGAGGAGAACCTTGCATGCAGACTGCTCGCCGAGGCGACGCCGGGGTCGGTGATCGCTTTGGGCGGGGGGAGCGTGCTCTCGGCGCGAGTGCGTGAGGCGCTCAAGCCGCACTTGACTGTGTTGCTGGACATCGACGCGCAAACGGCGTGGCGGCGGGTGGGTGGGGGCGCGAGCAGGGAGAAGCGTCCGCTTGCCGCGGATCGCGACGCGTTCGTCGCGTTGCATGCAAGTCGCGTGGGTCTTTACGAAGAGATTGCTGACGCCATCGTCCCGGCCATAGGGTCGCGGGTGGGTACGCGCGCGCTGTCGGCGCTATCCGCGCTTGCGAGGACTCCGGGGGGGACGAAGCTGTTGTGGGCGAGCGCCGCTTCAGGTGAATATCCGGTGCTGGTTGGCCGTGGATTGCTGCAGATGAAGGTGTGTGAGGCGGTGTGGCCGCTTGACCGCGCGAGCTCACGGCCTTTCTGTGTCTCTGACACGAGCGTCGCCCCGCTGTATGCGGAGCGGTTGGGCGATGTGCGGGAGCTTGTCGAAATCTCGCCGGGGGAGCGCCACAAGACGCTCGCAAGCGCCGAGGCGGTATGGAGCGCGCTGGTGGCGGGCGGGATGACCCGCGCCGACCACATTGTGGCGCTAGGGGGCGGTGTGGTGGGGGATCTCGCGGGCTTCTGCGCCGCCACGTATCAGCGGGGGGTGCCAGTGGTGCACGTGCCCACGACCCTGGTGGCCCAGGTCGATTCCGCCTACGGCGGAAAGACGGGTGTGGATCTGCCTCAGGCGAAGAACTATGTGGGCGCCTACCACCAGCCCGTGGGGGTGATAGTCGACCCCGACACACTCCAGACGCTCCCCGAGCAGGAGTTGGCGGCGGGGTATGTGGAGGTGCTGAAGACCGCGCTGATCGCGGGAGGGGAGCTGTGGAGACGCGTGGCCTCGGGCACGGAGGTCGACGAGCGCACGATCCTCGCGTGCGCCCGCACGAAGTTGGCGGTGGTGGCCGAAGACGAGCGCGACTCCGGACGCAGGCAGGTGCTGAACCTAGGGCACACCGTTGGGCACGCGCTTGAGACGGTGACCAACTACGAGCGCTACCGCCACGGGGAGGCTGTGGGGTTGGGGCTGTTGGCGGCGTTGCGATTGTCGGGAACCCCGGAGTTGCGTGTGACCGTACGGGAGCTACTGGCGGCACGTGGTCTGCCGGTGGCGTTGGACGGGGAGGACACAGAGGAGATAGTTGCCGCCACTCTGCGCGATAAGAAGCGCACGGGTGCGGACGTTCCTTTCGTACTCATCCAAGCGCCCGGCGAAGTGTCAACCGGCTGTCACGTCCCCTCGCAAGAACTGTATACGGCTGTGAGCGAGTTGCAAGCGGGCGTGTAGACCACGCTTGCCGATGGCGCGGGGGTTGGGGACGCGCACGTGGCGGTAGGCTCTGGGCCAAGATGGCGGGCCCCTTTCGCATAGAGGTGATGCACGGAGTGAACCTCAACATGCTCGGAAAGCGCGAGCCCGAGCATTACGGGACCTTGACGCTCGACGAGTTGGAGCGCCAGATCGAAGGGTTCGCGAGCGAGCTGGGCGTGGGGGTGCGCTTCTTTCGCACGAACTTCGAGGGCGAGTACGTCGAGCATCTGCACAACCTGGGCGAGCTGGTGGATGGGGTGATCTTGAACCCGGGCGCGTGGACTCACTACGCGTGGGCGATTCACGACGCGTTGGCGACCGCGGGGCTGCCCGCCGTGGAGGTTCACCTCTCAGATATCAAGAAACGCGAGTCGTGGCGAGAGCTGTCGGTGATCGGAAGTCTCTGCGTGGCGTCCTTCTCGGGACAGGGCCCCGAGGGGTACCGTTTGGCGCTCGAGCGGTTGCGCGCGGAGCTGGAAGACGCACCGGCGTGAACGAGACGGCGCGCCTGGAGCGGCTCGCGCGCGAGATGGAGGGTCTTGGGTTGGACCGGCTGCTCGTGAGCACACCGGTGAATCTGAGGTATTTGAGCGCCTACACGGGCACGAACGGGCTGGCGCTGGTGGGCAGCAGAGGAGCCGGCCACCGCTTCTTCACCGACTTTCGCTACGCCACTCAGTCGGCTGAGCAGGTGCCGGGGGAGTTCGAGCGGGAGATCGTGCCGGCGGATCTGCTCGAGGCTGCCGTGCGGGCGCTCGGATCGGGCGGGGGCAGGCTCGGCTTTGACGACGCGTCGCTCACGGTCAAGCAACACGCCCGCTTGCGCGAGCTCCTGGCAGGGGGTTGGGAGCTGGTGGCGTGTTCAGGTCTGGTGGAGCGCTTGCGAGAAGTGAAGGACGAGCTGGAGATCGCGGCGATACGCGCGGCGGCGGCGCTCGCCGACGAGGCGCTCACGGGTGTCTTGGAGCGGGGCCTGGTGGGGCGCACCGAGCGCGACGTGGCGATCGAGCTCGAGCTTGCGATGCGCCGCCTCGGGGCACAGTCGCCGAGCTTCCCCTCGATCGTGGCAAGCGCAGAGCACGGCGCGCTCCCTCACGCCGAACCGCGTGGGGTGGAGATCGAGCGCGACGCGCTCGTAACCATCGACTGGGGCGCCTACCTGGACGGGTATTGCTCGGATTGCACCCGCACCTACGCCACCGGAACGCTCTCCCAGGAGGCAAAAGATGCTTACGAGCTGGTGCTGCGCGCTCAAGAAGAGGCGCTTGGGGCGGTGCGTCCCGGTGTGAGTGGACGCGCGGTTGACGGTGTGGCGCGAGCGATCATCGAAGAGGCTGGCCACGCCGAGCACTTCGGCCACGGGGTGGGGCACGGCGTGGGGATGGAGATCCACGAGTCGCCCAGGCTGTCGCGCAC
>DASXNB010000055.1:0-18756 GCA_036495305.1 Solirubrobacteraceae bacterium | reverse complement strand
TCGCCCGGGTCGCGCTCGACGCCGTTGGTGCTGAGTCTGACTGGGGATGAGCGGTTGCGTTGCCATTCGCATGTGGACGAGCGCTGTGCGGGGTTCTTTGCCGTGGGGCTCGCGAAGGCGTCATATCGGCCCGTGGCTGTTACGTGCACGTCGGGCACGGCGGTTGCGAATCTCCTGCCGTCGGTCGTGGAGGCACACGAGGCAAGAGTGCCGTTGATCGTGTTGAGCGCCGACCGGCCACCGGAGTTGCGCGAGGTTGGCGCCGGACAGACGATCGACCAGCTCGGAATCTTTGGCAACTTCGCGAAGTGGTTCTTCGAGGTGGGGACGCACGAGGCCACGCCCGAGCGTGTCCGCTGGATGAGGACACTCGCCTGTCGTGCCTACTGGACCGCGGTTGAAGGTGGACCGGGTGTCGTGCACCTCAACTTTCCGCTGCGCGAGCCACTTGTGTGCGACGAGCTTCCTGCACCCGAGCACGGTCGTCCCGGCGGCGCTCCATACGCGAGCCGCCCGCCACAAGACTCCGACCCCGTCGCGGCGGCACGAGCGCTTCGCGACCTGATCGGGACAGCTCGACGTGGCGTTGTGGTGGCAGGACGCCACGAGCGCGAAACACCGCTCGGCAAGGCAGCAGCCGACTTTTGCGCATGGGTTGGCTGGCCACTGTTGGCAGACCCCATGTCCGGCGCACGGCGGGGGGACGCGGCAATTGCCCACTACGACGCCCTGCTACGTGAGCCCGACTTCGCACGCAAGCATGCGCCCGAGGTGGTTGTGCGAGTCGGTGACCTCCCTGTCTCAAAGCCACTACGCACCTGGCTGGCCGGACTCGAGGGGATAACGCAGATCGCGCTCGACCTCGAGGGTGCATGGCAAGACCCAGCCAGCGTGGTGAGCCACTCGATCGCCGCGGACCCAGCGGCGACGTTGAGCGCGCTCGGCTCCATGTTGGAGGCTTCGGGCGAACAGACGGGACCCGCCCTCAAAGCGCCTTCGACCCGGGCCGCGAGCGGAGTCGACATGGACTGGCTTGCGGACTGGCGCGCCGCCGACGAGCGCGCCGCCGAGACAATCCTCGGGGTGCTCGCCGCAAGTGGCTTGAGCGAGCCGGCGGTGGCGGCCGAGCTTGGTGTGCTCCTCCCCGAGCAGGCGACCCTGTTCGTGGCCTCCTCGATGCCGGTGCGCGACATCGAGACGTTCTGGCCGGTGCGCGAGGACCCGCCGCGCGTGCTGTGCAACCGGGGCGCCAACGGTATCGACGGTACCGTGTCGAGCGCCTTCGGGACGGCCGCCGCCGGTCCCGGTCCGGTGGTGTTGTTGATCGGAGATGTTGCGCTCGCGCACGATCTCGGCGGACTGCTCGCCGCCAAGCGCCTCCCATACAAGCTGACTATCGTGCTACTCAACAACGACGGGGGTGGGATCTTCGACTTCCTGCCGGTCGCCGACTCGCCAGCGGCACGCGAGCCAGAGTCGTCCTTTGCCAACGGCAGCCCTCCAGGCGAGCAGGATACCTACACACGCCACATCTCAACGCCCACAGGGCTCGACTTTGCTCAGGCGGCGACGCTCTACGGCCTCCAGCATGAGACGGTGGCCGACGTGGCGAGCTTCCGTTCAGCGCTTGAGCACGCGCTCGCCGAGCCCCACTCCTCAATCGTCGAAGTGCGGACCGAGCGCCCGGCCAACGTCGAGCTTCACAGGCGTGTCTGGAGGGCAACCGCGGGCGCAAGCAAGGGGTAAAACCCCCGGGCCTCAGTTACTCAAGAGCTGAGCAACGGCAAGAGCGCGGCCAACTTGATCTCCGTCTCCCCCAGCTCGGTAACGGGAACGGACCCACCGACGATGCCATTACCGGCATAGCAACGGGCGACGTTGTCGCGTAGGAGAGCGCAACGGAGCGCCACGCAGAACTCCCCGTCTCCGGCGGCATCTGTCCAGCCCACAGGGCCGGTGTACCAGCCGCGGTCGAGACCCTCGAGCGCCGGAATCAAACGCAGCGCTGCCTCTGAGGGCTCGCCACCCACCGCGGGGGTGGGGTGCATGAGCCCCGCCAGTTCGATCGCCTCCATTGGCGCAGCGAGCTGTGCGCGGATAGGTGTGGCTAGATGCTGGATGTTGGCGATCCGCACGAGCGTGGGCTCGGGTGCGGTTGCTACCCAGATCGCGTGACGATTCAGAGTGCGTTCGATCCGCCGCACCACGATGGCGTGCTCCTCACGGTAGCTCTCATCGCGCATCAACCGCTCCCCGAGGTGAGCGTCGACGGCAGGGTCGGCAGAACGGCGCGTGGAACCGGCGAGGGCGATCGTGGAGATGCGCTGGCCCTCACGGCGGACCAGTAGCTCCGGGGAGGCGGCGATGAAGGTGGCATCGCCCCGTCCCACGCAGAACACGAAGCACGAAGGGAAAGCGTCGCGCAACACCCCGAACACGGCAGCGGGGTCGTATTCCGTGGGGGCGTGTACCTGCACTTCGCGGGCCACCACGATCTTCTGGATACGCCCGGTGCGAATCGTCTCGGCGGCGCGGGCGACAGCCGCTTCGTAATGCTCGGGTGGCATGCCGCTTGAAACGTGAAAGCGTCCGGTGGGCGCGGGATCGAGCAGTGGCAGCGGCGGCGCCGACAGCTCGCTCAACCGCTTGTGTAGACGGGCGAGCAGGTCCTCGGAGGTATCGTCGGGATGGGTGAGCGCCGACAACGTGAACGTCACGACACGCTCACCGGAACGCTCCTCGCGGTGAAACGCCACTTCGGGGACAAGCATCGACGCCGGGGCGAAACCGCGCCAAGTCGGTCCGGCACCGCCGTCTGGGGCAAAGGAGAAGCCACCCACAGCTACGGGCCCCCCGCCGTCGGGGTCGCCGGGCGAGTCGGCTACAGCGGCCGCCGACAGCGTGCGCCAGCGGTCGGCGAGTGTGGCGAAGCGGTCGGGTCCTGTGTCCTCGAGACACACCACCTCGCCTAGCCCAGCCAACGCCGAGGCGGAACGGTCGGGTTGCTCGAACACGAACCACGGCTCGCCGCGACGGCGCGAAGCGCACACCACTGCGGCGGGGTCGATATCGGCCGGTAGGGCGCAGGTGAGCGTCGCAAGCGTGGGACGCCCTGAGCGACGCGCGCGCTGAAGCGCAAGCTCGATGCGAGCGCGCAAGCGCTCCTCGTCTGAGGCGGCAAGCGTGAACGGCGAGCGCTCGCCCGTCGTAACGGTCACAACCCTAAGCCTAGCGGGCAAACCGGCTCTACCCGACCTGCGCTCCGGCACGTCGCGAAGCGCCAAACGCTCAGGTCTCGCCGCGGCCTCGGGCTATGGCTATCTCTCCCGTACGCATCATCTCGATCAGACCGAAGGGACGAACCATGCTCTCGAATGCCTCCACCTTCTCTGTGGTCCCGGTCACCTCCACGACGATCGAGCGCTTGGTGACGTCCACCACCTTGCCGCGAAAGATCTCGGTGATCTGCATCAACTCGCCCCGTTGGGCACCATCGGCTGAGATCTTGAAAAGGGCGAGCTCGCGCGCCACCGTATCGGTGGGCTCGAGGTCGCGGATCTTCAGCACGTTGACCAACTTGTGCAGCTGCTTTGTCACCTGGTCGATCGGGTGGATCGCCCCATCCACGGTGAGCGTCACCCGCGAGATGTGCTCGTCGTCGGTAGGACCCACCGTGAGCGTGTCGATGTTAAAGCCCCGCCGCGCGAACAGCCCCGCGATGCGGGTGAGAACGCCCGACTTGTTCTCCACGAGAATCGAGAGCACATGCTTGCGACCCGAGCGCAAGTTGCCCGAAGCCTGCAGCTCCTCGAGGCTGAGTGTGTCCTTGGTTGCCGGCTCACCCATCGCGCTCACCCCACCATCTCACGGGCCGCTTGCCCTGCCGGAATCATCGGGTAAGTGTTCTCCTCGCGGGTCACCTTCACGTCTACCACCACAGGGCCGTCGGTGGCGATCGCCCGCTTCATGTCCTCGACTAGCGTGGTCTTGTCATCGAAGCGCATTCCCGTCGCACCATAAGCCTCGGCGAGCTTGACGAAGTCGGGGTAATCCCCCATCTCAACGTGCGAGTAGCGACCATCCCAGAACAGCTCCTGCCATTGACGCACCATGCCGAGATAGCCATTGTTCATGATGAAAACCTTGATGGGAATTTTCTCCTGCGCGCAGGTGGCCAACTCTTGGGCGTTCATCTGCACCGACCCGTCCCCGGCGATGCAGCACACCGTGCGATCCGGACAACCAACGGCGGCGCCCATCGCAGCTGGTAGGCCGAAGCCCATCGTCCCGAGCCCACCCGAGTTGATCCACCGGCGGGAAGCCGGAAAGTCGTAGTACTGGGCAGTCCACATCTGGTGCTGCCCTACATCGCTGGTTACGATCGCCTCTCCCCCGGTCGCCTCGTGCAGCGCCTGGATCATGTACTGAGGCTTGATCTCGTTGTCGGTGGAGTCCTCGTAGGTCAGCGGGTACTGCTTGCGCCACCCTTCGATGCGCTCCCACCACTCATCCGTGCGTTTTGTGTCGGCGCTGAGCGCGCGGTACTCCACGACGAGCTTCGCCAACACGTGCTTGGCGTCGCCCACGATCGGGATGTGGGCGGGAACGTTCTTTGAGATCTCCGCCGGGTCCACGTCGATGTGGATGAACTTCGCCTTCGGTGCGAACTCGGAGAGCTTGCCGGTGATGCGGTCGTCGAAGCGAGCCCCCACCGCGCAGATGAGATCGGCCTCGTCCATTGCGTAATTGGCGGCCCGGGTGCCGTGCATCCCGAGCATCCCCAACCACTGGGGATTGGGCTCCCCCCCCACGCGTGCCGGGAAGGCCCCCAACCCCATCAGGGTGCAGGTGACGGGGAAGCGGTCGGAGGTGGCGAACTCCACCAGCTCCTCGGAGGCGTTCGCGTTCACTACTCCACCACCCGCGTAGATCACGGGGCGGCGCGCCGCAGCAAGCGCCTTGGCTGCCTGGCGGATCTGCTTCTGATTGCCCTCCAACGTCGGCTGGTAACCCGGGAGGCGTACATCCGCCACCGGCTCGTAGGGAATCTCCGCCCTTGAAAGGTCTTGAGGGATGTCCACCAGCACAGGGCCTGGCCGCCCAGAGCGCGCCACATGGAAGGCCTCGTGGATCGCCCGGGGGATTTCCAAGGGGTCTTGGATCATGAAGGAGTGCTTGACGATGGGCATGGTGATGCCGATCGTGTCTGCCTCCTGGAAACCGTCGGTGCCGAGCAACTCGGTACGTACCTGGCCGGTGATGAACACCACCGGCACGGAGTCCATCATCGCGTCGCAGATCGGGGTGATCAAGTTCGTGGCGCCGGGGCCACTCGTGGCGAAGGCGACGCCAACGCGGCCTGTGGCCTTGGCATAACCCTCGGCTGCGTGTCCCCCGCCGGCCTCGTGGCGGACGAGGATGTGACGGATGCCCCCATCCACGAAGGCGTCGTAGGTCGGGAGGTTGGCGCCACCGGGCAGACCGAAGACGACGTCCACGCCCTCCGCCTTCAGGCATTCCATGACAGCGTCTACTGCACGCATTTCACCGACCTCCTTTCCTTCTATATCCGGGAACACGAAACCGCGGAGGCGTCGGTGGAGCCCCCACGTTTGGTAGAGCGAGTGTACCAGCGGGATTTCGCCCAGCCGAAGCGCACTCCTGCCGGCAGACGGGCCGTAAGTAGCGCGCTTTGAGGATTGCGAGCCGCTCGCTCAGGAACTACCGATGGCCACCCCTATGGCCAAAACGATCGCACCGGCGAGGGTCACCACCACCAGCGAGGAGCGCAGCGACACCTGCAGGAAGCGCTCGCGTACCCACGCGATCACGAACAACTCGATCGCCACCACGATCCCCGCCACGATGAGCGCATTGTGGGTGTCCTTGATGAGGAACGGCAGCGTGTGGAAGATCCCGCCGAGCGCGGTCATGCCGCCCGTGATGGACCCGCGCACGACTGGTGACCCACGGCCTGTTTGTTCGCCGGTATCGGACAGCCCCTCGGAGATACCCATGCTGATGCCGGCGCCAAGCGCCGTCGAGAGGCCCACGACGAACGCCGTGTGAGAGTTGGAGGAGACGGCCGCGGCGAAGATCGGCGCGATCGAGGACACCGTGCCGTCGATCATCCCCACGAGCGCGGGTTGGACGACACGCAGGACGAAGGACCGCTCGTCCTCGAAGCCGGCACGGCGGATCAGCCGTCCGATGAGCGACCCGGCGGGGTGCAGCACTGTCTTTGTGTCGACGGTCATGGCTGTCGGGACAGCCTATGTGAGAGAGGCGCTTAGGACGGCCTAAATCTGCTGCGCGGATTCAGGCGCGAGCAGTTCGTCGGGGTACTCCAGCTCCTCACCGCAACGGGTGCAGAGCGCATCGTATGCCTTGGTGACACGACCGCATTTGGGACAGCGGCGGCGTGGCTCGTCGCGCTCGAAGCGGTAGGCGATGGCCGTGATCAAACCGAGGATTGGCACGACGGCAGAAATGAGAAACCAAAGGAAGAACGAGCTGCCCTTGATGCGACCGACGATCCCACCGGCGAGGCCGAAGCAGAAGGCGATGACTAGATAGGCCACGTGGGCCGTTCGCTAGAAGAGGGTGCGCCAAGCCCAAATGAGGGCGAGCACGCCGAGAATCAGCGCCACCGGGCCGGCGATGGCAAGCGCGATGCCGATGACCACCTTCAGCAGCAGGTACCCAACCACCACCAGCACCAGCACCGCGACAACGGTCTTACCTAGAGAACGACCGGGGGAATCGCTTTGCGGTGCTTGCGCCATGTTCACAGCCTAGCCGATCCCCGCGACGCGATCGACCGCACCCGCCTTGAGCGGGACGCGAGGCCGTGAGAGGAGAGAAGGCGCCCTCGAAGGACGCGCGGCCGGGCAGGCTGAGATCCTGCCCGGCCGCGTCCAGTCACCTCGAGGAGGGGACTCGGGGTGAGGTCGTTGGCCCTGCACACACCTGCTCAATCACGTGACCCGTGGCACGTTGCCCGAGCAGGGCGCCGGCGGACGGTCAAGGCCGTGGGAGCGTCCAACGCTTGAGAGTCGGTAGCGCCGGATGCGAAGCCCCTGGCCGGGAACGTCCGCGGCGTCCTCCGGCAGCAGGAGAAACCGCCGGGGTGGAGTTGTCGAATTCGAGATCGGCCTGTTCATGCTCCACATATTGACGTTGCACAGGCCCGCTGCCTTTGGCCTAACGTCCAAAATGTGGGTGTCACTACTGTCCTGAGTGCGAGGCTCACCCGGCCACGCGAGGGGCTTAGATTCCCAGCTGCTCGTTCACCAGCCGTGTGACCTCACCGCCGTCCGCGCGGCCCTTGGTCTCGCGCATGACATAACCCACGATGGGCCCAATCGCCTTCGGGTTACCCGCGCGGATCTTCTCCGCCGCGTCTCCGTTGGCGGCGATCGCGGCTGCCACGACAGCCGCCAAATCGTCTCCCCCGTCAAGCGCCTCGAGGCCCTCTGCCTCCACGATCGCTTTTGGATCGCCCCCATCTGAGACGAGCCGGTCGAGTACCTGTCGAGCGGCACCCACGGAGATCCGCTTAGAGGCCACCAACCCGCACAGTGCCCCAAGCGCAGATGGGGTGACAAGCGACCGATTGGGATCCTCGCCCGTTCCGTCCGCCTCCCCCAAACGTGAGAGCAGGTCGGCGAGAATCCAGTTGGCAAGCGTTTGAGCCGGTGCCGGCGGGTCCACCTCCGCGGCAAGCGCCCGCTCGAAGTAGTCCCCGAGCTCTGAGCGGAAGGCGAGCCTGCGGGCGACCTCGGGGCTGAGGCCCACCTCCTGCTCGAAGCGCTCGGCGCGTGCGGCGGGCAACTCGGGCATCGCGGTGCGGGCTGCGTCGAGCATCGCCTCGTCGACGGCGATCGGCACGAGGTCGGGCTCGGGGAAGTAACGGTAGTCGTGCGCCTCCTCCTTAGAGCGAAGCGAGGTGATGCGACCGGAATCGGGGTCGTAGTGGAGCGTCTCCTGGGTCACCCTTCCCCCGCCGTCGAGGATCGCTTCCTGGCGGGCTATCTCCGCGCGGATGCCCCGTTCGATGAAACGGAAGGAGTTCATGTTCTTCAGCTCGGTCTTCGTCCCCAGCTCGGTTGTACCGGCGGGACGAATGGAGATGTTGGCGTCGCAGCGCAACGACCCCTCCTCCATGTTCACGTCTGACACCCCCAACTGGCGCATGGTGGTTCGCAACAGTCGCAACCACTCTCCGGCCTGCTCGGCGGTATGAATGTCGGGCTCGGTGACGATCTCCGCCAGTGGGGTTCCGCCGCGGTTGAAGTCCACTATCGAGGCATCGGAGGCGTGGATGCGTCCCGAGGCACCCATGTGCACGAGCTTGGCCGCGTCCTCCTCCAGGTGCACGCGATGGATACGCACCTCCGCGAGCTGCCCGCCAAGGCAAAGGGGCTCGTCGAACTGGGAGATCTGGTAGCCCTTGGGGAGGTCGGGATAAAAATAGTTCTTACGGTGAAAGATCGACCTTGGCGCGAGTTGCGAGCCGACGGCCAGGCCGATCAACAAGCCAAAGTGGATCGCCTGGGCGTTGGCCACGGGCAGCGCCCCGGGCAGGCCGAGGCACACGGGACAGGTGCGAGTGTTGGGGGGCTCACCAAAGGAGAGCTCACAGCCGCAGAACATCTTCGTGCGGGTCGCCAATTGGATGTGGATCTCAAGGCCGATGACGGGCTCGTAGGTGGTCATCTCTTGACACCCCACTCGCGCGCGGACTTAATGTTAAGTCCCGCGCGCGCACGCGAGTCACCCCTTTTTGGAACACACACAACCCAGGTCATACGCGCGCGGGTGTGGGGTCGAAGGCGAGCGCTTGCTCGAGCGCATAGGACACGTCGAGCAGGCGGTTCTCGCTGAAGGCGGGGCCCGCCAGCTGCAGCCCCACAGGCAGGCCCGCGCCGTTCACACCAAGGCCCTCCCCGGCTCCGGCCAAACCGCAGGGGATCGAGATCGCGGGGATACCCGCGAGCGACATCGGGACGGTGCAGAAGTCGTTGAGGTACATCGAGAGGGGGTCGCCGGTCTTGGCACCCAACTCAAAAGCCACCGTGGGGCTGGTGGGTGTGACAACGAAGTCCACCTTCTCGAAGACCGCGCGGAAGTCCTCCACGATCTTCGTACGCACCCTCTGCGCACGGGCGTAGTAAGCGTCGTAGTAGCCCGAGGAGAGCGCGTAGGTACCGAGCATTATCCGCCGCTTCACCTCTGGCCCGAAACCGTCGTGGCGGGTGGAGGTGTACATACCGAGCAGATCGCTCTCGTTCTCGGCCCGCAACCCGTAACGCACGCCGTCGAAGCGGGCGAGGTTGGAGGAACACTCGGCGGGGGCGATCACGTAGTAGGCGGACAGCGCGTGCGGCGCGTGCGGGAGATGGACGCGCTCGATCGTGGCGCCCAGTGCCTCGGCCTGCGCGAGTGCCGCCTCGAAGGCTTGGAGCACGCCGGCTTCGACACCCTCGCCGGTGAGCTCCTCGGGCACCCCAAGCCGCACCCCGTCCAACCGCTCAGCAGAGGGCAGGGCGATCTCCTCGGGGAATTGAAGCGAGGTGGCGTCGCACTCATCGCGCCCCATCATGTGGCGCAGCATCAGTGCCCCGTCGGTGACATCGCGTGTGAGCGGGCCCGCCTGGTCGAGCGAGGAGGCGAAGGCGATCATGCCGTAGCGCGACACCGCGCCGTAAGTGGGCTTCAAGCCGACGATCCCGCACAGGGCAGCCGGCTGGCGGATCGACCCGCCCGTGTCGGTACCAAGTGCCCACGGGGCGAGCCCGGCCGCGACCGCCGCCGCGCTGCCACCTGAAGAGCCACCGGGCACGCGGGTGTGATCCCACGGGTTCAGCACCGGCCCGTAGGCGGAGTTCTCGTTGGAGGAGCCCATCGCGAACTCGTCCTGGTTGGTCTTGGCAAGCAACGATGCCCCCGCAACTTCGAGGCGCTCCACCACGGTGGCGGTGTACGGCGGGAGATAACCCTCGAGGATGCGCGAACCGGACTGCGAGGGGACGTTTGCGGTGCAGAAGAGGTCCTTCACCGCCAGCGGTACACCGCTCAGTGGCGCGCCCGACACCGCCGAAGGGGGATTGTCGGCGACCCAGGTGAAGCAGTTGAGCCGGTCCTCGCGCGTGCGGCTCGCGTAGGCGTCGAACAACTCGGTGGCCGACACCTCGCCCGAGTCGATCGCGCGTGCGGCCGCGGCAGCGCTGAGATCGAGCAAATCCGCCACGCCTATGCCTGTGGCGAGGGGACGAGGAAACCGTCGCCGCTGACCGCGGGAGCCTGCGAGAGCACCACCTCGCGCGGCAGGCACGGGCGGGGCTCGTCCGCACGCAAGCGCCCAGTCACCTCAGCGACGTGAGTGGTTGGCTCGACCCCATCGAGGTCGAGCTCTGAGATCTTCGCCACGTGGTCGAGCACCGCGGAGAGCTCGCGCGCCATCGGCTCGATCTCCTCCTCGGCAAGCTTGAGGCGCGCTAGGCGCGCGACGTGAAGAACTTCCTCGCGGTCGATCATGCGCGAGGCATTCTACGAGGCAAGATGGCGCCGCTCAGGCTTGGCCGGCGGGTAGCGCGAGGTTCGTTCGTCTCGCATCGACTGCCACGACCCTCCCGCCACGAGGAGTGTCCCCACAAGCGCCAACCACGCGCCCGCGCAGAGCATCGTGGCGCTGTCGGGACGCTCCAGCACACGTACGATCGCGGCGATCACCCCCACGACCCCAACCAGCGTGCCCCATACCGCCGTGGCCACCGGAAAAGCGGGTGAGCGCTCGGTAATAGTGGCAAGCGCGAGCCCTAGTCCCGCGAGGGCGGCGAGCATTATCAACACAACCGCCGGCCCGAACGTCGACCACACCGAGAGCTTCCCTTCGAGGTTTCCATACCACGGGAGGGTGAGCGCGACGACGATGCAAATTGCGCCGGCGAGCGCCCCCAGCTCTCCCAACCGCATACGCGAGAGCTTCATCGTGCCTCCTCCTCTGACCCCCGGCGAGCGCGGGCCGCTTGAAGTGTGTTGCTCAAAAGCATCGCGATAGTCATCGGCCCGACTCCACCCGGGACAGGCGTGATCGCGGAGGCCCGATCCTTTACCGCCTCGAAGTCGACATCCCCCACCAAACCGCTCTTGGCCTGCCCCCCGCTATGGGGGGTACCTGTCTGCTCGGGCGTGAGGCGATTCATGCCCACATCGATCACCACGGCACCGGGCTTTACGAAGTCACGGGCGATTATCCGCGGACGGCCCACGGCGGCGATCAGGATGTCGGCGCGAGCGCACACTCCTTGCAGGTCTACGGTCCGCGAATGGCACACCGTGACCGTCGCATTGGCCTCCAATAGCAACTGCACCATCGGCTTGCCGAACAGGTTGGAGCGCCCCACCACCACCGCTTCGGCCCCTTCGAGCGGCGCATCGATGCTTGCCAGCAGCTCCATCACCCCTGAAGGGGTGCAGGGCCGCAACCCGGGGCGCCCCAGCGAGAGCAGGCCCGCGTTAACGGCGGTAAGGCCGTCCACGTCCTTGGCGGGATCGATCAACGAAGTGAGCGACGGTCCATCGAGGTGCGAGGGCAGCGGCAACTGCAAGAGCACACCGTCCACGTCCGGGTCGTCGTTGAGGGTCGTCAGCCGCTCGGCGACCTCGTCGAACGAAGCACTCGCCGGCAGGCGCACGTCAAAGGGGCGCATTCCCACCTCCGCGCAGGCACGCTGCTTTGCGCCTACATACACCGCGGAGGCCGGGTCCTCCCCCACCAGCACGGTTGCGAGACCGGGAGCGCTCGCACCATGAGCCGTGAACTGTGAAACCCACTGGGCAACCTTTGTGCGCACGCCTCCGGCAATGGTCTTCCCGTCTATGATCGTGGCTGTCATCGCGGCGGATCGTATGTGTTAACGGCGACTGACAGGCGCGTAGTCGGCCATCAGCTTGCGCTCGGAACCGTCGCTTGCAAAACGCACCACGATGATGCCCCCGGGCTCCAGACCCGTCACCACCCCCTCACCGAAGGCAGCGTGGGTGACGTCCTCGCCGAGTTTGAACGTGGGGGCCACCGGCGAGGAGGAGCTCCACAACCCGCCCCCGCGGGGGGCGCCGTTGGTCGCGCCCCCGCGTGCGCCGCCTGGCCGCGCTCCCGCGGGTACGCCGAGCCCGATGCCTCCGCCAAGCCCACCTCCGCCAAGCCCCATTCGTGCGCGCGGCGGCGGTAGCTCTTCGCGTTCTGTCAACTCGGCCGGGATCTCATCGAGAAAGCGACTTGAGAGCCCGAAAGTGGAGGCCCCAAACACCGACCGTCTGCGCGCGTAGGTGAAGTAGAGCTCGCGCATCGCGCGGGTGACGGCCACGTAGAAGAGGCGTCTCTCCTCCTCGATCCCACCTTCGTCAAGCGCGCGCTGGTGGGGGAACACCCCCTCCTCGCACCCAACCACGAACACGATCGGGTACTCCAAACCCTTGGCGTTGTGGAGGGTCATCAGCGTCACCAACCCCTCCTCGTCGCTACGGGAATCGGCGTCTGACTTCAGCGCCAGCTCCTGCAGGAACAACTCCAACGTGTCCTCCTGCGCCTGCATCGAAGCGTCGAACTCATGCGCCACCTCCACCAGCTGTTGCAGGTTTTCGAGGCGTCCCTGCGCTTCAAAGGCCTTCTCTCCCCCACCCACTGACTCCGACTCGAGCGCCTCGGTGTACCCGCTGCGGGAAAGCACGGCTTCCATCAAATCGCCTACAGGCACACCGTCGGCCGCCAACGCCGCAAGCTCCTCCATCGTTGACATGAAGCGAGTCAATGACTTGATCGCGGCTGCTCCGAGACCGGGAATACGGTCGGCGCCCGCCACCTCCCACACCGACTGCCCAATCGTGGCCGAGTGGGCAACGATGCGCGAGAGCGAAGTCTGCCCCAACCCCCTCCGCGGGGAGTTGGCAACGCGCTGGAAGCTCACCACGTCGAAGGGGTTGGCGATCCACGCCAGATAGGCGATCGCGTCCTTGATCTCCGCCCGCTCATAGAACTTCGTCCCCCCGATCACCTGGTAGGCGATCTCGCGACGCACCAACATGTCCTCGATCACGCGCGACATTGCGTTGGTTCGGTAGAACACGGCCACCTCCGCTCGCGAGGCCCCCTCGTCCACCAATCGCTCGATCTCCCCCACCACGAAGCGCGCCTCGGCGTGCTCGTCCTCCAGTCCGTGCACCCGGATCGGCGAGCCCGCACCCTTCTCCGACCACAGCCGCTTGGCGATGCCCCCGCGATTGTTAGCGATCACCGCGTTTGCCGCCGAGAGGATGTTTTGGGTGGAGCGGTAGTTCTGCTCCAACTTCACCACCCTTGCGTCGGGGAAGTCGTCGGTGAAGTCCAAAATATTGGATACATCGGCTCCTCTAAACCCATAGATTGACTGTGAGTCGTCGCCCACTACCGCGAGATTGCGGTGTCCTGGGATGTTCACACGCTCGCCTTTGGTGGGCTCGCGCCGGCCCCCACCCACGATCAACTGCAATAGCCGGTACTGCGCGTGGTTGGTGTCCTGATACTCGTCCACCAGCACGTCCTTAAACATCTGGGAGTAGCGCGTGCGCACGTCCTCATACAGCTCGAACAAGTTCACCGTGCGCAGCAGCAGATCGTCGAAGTCCATCGCGTTCATGCGGTGGAGCTCGCTTTCATACAGCTGGTACACCTCAGCCACCACCTGCTCGAAGGGCGAGCCGATCGCCTGTGCGCAATCTTCGGCGAACAGCAACTTGTTCTTGGCTTGGGAGATCTGGCTGTGCACGGCCGCGGGGGCAAACCGCTTGGGGTCCACCCCAACCTCCTCGATACACCGCTTCACCATCCTCCGCGCGTCGGCCTGGTCGTAGATCGTGAAGCGCTTGGTGTACCCCAACCGCTCGCCACTTGCTCGCAAGATGCGGGCACACGCCGCGTGGAAGGTCATCAGCCACATGCCCTTCGTGGAGCCATCGAGCAGCTGCTCCACCCGTCCCCGCATCTCCTGGGCGGCCTTGTTCGTGAACGTGATCGCAAGGATCTCGTTGGGATGGGCGAAACCGTTGAAGATGAGATACGCGATGCGGTGGGTGAGTACACGCGTCTTGCCGCTCCCTGCGCCCGCGAGGATCAACAGCGGCCCCTCCCCGTGCGTGACAGCCTCGCGCTGGGGCTCGTTCAGGCCTTCGAGCAGCACCTCCACGCGCTCGACCTGGTCGTTGTAGGGCATCCAGGGAGCATAGAAGTGGGTGCGGGCAGGTGGAGGTGAGAGTGCCTGAGATTGAAGATCGCCACAGGGCGAGAGGTGGACTAACGCCGTAACTGAGTTGAAGAACCCGTCACGAAACCGGCGTTAGCCTCGTGAGTATGGTCGCGTGTTGCGGACTGTCAGAATGTTCTTGTGTTTGATGAGCCTGATTATCTTCCCGAATCGATCCTTGCTTGGGCCCGTGAGCGTCAAGAGACCCTAGATCTCGTCGCTAGCGAGTTCTTGAAGACCGGCGCGTGGCCGACAACGACCGGCCTCACCCGTAGCCTCGCTCGAAACGGTCGAGCCGTGCCGCTCAGTTCGATCCTGCAAGACATGCCAAGACCGCTTGGCTTTGTAGAGAATCACCCCGGCAAGATTGTCCTGCTTCTCTATGGGCTGCGGCTGACTGCGGCAGGAGCACCTCTACTCGAGGGCTTCGCTTCGCTGCTCAGGCTCGCCGTTGAGCGCTATAGGGGCAAAGATGACACCCCTTGATCACACGATCCGATCTCCAGCAGGTTGGAGCCACAGACAAGATGTTGCAGCAGGCACTCAGTGAGGTCTTCCTACGCGAGGCTCCTTTTTACGGCGGGGGTGTCGGTGCAGGAGGACCTGAGGACGATTGGAGTCGGGAGATCAGCGAGCTGGTCGTCAACTACTGGGATACGCGGACGATTGACGACTACCTACGCATCCGGGCGCAAGAGCTCTCGGCGTCCCCGCAGTTTGGGTTCCCGCCCCCCGAGCCGGTAAGTGCTTCAGGCTCCGACACTCTCGGCGCCATGCGCGATGTGTTTATTTCGCACGCAAGCGAGGACAAGAAGGAGGTCGCCCGCCCGCTCGCCGAAGCTCTACAGCGCCGTGGACTGAGCGTGTGGTTCGACGAGTACGAGCTTGTGCTCGGCGACAAGCTGCGAGCAAAGATCGAGGAGGGAATCGCACATAGCACGCTAGGTGTCGTGATCTTGAGCGAGGCCTTCTTCTCCAAGCCCTGGCCTCAGCAGGAGCTCGACGGCTTCTACTCCAGACTGGTAGACGGTGAATCCAACGTAATTGTTCCTATATGGCATCGCCTGACACGCGAGATCGTCACAGAACGTGCGCCGACAATCGCCGGTGTGCTTGCGGGGAACACGATCGACGGCGTCGCAAAGCTTGCTGACGACATTGGCCTGACCCTCGCACGACGCCGGCGATCACATAGCGGCCAAGAGCAGCCCAAGACCATGAACCCCGTCGGCCCAGGATCTTCAGAGGTCTCGCCGGCGGCCGGAGAGTCCGCGACGGTGGGCGAGCCAGGTCAGAGCGAGGGGCTTGTCGCTCTTACTAGCGTCGGTCGCCGCCCGCCACTCGGCTCTGTCAATTTTGACATGGAGACTGGAGCGCTCAGTATCGCGGCGCTGGAGCTGGCGCGTGACGAGGACACGATTGCGCTACAGCACATGTTCAATGACGCTATCGGACGGGGACGTCAAGCAATCCGGGGGGAGGAGATCGACACTACGCTGGCCGAGCTCCTTGACAAGCTTGGCTGCCTCGCCGCAACATTCCTCACGTTGGAACTTGACCATTGGGTCCGTAGAGTCGTTGACGTGCTAACTCGCATTTACGGCATGCCGCTCGGCGCGGGAGATGCACAGCGATTCGAGTACAGCACGCAGTTCAGCCCGCAGGAGATCGCACCACGCGTTTGGCTGGCGATACTCCTGCGAATCTATGGGCTGGGTGCGCTGGCGGCTCGTCTTGAGCGCTGGGACATCCTGCGTACCATTGTTATTCAACGCCCCCAAGGCGCTAGCGACTACGAACGTAACTGGTTGCGGCACGGTCTGACAATGGCTTCGCGGGGCCAGCTATTGCGCGAACGCCGAGACGAGGGAACAATAGAGTTGAGCTTGCTTGTCCTCGCTCGTGACACCGTCATTAGGCTCGCCTGCTTGCGCCCAGATGGGATCGGAACTCAAAACGACGAGATCCTGACGAGCCTCGCCCAGTTCGATGCTCTGGCGAACCTTGTCGCGATCGATGACTCTGGCGACATTGGCGGCAGGGACTTCTATCCCAACTTCGCGCGCTTCTATGGTCATCGTGTGACGCCGGTAGTGAGTCGTCTACTCACCGACAACGAGATGCGCTCAGTCCTCTTTACGCGCACAGACGATGAACTCGCGCGAGCCCTCCGTGCGGTTGGGGATTTGGCACACAAAGAGGGTTGGCGCTTTGACGGTTTCGAGGGATGGGGGCCAGAGATTAGTGAGTTTGTTATCTCAAACTTGACAACCGATCTTCCGATCTAGCGCTATCCGTCAGAGTTTCGCACGCTGGCCAAATGCGTCCTAACCTCCTGTCCGCAGGTCACCCAGTGGGTGGTGGCGTCGTATATAGCTCGCAAACAGCGGTGACGTAAAGTCGATCGATCCGCGCTCCGGGCTGTAGAGCAGCCCCTTGTTGTCGATCAGGTTTTGACGTTGCACCGCAGTCTGTTGTTGTGTCATGTTGATCGTCGCGCTAACGTCTGCAGTCGGTCGTGGACCGTCACCAAGCGAAGCAAGCGCAGCCAGGTAGCGCCGCTCGGCGGGCGTCGCCCTATTCCAGCGCGCACGGTGAAAGCCACTGTCGAGCTGCTCTTGGGCGATCGCGTCAGCCGTTTCGGCGACGTCAAGCTCGATCGGGGAGCTTTGGGCGATCTGCCAGGCATACTTGCCGTAGGTTTGAATAAAGAATGGGTAGCGACCGGTACGTTCGAGTAGAAACTCGAGTGCCGGTGGGGTGTAGAAGACACCCTCGCGTTCAGCCGGGACACTCAGCGCGGCGGCAGCAGCCTCGGGCGATAGGGCTCCGATGTGGTGATAGCTAAAGAGCCGCTCGGCGTAGCTGCTGGC
The DNA here is from genome assembly GCA_036495305.1 of Solirubrobacteraceae bacterium. Classification (GTDB taxonomy): domain Bacteria; phylum Actinomycetota; class Thermoleophilia; order Solirubrobacterales; family Solirubrobacteraceae; genus Palsa-744. The sequence continues at coordinate 1,601 of DASXNB010000055.1, read as the reverse complement.
CTCAACCAAGCGCGAGGCCAGCTGGGGCAGACCGGCACAGACGGTCGCGATCGGCAAGCTCCGCTGTCCGGCGCGGTGCACCGCCGCGAGCACGGCTCCGAGTTCCTCCCTGTCTGCGAACTGCATCTCGTCAAAGAACAATGCAATGCCCGTCTGCGCCTCGCGGGCGGACTCGCCAAGCTCCAACAACACCTCGTAGAGGTCGACATCGAGCTGCCCACTGTCACCCCGGCCTCTCACCGGGTCCACATCGAGAGAGAACGTCACTCCAGTGGGCATCGCCGTAACCGAGAACGAACGGATGATTCCCAAGGCTCGGCGTGCGCGCTCGGCAAGCCCGGGCTGGCGGGCGAGACTCTGTGCTGACTGAATCGCGATCGTTGCAAGGATGGGCCGCAGCGGACCACGTCCCCTGAGCTCGACGTAACCTGTACCCCAGCCACGCTCCTCGGCGCTACGGGCGAGATCGTTCAAGAGCACGGTCTTGCCGACCCCACGCAAACCCCAGAGCGCCAGACCCTGGTCAGCGCGCCCGTCAGCCAGTCGCTGTAGGAGAATACCAAAACGCTCCTGCTCATCCTCACGTCCAGCAAGCTCGGGGGGTTCGGTCCCTGCCCCGGGCGCATAAGGGTTCTTTACTGGGTCCACCGCCCGATTGTAACACTGTATAGCTATCCATAGTAAAACCATATACAACTCTATAGATGGCTATACGGAGGGTCCCCGAAACATCATGCCGTCTCACATCCGCGTCTGCGTGTGAGTGCCGCCCGTCACGGACGCTCGATAGAGACTGAGGGTACGAGCGATACTCAACGACGCTCTGCCCCAACGGCCATCGGGGCGGCCTAGGCAGCCACATCAAGCCAGGCTCGCGCCCCAGGCGGCCTCGAGCTCGATCTTCCCGACCGTCGCGAAGCGGCCTCGCGCGGCGAACCTTCGAGCGTGAACCTCCTCAACACAAATGTCCTCTCCGAGCTCATTCGGCACGAGCCAAACAAGAGGGTCATGAGTTGGCTTGACTCGCTAGACGCCACAGAAGTCGCGACCACGGCGATCACCCCCGCAGAGTTGCTCTACGGAATCGCCCGCCTGCCACAAGGGCACCGCAAGCGTCAGCTAAGCCAAATAACGCCTGGCCGCGCGACGCTCACAGTCGTAACGTTCACGCCATGACCGTCCCAATCCTTACCGACGAGGTCCGCGCTACCTGCGCCGAAATCGCCGTGCTCGCACGCAATGTGCGCATCAACCTCGACGCCGTAGCGGAGATCCGACCGGCCGAGCCGCCCCCGCTCGACCCCGAGCGCCACTACCTCGAGGGCGATGCCCCCGACGTGGCCGATTACATGCTGGTGCTCGACACCATCAACTTCGGCTCAGGCTGGTTCCCCACGCTACGCAAGCGCACCTCCGGTGGCGAGCCGGTAAGCGGCTACTTCACGGTGTCTTGGAACCTGGCCGACCACGTGCGCGCCGCCGGGCCTCCAACGGGGGCTTGGCTGAAGCAGGTCAGTACGCGTGAGATCTCCTCCATTCTCGGCCAAGCACCGCACAACGAGCTGATGAGCCTCTACTCGCAAGCGCTGCGCGAGTTGGGG
>DASXNB010000054.1:0-2309 GCA_036495305.1 Solirubrobacteraceae bacterium | reverse complement strand
GACATCGCCGACGAGGCGGGGGTGGCGTATGGGCTGCTCTATCACTACTTCCCCTCCAAGGACGAAGTGCTCAACACGCTCTTCCTGGAGCGCTGGGGGATCATGCTGGAGATGATCCGCGCGGTCGACGCCGAGCAGATCCCCGTGCGCGACAAGCTGGGCGCGATCGCCTCGTTCATCGTGGATAGCTACCGCCACGACCCCGACCTGATGAAGGTGATCATCGTGGAGGTGACCCGCGCGGCCAACTCGTTCGGCCAAACCCACCTGGGGCAGATCCGCGAGGCTTATCGCCTGATCGGTGAGATCGTCACGAAGGCTCAGAACGAAGGTGTGTTCAAGGCCGAGATCGACGCGGAGTTCGCCGCGATGACTTTCTACGGCGCGATAGAGCAGGTGCTGACCGGCTGGATCTTCGGTCTACTGCCGCAGGGCGAGGAGGATCTCGAGCGGGCCAAGCAACTGGTGGTTGAGGCAGTGTGCGGTGGGCTCGAGTGCCCTCCGTCGGCTTCCTGACCTCAACAGTCGGTGGCGGTGTCGAGCACGGTGCAAACCGCTCTCAGCTTCTCAGACGCGAGCGTTGTGATGCGTTCGATGAAGAAAGTCTTCGCGAGCGTGCCCGTATGGTCGGCATTCAACGCACATTCGTACGGCATCCCATCCGTTGCATCGAGCTCAACCTCTGTTTGGATACCTCGAATTGTGGTCGTCACAAACACGACGAACACTGCGTTGAGGCTGTCGATGGCTTGATCGCGCGTCATCACCACTGCAGGCCGACGTCCCCATTCCGGGTGCTCTGTCCACCAGATGTCGCCGCGTTTCACCACGGCTCGTGTCCGGCCGCGCGCTCCTCTTCCGCGAGGCGCCGCATCGTTTCGCGGGAGGAGATTCGATGAAGCTTGGAAAGGTTGCCCCAGTCATCGATGATGTCGCCCGGCTGGTCCTGTGCCTCGAGAAATGCGATCAGTGACTCAAGCTGTGATTCTGGGAGCCCCTCGACCAGCTTGAGTGCCTTCTCGCGCTTTGTCATATCGCTGATTGTAATGGCCATATCTTCCTATCCGACCGAGTCGACGAGGTGGGACACCTTGAGCTTTGTCTTCTGTCGCATATCGTAGAAATGGTACAACTGTCTGAGGACGGCAAGCGAGACGGCGGGGCCACCTACCAGCGCGCCCGGTGGTGCTCGACCACGCCGAGTGCGTGCGCGAGCGGGATACCGCCGGGAAGTGTGCCGCTGAAAGAGCCGAAGGGCGCGCGGTAGTTGCTGCGCACGAGCAGGAGGTTGTCACGACGGCTGCGCTCGGCCTCGGGGGTGAAGCGAAGCTCCAAGCCGTCCTCTGAGCCGATCGTGCGTAGATCGGTGGAGAAGAGCACAGGCGCGGCCTCGTGGGGGACGCCGTTCACCCATACCGTGCGCTCGCTGCCCGTGGGTGGATCGTTGACCCCCCGCACGAGGTTGAAGGACAGCGGGGTTCCGTCGGGTCCGGCACCGACCCCAGCTGCCCACCACCACTCGGTGACGCGCGCGTGGTAGCCGGCCGTGTCGTCGATCACGGCGAGCGCGTCGATTGGGACCGGAGGACGTGCGCCGAGGACGAGCGTACCGTGGGCGCGGACTCCCGCCTGCTTGCGTGTCCACACCTGCTCGCGGCCGTGAGGGCATGTTGCCTCGATGCCGCTGTCTTCATCAAGGGCAAGGTCGAGCAGAACCGCGGAGTCGCGGATGCGAAACCGTCCCGGTGCCAGATCCAGGGCTCCGTGGCGAGGGATCATGCGTGTGCGCTCGGCCGTCGTGTTCGCGGCACGGTCGAACACCGCCCAGAAAGTCTGTCGCGCCGGCCCGACTTGGACGGTTGCGGCGCAGATCATGAACTCCTCGCCGAACACCCCCACATAGCGCCAGCGCTTGAGCGGGCGGGAGCCGCGGAACAGAGGCATGGGCACGGGTGACGCACCTGCTACGGCACCTTCTACGGCTCTCCCCATCCAGACATTCTCGTCCATGAGGCCCTTGAGGGCCGCGCGGCTGCTTAGGGCTTGCGCGCCGTGACGATCAGGTTGTAGAACATCGCCGCTGGCAGGCGCGACTCGAGCAGGGTGCGATCTACCTTTTGCAGTGCGAGGTAGCCACGGTAGGCGTAGTTGCGCCAGCCCCAGGGAACGTCTTCAGGGTGGGCGGTGGCCTCCAACGTGCGGTTGGTCCAGCCGAACCAGTTGGCGAGCAGCTCCTCGCCGGTGACGCGGATGTTTTCCAGGCCGGCGTCGCGCGCGAAGGTGGTGAGTTCGCCGGGCGCGAAGGCGTG
>DASXNB010000053.1:0-36511 GCA_036495305.1 Solirubrobacteraceae bacterium | reverse complement strand
CAGCGGCCGGCCGTGAGCGTCCACAGGAGTGATGGTCACGCCCGTGCCTGGGAGATAGACGCCGCTCGAAAGATGACCGGGGATCCTCACCGGCACGTCAGAGAAGACCGGCGTGTAACCGCCACCGTTGTGCACCAGCTTCAGATTCGTCGACTGATACCGCCCGTTTCGGCCGCGCTTGGCAATGTTCTCGGAGGATTCGAGGATGCCGAGACGATTGCCGGGCAGGGCGATCGCCATCGCGTGCGTTGTGAGATAGGAGAGAGCGCGAGTGCCGGCGGGAAGCGAGGGCCTGCCACCTGCCGGCTGGTCGACCACCGCGGGGAAGGCCTTACTCAGCAGCCGCCCGGCGGCGGCGTCGTTTAGATTCGCGTACTGAGTACGAGAGCGCTCGCGGGCGAACGCCGCAAAGGGATTGGCACGCCTGGCGAGCGCTGCCGCCGCCTGCTGCCCGCTCACAAATGGTTCGGCGGCGGGCACGATCAGCGGGTTGCCCAGCAGCGAGCCCGAGGGAGAAACCGAGCCGCGACTCCCGGCAACGGCGCCGGCACCAGTGCTGCCGAGCGCCGAGAGCACAATGATCGCCAAGGCAACCAGAACCGAACGAATGAAGCCGACATTTCTCCCGATGCGACGCATGTGCTCCCCCTTGACCGCTTGGTCGATGGACTCCGCCTCTTTGCGAGACGAACCTACATCGCGCGGCTCCCCAGGTAAATCAGCAAAATGTCGGATTACGCTGATTTGCAGGGATTTCTCATGCTTTTTTCGCTGGCTGGTCAGCCAACCGAGCGCCGCGGACGATCTTCGGCGCCGCCGAGCGCCGCGCGCAACCGCAGGGCCCACAGCAGATCTGCACTGCGTTCTTCGATCTTGCAGCCGAGCAACTCCTCGACTTCGCGTAGATGCCGATGCACGGTGTCTCGGTGGCGCCCTGACATCGCGCTGGCGTTTGCCACACGTTGACCGTGCTTGAGAAACACCTCCAGCGTCTCCAACAAACGCTCGGCGCGCTCGCCAAGCGCTTCGATCGGGCCGAGTTCGCGCTCGACGAACGCGACTGCCCGTTCATGGTCTTGCCCCAGCAGGACGACTGCCCCATCGAGAACCTCACCCCTGCGGCTGGCAGTCGTCGCGGTGCCCGACGCCGCGTCTCGCGCCCTCTCGAACCGCACGAAATCCCCCCTCAGACGACTTGTCGACTGTCCGATGAAGCGGACCGAAGAGACCCGATGATACACGTGGTTTCTACATTGTCCAGGGTTGGATACGCAGACTGCCACGTATATTAAGATCACTATCTTTGCTCTGACACCTCAGCGGCCAACGCCGTCCAAGTCGCGATCCAGGCTTCCCAATGCGACGCGTTGGGCCTCGTCAAGTGTCGTTTTGGCGACGATCAACCGGCGCGCGTGCTCCAGGTCGTCGGAGCGCCCCCATGTGAGCGCGGCGAGCACACGACCGTCCTTCAGATACCAGGTGGTGAAGTCGCGATTCTCGTAGGAGCCGCGCACGATCTCCTCGTCCCACCCATACGCCGGACCGACGTACTCGAGCTCACCGTCGTTTCCGAGCACCGAGTAGAAGTAGGGCACGACATCGTGTGGAACATCGTGGCCGAGCATGTTCAGCGCAGCGGTCTTACCGTGGTTAAAAGCCACATCCCAGTGCTCGAGGCGCACGGGACCGCCGTGTATCGGCGAGTCGTACTCCGCGATGTCCCCCGCGGCGAAGATGCCTGGCACGGATGTCTCCAGGCGTGAGGAGCACAACACTCCCCCGCGCGCGCCGATCTCGAGCCCGGCGCGCTTGGCGAGCGCGATGTCGGGGGTAACGCCCGCGCCGATCACAACGGCTTCAGCGGGGAGTGCAAGTCCATTGGTTGTGACGACCTTGCCCACACGATCATCCCCCTCAAAGCGCTCCAACTCGTCAGGGCCGTGGATGGTGACACCGTGCGATTCGAGTAGCTCCTGGAAGAAGCGCCCGGCGCGTTTGCCAAAGCCCCGTTCGAGGGTGGCCTCCTCCTGCATCACGATCGTCGCCTTCTTTCCCATGAGGGCTAGCGAAGCGGCAACCTCACAGCCGATGTAGGAGCCACCGATAAGCACAACGCGTTCTGCGTCCGCGACGCCTTCGCGGATCGTGTCGGCGTTGCCGAGTGTCCGCAGGTAGTGGATCTGCTCGAGCTCGCACCCTGGGACATTGAGTCGGCGGACGTTCGCCCCTGTGGCGATGAGCGCCTTGCCGAAGCTCACCTCCTGCTTGTCCGAGAGCTTGGCGGTTTTGGCCTGCGCGTCGAGCGACAGCACGCTCGTGCGCGTGAGCAGGTCCACGTTTGCTTCTCCCCACCACTCGGGCGCACGCACCTCGGTGTCTACGCGCGTCTCCTCGCCGCGCAAGTACCCCTTCGAGCACTCCGGGCGGTTGTAGGGGCGGTCGGGCTCTCGCCCCACCACCAGGATCTCCCCTTCGGCGCCCGACTCACGTAGCCAGAAGGCACAGTTAGCGGCCGCCAAACCCCCGCCGATCAGCAAATAGTCGACCTCGCGCGTGCTCATCACCACGGACATTACAACCCCCGCGGATGCCTCACCGACCAGTGCGCCCAAGCGGGAATATGGTCGAGGACGCGCCAGCGGGGGCCATCTTCGTTTCTATTCGGTCCGACGTCGGTGCCGTTGTGAGAGGTGTCGAGCCGTAGACCTGCGATCACCATGAAGACGTGATCCGTGGGGCTCGTCGTCGCATAGATCGACACCCACCTCCCTGGCCCAGGATCTCCCCAGCCAACGTAATCTTGAGCGAGCGGGTTCTCGCGCAGGATTTCACCGATCTGCCTGACCCCGGAGCGGTAGAGGACGTAGTTGACGGTGCTCGAGCAGTCCTCGCTGTCGGCCCCGCGAGGGTCGGGATGGCCGGTTGGACCGTAGGGAAGGTCCTGAAGCTCGTTACCGGCGATGAGCATCGCCTGGACCACCGGCGGGGCTTGCTCGGGAACGAGTGCCATGTGGCCGTCGCTGGGTGAGAGCATCGCGGCGGCGCTGGCGACGTACCGCACAGCTCCCGCGCCCGACAGGTTTACGACGGAGACTCCCCCGCGCGCGGAACCCGGCGTGTTTTCCACCGCGCCCCGGTAGATCCTGGCCCAGTGCGCTACCTCCGATACATACCAGCCGGCGTGGTTGTAGGCAAAGATCGCCTTGTAATAGTCGGCCGGGGCGCCCGAGCTTTTGAGGTAATTGGCCATTCCCTCGATCGCATCGGCGGGATCCCAGCGATCTGTGCGGCCGTCGCCGTCGCCGTCGACCCCATAGAGGTTCCAGGTCGAGGCGAGGAACTGCGCGGGACCGCCCGCGCCCGCCGAGTTGACGGCACCCTCGCGCGTGCACGAGGGGTCTGGATCGCGGCCGTGGTTGCACTCGACCTTGCCGATGCCAGCGAGAATTGCCCAGTCAAGGCCGTATCGGGTAGCTGCCTGACGGTACAGAGCTAGGTAGCGCTGCGGGATTTCAGCGAGTGCCCGCGCCGATGCCCCGTAGGTTGTGGTCGTGACTGCGGTCGAAGCGGCGGAGAGACCAACCAGAGCGGCGATGGTCGTCGCCGCGAGTATGCCCGCGGCGAGGACTCCGAGGACGCAGACCAGTGCGAGCTTCCCCGAAAGCGGGAGATAGCCGGGGGGATTCATGCGTGCTCCAGCGGCAGCCGTCGCCTCGCCCAATCCAATGGACGGGAAATCGCTCGGTGCATGTCAAGTGTCTTGACGCGCAGCTTTACGACGCCAGTGAGTTCGGGAGCGTGTCCACGGTTGTGCAGTAGCTCGGTAGCTTGATGGCGCTTGAAGAAAGCGGTCCACCAGAACGCGGAGACCAGCAGCCACTGAGTCCACCAACCAAGCGGCAGCGCCATCAGGATGCGCTGTGTTACGAGCAGTGCTCCGAGGACGAAGGAGAAGATCAGCTTCGACGTGAAGGCTCCGAGCAACCTGACTGCCCAACCACCGAAGAGCGCGCGGCCACCGTCACCGAGAGCAGGTGCAAGCACGGCGAAGGGCGCGAGCAGCAGCATGAAGAGGCCGAGCGCGGCAGCGGCGAGCAACCGCACCGTGACCAGGCCGAACAGGAGTGCCATGCCAAGCGTGCCGGCGGCGATGAGAACAAGCCCGATCGCGCGCGGGAGTGTGCCACCGTCGGAGCGAAATTCGGCCTCCGCCGCCGCAGGGCCCCTACATTTCGTGTCATCTTCGGATTCGCAGATGACGTGCAGCAACGAGGTCGCTTCTTTCACTGAGTTTCGCTGCGGTCCATTAGCGGCAAACGCCAGGAACAGTTGGCCGTTGGTGTCGGCCTCCCCCACGAGCTCCCGCTCGCGACGCGCTTGTGCTGTGGGGGCATCGGGGCGGTGTGCGACGAGACGCGCCATCGCAGCCTTGCGCAGGCGCGGTTCGAGTAGCGACGGGTCGCTACACCAGCGCACGTTGCCGAACTCCAGGTAGCACCACGGCGTTTCTACGCTTGCGGCGAACACGGCGCGCGCGTCGTCTGCCAGCGTGCGCTGCGACCCGACAGGTGTTCCTCGGCTGACGCTACCGAGAGTGCCCAGGCTCGCTTGATTTGACCACTCCCCGACGGCCCCCACAGTGCCAAGTGGGTTGGCGATCACCCAAAGCCCGGCGACCGTCATCGCGAACGTCAGCAGCGCCTGTCCAAGTGTTTCGGCGATACGGCGACGGACGAGCCCGTTGTAGAGCGCTAGCCCCGACGCCACTGCAAGCACGAGCGCGAGCCACGGCTCGGTGAAACTCGCCTGTGCCTGTTGCAAAGGGCGTGCGAAGCTGCCTACGGTCGAGCCATCGAGCAGTTCGAGCGAGTAACACCACTCGAGCATCACCAAAAGCGCGTGTAGGCCCCACACGATCAAGCTCCACAACGGAGCGATGAACGTGTCCTGGATCACCGACACTAGTGCCCCTTTTGAGAGGCCGAATGTGCCAGTGTCGATATGGACATCGAGCGCGTAGTTGTTGGTGGGCGCGGGCGCGCCTATGAAACCGGAGGTTTCGCAGTTGCTCTGCGCTGCGCGCGAGAGGACCCCACGCACGCCTCCAGCGCATAGTGGGCTCGACATGCCGTTTTCCACAAGCTGATCGCCCGACGCGGCGGGGAATCCCATGGTTTCTTCGCCTTGGCTTGATGGCGGGAGCGAAGTGAGTGGTGGAGTAACCGGGGCGCGGGGCTTGGCCGGCGGACGCACCACCGCCTTGGAGCGCTGCGGTTGACGGGTTTCGTAGGAGTAGACAGTCGCGGTGGCGATCGCTTCAGCGGGCACGAACGAGATCGCGAGCGTCGCGCCGAGCAGGCTGCTTACGAGCCCCCTCATCACGGATTGTCCACCGCGGGCGTGGTTGATAGGGCGCGTAGAAGCGATGGCACGACGACCTCCACCTGGATCGCCTCCACACGACCCGCGTGATCGCGAAAAAGGCACCGTCCCGCGTCCATTTGCAGCAGTTGCTCGCGGGCGTGGCGATCGTCGGGGTCGAGCCCGAGCAGAGTGAGCGCCCTGGCGGCCTCCGTTTCAGAGCGCATTCCGAAAACGAAGGTGGCACCCAAAAGATTCTCAAGTGACTCACGCTCGCCGATGAGCGCATCGGTGACGAGTTGAGTAGAGACGATCGGCACGGCGAGCTCCGAGCGCCCCATGCGCTGCAGCGAGGCGAGCAGCGCGCGCCCGGCCGGGTCGCCGAGGAGTCGCCATCCCTCATCGAATGTCAATGTTATATTGCGTACCTATGGCTGGGACAGACCTCAGGCTCGACGCTTACATCCGCGTATCGAAGGTCGCTGGACGAAGCGGGTCGAGCTTCATCTCTCCCGACGTGCAGCGCGAACAGATCGAGCGCTGGGCTCAAGCGCACGGGCACGCGCTCACCTGGCACGAGCCCGAGCTCGATGTCTCCGGGGGCAGCATGAACCGGCCTGTCTTCGATCAGATCATGCAACGGGTTCGCGCCGAGCAATGCGACGGCGTGATCGTCGCCAAGCTCGACCGCTTCGCTCGCACCCTCGTCGGCGCGCTGAGCACGCTCGAAGAGCTTGAGCGCCACGGAGCCGCTCTCATCAGCGTCACCGAGAACCTCGATCTCTCGACACCGATGGGGAAGGCGTTCATGCGCATCCTGTTGGTATTCGCCGAGCTTGAGCGCGACCGCATCTCAGAGAACTGGGGAACAGCCACCGACAATGCGATCGCTCGTGGCATCCATATCTCCAAGTTCACGCCCATCGGCTACGACCGAGGTCCAGACAAGCGGCTCGTGCCCAACGCCGACGCCTCCGCCATCCGCGAGGCGTTCCTCATGCGCGGAGCCCACCAAACACGCACCGAGATCGGTCGCCGACTCGATGACATCGCCCCACGCCCCAACGAAGGTCGCTGGACCACCTCCAACGTCGAGCGCATCATCAAAAACCGCGTATACCTCGGCGAGGCGTATCGAGGCGAGACGGTCAACCCCGACGCACACCCGGCAATCGTGAGCCTCGCCGAGTGGCAAGCCGCCAATCTCGCGCCCGTACGCGCCTCCCACCGCGGAAAACAACCCAACCTGCTCGGCGGCATCGCCCGATGTGCGGGTTGCCGGTACGTACTCGCCCCACAGGTCTATGGCTGGGGCCGACCGACACCAACGCGGGCCTACCGCTGCCGCGCGGTCCACAGCGCCGGCACCTGCCCCGCGCCGGCGAACATCTCGCGTGACACCCTGGACCTATACGTCGAGGCGGTGTGGCGTGAGCAGATGGAAAACCAGGCCCTCACCGTCAAGCAAGATTCCCAAGCCCTCCAAGCCGCCGTCACAGCCCTTGAGCTCGCCGAAGAGGAGCTAGCGGCGTTCGCCGCAGATCTCACCGCACGACGCGTGCTCGGTAGCGGCTATCACGCCGCCCTGGAAGCACGGGTCGCCGCCGTCGACCAAGCCCGAGCCGAGTTGCAACGCGTAAGCGCCGCGGTGCCCACCACCGACGACATCGAGGGCTACGACGCTCTCCCGGTCGAGGACCGCAAGCGCATCATCAGCAGTTCAATCGACGCGGTAATCATCGAGCGCGGTAACAGCCGAGTACCCGTCGAGGAGCGTGTCACGATCCTCTGGCGCGGCGAAGGGCCGGATGATCTGCCCCGGCGCGGCCGCCACAACGGACCTATCCGCCCCTACGCTCCCTAGCGGGACGAGAACGACACCGGGATGACGCTCACCCGCAATGCGAGCGAACGTCTCGAGCGCCGCCCGCGCCGCGGCGGGCGGCATCGGCGAGACGGTTGACATTTTCGCGACGCATGCCATCCCCCTCTAATCCGACCGCCACCACATATGGGGACACCAAGTCCCCACCGTAAGCCCGCCTCAGAGCGGCGCCTCAGCTATTGACAGGCTCAGGGAGAAGCACGCGGGTGCTGTGGTCCGCCGAGACGAGCACCACCGCTCGCCGTTCGTCAAACGCGCGCTCGATCGACTTCTCGTTGCCGGGTGCGCCCTCGTTGAGGAACGCCGCGCATTCCGGGTAGGGCGAGCGTTCTTCGATCGCAAGCTCGATCGCTTCTTCCATTACCCGCATCGCGGGGGTGTCGCCATTGTTGGTGCTCATAGCGCTTGCCATCCCTCGATCATCAATTGATAGGCAGCCTTGATCTGTGCTTTTGCTGCGCGCATACCTTCCCCAAGGGTACCGTGATGAAAGACCTCCGCCGGCTGCTTGCCCGCGGTTCGCGTATATCTGTGCATCTCGTTGACGGCGTGCGCTCCGTCATAAAGCCGCACGGTCTGCACCTCGCCTTCCTGCTCGAGCGTCAGCACCACCGCGTAGTCGGTTATCTCTCGCACTCGTGTCGTGAACTCAACATACATCCGCTTCTCCGGATCGCCCCCTAGCTCGACGACGTACCTGGCGCTCATCGCTGAAGGAATGCCGTCGTTGAGAGCTCGCACACCTCTGCCGCGAGTGTGGGTATGTCGTTGAGGTTGAGTACTCGTATGCGGTCGGTTGCGTGGGTGGCGGCTATGGCGCGCTTGAGCGCCCTGCCGGGGTCTGGCGCGGCGAGGTAGTAGACGCGGTTGATGTGGCGTGCTCTAGCCCAGCCGCGACATATCGCGGCGAGCCTCGATGCTGACTTGACTGACAGCTCGACCTCTATCGGGATGACATTGCTCCCGGGTAGTAGGAGCGCGAGGTCTGGACGGTGGAGTATTTGACGGTCTACGACTCTCCCGACGCTCGCGGAGGCGAACAACTCCTTACGGTCGGTCTCTATCGAGCGGATCTCCCGCTCACCCACCACATCCCAACCGGGGAGCGCGTGGTGTAGTTCGGCGGCCGTGTGCGCTACCTGCCAGGCGTGTTCGAACCCGCCCGGGCGGACCTTGAAGAGTGGGAGGCGCTGAAGGCGCTGCCAGCGCAACCCTTCCGTGGTCGCCGTGTACACGCCGGGACGGCCGTACAGCACCATGTGGTGCTCCAACAACCCGTCACGGGTGAGCGTGTTCAGGCGGTGGTACACCACGCTGCGGCCCATCCCGAAGCGGCGCATCACATGCTCGGCGCCCACGGCGCCTATACGGCCTATCCAGGCGACTATTTGTGCATCCCTGCTTGTCTGCATGATCCGGACTCCTTTGCATGTAGAGAACGCGCCTACATGCGATTAGTCCGACCAACCACACAAAACGGGACACCACACGCTCCAAAACGATCAAACCCGTCCCGCCGAGAACGCCTCAAGGAACCCGATCACGACCCTTTGGTGCCGCCGTTACAGTCCCTCGACCGCGATCACGGAACACACGCGCGCTGGGACCAAGCGGCGCCCGTGACGGCCTCACACGACACTCGGACCATCGCGCTACCCACACGATCGCGCCCTCCGATTAACCCCGTTCCGTCCCACCATCGCGTTAGGTGTGGAACGTTTTTGACCGACGCGGACCCCAGCAAAGAATCCACTCCCCACACAGCCTCCACGGTTCGCGTCGGTCAAAAACGTTTCACACCGCCAAAGACGAGCCGTTCTAATCCGCGAAGCGGATTCCCACACCGGGACCCACTCCGGCATCTAACGAGACCCTTTCAAGCTTGGGGTGCTTTGCGAAAATCTTTGGTTTGGGGCTGGTGTCCGGCTTACATTGCATGATTCGACACTCGTATAGGCTGCTTGCGACGATGTGTACGCTAAAGCACGTTGTCCAATGAGAAGATCTTAAGCCTGTCTCGCTCGCTCGCCATCAAGTGCATAGCGAACATCGCGATGAGCCGCATCATCTGCACCCCGATGCGCTCGGCCTGCGTGTAGTCGGAGCGAGCGGTCCCAGGCTCTGGGCCCGGAAGATCGCGAACCGAGATGTAGGTAACTTGACTGTCACCTGTGGGCGCGAGGGATGCTGTTGGATCGGCGAAGCCAAGTTGGGTGATGCCGGAGTGGGCGTATACGGCGAGGGCTTTGCCCACCTGCGCCTCGACACCCAAGCCCTGACAAAGGGCGCCCACCACCTCAAGGCACGTAGGTGTGGGAGCACGTCGCATCACCACGTCAACCGCCGCAACCACCGCCGTCTGCCAACTCGCGTCGGCGCGACTCGGGAGGAGGTCGAGCAGAAACGATGCGGCGGCGTCTTGGCGCAAGTGCTCGGGCGCGACGTGGAGCGGGTCGAGCATCCCCCGCAAAGCGGCGTCGGGCCGCAGGGAGATTGTGTGGGTGTGAGGGGCGACCTCCTCCAAGAGGTGGAAACGATGGTCGCCCTTGGGGTCGCAATCGACGATCCGCGCGCCCTGCAGAAAGGCCTCGTACTTGAGCTTTTGCGCAAGTGTGGTCTTGCCTGAACCGAGTGCCCCCACGCTGAGTATCGCGGTGTTGCGATCGCGGTCGGAGCCCTCTCGCAAATTGAAGCGCACGGGCATACGGGACCCCGAGAGGGTGTGGCCGAGGTAGAAACCCCCGTTCGAACCGACGGCGTGGGTGGCAGTGGGCATCGTTGCAGCCACCTGCTCGGTTGTGAGCGTGTCGTCATACCCCGCCACGCGGGTGCGTTGCGCGGGAAGGTGTTGGAGGAAGAGCCTGAGCTGATCGCCGAGCGGGCGGTGGAGGTGAATGTCTCCGTAGGCACGCCTACACGCCTCGACCCGCTCGGCAAGCGTTTGCTCGTCGGGCGCCCCGACGGCAAGCGCGATAGTTGAGCGCAGCAACGGAGGGTGACTCGATGTTTGCAGGTGGTTGAGCAGATCACGAGCCTGTTCTGTGCGTTGCCGACCGAGGTCTGAAAGACCTTGATCGCCATCTGACTCCGCGCGCGCGATCTGGTCTGCGTCTTGGATGCGTTTGCGGGCGATGCGCAGCGCGAGCTCGTTGGGCAGGAAGCGGGCGTTCAGCGAGACATCGACGCCGAACGGGAGGCTTTCCGTTGGAGCGAACATCAGCTCTACACCCGCGCTTGGGAAGTGAGCACGCTCAGGGAGGGCTCCGAGGACGAGTTGCGCCTGAAAGCTCACGCCGAGCTCAGACTCGATCCGCAAAACGCGCCCGCGGTGCTCGACACACCCATCCATCCAGCGCACCACGTCGGCCTCGAGTGGGGCGAGCAGCGCTTGACCGTTGCGCTCAAAGGCGAGCGCGCGAGGTTCATGCAGGCCGTCGACCAGGGGCTCGCCGAGACCGCGACAGAAAGCGCGACGTACCAACCACTGCAGTTCCACCCCACGCGTGGGGCGCACATCTAGGAGGTCTGTGAGGCGGGCGTGAAGCTTGTTGGCGTGCACACTGAGCCGCTCGAGGTCGGTGGCGCGCAGCAACCGGCGACCGCGCGGGGCGAGCGCTTGGCGCAGAGAGCGCAACCATTCGCAGGGATGCTTCTCGGCGAGATTCGATACGTAGGAGGCGACGTCGCGCTGAGGCTCGCGCAGGCTCACGAGCAGAAAGAGCGAAGGGTGTGAGGGGCAGACACTTTCAAGGTGTAGGGCGTGGTGGCGTGCATAGCCGGCGGTGGCACGCATGTGAACGGGTGCGCCAAGCCGCTCGACGTCACGTAGATAGCCATCGAGGTCCCACGCACGCTTGACGCGCAGGACTTGAACGTCGGCTTGCAACGCCTGTAGGGCGGCCATGAGGTTGAGTAGCCGTGCGCGCTTGGTGTCCTCCGACAGCCACGCATATGACTCACAAGGAAGCGAGAAGGCGGCCCACACGTCATCGGGCGCGCACCCGAACACCAGGTTCCCGTATACATACGAGATCGGGAGGGTCATGGTCGGGAGCTCACTTCCAAACAGGCACCCTCGACCAGCGCCACGGTTTGGGTCCTTCCTGGAGGGCGCTTACCGGGTAGCGGCGCAAGCACCACAGACGCGCGTTGCGCCCACCATGCAAAGCGGCCTAGGCGGCGGGTACAGCGGATATGAGCGACACTCACGTGCACACTCCCGGGACCGCGGTAGCGCAGGTGACGCAGGCGGGCATCCGAACCGTCGGCGAGCAGAACAAACTCGTGCGGGTTAAAGCGCCTGTCGACTTGCACGCGACGCCTGAAACCCGCAAGTTCGCGAGGCCCGAGGGCGAAGCGCAACAGGGCAAGCGCGGTGAGATGAGCCGGGCGTCCCTCGATCTTGACTAGCGTGAACAACGCCGCAAGCGCGACCGGAGCGGCCACCTCCCGTAGGTACCAGGGGAGCAGCCGCACGGGTATGCCCAGCAGCGGCAACCGTCCCAGTACGACCACGGCGGCAAGGATCGCCGTGAAGTAGACGAGACCCCGCAGTGGCACACCGCTCGGATTGAGTCGTAGCCCGTCGACCCGGTAGATGCGGCGCTCGAGGTCGAACACCGCGCGGTAGGAGCGAATCTCGGTCATGAGGCTCCAAACAGCGAGTTGACAGTGTTGTGAAGCACGTTCACTCCGGCGGGTGTGGCGAGCACGATCGCAAGGAGGCCCACGGCGAAGATGCCGGCTGCCTCCTTGAAGTCGCGTCTGAATGCGAGCACGATCGAGGCAATGGAGAAACCCAGGGCGATGAGACTCATCGCGACCTTGCGCCCGGTTTCGCCGGCCTTCGTGGCCGCCGACTCGAGCGAGCCGCCTTCGGTCGCGGCGAGCACGGCGTGAATTGTGTGAATCGTGTGCATCGGGAACTCCTTTTCGTTTAGTTGAGTGGTGGTTCGGGTTGCAAGCGCTAGCTATCTGGGTTGGTTTGGATCGCCGACACCTCCCACCGACCGCCGACGGAGGCGATGTCGATTTCGTAGGCGAGCGTGTAACGAGCGTTGCGCTCGTCGTGGGCTTGCACGACGGCGATCACCGAACGGTCGAAGCTCGACCAACGCAGGCTCTGCAGTGAGTCGAGGACGAGCGGAGCGCCCGGGAGCGAGACCTGTGCGTTGGCGATGAGATCGGCGGCAAGCTCCGTTCCCGAGCGCGAGAGGTAGTTGCGCAGCGAGCGTGTCGTGACGGTTATGAGTGCCGGGTCTTCGACTTCGCTCAGATGGGTGGCGAGCACGGCGGAGGTGAACGCGGGGGCACCCACAAAAGCCGGGTAGCCAACAAGCGCGAGCGCGCCATATGGTGTGCGGGTGACTGGGACCGTCAGGTAGAGCAAGCCCGAGGTGTCGGTTTGGACGGCAACGGTGTAAAGGCGCCCGCTGCGCGTGGCACTTGCCTGAACCACCTGCGTCCAAATCACCCTCTGCTCGCCGCTTTCCGGCGGTTGCGAGCCAGCTTCGGGTTCCAGCGACGGGCCGAGGAAGGGCGCGAGTGCGAGCCGGTGGGCTTCTGGATCTGTGGAGTCCCAAGTCAGGTAAGCGCGCGCGAAGAGCGAGGCGAACCCTTCGCCGGCGCGATCGACCAGTGCGGCACTTGGAGTGGTGGAGCGCTCGATGCGTGGCCGCGGCGGTGCGATCGCAAAGCGCACGCTCGCGAGCAGCCCCGCGGTGGCAAGCGCGTAGAGCAGGTAGCGCGGAAACGCACCCGCCAAACGAAGTCTCCACAAAGGCGTTGCGCGGACGCTGACGGCGGTGTGAATCGGAGCGGACATAGGTCAACGCTCGAAGTCGAACTCGTGTCCGGCGGGAAGAGATGGAGCCTGCGGGCCGAGAACTTCCCTTTTGAGGATTTCCTCGTGCCTTGCGGAAATTCGCCGGCGCGGGCGGCACGGGTGGGCAAGGCGGGAATTGGGGACGTGTGCTTTGTGTTGCCTTTTCTGGGGCACATGTACCTTCGGTGGCGCCGTCGCGGGCTCGCCCACGTAAGCCCGACGCTCGGAGTACGAGGAGACATGACGTGCGGCGACCCTCTGTTTCGCGGGTACGGGAGTGTGCGAAAGGTGAAACAGGACGAGGACGCCGACGACCGTCACCGCGGCCAGGCACGCCAACATCGCCACGCCTGAGCTACGGGGCCCGCGCAAATGTTCTTGGGTACCGCCGAGAACAGCCGACCGGTGTGCGCTCGTGCGCGAACGCGCACCCTCGCCACCGGGATCGAAGCTATCGACATCGATTGGCCGGACCGTGCACTCCCCTGGACATATGCCCTCCTCGGAGAGGGAGTCGTCCTCAGCGTACACGTGGTAAACCTCACGCGGGGGTTTGCGCCACAAGCTCACCTGTCCCTCCTCCGGTGCTCGAAATCGATCGCACGGGCGGTCGGAAGCGAGAACAGGGAACCCCGCCTCCGACCTACCGCGTGCGAGCGGGAGACACCGTTCGATCCACTCGATGAGCGATCGTCGGCATCCCGGAGGACGCGCTTATGTTGGGGGCGAGAGGAAGTCATAAGTGTGTCCTTGCTGCCTGTTCCGTCCACGCGCGGAAAAGGGGACAGGCGTGGCGGATTTTTTTTCCGCCCACTGCCTGTAAGGCTGTGTGTCGGTGGAGGTCAATGACTCGGTTTCCGCCGGCGAGAGGTCCTCGTGAAGGAGCTTCAGCAGGCGGGCCCGCGCGCGTTGTGTGACCTTGCGGTACTTCTCAACCGACCAGCCGTGCCTTTGGCAAAACTCAGCGCGGGGAATGTCTGAGAGCCGGCTCGCGAGGACCAGGCGCTGATCGGGAGTGAGCCTGTGAGAGAGCTCCGCTATCCGTCGCAGTTCGTAACGCGCTGTCACAGTGCGCTCGACGTCGGCTTGGGGATCGGGGAGCGTCTGCTCGGATGAGCCGAACGCGAGGAGCGGCGAGGCGTGAGCAAGCGCGGTTTCGATCTGGCTGCGCCCGTTTTGCGCGCGGTGGCGGTCTCGAACGCGTGAGAGAAACCGCTGCTCGAGCGCATTGGCGATGTGGTCCTGGCTCGCGAAGGATCCCCCACGTCGCGCGCGGGTGAGCATCTCGAGCGTCGCCTGGCTGTAACAGTCTTCAAGCTCCTCGCGACGCAGACGCCCGCGATTCAGCGCAAGCAGCATTTTGCGACGTGCACACGAAACCAGTGCGACAGCCTCAATCTGATCGTTTGCCCGGTGCGCACCGAGTACTTCCTCCCGGCCTGTACGCAGTGTTCCGCTAAACGATGTTTGTGGTGGTGTGCTCTCTTGTCGGGTAGACACGCGAGCATGTCGTCTGAGATGGCAACCACACCCCCCTCCCAATTCGCGCGGTCGCGGCTACGGGCGTTCGATCGCTACCAGCGGCGCCACCCTCGTTTGGGTTTCGCCGTGGCAGTGGTGAAGCGTTTCGATGACGACCAGGCAAGCCAGATGGGCGCGTTGATCGCCTATTACGGGTTCTTCTCGCTGTTCCCGCTGCTGCTTGTGTTCGTCACCGTGTTGGGCTTCGTCCTGGAAGGCAGCCCGCAAACCCAGGAAAGCGTGCTGCACTCCACGCTCAGCCAGTTCCCGGTGATCGGCACGCAGCTACAGAGCAACGTGCACTCGTTGAAAGGAAGTGTGCCGGTCCTCGTGATCGGCCTACTCGGGGCGATGCTCGCCGGCCTTGGCATCACCGGCGCCACCCAGAGCGCCTTCAACACGGTGTGGGAGATCCCGCGCAAGCGTCAGCTCGGCTTTCTCGCTTGGCGTGTGCGGGGGGTGGGGATGCTTGTGGTGTTTGGAGCCCTCTTGATCGTGTCAACCGTCGCCGCCGGTTATGTGACAGCACAAACCACGGGCGCGGTGGAGGTCGTGGGCGGTGTGCTGGCGGCGCTCGCGGCGAACCTGCTCCTGTTCTTCACCGTCTTTCGGATGCTCACCGCCGAGGAGGTCGACACCAAAGCGTTGATCCCAGGGGTGGTGGTGGCGGCCATCCTCTGGCAGCTCTTGCAGCACGTGGGAGGGTTCTATGTAGACCACGTGGTGCGCCACGCGAAGGAGACCTCGGGGATGTTCGCGTTCGTGCTGGGACTGCTGACGTGGTTGTACCTGGGCGGTCAGGTGACCCTCCTCGCCGCCGAGGTGAACGTGGTGCGCGCGCGGGGACTGTGGCCACGGGGGCTTTTCTCCGATGACTGAGCGGGATTCGACGACTCGGGGCGCCCCTTTCGCTTGCCGGTGACTAGCCTCCGAGCACGGGCTCATATGGGACTTGAAGAGCTCTGGAGACGAGCTATACTAACTACACTTTCGTAAGCTTATATGGAGCGTATATCGATGGCTTCAACACCCTCCCAAGACGGCAAGACGCCGGAGCAGTCGCCCAAGCCCGTGCTGCGACTGATACCCCTCGACGACACGGTCGTATTCCCAAGCATGGGCATCACGCTCACAGTTGACGTGGGCGATGACGAGCGGGTGGTGCTCGTCCCACGCCACGAGAACGAGTTCCTCGAGGTAGGCACCATCGCCGAGGTCTCAGAGCAGCTACGTCTCCCCGGCGGCGCCCGTGCGGTGGCGCTCTCTGGTGAGCACCGCGCGTTGATCGGCGCCGCACAAACCGGCCCCGAAGGTGAGCTGCGCGTGGAGGTGGACGAGCGCCCCGACGACGTGCCGGTCGACAAGCGCACACGCGAGCTCGAGCGCGAATACCGCGCGGTGGTCGAGGAGATCCTCGAGCTACGCGGCGACGACGGCCGCATCGCCGCGTTCCTGCGCGCGATCGTGGAGCCTGGTCCGCTGGCGGACTCCGCCGGGTACTCACCCAACCTGACCTACGAGCACAAGGTCGAGTTGCTGCGCACGCTCGACGTCACCGACCGTCTTGACCTGTCAGTGAAGCTGCAACGTGACAGCCTCGCCGAGCTGCAGGTGAGAAAGCGCATCCGCGAGGACGTGCAGGAGGGCGCCGACAAGCAGCAGCGCGAGTATTTCCTGCGCAAGCAGATGGAGTCGATCCGCAAGGAGCTGGGCGAGGACGAGGGCTCGATCGCCGAGGAGTACAGGGCGAAGATCGAGGCCGCCGAGATGCCCGAGGATGTCCAAGAGCAGGCCCTCAAGGAGCTCAGCCGGTTGGAGCGGATGGGCGAGCAGACCGGCGAGTCCTCGATGATCCGCACCTATCTCGACTGGTTGATAGCGGTGCCGTGGAGCAAGCGCTCTGAGGAGCACCTCGATCCCGTGGCCGCGCGCACGGTGCTGGACGCCGACCACGCGGGACTCGAGGACGTCAAGGACCGCATCACCGAGTACCTCGCCGTGCGCAAGCTGCGCCAGGACCGCAACATCGAGGCCGATCCAAAGTCGGGGGCGATCCTCACGTTGATTGGTCCACCCGGCACCGGGAAGACCTCGATCGGCGAGTCGATCGCCCGTGCCACAGGACGCGAGTTCGTGCGCATGTCGCTCGGCGGTGTGCGCGACGAGGCGGAGATCCGCGGCCACCGCCGCACCTACATCGGCGCCCTCCCGGGACGGCTCGTGCGGGCGCTCCGTGATGCGGGAACGATGAATCCGGTGATCCTGCTCGATGAGGTCGACAAGGTTGGCGCGGATTGGCGCGGAGACCCCTCCGCGGCGTTGCTCGAGGTGCTCGACCCCGCCCAGAATCACTCCTTCCGCGACCACTACCTCGACGTGGAGCTCGACCTGAGCCAGGTGATGTTCATCGCCACGGCTAACGTCGCCGACACGATCCCAGGGCCGTTGCTCGACCGCATGGAGGTGATCCGCTTCGACGGGTACACCTCCGAGGAGAAGCTTGCTATCGCCAAGGGCTACCTATGGCCACGCCAGCGCGAGCGCAACGGTTTGCGCGAGCAGGAGGTAAGCGTGTCCGATGAGGTATTGCGCGCGATCATCTCGGAGTACACGCGCGAGGCCGGCGTGAGAAACCTCGAGCGCGAGTTCGGGACGGTCTTGCGAAAGACTGCTACCCAAATCGCCTCGAGCAAGGTTGAGACTCCAGTGGAGATCGACCTCGACGTTGTCCGCGACGCGCTGGGGCGCCAGAAGTTCTTCCAAGAGTCAGCCTCGCGCACGGCGCTCCCAGGCGTGGCTACAGGGCTGGCGGTAACCGGCACAGGCGGCGATGTGTTGTTTGTGGAGGCCACCGCAATGAACGGCAAGGGAGAGCTACAGCTCACCGGCCAGCTCGGCGACGTGATGAAGGAGTCGGCACGCATCGCCCTCTCCTACGTGCGCGGCCACGCCGAAGAGCTCGGCATCGACGAGCACGTCTTCGAGGATCACCAATTCCACGTACACGTGCCGGCCGGAGCGATCCCCAAGGACGGTCCGAGCGCGGGCGTGACGATGGTGACCGCGCTCGCCTCATTGCTGTCGGGGCGTCCGGTGAAGCACACCGTGGGAATGACAGGCGAGGTGACACTCCAGGGGAGGGTGCTTCCGATCGGCGGGCTCAAGCAGAAGGCGCTCGCCGCCCACGCGGCGGGACTCACAGACGTGATCCTGCCGGAGCGAAACCGCGGCGACCTCGACGATATCCCCGAGGAGGTGCGTGAGCAGATGAGCTTCCACCCGGTGATGTCCATCGACGAAGTGCTCGAACTGGCACTTGAGCCCGCGCCGAAGGTCTCACGGGTCTCCTGACGGGGAGCTCTGATGCCGCCACGTAGCCCACGCAGGTGTATGCCGGTGCCGATGGAGGTCCGCCAGGCGGCGGACCTCCTGGAGCGCCGCTGGCAACTCTCGATCATCTACGCTGCGCTCACGGGCGCATTGCGCTTCAACGAATTCGCGGAGGCCGTAGGGGGCATCTCCCCGCGGATGCTCTCTGAGCGTCTGCGCGATTTGGAGGGGGCGGGGTTGATCGAGCGCACCGTACTCCCCACCAGCCCCCCCACGGTCGAGTATCGCTTGACCGCACGCGGGAGAAGGCTCGCGCCGGTGATCGAAGCGATGCGGGCCTACGCCGAGAGCGTCGGCTGAACCAGCTCCTCCGGGCAGCGACGCTCGCGCGCTGAAATCACGCGCCCACACCCGTCTCGGCGCCGTGACCGAGCGCAAGATCGCCCTCGTGACATCCGGCGGCGTCAAGCGCGGCGCCCACCAGCTGCCCTCCCTCGCAATCCTCGGCGAGAACCTCACGGCTGGGGTTGCGCACACCGATAGCGCCCGCGAGCCCACCGGCCGCGACTAGTAGCGCCGCGATCCCCAAACCGAGATGAAAGGCCTCGAGCGACGCTTCCTCGGCGGCGGCCGTTATTGCGCGAGCCTGCGGGGGCGGGAGTCCACTGGTATCGGGACGACCGAGCGGCAGCTTCTTGGCTTCGGCCACCGCCGCCCGTGCCGGCGGTCCCAGCGGACGGCCGGCCAGATCGCTCTCGAGGCCCGACACGAACGATGCCGCCACCGCCGCTCCCACCGCCGCCGTACCCAATAGTCCGGCGACACGGGCCACCGCGTTGTTCACCGCCGAGGCGATACCGGCCTGGCCGGTGTTGACGCCCGCCAGCACCGCGGCGGTGAGTGGCGCAACGGTCATCGAGAGACCCAGTGAGAACACGAGGACGCCCGGGAGCACGTCGGAGACGTAGTCGACGTGTATGCCAACGCGTTGAAAGAGCAGCAGCCCACACGCCGCCACGAGAGGCCCGGCACCCATGAACAGGCGTGGGCCGAAGCGGTCGGCGAGCGCACCGAAGCGCTTTGAGAAGGCGAACATCACGATCGTGGCGGGCAGCGTGGCAAGGCCGCTTTGAAGCGGCGTATACCCGCCGATCTGCTGCAGGAAGATCGTGAGGAAGAAGAACAGGATCGAGAGGCCCGCATACATCGCGAACGTCTCGACGTTGCCAGCCGAGAAGTTGCGACGGCGAAAGAGGGTCAGCGGAAGCATCGGATCGCGAGTGCGCGACTCGTGCACGACAAAACAAACGAGCAACGCGACCCCCGCCACGAAGGGGAGTATCACCGTCGGGCTCCCCCACCCCAGCCGCGGCTGCTCGATCAGCGCGAACACGGGCCCACCGAGACCAAGCGCGCAGAGCAAGCCTCCCAGGAAATCTATGCGCCGCCCGCTCTCCCGACGTGGCTCGGCACGCGGGATGACGGCGAGGATCAACGCCACGCAAACCACCACCAGTGGCAAGTTGATGAGGAAGATGACCCGCCACGAGGACACCTGAAGCAACTCGCCCCCGGCGAGCGGACCGAGCACAGTGGCTATTGCTCCCCAAGCCGTCCAGCTACCGATCGCGGGGCCGCGCTCTGACTCGCGAAACGTGGCGACGATCACAGCGAGCGCACTCGGGGTGAGTAGCGCCCCCGCCACCCCTTGAAGGGCACGAGCAAAAATCAACGCTCCGATCGTGGGCGCGAGCGCGCACAACAGTGAAGCCCCCCCGAAACCCCCCACCCCCAGCGCGAAGATGCGCCGCTCGCCGTAGAGGTCGCCTAGAGAGCCACCGACCAGGATCAACGAACCGAGCGTGAGCAGGTAGGCGTTCACCACCCACTGCTGTGCCGCCAAGCCACCACCGAGATCGCGTTGGATCGTCGGGAGGGCGACGTTCACCACCGTACTGTCGAGCAACGCGATGCTCGACCCAAGGATGCATGCGACGAGGGTCAGCCGCTTAGTGAGGGCCGCATCGGCAGCAACACGCGCTCGCAGGGAAGCCACCACACGCACGGTAGCCGCATACGGCAGTTTTCAACTAGTCCCCTCTCACGTAAGTGCCCACGCCGCCTTGCCTTCTCTCGCGGTCTTCACCACCACACCCTCTGCGGCGAGTCGGCGCAGATTGCCGTTGATGTTCGGGCCGGTCATTGCCGTGACGACGGATAGCTCGCTTACGGTGTGCGAACCGTGCTCGAGCGCTCCTAAGATCGCCTCGCGCGCGGCCCCGCGGACTGCACGGGGGGGCTTTGCCGGCGAGCGCCGGCGCGCAAGCTTTGGCGTCTTCGTGGACTCTCCCTTGCTAGCGCCGCGGCCGCCTGGAGCAGCGACTACCGCTGAAGTCTTTACGCGTGCATCGCGATGAGGGCGTTGCCTCTTCCTGTTGGTGGATGCGCCATCCGACCCCTCTGGGGGTGTCGCCTCCAACGCCGCGGCGGCGGCGAGCAGCTGTTCGTGCTCGTCAAGCAGGGGACGCAGCCCGTCCATGCGTTCGGCGATCTCAGCGCAGATGGTGGTCAACAAGTCGGGAGCCATGCATAGTCCTCCAGGTCAGGGTGTCGAGCGGCGCATTCTGCCAGCAAGCGCTACGCCGAGCGCGGCCGCATCGACATGGGACTATGCGAACATATGTTCGTGCGCTGGGATAACCTCCTTGGGGAACAAGAGCAGCAAAGGCCGCTACCCGGCTATCGCGACCAAGCCGTGGTGCGTCACTTCGACGCGCCTGAGGCCCTTGATATGCGCTTCTACGAGGTGCGCGCCCGCTCGGTGCTCAACCGCGTCCCCGGCGCATCGCGGATGCCCTTCCGCTGGACAATCAATCCCTATCGCGGATGCAGTCACGCATGTGTCTACTGCTTCGCGAGACCCACCCACCGCTATCTCGGCTTTGACGCAGGGCGCGATTTCGAGCGTGAGATCGTGGTGAAGGTCAACGCACCCGAGGTGCTCCGCGGCGAGCTTTCCCGGCCCTCCTGGAAGGGGGAGCACGTTGCGCTTGGCACCAACACCGATCCCTATCAGTGGGTGGAGGGACGTTACAAGTTGATGGAGGGCATCTGGGAAGCACTGCGGGACGCCGCCAACCCCTGCTCGGTACTCACGAAGTCGCCTCTGCTGTTGCGGGACTTGCCGCTGATGCTCCAGATAGCAGAGCGCATCACGATCAGTGCGAGCCTCTCAATCCCCACGCTCGACGAGCGCGCGTGGCGCGCCACCGAGCCACACACCCCCAACCCCCGTGCCCGCCTAGAGGCTGTGGCGGAGCTCAACCGCGCCGGCATACCAACCGGAGTGCTGGTGGCGCCGCTGATGCCCGGCATCAACGACTCGCCGCACCAGGTAGAGCCTCTGTTGCAAGCTGCGGCAGACGCGGGCGCCACGAGCATCGGCGGTATCGCGCTTCACCTACGCGGGGATGTCAAGGACGTATTCATGAGCTGGCTGAGCGCTGCCCGTCCCGATCTCGCGGGACGCTACGAGGAGCTTTACCAGGGTGGCGCCTACGCGCCGGCCGCCGAACGCGAGCGCTTGGCGACGCTGGCTCGGGGCGGAAGTGCCGGAAACAGGTTTAGGCGGTGGACTGGCCGCTCGGTCAAACCCGCCTGTGCGATGCCTGAACAACCATTACCGCAGCAGACGCTGTTTTGAGGCGAGTGAAAGGCCAAGTTCGCGCTACCAGCAAAACGGTTTATGCCACTAGACTGGCGGTGTGGGTCGCTAGCGACCGGTCGGAGCTCTCAGACGCCTTGCGCTGACGTGAAGGTCACACATTTGTGGTATGGACTGCGCCGGACGGAACGGCGAAGATGTATAGCGTGAGTTCACAGAGTGCCAATCCGTCGTTCGTTCCACGGCGGCGCCGCCGTGGAACGTATTGCGCATCCATGATCTTGTCAACTTCCAACTTGGAGCCGTTGGGCGAAGCGTGCGGCTCCTGGGGGCTGCGCCGTCGATTGGGGGGATCGGCGCGCCCCCACCGGTCATGAAGGAGATCCTCAAATATTGCGAAACGCACCGGATGCTCCGAGCGCTGCACTGCCGCTGGCCCTACCGACGCTTCCACTCTCGCGACGATCTACACAGGGTGGCAAGCGGCAGGGCATCGAAATGTCGATGCCGGCCAGGACGTAATTCTTATTCGCTCGCCAACCTAAAGGGCGTTAGGCACAATCGCCCCCATACCCACAGAACGGGTGATACCGACAATGGCCTATGAGAAGACTGTCCCAAGACCACAGCGTGTGCCGATTAGCCTTATGATCGACGAACTCCATGCTGAGCTGTTCGGATGGCAACCGGAGAAGATTGGCATCGAGTACGAGCGGCTTGCGACCATGCTAATCGCCGTACTCGGCTTGCACGACTGGGCGCATGAGGCTATCGAGTGCACGGTGGATAGACGGACCAAGCACCAGCTTGATATCGCAACTCGCAACCCAGCGGGGGAGGTTCGACATCTGCTCATCGAGTGTCGAGACTTGGACAAAACGGTCGACAAGCCCACGATCGATGGACTAGTTGACTTGCGTACACAAACTGGCGCTGACGTGATTGCGGCGGTGACGACCAAGGGGTTTACCGACGACGCTCGCTCACTTGCTGCCGAGGAGGGTGTGAACCTTGTATGCCTGCATCCCTTCAGCAAAGAAGACGTCGACGGGTTCACTAAGCGTATCGAGATGACCTTCGTCTTTTACGCCCCCGCCTATTCGGATTTCGATATCGGATTTATGTCAAATAACCGACCTATCCGGGGCGTTCAGTTTCAGATTGCCCTTGACGAGGATCATCATCTTCTCAACTTGGACGGATCGCCCGCAGAAACGGTGAGCGAGATACTTGGCACCTCTGATCCTCCTATGAAAGAGGGCGCTTTTCGGCAACGCGCGACGTTTCAAGAGGGCCGCCTGCTGCAAGTCGTGGGAGGCGATCCGATTGCGATCAGTGCACTCGAGTGGACCGAAACTGTGCGCCGCGACGCTCACACGACTGTCATTGAGACAGACGGCGATCCCGTACTAGTTGTCGAGCGGCTGGGAGACGACAGTTGTGTTCTCTCAAAACGCATGGTGGTCGACGACGATCTCTATGCCTGGGAGCTGGATGGCGAAGGCGGGGTGATCCACAGAGGCCCGCTTGGCCTTGGATGCACGTCGATCGTGTGATCGAGCTTTGAACTTCTCGTTGCTCGGCAACTCGCGGCTCGTCATTTGGGCGCGAGATACATAGGGATCGGCGATTACCTCGCGAGGTATCCGCTAGATGACATCCCGTGCGAGTCCTGGCAAGATGGAACTACCGTGCACGCGACCCCCGCGACTCCGGGAAGCGATCTGGCGGTGCGACCGCCGTGGCGGTTTCGTATCGCCGCAATCGCTGCGCTAGTCGCGCCGGTAGCCATGGTTGTTGTGGCCGCGGTTGCATTGGCGGGCGATGTGCCAATCGCCGTGCTGGCAGTCGGACTGGTGCTGATCTGTAGCGCGTTCACCTGGTTGGCCTTGACCCGTCGTGGCACACGACGAGCGCTTTGCGCAGCGATGGCCGCGGCGAGCGGGACCGGACTCATCCTGGTGCTGGTGACCAACTGGCAAGGGCTAGCTGTACTCGTTGTGCTGCTCTTGCTGCTAAGCATTTTCGGACTCGCCGCACGCTACGCACTGGGACCAACCGGGAAAACGGCAGTCAGCGCCATGAATGGGACGCTCCTCCCGGTCGGCGCCGGCGGATCTGCGGTGCTCATTATCAATCTGAAGTCGGGTGGTGGTAAGGCCGAGCGCTTTGACCTTGCCGCTCAAGCTCGGCAACGGGGCGTCGAGCCGGTGGTTCTGCGGCCCGGCGATGACCTGCTCGATCTCGCCGAGAGCGCCATCGCACGCGGCGCTCAGGTTATTGGCATGGCTGGCGGCGATGGCTCGCAGGCCCTGGTTGCGACAGTTGCCGCTCGGCGGGACGTCTCCTACGTCTGCATTCCCGCAGGGACTCGAAACCATTTCGCCCTAGACCTCGGGCTCGACCGTGATGACGTCGTGGGCGCGTTGGACGCCTTCACGGACGGCGCGGAGCGGCGTATAGATCTAGCGCGGGTCAATGACCGCGTATTCGTGAACAACGCGTCGCTCGGTGTCTATGCAAAGGTCGTCCAATCCGACGCTTACCGCGACGCCAAGCTCGAGACCTGGACGGACATGTTGCCCGACCTATTGGGTCCTGGAACGGTACCGATAGACCTTGAGTTCACCCCCCCGGACGAGAGCCAGTGCGATGACGCGCCGCTCGTGCTCGTGTCGAACAATCCGTATCGGCTAACGAGCTTTGCGGGCGTGGGCACGCGCGAGCGTCTCGATACAGGCCTGCTCGGCGTGTTGGCCGCACGGGTGCGCAGCACAGCCGATGTGTCAAAGCTCGTCGGGCTCGAGCTGGTCGGCCAGGCGAGCCGCTTTCCGGGTCTCTTGTCGTGGTCGGCACACGAGTTCGAGGTCCGCTCCAATAGCCCGGTGGAGGTTGGGCTTGACGGCGAGGCGCTCGTGCTCGATCCACCCCTGCGCTTTGCGTCGCTCCCGGGGGCGCTACGGGTGCGGCTGCCTCGTGGAGTTGGCCTGCCACCGGCGGCGAGAGCGACGTCCCTGACGGTAGACAACCTACGTGCGCTTCTACGGGTGGCGGCTGGCCGGTGAGCCACCCGACCGCGCGGCGCATGCTCGCTCTGACCCGTTTTGCGAGAACGTCTGGTTGCACACAAACGACTGGTCTCATCAAGCAGCTGGACCACCGGTTGATGACGAGCTCTGTCCGCATGCGCTCACCTGGGCTGGACTGCGCCCTCGTTACGATCACACAAACCGCGAACTACTCTCGGCTTTGGGTTCTCATCGCGAGCGGACTAGCCGCGTGCGGGGACCGGCGGGGACGGAGGGCGGCTGGTCGCGGCCTCGCTGCGATCGCGATCGCGGCAGCTGTCGCAAACGGCCCGGCAAAGCTACTCGTGCGGCGGCGGCGTCCGTCTGCTGCCACGTGGTCGACGCTCATCCAAATGCCGAACTCGATGTCGTTTCCTTCGGGTCACAGCGCGAGCGCATTCGCGTTTGTCACCGGCGCCAGCGCCGAGATGCCGATTCTCCTACCGGTCCTCGTTCCGCTGGCGGGCACCGTCGCCTACTCGCGAGTGTATATCGGGGTTCACTACCCGAGCGACGTCGCCGCCGGTGCCGCAATCGGGATCGGGGCCGGCCTTCTGGCTAGGCGCCTGCCCCCGCTAGGTCTCCAGCGACGGCGCGCTGCGCGCAGGCGAGCGAACCTCCTCGCATGAGCGAGCTGGCTTCGACCGGGCTCAAGCGCTGGGTGCCGGGAATTCGCGTCGTCCAGACATATGAGCGCTCGTGGCTGCGGGCGGATCTCATGGCAGGTTTGGTGTTGGCCGCGATCCTCGTTCCGCAGGGTATGGCCTACGCCGAGCTGGCCGGGCTCCCGGCGGCCACTGGTCTCTATACGACGATCGCGTGTCTGGTCGGCTACGCGGTGTTTGGGCCCTCGAGGGTGCTGGTACTGGGACCCGATTCCTCGATCTCGCCTCTGATCCTCGCGGCCATTACACCGCTGCTGGTAACCGGAAATCCCGCAAGCGCAATCGCTCTGGCCGGCATGCTTGCGGTGCTCGTCGGACTCACCGAGATCGGCCTTGGACTGGGGAAACTCGGGTTCGTGGCCGACCTGCTCTCGAAGGAAGTGCAGGTCGGATACATGAACGGCCTTGCAATCACGATCGTCGTCGGCCAGCTACCGAAGTTGTTTGGATTCTCCACGCACGCCGATTCTTTCCTCACGGAGCTGCGCGCGTTCGCAGAGCACCTCAACCAGACGCAAACGACGACCCTCCTTGTCGGCGGCGCCGTGCTTGTCCTCCTACTGGTGCTCCCTCGCATCACGACGCGTCTGCCCGCGGTGCTGGTCGGGGTCGTAGGCGCAACAGTCGCATCGGCGGTGTTCGAGCTTGCCAGCAAGGGAGTAGCAACGGTGGGTGCGCTGCCACAGGGGATTCCTACGCCCACATTGCCGTGGACAAGCGCGAGCGATGTCGTCCCACTTCTGATCGCCGCTATCGGGATCACGCTCGTGTCCTTGACCGACACTATTGCCACCGCGACGAGCTTCGCGGCTCGACGCGGTGAAGAGGTCGAGCCCAACCAGGAGATGATCGGCATGGGTGTGGCAAACATCGCTGCGGGTCTCTTCCAGGGCTTTGCGGTATCGACCAGCGGCTCACGGACAGCTGTAGCCGAACAGTCCAAAGCCAAGAGTCAGGTCACTGGCATTGTCGGTGGGGCCCTGGTCGCAGCACTGCTTTTGTTCCTCAACTCGTTGCTCGCCGACCTGCCGCAAACGGCATTGGCCGCGGTGGTGATCGTCGCCGCGTTGTCGTTGATGGACCTAGGCATCCTGCGCCTCTACCTGCGCGTTCGCAAGAGCGCCTTCTCGGTGTCCATCGTCGCAACCGCCGGTGTGATCCTGCTCGGTGTGCTGCAGGGCATCCTCGTCGCGGTTGCGCTCGCGATTCTGCTCTTTTTCAGGCGCAATTGGTGGCCTCACGGCGCCGTTTTGGGCAAGGTCGAAGGTGAGGACGGATGGCACGACATCGACGCTCACCCGAACGCGAAGCAGATTCCTGGCGTTGTGGTGTATCGCTGGGAGGCACCATTGTTCTTCGCCAATGCCGGCACCTTCCGGCTTGAGATCCGCAAGCTCGTGCGTGACCGCGAGCCCAAGTGGGTGATTCTCCAGTGCGAGGCAATCACTGACGTCGATGTCACTGCCGCCGAGATGTTGGAGCAGCTCGACAACGAGCTCAATGCCATCGGAACCCACATGGCGTTTGCCGAGATGCGCACTCGTCTCCAGGACCTCACGTTGCGCTACGGCCTCCTCGAGACGCTCGACCGCGAGCACTTCTATCCAACGCTCGATGCTGCACTCGAGGAGATTGCCCGCAAATCCCCAGCGGAGTGACAAGGTAGTCCTTGACAAGATTTATCGTGCAATCCGGACTTTACGCAATCGCCGATCCGCTTGGCTGGCACGCTCCGCCGCGACAGAAATTTAGGGTTTGCAACTGTGTCAATTTGTTGGTATTCTTTTGGTAAATGCGGCAAAGCCGCTCGGCGAGACAAGGAGCTATACGGTGATTGCGACCAGCTATCCATTTCTCGAAGTTTTCTGGACGATGCTCATCTTCTTCCTCTTCGTCGTCTGGCTCTGGATTCTTTTCACGGTTTTCGCCGATGTGTTCCGCCGCGACGACATCTCGGGCTGGGGAAAGGCGGCATGGATTATCTTCGTCATCCTCCTCCCCTACCTCGGTGTGTTCGTCTACCTGATTGTCGAGCACAAGGGTATGGCCGAACGAACGATCCAGCAGCAGGCAGCCGCGAAGTCGCAGATGGACCAGTATGTACAGTCCGTGGCTGGCACAAGCGACCCAACCGTTCAGATAACCAACGCAAAGGCGCTCCTCGACCAGGGCACGATTACTCAGGTCGAGTTCGACCAGATCAAGCAGAAAGCGCTAGCGGGCTAGCGGAGGGCCCCTGCCGGACTCACCGGCATACCCAGATGTTTTTTTCTAGCCAATCGAGGGCCATCGGGGGGCGATAGTGTGACGCGTCGATCGTTCGTAAAGAAATAAACGAGTCAGGGAGATTGGCTGCCCCTGGCCCGGTTTGGCTGGAACTCTCCGAGTCGTGAGGCGGTTTATGAGTAGTTTGCTCAGAGACGTTCGGATGCCGATGGGTCCTCAGGGACAGGGACAGCCACCACTTCGAGCCCGTCAATGCCGTTGAAATCGTTTGGGTTGCAGGTGTAGACCGGCAGGTCGTTGGCGACGGCCGTAGCGGCGATCATCGCATCGTAGGTTCGCGCCGTGGCCTTACCACCTGCGCGCCGCAGTGAGGCAGCCACGCTACCGAAAGCGCGCGCGGCATCCGCATCGAATGGGAGCGGCCTGAAGTCTGCCTCCGCCTGCTGGAGTTGTGTTTGGCGTGCGGCACGTTCACTCTCCGTCTTGGCTACCAGCGGACCGACAGAAAGCTCGGCAAGCGTCACAGCCGTGATGAGCGGTTCGGCGGGGAGCGCCTTTGCGTCCACCAGCTTCTCAAGCACGATCAAGGTCGAGGTATCGAGTATCCCTCGCGGGTGTGATGACTCTTCGCTCACAGACTTGAGTCCAGCAGCTGGTCAACATCTTCACGGAATACCACGGGGTCCACGGACGGAAGCCGCCGCCAGCGACTCAACAGAGCGTCCGCCGACAGTCCACCAGGCGATACCGCCCGCAGCTCGGCGACGGGCTTACCCGAGCGTGTGATCGTGATCTGCTCCCCACGCGCGGCACGGTCCACGACATCGCCACCGTGATTGCGTAGGTCTCGGATGCTGACCTCAGCCATACGACCAGTTGTATCACGCGTGATACACCCCTGCGGGCGGGGTGCGGGGCTTGTTGTGTTATCGGGGCGGCGGGATTTGAACCCACGACCCCCTGCTCCCAAAGCAGGTGCGCTACCAGGCTGCGCCACGCCCCGATAACCCTAAGAGTAGACGCCGCTGCTAGCCTCCGCGCCGCGATGGCCGATATCCAACCTCTACGCGCGTTGCACTACGACCGATCAGCGGTGGGATCGCTGTCGGACGTTACGTCTCCCCCATACGATGTCATCGACGCAGAGCAGCGCGAAGAGCTGCTGCAGCGCTCGCCCTTCAACGTAGCGGCGGTAGACCTTCCCAAAGGCGAACCTAACCCCTACACGGCGGCCGGGGAACTGTTCGAGGCCTGGCAGCTGCAGGGCATTGTGGTGCGTGATCCCGAGCCCTCGTTGTGGGCTCACACCCAGACCTACACCGGACCTGACGGGCAGGAGCGCACACGCAAGGGCTTCTTCTGCCGCGTCCGCATCGAGGGTTATGGCCCGGGGCGGGTGCGTCCGCACGAGCGCACTCATCCCGGTCCGAAGGAGGACCGCCTCCGCCTCATGCGCGCAACGCACGCGAACCTCTCGCCGATCTTCTCGCTCTTCTCCGATCCCGCTGGCGCCGCGTGGCGCGCGCTTGAGCCAGCCACGACGGACTCTCCCTGGGGAGAAGTCACCGACGGCGAGGGCACCACCCACAAGGTGTGGCGGACCTCTGATCCCTCGACCATCGCTGCTGTGCAGGCCGCCACGCGCGACGTGGAGCTCTTGATCGCCGATGGCCACCACCGTTATGAGACCGCCAACACCTACGCGCAGGAGCTGGGGGGTGAGGGCGAGCACAACTATATCCTCATGTGCCTCGTTGCACTGGAGGATCCGGGCCTCACCGTGTTCCCCACCCATCGCCTCGTCCGCAACCTCGACCGCGCACGCCAGGAGGCGCTCAGAGAGGCGCTACACCGCGACTTCCACATCACCGAGGTTCCGGTGCAGGAGATAGCCCCCGAGCCTGGGATCGGCCCGCTGCAATTCGGTTACATCGACTCCCATCACAAGCAGCCATATCGCCTCACACTCAAGGACCAGTCGATCGCGGACAACGCACTGGACGGCTTCTCGGAGGCCTACCGCTTGCTTGACACCGGCGTGCTCGAGGCGTTGCTGTTGAAGGGAGCCCTTGGCTTGAGCGACGATGACATCTCCCACTTCAACGGTCTCTTCTACGCCCGCTCCACCGAGGAGGCACTTGCAATGGTGCGCTCCGGCGAGTACGACGCCGCTTTTCTCATGCGCCCTACCCCTGTCTCTCAGGTGCGAGACGTGGCGGGCAGCGGTGAGAACATGCCCCCGAAGTCCACCTTCTTCTACCCGAAGCTCCTCACCGGGCTGCTCTTCAACCCACTGGCCTAACCGCATCAACCAACCTGTTTTGAAGTCAACGCCGTCGATACCATGTGAGTGGAGGGTCATCACCTCATGACGACCCGAACGGAAGGTGTTGGAGTGATGAAGGCCAGCGTCAGACGTAACGACTCGAAGTTCAAGCACACCGTGCAGGTGCGCGACCATCGGCTCACCGTGGACGAGCCGCTCGACTCAGGCGGCGAGGACGCCGGTCCAGACCCCCAGGAGCTACTCGCCGTGAGCCTCGCCTCGTGCACAGCCATCACGATGGAGATGTACGCCGCACGCAAGGGATGGGAGATCGGCAACCTGGAGGTCGAGGTGCAGTATTCCCCGGCCGAGCGGGGATGCCCGACGAAGTTCGACATCGTGTTGCGCCTCCCCGACGATCTCCCGGAAGAGCAGGTGGAGCGCTTGCAAGTGATCGCCGCGAAGTGCCCAGTGCACCGGACTCTCGACGGCGAGGTCATGTTCAAGGAGCGCGTCGAGCGCATGAGCGCCGTCGCCTGAGCGTGGACACACTCGCCCACTCGTTGGGCGAACTGCTGCTCGACGTCACCTCGCACTCACAGCCCCAACCCGACGAGCAAGTACCAGCGGCGGTGCTCGTGCCCTTGTACTTGCACGACAGCCAGCTACGGATAGTCCTCATCGAGCGTCGAGCGGACTTGCGCCGGCACGCCGGCGAGATCGCCTTTCCTGGTGGGCGCCGAGACTCGCAGGACTCCAATCTAGAGGAGACGGCTCTGCGCGAGGCCGAAGAGGAGATAGGGCTGAAGAGAGGAGATCTCACTGTCGTTGGCGCCCTGAAGCGAACCTCCACTTTCGCCACCAACTATTCGATCCACCCATTCGTAGCGCTGCTGGCCGATCAGGGATCTCGGGGATCCCTGATCGGTGGCGAGCCGTCCACTCGCGCTTGGACCCCCTCCGAGCACGAGGTCGCAACCGTACTGGAGCCCTCGTTGGCCGAGGTGCGCGCGGCGCGTGGACGTACCACCGTTGAGCGGAGGGGCTTCGCTTTCGAGACAGACGCCTACTTGTTCGACGGGCAGGTCGTGTGGGGCGCGACCGCACGAATCATCGAGGACCTATTGGGATACATCCCACCGGCGCTCGATCACCTAAGCGGCTAGCTCGGTTGCGGGACGATGCGAATGTAGGGACGCGGCTCCTCCCAGCCATCCGGGTAGATCTCCTTGGCTTGGTCGTTTGAGACCGATCCCGCGATGATCACATCCTCGCCGGGGCGCCAGTTGACCGGCGTGGCGACGCTGTGCTTGGCCGTCAGCTGGAGCGAGTCGATCACGCGCAGCACCTCGTCGAAGTTGCGACCGGTCGTCATCGGGTAGACGAGGATCAGCTTCACCTTCTTGTCCGGCCCGATCACGAATACGTTGCGGACCGTTTGGTTGTCGGCGGGCGTACGCGTCAACGGATCGCCAGAAGTCGCGGCGGGCAACATGCCGTAGAGCTTTGAGACATTGAAGTCAGCGTCACTGATGATCGGGTAGTTGGGCGCCGTTCCCTGCGTCTCCTCGATGTCCTTCGCCCACTCCCCGTGACGATCCAGCGGGTCAACTGAAAGGCCGATTATCTTCACGCCCCGCGCGTCGAACTGCGGCTTGGCACTGGCCATGTAGCCGAGCTCGGTCGTGCAGATCGGGGTGAAGTCCTTCGGATGCGAGAACAGCACAGCCCACGAGTCGCCTATCCAATCGTGGAAGGAAATGCGCCCCTCGGTCGTATCGGCCTCGAAGTCGGGAGCCACGTCACCAAGCTGCAGCGTCATTTTGCGTCCTTTCTGGAGCCCTCACAGACCCTCAAAGCTTGAAGCAGACATAGAGTAAAACTCGATCAGCTTTACAGGATTACCATTACGATAGCGCACCCGCAGCACCCCTACGGGAAGGCTTGACGGCCCATCAGCAGCTCTCCAATGGCCGTCTCCACCTCACCTTCCCACGCAGCCCCATCGTGTGGATCGGCGCGAATACTCACCAAAGGAATCGAGTTACGCGCGGCTGTCTCCGACACCGCTTGCACCCAGTCGCCGCTCTGGCATATGAAACCGCGCATCGAACTATCGATCGCGCCCACGAGGAAAGGCACGGGTGAGATCTCATCCGTGAGCCAGCAGACGATCGCGACGTGATCGAGCGCCCCGAGCATCTCGCCAAGCGGTCGCTCAGGGCCATACATGCCGACGACGTGGCCCTCCCGCTCGAGTGCCGCGGCAAAGGCCGCCCCCCGCTCTTCCTCCCCGACAATCAAGAAACGTGCCACTCGCCGATCATAAAGCGGGCGCCGCGGCCGGTGGGGACCGCGGCGCCCTATCGAGGAGACCGGCATTCGACCGCTAGAGGCATGCGCAGGACGCCGCGGGAGAGGTTGGGTAACGACGCCCGGTGAACCCCTATGTACAGTCGTGCTCGGTCACTCACGCTTCTTGCTCGTCACCTTCCCGGCGGCGGAGATCCGTCCCCTCCGTCGTTTGTCAGCAAGAGAACGGGATGTATGTAAACACAAATGACAAGATATGTCAAGGGTGTTCTCTTTGTGGCGCGAACCCGCCGGCAGGCGTCGCTCGAATACCATCCGCGAGCAGATGACCGACCAAGCTCCCCCAGCCCAAGACGTGGTGACCATGGAGAAGATCGTCGCGCTGTGCAAGCGCCGCGGCTTCATCTTCCCCTCCTCGGAGATCTACGGGGGCGTGGGCTCCACCTACGATTTCGGCCACTACGGGGTGCTACTGAAGGGCAACGTCAAGAACGAGTGGTGGCGCTCCATGCTCCAGGAGCGCGAGGACATCGTGGCGCTCGACTCCGCCATCCTCCAGCACCCACGCGTATGGGAGGCATCGGGCCACCTCGCCGGATTCACCGATCCCCTGGTCGACTGCAAGACCTGCGGCCAGCGCTTTCGCGCCGACCATCTCGGAGACCTCTCCTGCGGGCGCAAGCCCTCCAAGCATCCCGGGGAAACGGACGATTGCGACCTCACCCAGGCACGCGACTTCAACCTCATGTTCGAGACCACCATCGGACCGGTTAAGGAGTCTGGGTCGACCGCCTACCTACGTCCAGAGACGGCGCAAGGCATCTTCATCAACTTCAAGAACGTCCTCCAGTTCTCGCGCAAGAAGCCCCCCTTCGGGATCGCCCAGATCGGCAAGTCCTTTCGCAACGAGATCACCCCCGGCAACTTCATCTTCCGCACGCGCGAGTTCGAGCAGATGGAGATGGAGTTCTTCGTCCCTCCCACCGACTCGCAGAAGTGGTTTGAACACTGGCTCGAAGAGCGCATGCGCTGGTATGTGGAGCTTGGCATCCGGCCCGACCACCTACACCTGCGCGCACACGACCCGGATGAGCTCTCCCACTACTCCTCGGGTACGAGCGATGTCGAGTACCTCTTCCCCATCGGCTGGTCAGAGCTCGAGGGGATCGCCAACCGGGGCGACTTCGACCTCAAACAACATGCCGAGTTCTCGGGCGAGAAACTGGAGTACTTCGATCCTGAGACAAAGGAGCGCTACATCCCACACGTGATCGAGCCTGCCGCCGGCGCCGACCGAGCCACCCTCGCTTTCCTAGTGGACGCCTACGACGAGGAAATTGTGGGAAGCCCTGAGGGAGAGACGTCCACCGGCAAGGGCGGACAGCCGGAAACCCGCACGGTTCTGCGCCTGCACCCACGTCTTGCGCCGGTGAAGGTTGCCGTGATGCCACTCGTAAAGAAGGACGGTCAGCCTGAGCTGGCTCGTGAGATCTACAAGGACCTGCGTCGCGGCATGCAGGTCGAGTACGACGAAGGTGGGTCCATCGGCAAGCGCTACCGCCGCCAAGACGAAATCGGGACCCCTTGGGGCGTGACTATCGATCATCAGTCATTGGAGGACGGCACTGTGACGCTGCGCGACCGCGACTCGCTCGCGCAGGACCGTCTGAAGATCGATGATCTCGGCCCGGAGCTCGAGAAGCGCCTCGCCGCACCTTGGCGCTCACCGAAGCTGGGCTCCTCCACCAACGAAGATCGTTAGCGTCCACAAACAGACCCTGACCCAAGACGCCCGCCCCGCGAAGCTAGGAGTGAGATGGATTTCGACTTGACCGACGAGCAGCAACTGATCCGCCAAACCGCGCGGGAATTCACCGACAAGGAGATCGTGGAGCGAGCAAAGCAGAACGCCCGCAACCACCACTTCGACCTCGACCTCGTAAAGAAGATCGCCGACCAGGGCTACCTCGGCGCGATCGTCCCCCGCGAGTACGGCGGCGCCGGGCTCGGCTATGTCGACTATGGCCTTGTGGTGGAGGAGATCGGAAGAGGTTGCTCGTCGGTGCGAACGGTCATCTCGGTGCAGACCTCACTCGTGTGCTCCGCCATTCTCAAGTGGGGCACTGAGGAGCAAAAGCGCCACTACCTCCCCAAGCTCTGCTCCGGCGAGTGGTTGGGTTGCTTCGGTCTCACCGAGCCCGACACGGGCTCTGATGCCGCCAAACAGAAGACACGCGCGAAGAAGACAGATTCCGGCTGGGTCATCAACGGCTCGAAGATGTGGATCTCGATGGGCAACTACGCCAAGGTCGCGCTCATCTTCGCCCAAACCGACCCCGAGAAGGGCCACCGCGGTTTGGCTTGCTTTCTCGTGGACACCGACCAACCCGGCTACCAGGCATCCACTATCGAGCACAAGATGGGCCTGCACGCCTCCGACACCGCCTCCATCGCCCTGGAAGACGTGGAGGCGACAGACGGCCAGATGCTCGGAGAGATCGGCGACGGTTTCAAGGTCGCGATGTCAGCACTGGATTCCGGTCGCTATTCGGTGGCGGCCGGCTGCGTGGGCATCTGTCAAGGGTGCGTCGAGGAGTCGGTCAAATACGCCAAGGAGCGCGAGCAGTTCGGCAAGCCCATCGCCTCCTTCCAGCTTGTGCAGGCGATGATCGCCGACATGGTGCTCAAGGCCGACGCCTCACGCATGCTCGTGTGGCGCGCGGGGTTCCTCAAGGACAAGGGCCGTCCCAACACGCTCGAGACCTCTGTCGCAAAGCTCCACGCCACCGAGGCCGCGGTCGAGTGCTCCAACACCGCCATCCAAGTCCACGGCGGAGCGGGCTATGTCGATGACCACCCGGTCGAGCGCTACTTCCGCGACGTCCGCGTCACCACCCTTTACGAGGGCACTTCGCAGATCCAAAAGCTCATCATCGGCCGCGCGATGACGGGGATCAACGCGCTCGTGCCCTCCTGAGCGGGGTTTCGGTGGATTTGGAGGCGGATTTGCAGGGATTGGATCGACGTGCCGCGCGTGTAATCGGAGTCGTAGGTGCAGGCACGATGGGGTCGGGGATTGCACAACTCGCGTGCCGGTCGGGAGCAAGGACGCTCCTCTACGACCCGATCCCCGAGGCTCTAAAGCGCGGCGCCGAGGCTGTAGGGGCAGGTCTGAGCAAGGAAGCCACCAAGGGCAAGCTCACCGACGCGCAGGCAACTGAGGCCGCCGGTCGAATCGAGGCCGTAGACAGCCTCAATTCGCTAGCCCCCTGTGACCTCGTGATCGAGGCGGCGCCCGAGCGCTTGGACGTCAAGCACGACCTGTACGCACGGCTCTCGGAGATCGTGAGCGAGGGGTGTGTGTTGGCGAGCAACACCTCCTCGCTACCGATCACAGCAATCGCCGCCGGCGCCACCAATCCTGAGCGGGTGGTGGGGATGCATTTCTTCAACCCCGCTCCCGTGATGCGTTTGCTGGAGGTGATCGCCGGCGTCCTCTCCGACGAGCGCTCACTTGCCCTCGCACACGCCACCGGCGAGGCGATGGGCAAGGATGTGATCCGGGCAGCCGACGGCCCCGGCTTCCTGGTGAACCGGTGCAACCGTCCGTTCGGCCTGGAGGCGCTGCGCTTGCTGGCCGAGCGAATCGCCGATGTGCCCACGATCGACCGTGTTGTGCGCATGGGCGGCGGCTTCAAGATGGGCCCGTTTGAGCTGAGCGACCTGGTGGGCGTAGACACGGGCTTCGACGTGTCCAAGAGCTTCTACGAGCTGAGCTTCGGCGAGCCACGCTGGCGTCCGTCGCCGATCCAGGCGCGTCAAGTGGCGGCGGGTTTGCATGGACGAAAGGCAGGCCGCGGCTACTACGACTACTCAAGCGACGGCCCCTACAGACCGGCGGACCCCGACCCACCCGAGCTGTTGGCGCCCGGCGACGGCGAAACCGTGGTGGTGATCGGCGGCGAGAACGCACTGGCCGAGCAGTTGCGAGCGGCGGCGCGCGCGGCTGGCTATAAGGTCCACACTGCACAGGAGCCGCAAACCGAGCTGCCTGCACTGATCGTCGAATGCGGTGATTCGAGTGTCGAGCCACACCCACGCGGAGGACCGAGACTCGTCCTCTGCGATCGCGGATCGCTTGCGACGCTCGACCCCGGCGGAGCATCTGTCGGCTTCCACGCCCTCCCCCCTTTCGACGTTTGTCACCTGGTCGAGCTCACTCGCAACGGGAGCTCCTCGCCGGCTGCGATCACCCGCGCGGAGCGCTTCTTCGCGACCCTGGGCAAGCACGTGGCGTGGGTCGGCGACGCCCCCGGCCTGATCCTCGGGAGGATCGTGTGCCAGGTGATCAACGAGTCGGCGTTCGCGCTCGGCGAAGGAGTGGGAAC
>DASXNB010000052.1:0-39812 GCA_036495305.1 Solirubrobacteraceae bacterium | reverse complement strand
AAAGCGCCCACTTACGAAGAGTTCGTCGACCACATCCTCTCGCGTTTGCATCTCGTGCCGAGGTATCGCCAGAAGCTGGCGTTCGTGCCCTTCGACCAGGGCAGGCCGGTGTGGGCGGACGATCCCCACTTCAACCCCCGCTACCACATCCGCCACACGGGTTTGCCAAGGCCCGAGGACGAGACCGAGCTCAAGCAGCTCGCGGGGAGGGTGTTCTCCCAGCGCTTGGACCGCTCCAAGCCGCTGTGGGAGATGTGGTTGGTGGCGCACATGGCGGGAGATAGGTTCGCGGTGA
Source organism: Solirubrobacteraceae bacterium (assembly GCA_036495305.1). GTDB lineage: Bacteria > Actinomycetota > Thermoleophilia > Solirubrobacterales > Solirubrobacteraceae > Palsa-744. The sequence continues at coordinate 39,517 of DASXNB010000052.1, read as the reverse complement.
TCGCAAAGACCCACCACGCGCTTGTGGATGGGATCTCCGGTGTGGACATCACTACCGTGCTGTTCGACGCCTCCCCCGAGCCACTCACGCCACCGCGCGCACCTGCGCCGTGGGTGGCACGGCCGCTACCGGGGCAGGCGAAGCTGCTCTCAGACGCGTTGCGGGAGCGCTCCACGATGCCGGCGGAGATGCTCAGAGGCGCGAAGGCGACGCTGAGACGGCCCCGCAAAGCGCTTGCCCACCTGAAGGACACCGTGGTGGGTGTGAGCGCGACGACGCTTGCGGGCGTGAGTGCACCCGCGCCCCCAAGCCCCTTCAACGTGGACATCACCTCCCACCGACGTTACACGTGGGTTGACGGCGACCTGGATCAGTTCAAGGCGATCAAGAACTCGCTCGGGGGCACGCTCAACGACGTGGTATTGGCGGTGGTGAGCCTCGCGCTCGGCAGGCACATGCGCGCTCAGGGCCTCAATACCGAGGGGTTGGTGCTGAAGGCGATGGTGCCCGTGTCGGTGAGAGCGGAGGTGGAGCGTGGGGCGCTCGGTAACCGCGTGGCGGCGATGTGGGCGCCACTGCCTGTGGGTGTGCCCGACCCGGCGGAATGCCTCGCGCAGGTACGCCTGGAGATGGACGGGCTCAAGCACTCCGGCCAGGCGGTGGGCGCCGAGGTGCTCACCAACCTTGCGGGCTTTGCCCCGCCCACGATCCTCAGCCAGGCCGCCCGTTTGCAGGCAAGGCAGAGGTTCTTCAACCTCGTTGTGACTAACGTGCCGGGACCGCAGTTCCCGCTGTACCTGTTGGGGCGTAAGTTGAAGGCGCTCTACCCGGTGGTCCCCCTTGCACGCCGCCAGGCGCTGGGGATCGCGGTGATGAGCTACGACGGCCACCTTGGCTTCGGGTTGCTCGCGGATTACGACGCGCTGCCGGAGCTCGAGACGATCGCCTACGAGCTCGACCGCTCCATCGCGGCACTTGCCACGGCGGCCGGGGTGGGCGGTCGCAAGCGTCGCGCACCGCGCCCACGCGCAGCCGCGACACGCTAGCTTGCAGCACTTGCGCATCGCCCTCTGCCAGATGAACGCCACCGTGGGGGACCTGCGGGGCAACACGGCGAAGATCGGCGCGGGGATCGAGCGGGCAAAGAGTGAGGGAGCGCAACTGGTGCTGTTCCCCGAGCTCGCGTTGACGGGGTACCCCCCGGAGGATCTGTTGCTACGCGAGCACTTCCTCTCCGATACTGGCGCGGCGCTACAGGAATTGGCGGCCGCGGCAGAGGGGATCGTGGCGATAGTGGGCTTCCCCGAGCGAATCGAGGGCGCGCTGCGCACCCCTGTTCCCGGGTCTCCGGGGCCTGTGGCGAGGGTGGTGCACAACGCGGCAGCGGTGCTCGCCGAAGGTGAGGTGAAGAGCGTGTACCGGAAGGTGCACCTCCCCAACTACGGGGTGTTCGATGAGCAGCGTTATTTCAAGCCCGGGGAGTCATGCGGAAGTACGATCGCCGTGGATGGGCACACGGTGGGGATAACCGTGTGCGAGGACCTGTGGGTCGCCGGCGAGCCTGCGAGCGCGGAGGCGGGAGCGGGTGCGAAACTGATCGTGAACATCTCCGCCTCCCCCTACCACACGGGGAAGGGCCTTGAGCGCGAGCGCTTGTTCGGCCAGCGCGCACGAGAGACAGGCGCCTACATCGCCTTCTGTGCGCTCGTGGGAGGCCAGGACGAGCTGGTCTTCGACGGGCACTCCTTCGTGTTGGCCCCCTCGGGTGAGACGGTGGCGCGGGGGGCGCAGTTCACAGAGGACATGGCGATCTGTGATTTGCCCCTGGGGGAGAACGAGTTGCGTGCCCACGTGTCAAGCACGGCGGGTGGCGTGCCGGCTCCGCCGCCCCCGATTGGTGAGCGCGTGGCGGAGGTGTATGAGGCACTCACCCTCGGGCTCCTCGACTACGTGGAGAAGAACGGTTTTTCACAGGTGGTGCTCGGCCTCTCCGGGGGGATCGATTCGGCGCTGGTAGCGTGCCTGGCGGTGGACGCACTGGGGAGTGATCGCGTGAACGTGGCGGTGATGCCCTCGCGCTACTCCTCCACCGGAACGCAGGGCGATGCCCGCGCGCTGGCAGCCGCGCTCGGTGTGCGTGCGCACGAGCTGCCGATCGAGGGCGCGATGGAGGCTTACCTGCAGACGTTGAGCGCGGACTTCGCGGGCCTTGAGCCCGACCTCACCGAGGAGAACCTGCAGGCGCGGGTGAGAGGGAACCTGCTGATGGCGCTCTCCAACAAGTTTGGTTGGCTAGTCCTCACGACCGGCAACAAGTCGGAGATGTCAGTGGGATACACCACCCTCTACGGTGATCTCGCGGGTGGGTTCGCAGTGATCAAGGACGTACCCAAGACGCTCGTGTTCGAGTTGGCGCGGTGGCGCAACAGCCAGCACGCACCCGCCGTCCTCGCGCAAGGTCCGGGCGCCATGGGTGGACGCGTTCACGCGCCGATCCCCCCGTCGATCATCGAGCGCCCTCCCTCTGCCGAGCTGCGCAAGGATCAGGTGGATCAAGACTCGCTACCGCCCTATGACGTACTCGACCGCATCCTGCAGGGGTACATCGAGCTTGACCGCAGCCGCGAGCAGTTGATCGCAGAAGGGCTACCACGGGGAGACGTCGAGCGGGCGACACGGTTGGTGGATCTCGCCGAGTACAAGCGCCGCCAGGCGCCGCCAGGGATCAAGATCACCGAGCGGGCGTTCGGGAGGGACAGGCGGATGCCCATCACCAACGCCTACCGAGGCTGAGATGCCACGCGCTACCCCACCCTCATGGGCCACGGCCGTGCCTAAGGCCGCCTTGCTTCGCCGCCACTACCTCGCTACCCTGCTCGCACTGCTGTGCGCTGTGGGAGTGAGCGCCTGCGGCGACACTCTGCAGGACCAGCCGATCTCCCCCCAAGCGCTAGAGAGCGTGATCGTGAAGAGCCGCTTCCCGGTGTACTGGCTGGGGTTCCGGTTCCTGCACATGCGAATCACCGGCGTCACCATCGACCCGAGCGGAGCCGTCACGATCCACTACGGGGACTGCTTGGTGGGGGGCCAATACACGTGCGTCACGCCGATAACGGTGGTGAGCTCACCCGACAACAGCTTCGTGCCGGGTGCAAGCGCAGGTCACGCGGTGCGGGTGAGAAGCCTCGCGGCCATATCGGCACAGGGAGGCAGGAATGTTGCGATGGCGACCGGGAGCGTCGTGGTGAGCGTGCACGCCCGTAACGCGCCGCTCGCAAACGCCGCCGTGGAAACGATGGTGCCGCTCAACAAGGTTGGTTTGCCGCTACAACCGCTGCCGGCGGCGGTGCCTGACACGGGCTTCGATCGCGTGCCGCTCCCAAGCGAGCTCCCGCCCGGGGCGTCGATACCGCGCACACCCGCGACTTAGCCGGCGCAGTCTCAGCTCTGTAGCGGACGCACAGCGATGGTCATGCGCGTGAGCGCGCACGTGCGGCCGTCATCGTCGCTGATGACCACGTCCCACAGCCAGGTGGTGCGGCCACGGTGAAGGCGGGTGGCCTGCGCGTGCACAGTGCCCCTGGTGATGGGGCGTAGGAAGCTCGTGTTGTTGGACATACCCATCGCCACGTTCCCTTCCGGGAGCACCGCAAGGCCGGTGGCAACCGAGGCGATTGCCTCCGCGATCGAGGCAAACACCCCACCGTGCACGAGCCCCGCGGGCTGCTTGTGCTCGTCGCCCACCACCACCTTCGCGCGCACCTCGTTCTCCGACACCTCCACGAACTCGAGCCCGTAGAGACGGTCGAAACCGTGAACGGCGGCGTTGAGATCTGCGACAGGTGGCATAGCCATCGGCGCGCCACGATAGCCTAAGCACTTCCCCGTCGGCGTCCCGTGAGACGCAAGCGGCGCGACCGTGGATATGACAGATCTAGATCGACTCCCACCCGACCAGCGTGCCGTGCTCTCGCTCGTGCTCAACCGTGGCAAGAGCTACGGCGAGGTGGCCGAGATGCTTGGCATCCCCGAGAGCGCGGTCAGAGAGCGTGCCCACCACGCGCTCGACGCACTTGCCACCGAGCCCGCCCATGGGGATGCCGCAACGTCACCACCCCCACCCCCAGCCACGCGGTCGAGCGCCCGCGCACGCCCTGCGGCGTCAGGCGCAGGGCGTTCTCCCTCAGGCTCGCGCTTGGGCGGGGCGATCCTGCTCGGCGGCCTCGTGGTTGCGGTGGTTGTGGCTGTAATCCTCATAACCGGCGGGAAATCGTCGAACAACGGCGCCTCCACCACGGCGGCCACAACGCCCACTACCACGAGCACCACGGGCACGCATTCGACTTCCACGGCCAGCTCCGGCGCTAAACCCAAAGTCGACAAGAAACTGACGCTTGAAGCTGTCGAACCGTCGTTGAAAGCGACCGGCGAAGCGTATGTGCTCTCAGAGGGCTCCCGTCGCGCCTTCTACATCCTCGCGCGTGGGCTGCCAGCCTCCTCGGGCTTCTTCTACGCGGTGTGGCTCTACAACTCCCCGTCGAGCTCCGCCCCGCTCGGGCGCGCTCCAGCGGTGGGCTCCGACGGCAACCTCACGGGCGGTGGACCACTGCCGAGCAACGCACGCGACTACGCGAAGATCGTGATCTCGCGCGAGACCTCCACGCACGCCGCGCACCCCTCACAGATCGTCCTCAGCGGCGACTTCGCGCTGCATTAAGGCAGCAACTTCCCCGGGTTCATTATCCCCGCAGGGTCGAGCTCCCCCTTAAGCGCCCTCAGCGCACGGACACCCTCGCCACCGATCTCACCCTCCATCCACGACGCGTGATCGCGACCCACGGCGTGATGGTGGGTGATCGTGCCACCCCCCTCCACGATCGCCGCGCTCGCCGCCGCCTTCACCGCGCGCCACTGCGCGATCTCCTCGCCGTCGAGTTGGGAGGCGAGGAAGGTGAAGTACAGCGACGCCCCCGTCTCATAGAGGTGCGACACGTGGCACATCGCGAGCCCTGGGGTGCCGCAGGCGAGAAGAGCCTGCTGGATCGCCTCCCCCACGCGCCGGTGGAGCTGTTGCACATTCGACCACTGTGTAGCCGTCTCCAACGTCTCCACCATCACCCCTTGGGTGAGCAACTCGTCGCGCAGGTATGGCGCCGCGAAGCGTGCCTTGCGCCACGCCTCCCCCGGGGAGCGTCCCACGGGGAGTCCTCCGTGGTTACGTACGAGCGCAAGCGCGCGATGGCGACGCAACGCCACCTCTTCGCCGTCGCCCTCGAAGCCGAAGATCGCGAGGCACCCGCCGCCGTACCCCCGCGCAGCGAGGTAGGTGCGGCCCAGCCGTCCCTTCACTCCCCCGCTACCCGCCAGTGCGAGTGACGTCCGCGTCTCAACCTCGTCGGAGAGGCGTGCCACGTCGGGCGCCAGATGGTGTTGGGCGAGCGCCCGCAAAGCTTCGCAACCCACCCCGAACGTGGTGAAGAACACACCCTCGTAGACGCGCTCCGCAGGCGCGCTACGCACGCGCAGGGACAGCTCGTCAATGATCCCCAACGTCCCCTCTGAGCCCACCACCACTTCCCGCAGCGACGGTCCCGCAGCGCTTGCCGGTAGTGCGGCGAGGTCGATCTCTCCGGTGGGGGTGCACATCCTCACCCCCTTCACCATCCCCTCAAAGCGCCCGTACCCCGTGGATGCCTGGCCGGCCGATCGCGTCGCCGCGCACCCACCCACTGACACATACTCATAGGACTGTGGGAAGTGCCCGAGCGTCAGCCCCTTTCCACCCAACCACTCCTCCAGCTCCTGCACCCGCGCCCCCGCCTGCACCCTCACCGTGAGTGAGCTCTCGTCCAGCTCCAGAACGCTTGCAAGCCGACTCATGTCAACCGCAACCACCCCCTCGTGGGCGCCGCGAATCGGCTCAACCCCTCCTACCACGCTCGTCCCACCGCCGAAGGGCACCACGGCAAGCGAGTTCCGTCCGCACGCCGCCAACGCCTCCCCCAGCTCCTCACGCGTGCCGGGGTAGAGCACCGCGTCGGGTGCCCCCTCCGGTGCTCCCGCGCGCAGCCGCACGAGATCCGGGTAGCCCTTCCCCGCGGCGTGAAGCACACGCTCGGGGTGGTCGTCGCGCACGTGCTCCACCCCCACCGCTTCGCACAGAGCCCTCCTTCCCTCGGCCGAGAGCGACGCGGTAGGCAAACGCACGTGTTCGAGCGCCACCGGCGGCCGTGGCGTGTCGGCGACACCCACCGTCTCACGCAAGAACTCCAAAGCGTGTGGGGGTAGTGCGGACACGTGCTCTGGGTCACCCCAACCCCACCATCGCATTTGTCTCCCGCTCACTCTCCGCTCCCCGCGATGCGCTCCAAACCGTCGAACGCTTCGTCGATCGTGGACGCGGCCGCGCGGCGCACCAGCCGGCTCCCGAGCCGGGCGAAGAAGCCCTGCGTGGCCTGTCGCATCTCGATAGTCACCTCTGCGAGCGGCCCGTGAGTGCCGTGGCCGTCGGCAACCGTGATCTCCGTTTCGGCGCTCTTCAATACACGCGCGAACGGTGTCCCCTCGATCTGCTGACCCCACACGATCCTCCACTGCCCACTCGTGTCGATCAACTTGAAGTCGGCCCGCACCATTTTGCCTTTCTCACTCATCAACACCTCGGTGAATGCCCCATCCTGCACCGCCTCCACCCGCTGCACCCGTGGCCACCAGCGCGGCAGGTGGTGCGGGTCGCCCACCACACCCCACAACTCCTCGGGGGACACGGCGATCGCGCGGGTCAACTTGACGGTCGGCACATCCCCAGCTTACGGGCGCAGGGTCTGCGCGGCCGGCCGGTACTACACACCACCCTGCTCGGTGCGGCCAGCGCTACCTTACGATCTTGCGTAGATCGCGCACCAACAGAAGGTGCTTCAGGTGCGTCGTGACCGCCGCCAGATTCTCAAGCGCCTCAACCGCGTCGTTGCGTCGCTCTGGGTTGCGCGAACGCAGCGCCGGGGCGAGGATCTGCTGCAACAAACTCGCCTCACGGTCGGCGGAGGAACGAAACACCCGCAGGTTGCGCCCACCCACGCCGTAGCGCGCGAGCTCTGAGACGGCGCTCACTATCTCACGCTCGGTCTCGTCAAAATACCTGACCCCTCCGCGCATCTCCCCTTTCACCACACCGTACTCTTCAAGCTCGCGCACCAACTTGGCCTCGGCGCCTGTCTCCTCGAGGACGTCTTCAAGTGAGTACAACGCCCCCGTCCCCTCGCGCACGCTCATGCTCGTGCGCCATACCCGCTTGCCCCCTTCGTGTGCGGGCCGCGGCACCGCTGCTTCGTCGGTGCGACCGGATGCGAGCTCCTGGCGGATCACCCGCAGCGGCAAGAACTCGTCGCGCTGCATCCGCAAGATCGTGCGCAACCGCGCCACATCGCTCTGGGAGTAGAGGCGGTAACCGCCCGGGGTACGCCTCGGTGTGAGCAGCTTCTGGTCCTCGAGATACCGGATCTTTGAGATCGATATGTCGGGGAATTCCTGCACCAACGCCTTGCACACCGCCCCGATGGTGTGCGCTTTCTGGCGCCCCCCCCCACCTCCGGGCCGCTCGGCCGCGCCGGCATCGACGCCACCCGCGGCCTCCTCCTCCTTCAGTGAAGCCTCGCTCTGGCGCTGACGGGTTTGGGGGACGGTAGCCATCTAACGCGCGTGGTAGGTGAGCTTGTACTTGCCGATCTGCACCTCATCGCCCTCCTCAAGGCGCTGCGACTCGATCCGCGAGCGGTTCACATACGTCCCGTTCAGTGACCCGCAGTCATCCAGATACCAAGCATCCCCCCGCTGGACTAGGAGCGCATGGTCGCGTGAGACCGTCACATCGTCCAGGAACACATCGCAGTCGGGGCGCCTTCCGATGGTCATGCGTTCACGGTCAACGGCAAAGCTCTCCCCTGCGCGTCCACCGCCGGCGCGGATCACAAGCGCCGGCCCATGCGATGTCACCTCCTCCATCTCCACCGGCACCAACTCGCCGGCGTCGTCGATGCGATAGGTGGCGGTCACGGGCTCTCCCCCCGGACCCTCCCCGCGCGGGAGCAGAGCGCCGCAACGCTGACAGTAATTGGCGCCCTCGTCGTTTACGAAACCACACTCTGAGCAGTGCAATGCCATCGGTACTTCCCCCTTCTGCCCTACACCTCGTCGGCCGGAACGCCGCCTGCGCGGCTGGCGAGGATGTCGGTGAGCTTCTTCACGTCATCCCCGGTGATCGCCGCCTCCCCGTCACGGTGCTTGTCGCGCAGCCTGCTCACCAACTCGGCTCTGAGGATGTCGATCTTGCCGTGCAGCAACCTCCGCTTGTAGGAGATCTCCATCTCTTCCTCAGTTAGCTCGCGGATAACCTCCTTGAGCTCGCTGTCTGTCATGGAACCGAGGTCGGGAAAGGTGTCCATCGCGGGCGATCTCCTCTTGCGCAAGGATTCAGGGATGGAACCGCCCTTGCGGCTCCAAAGGTAACGTCACTATAGACCAAAAGGTAAAGTAGAGCTTGAGACTCTTGCGACCGAGATTCAGATCGCGGGCAACCCTGCACCGTGCCCCAGCCGATCGGCCCAACTGAATGACGCACGCGCCCACGCAGCTAGCGGCAGCCTGGGGCAGGCTTACCCCCACCCGAGCCCACACGGTTGCGATCGTGTTGATCGTGGCAATCGTCGTTGCTGGGGGCATCGCGCGTGCCAACATAATCGGCAGCAACACGCACGTATCGGCCGATGAGAACGGGTATGTCGCCAACGCCAACCGCATGCTCGGCGGCGAAAAGTACGCGACATACAAGTGGCCTCCCGGGACCTCGGTGGCATTTGCTGTGGCCACCCGGCTCTCGGGCCACCACTCGCTGAAGCTCGCCACGCACGCCAGTGGACCCGCGCAGTACATGCAGCTATTGATCGGCGTGCTCACCCTCATCGCCGTAGCCGCGCTCGCGTGGATGCTCGCGGGACCATGGGCCGCCGTCCTTGCCACCGCACTTGCGGCTTCATATGAGCCATTGATCGACGCCACCCGCACCTTCTTGAGCGAGCCTTCGGGCGCACTTGTGCTGGTCGCGGCGGTCATCGCCGCCGTGCTCGCGAAGGCGCGTTTTGACCAGCGCCACGAGTTGCTCTCCGTGGCCGGCGCGGGTGTCATCGGCGGGCTCGCCTGCCTTACGCGCGGAGATCTCGCGGTGGGCATGGGAGTCATCGCGCTCTCGCTCGCCGTTGCCGGACAGCCCCCCCGGCAGGAGCGTCGTTCACGGTGGCGTTTGACCAACACGAGGGGCCTTACGCGCTGTGGTGTGTACCTGGCGGCGCTGCTTCTCACCCTCTCCCCGTGGCTTGCCTACGCTTCGAGCAAGGAGAAACGGTTCGTCCCGATCACCACCGCTGGACCCGACGCGTTCTTCATCGGGAGCTACCTTCCCGGCAAAGGGTTGCTTGTGCCCACAGAGGAGCAGTTGGCGCCGGAAGTGTGCCGCCACTTCCCCTCCGACTGCGGTCGCTATTGGCAGCACAGCTCCGCCCCACTTTTCAGGTTGGTGCAAGCGCGCCACCCTGGGATGTCGGAGTACGACGCGGTGAACGCGGAAAACCTCAAAAACGTCGATAAATATGTGCTCGGCAAACCTGCGGCGTTCGCCTCGATGCTGTGGGGCAAGTTCTGGAAGATGTGGGTCACAGTGTGGAGCGGGGGCAACGGCACCTACCACCCCTCCACCTCTCGAATACAGCACCTCATCTACCTCTGGTTCGGCTGGTTGGGGCTACTCGCGGGCGCCATTTTCACGCGCCGCTTCGCGCTGACGATGAGTGCCGCAGTGTTGCTGTCGATAGCCGCCCTCGCCACCCTCTTCAACGATCAACCCCGCTACAACGTGAGCCTGATGGCTCTGCTCCTGAGCACAGGCACGGCTGGCGCATGGCTGGCGGGGAAGCGGCTGATAGAGATGCGGGAGGAACGCAACGCCGAGCGAACCTCGCCGACCACGGCGGCGGCATCGACAACCACCGCGGCGACCCCCGGGTAGGCGATCCCGGTCAGATATCCAGGGGGCGAGTCCCGGTAGGCGAGCCCGACTAGGTTTCGGCGCGAGCGCGCATCTGGGCTCGCCCGGCGCGCACATACAGCGCGCTGGCGATCAACGCCAGGGCGAGCCCGATGTAGAGCAGCACTTCGGCAAACCCCCCGAGGCCCGTCATCGCAAAGAACAACGCCCCCATCAGCGGCGCCACGGAGATGCGCCCGGGCCAGTTGATGCGCAAATCCACGCCGTGCTTGATGCCGTAGCGACCCAACGCCACCATCGAGAGCTCGCGCACGATAAGCACCGCGAGCGCCCAGCGCGGCAGCAGGTCAAAGCGCCAGCACACCACCACACCACTCACCACCAACAGGCGGTCTGTGATGGGGTCCATGAGCGTGCCCAAACGCGAATACTGCGCGGTCACACGCGCGGCGATGCCGTCGGCGTAGTCGCCCCACCCGATCACGGCGAACAGCGTCGCTGCAAGAGCGTCCACACCGTCGCCGCTCGATAGCGCCACCACCAGGAACACCGGGATCAATGCGAGCCTGAGAAAGCCGATCGCGTTGGGGATCGTCCAGGGGCGCAACGGTTCACCGGCGAGCGTCTGCGGCGGCGGCGGACCAGAGCGGTCGAGACCAACAAGACGTTGAGCGGTCAAGCGAGGCATTCACCACATCCTATGCGGAGGTCTTATCCCCGCGCCACCGCCGTGAGGGGCGCAAACGATCGGGTAGCTGCCCTTTGATAGAACAGCGAGGAACCACGCGCATACAGATAAACCCCGACAAGGAGCCCCCATGGCCTACTCCGTACCGCCGCTTCCCTACGCGTACGACGCACTCGAGCCGCACATCGACAAGCTCACGATGGAAATCCATCACGATAAGCACCATCAAGCGTACGTCGACAAGGCCAACGCCGCGCTCGCCGGCACCCCACTCGAGAACGCCTCAGTGGAGGACGTGCTCAAGGACCTCTCGCAGGTGCCCGAGAACAAGCGCACCGCCGTGCGTAATAACGGCGGCGGCCACTACAACCACTCGCTCTTCTGGGAGTCGATGTCTCCGAATGGCGGGGGTGAGCCCTCAGGCGCGCTCGGCGAGGGGATCGCCTCCGCGTTCGGCTCCTTCTCAGACTTCCAGGCGAAGCTCAAGGAAACCGGTGTCAACCAGTTCGGCTCGGGCTGGTCGTGGCTCGTGCACGACGGCTCCGGTCTCGCCGTCGTGGGCACCCCCAACCAGGACAACCCCATATCAGCCGGCTCCACGCCGCTGCTTGGTGTCGACGTGTGGGAGCACGCTTACTACCTGAAGTACCAGAACAAGCGGCCTGACTACCTGGATGCTTGGTGGAACACGGTCAATTGGGAGAAGGTGGCGGAGCGTCTTAGCGCCGCAGGCTGAATCGGAGAGCGTCGGAGCGGGACCCCTTCGCCCTGCTCCGACGCAATAGACGTATACAGAATAGGCGCCTGATTGGTAGACTCATGTCATGAGCACCACGATCAGGGTGAGCGCACCAACGCGAGATCGCTTCGCCAAGCTTGCGGAGGCAACCGGCCAGTCCATGAGTCGGCTGCTTGACGACGCAGCCGACGCTCTGGAGCGTCGTGTATTTTTTGACCAATTCTCGTCGCGCTACGAAGCGTTGCGCGAGGATGCCAGCACCTGGAATGAGATCGAGGCCGAGCGCGCCCTTGAGAGCGGCGCGCTACGCGACAGCTCCGCGTGAACACCCGCCGCGGGGAGATATGGCTCGTCGACTTCGGCGAGCCGGTCGGGAGAGAACAGTCGGGACGACGCCCAGCTGTGATCGTCTCGGCCGATCCGCTGAACGAAAGTCGGGCAGGTGTTGTGATTGCCGTTCCGGTGACCACTGCTCACCGTGAACTACCCTCCCACATCGAGATCGACACGGGCGACTCCGGTCTCGATGAGATCAGTTACGCGAAGTGCGAGGACGTGAAGTCCATCTCTGAGGAGCGGCTCATCGCACGCCTCGGAGTCGTTGAAGATGAGGTCGCATTCCAGATCGCTCGCGCACTGCGCTTCTTGCTCGACCTCTAGCGAAGCTGCAGTACCGCGGGGCCAAGCCCCGCTCAGCTGCGGCTAAAACGCCGGCCGGCTACTGGCGATGCAGACTCGTCCAGTGTGACGCCATTACCGCCCGTCGCGGCGGGCTCCCCCTGTGGGGACACGGCGAGCATCGACTCGAGCACGGCATCCGCCTCTGATTCCTGCTCGGCAGCGGCGGCCTCCAGGGCGGCAAGTTTCTCGGGCGTCATCGCGGTGGCATCCTCGTTGGCGGCAAGCCACTCGCGTGCCTCGGCGGCCGCGCTCTCGTCACGCTCCACTGTCTTGCCGGCGGCGTAGTAGCGGTCGATCTCCTTGAATAGCTCGTCCACAAGCTGCTCGGTGGGCACCTTCTTCAGCGGCTCCCCCTTGGAGTAGATCATCCCCATGTCCTTTGCCCCGGTGATGCCAAAGTCGGCGTGGCGGGCCTCCCCGATCCCGTTCACAGCACAGCCAAGCACCGACACCTCGATCGGGTCCTCATACGCTTCGAGGCGACGCTCTACTTCGGCAACGACGGTGTCCATGTCGAACTGCAACCGCCCGCAGGTGGGGCAGGCGATTAGAACCGGCCCCTTCTCGCGTAGCTTGAGGGCCTTGAGGATCTCCCATGCCACCTTCACCTCTTCCTCGGCATGGAAGGTGGAGAGCGAGATGCGGATCGTGTCGCCGATCCCATCGGCCAGGAGTGTGCCCAGTCCGACGGCCGACTTCAGCGAGCCTGACCACTTCGTGCCCGCCTCTGTCACCCCAAGGTGCAGGGGATAAGGGATCTTTGCCGCAAGCATGCGGTTGGAGGCGATCGTGTTGGGTACCGACGTGGACTTCATCGACACCTTGAAATTATGGAAATCCAGGCGCTCCATCAGCTCTACGGTCTCAAGTGCCGCGGTTACAAGCGCCTCGACTGGATTCTCGTACTCCAACTCGCGTAGGTGCTTGGGCAACGAGCCACTGTTTACGCCCACTCGAAGCGGTGTTCCTGTCTTCTTGGCTAGCTCGATCACCTCGGCCACCTTCTCGGGACCGCCGATGTTGCCGGGGTTCAGCCGCACGCAGTGGGCGCCCGCTTCGATCGCCTTCAGGGCGAGGGTGTGGTTGAAGTGGATGTCGGCGATGATCGGGATCGGCGAGTTCTTGACGATCTGCTTCAAAGCCTCCGCGTCGGGTTCGCGCGGCACCGCCACCCGCACGATGTCAGCACCGGCCTCAGCCACTTTGCGAATCTGCTCCATCGTTGCCGCCAGGTTGGCGGTCTCGGTCTTGGTCATCGTTTGCACCGCCACCGGGGCGCCGCCGCCGATCGGCACGGACCCGACATGGATCTGACGCTCTGAGGCCATGCGTGCATTGTATGGCTGTCGGTGGATCTCCCAGGGCGCACACCGCGAACGCATGTGCGCGTAACCTTCCGCGCGGATGTCCCCCTCACGACCCTCTGGCGAGGTTTATGCCACCGCTCGCGGCTATCTCGCTCGTGTCGCCTCCCCACTCGCGGCGCGCGCGCGCCGACGCCGTCATGAGCGGTTCTTCAAGCTGACGGGCCTAACCCCCCGCGGGCGGGTCCTCGACGTGGGTTGCGGGCGCTTAGGTCTGCGCGCGCTCGAGCCCGAACTGGACATAACGGGTGTCGATCTCGCCGACCAGCCGGGCTATCCGGGACCGTTTGTCCGCGCCGACGCCACCGTCGGCTTGCCCTTCGAGGATGGCGAGTTCGACCTTGTGTACTGCTCGAGCGTGATCGAGCACGTACCGCCCGCACAGCGCGAGGCGTTCGCCGCCGAAGTGCGCCGTGTGGGGCGTGGCTGGTTCGTGCAGACGCCCGCGCTCTCCTTCCCGATAGAGCCCCATTCGCTACTCCCCGCCGCCCACTGGCTACCGAGGGGGATGCGAAAGCTCTACTGGAAACTCGGGGCGGCAGGATCCTGGGAGGACATCCCGCTGCTCTCACGGCGTGAGATACAGGCGCTCTTCGGCCCCGCTCTACCCGAGCGGATAGGCCCACTGGTGAAGAGCTGGGTGTGCGTAGGACCCACCACCGCAACAGTCGCCTCGCTACCACGCTCCGGCAGCGATCAAGTGGGGCCTAGCAGCGGTTCAGCCGCCGAGGCGGCCGATGTCGTTGCTGAAGCCGTTCACCACGAGAAACAGCAGTAGCGCAATACCCACCGAGCTGAAGCGCCACATCGCCACCAGCGAGACCCGCTTTCCTCTGACCTTCTCGGCGAGCGCCCACAACACATGGCCGCCGTCGAGCGGGAGAAACGGGAGCAGGTTGAGCACCGCGAGGACGAGCGACACGTAGCCGATCACCACGAGCGCCCTGCCGGGACCGGAGGCGACAGCTTGCTCTGTCACCTGCCCGATACCGACGATGCTCGAGATTTCTTTGCGTTGCTTCGAGTTCGTGAGGGCTTTCCCCAGGCCGGAGAACGTCTGGGTGGTCATGCCCCACATCTCACGCACCGAGGCGCCCGCGGCACCAAACACACCGAAAGACTTGACCGGTGGGAGCGCGAACTGAAAACCGAGGACCATCCGTTTGACTTCTGGTTGGGGGTTGTAGCGAGGGTAGATCGAGAGCTTCAGGATTTGTCCGCCCCTTTCCACGCTGACGCGCGCCGGAGTACCCGCTCGACACCCACCAACCAGAACCCCAGGGCAGCGGTGGGCGGAGACCGCCTTCACGACCGTGGAGAGCGTGGCGGGTCGCCCGTCCACCGCCACGATGCGGTCGCCGTGGCGCAACACGCCCGCGGCTGGCATACCACGCTCCACTGCCTGCACCACGGCACGTTCGGGGCCGAGCGTACGGACATCGGGGTTGACACCTTCCAAAGTGACCGCACCATTCAGACTGCCCGCGAACAGCACCACCCAGAAGAGCAGGAAGGCAATCATGATGTTCACCCCGGGGCCGGCGAGAATCACCGCCACGCGCTTCCAAGGCACCTGGTTGTAGTAGGCGCGGCGAGCCACCTCCGGCGGAAGGTCCTTAATCTCCTCCGGGTTCATCCCGGTGATCTTCACGTAACCACCCGCGGGGATCGCGCCGATCATGTACTCCGTCTCACCCCGCTTCACCCCTACAAGCTTTGGAGGGAAGAACAGCGAGAAGCGCTCCACGCGCATTCCCACCAGCTTTGCTACGGCGAAGTGTCCCGCCTCGTGCAGGACAATCAGAGCCATGATCCCGAAGATCGCGATTGGCCAGTTCATGTGCTCAGTTTGGCAGCCACAGCCTCCTCTGCGTGCACCCTCGCCTCGCGATCTGCCTCGTACAGTGACTCGAAGGCCTTGACGGGGCTGCTGCCGAGCCGGTGGAGCGTGCGTTCGATGACCTCAGCGATCGAGAGGAACGGAAGGCGGCCAGCGAGGAAGGCGTGCACGGCGACCTCGTTGGCAGCGTTGAGCACGCACGGCGCGGTGCCGCCGGCGAGCGCGGCCTCGCGCGCAAGGCGCAGGCAGGGGAAGGCGTCGAGGTCGACAGGCTCGAAGGTGAGGGCGCCCAGCTGAGCAAGGTCCAGCGGGGCGATGGGGAGGTCAACGGACGTGGCCTCGTGCAGGGCGTAGGAAATGGCGATACGCATGTCCTTCGGACCGATGTGGGCAAGCATCGCGCCGTCGACGAGTTGCACGAGACCGTGGATCAGCGACTGCGGGTGCACCACCACGTCGATGTGGTCGTAGGGGGTGCCGAACAGGTGGTGGGCCTCCATCAACTCCAACCCCTTGTTCATGAGCGTGGCGGAGTCAATCGTGATCTTCCCCCCCATCGCCCAAGTCGGGTGGGCCAGCGCCTGCTCGACGCTCACGTCGGCAAGCTCCTCGCGGGTGCACCCGCGGAAGGGCCCGCCACTGGCGGTGATCGTCAGGCGCTCCACAGAGCCCGGGGGCTGCCCGGCGAGAAGTTGATGCAAAGCGGTGTGCTCGGAGTCCACCGGAACGATCTGCGCACCGGTGGCTTCGGCGAGCGCCACCACGAGCTCGCCACCAACCACCAGCGACTCCTTGTTGGCCAGCGCCAAGTCGATGCCCTCCCCGAGCGTGGCAACCGTGGGGCCGAGCCCGGCGGAGCCCACCAACGCGTTGAGAACAAGGTCCGCGCCGGACTCAACCACGAGCCGCACCAGTCCCTCCGCGCCGCCGAGCACCTCGCCTTCCGGCCAAGCCTGCTCTGCTAGTTCGGCTGCGTGCTCGTCGGCGAGCGCTATCCGCCTGACCCCGTGCGCGCGCGCCTGTTCAACGAGCGCCTCCCACGAGCGCTCGGCGGATAGCCCCACGAGTTCGAGCTCGTCCCCCCCACGGTCGAGCACGTCAAGCGCCTGGGTGCCAATCGAGCCGGTGGAGCCGAGGATGAGGAGCTTGCGCGCGATGGATGGCATAGTTGCAGAGTCGTGCCGACAGGAGTTACCGGAGGGTCCTATTGCGACGATGACGTCGAGTGACGAGGATTCCGTCGGGACCCGCCCCTAAAATATACTGAAGCGTATTGTCTGCAACTCAACGGAGCCCCATGGACCTGTGGCGAACGGTAGCGCTGCCAAGATGACGATCAGCCCGTACTACAAGAACGATTTGGGGGAGCTGTTCCAAGGCGACTGCCTCAAGATCATGCCTTCGCTCCCCGCTAAGTCCTATGACCTGATCTTCGCCGATCCGCCCTTCAATCTCAACAAGGACTACGGGAATGGCATCGTGGACAAGATGGACGACGGTGACTATCTGGCGTGGTGCCGTGAGTGGCTTGCCGAATGTGTGCGTCTGCTGACGCCAGGCGGTTCATTGTTTATCTACAACCTCCCTCGTTGGAACATCGAGTTGGGACATGAGCTCAATCGCCTTGGGCTGCTTTTTCGGCATTGGATCGCAATCGACATAAAGATGTCGCTACCAATCCCTGGCAAGCTCTACCCGAGTCATTACAGCCTGGTCTACTACAGCGATGGAAGACCCAAGGTGTTCAACCGTCCCCGTGTGCCGATCCCGGTGTGTCGCCATTGCGGTGGGGATATCAAGGACTATGGAGGGCACCGCAACAAGCTGCATCCGGGTGGACTGAACCTCACTGACGTCTGGACAGACATCCCGCCGGTTCGGCATAGGGGAACCAAGACTCGCTCAGCCAACCAACTGAGCGAGAGACTACTCGAGCGCGTCCTCCAGATAGGTAGCGCCGAGGGCGACCGCGTCTTCGATCCTTTTGGCGGAAGTGGAACGACCTATGCGATAGCAGAGCGTCTCCACCGCCATTGGACCGGCATCGAGCTCGGTGATTGCGAGCCAATCGCGCGTCGGCTCAGGGGCGAGAACACCGTGGTTGAGATGCCCAACCGAGGCGATGCGCGAAAGGGCTCGCGAGCAAAGGCCGTCGGCTAACGCAGAACGTCATCAGAGAAGGGCCCGGCCAGAAGTGCCCTTTGCGATGCGACTTACCTTTTCTGAGGTGCGATCATGCTCAACCGCCATTACGCTCAAATACCCGCGCCGAACGTCGATCGATCTCCAAAGCGGAAAATAGGGTTCCAACTCGCGCACGTTCCCGATCCGGTCGGTCAGATAGCGGGCAAGCGATCTTGTCGGCACAATGAGAACGCCTCCGGCGATGGCGCCTTCGATGAGACCAAGAGCCAACTTGTTCATCGAGCGATGGGAAGACGAGATGTTCCCCGTCTCCCACTCTGCGATAAACGGAGGTTGTTTCCCAAACGCCCTCGCTGCGTCCATCGCCCCGAAACTCGCACCACCCTTGACCCCTTCGAGGGGAAACGGCATCTCCGGCACCCATCCTCTGCCCTTCAAGGCCGTTATGAACGCCTGGCGGATAGGTACAACGCCGTTACCCTCCCCGCGTGCCTTCCCACTCTCCGGGAAGATCGCAAAATCCTTTCCTCGCGGTGGCCAGCGTATCGCCTCGATCGCGCTCTCAATATCGGCTAGAGCCGCGCCGGTCGAGCGCCAACGATGAGCGTCCAAAAGAAAGTGTCGTTGCGCAACCCTGATTGGGTTCTGTTCGACAATCAGCCAATCAGACCTCTTCTTTGCGGCCGACCGTCAGACATAAGCCAGCCAGATGTAATAGCCCACCACAGCTGTGAACAGCACCGCGTCGAGGCGGTCGAGCACCCCACCGTGGGCGCCCAGCAGAGTGCCGGTGTCCTTCGTACCGGCTTGACGCTTGACGAACGACTCGAACAGGTCCCCGATCGGCGCGAACACGGCCACACCTAGGCCCAGCACAAGGGCGTGAGTACCCGGCAACCAGTCTTGGTAGCGCCCAGCAAACCAAACCGCGAGCACCGTGAAGGCCATCCCGATGAGCAGTCCCTCGACCGTCTTGTTCGGCGAGATTGCGGGCGCGAGCGGACGTTTTCCGAACAGTCGCCCTCCCAGGTAGGCGCCAGTGTCGCCAAGGAAGGTACCTACGAGCACGTCGATCACGATGCCCTCGCCATGGGGCAACCCCCGCAGGAGCACGGCATGGGCGAGACCGAACCCGATCCAGTAAATACCGAGCAGTGTGATCGCCATGCCACCCACGCTTGGGTTGCGTTGGGCGAGGGTCAATCCGAACAGCACTGGGAGTACACACGCCGCCGCCAGCAGCACGCCCGTCGGGTGCGTGGGACTCGTAAGCGATGCGGCGACGATCAAGCCGGCAAGCGTGATGAAGCCCGCGAGACGAACGGGATTAGCGCGCTCATACATGCCGTAGAGCTCGTGCATACAGAGCAGCCCGATCACGAACACACCCGCGGCGAACACCCCCCCACCCTCGATCACGAGAAACAGGGCAAGCGCGACGAGCGGTAGCGCGACCAGTACGCGCGAGCCGAGGTCTGAGCCGCCCGCGCGCGAAGCTATTGTCGCGCCGGACCTTGAACGTGGAGCGTCCATCGGATTCAACGGCCACCGAAGCGACGGCGGCGGGCGGAGAACTCGGCAAGCGACTCTTCAAGGGCCGCACGGGAGAAGTCTGGCCACAGCTCGTCGCGGAAGATTAGCTCGGAGTAGGCGGACTGCCAAAGCAGATAATTGGAAAGGCGCCGCTCCCCGCTCGTGCGGATGATGATGTCGGGGTCGTGCATCTCCGGCGCATAGAGGAGTTTTTGGAAATCCCCCTCATCGCCACTCTCAAAGGAGCGGGCAGCGTCGAGAATCTCGGCGCGCCCCCCGTAGTTGAAGGCCACGAACAGCGTGATGCGAGTATTGGTGTGGGTGAGCTCCTCGGCCCAGCTCATGCGTTTCACGAGCCCCTCCGCGACGCCCTCGCGACGACCGATGAAGCGCATCCGTACGCCTTCCTTGTGCAGCTCGGGAGTCTCTTCGAGGATGCGCCTCTCAAACATCTCCATCAAACCTTGCACCTCCTCTACGGGGCGCGACCAGTTCTCGGTGGAGAACGAGTACACCGTGAGCTCCTTCACGCCGAGCTCGGCGGCATCGCGCAAGCGAGCCTTCACGTTGTCGGCACCCGCGCGGTGGCCTTCGTTCACTGGCAGGTCACGGGCACGTGCCCAGCGACCATTGCCGTCGGTGATGATTGCCACGTAGCGCGCACACTGGGCGTCCTCAGAGGTGGCAGACGTAGTGTTCATCGGGCCTGGAGGTCTCCCGCGGGCGAATACATCAAACCTCGAGGATCTCCTCCTCCTTGGCCTTCAACACAGCGTCCAGATCGGCGATCCGCCCGTCGGTGAGCTTCTGCAGCTCCACCTCCGCGCGATGCTCGTCGTCGGAGCCAGCCTCACCCTCGGCCTTGAGCTCGCGCAAGTGTTGCATCGTGTCGCGGCGTACATTGCGGATCGCCACCCTCCCCTCCTCGGCGAGGTTACGCACAACCTTCACGAGATCCTTGCGGCGCTCCTCGGTGAGCTCGGGCACCACCAGCCGGACGATGTTGCCGTCGTTTGAGGGGTTCAACCCCACGTCGGACTCGTTGATCGCCTTCTCGATGTTCTTGATCGATCCCTTGTCGTAGGGCTGCACGGTGAGCAGACGCGCCTCGGGAGCGGAGATCGTGGCGAGTTGATTCAGCGGAGTGAGAGCCCCGTAGTAGTCAACTACTACCCGCTCCAGTAGCGACGGTGAGGCGCGACCTGTGCGCACGGTGGAGAACTCGTGCTGGGTTGACTCCACGGACTTGTTCATGCGCTCGCGGGCGTCGTCGAGCAGGGCATCGATCATCTCAGCGGCCACGGTGAGCTCCTCTCCTGGAAGGACAAATGTCGCGCATCACGTGCTCACCAGCGTGCCCACGCGAGCACCTGAGATTATCCGCGCGATGTTGGCTGGGTCGTCCATATTGAAGACGTTGATGGGCATCGAATTCTCCATGCACAACGCAAGCGCCGTCGAGTCCATCACCCGCAATCGGCGCTCGAGGGCTTGCATGTGGGTGATCTCGGGAATGAACTCCGCGGCCGGATCGAGCGCGGGGTCGGCGCTGTAAACCCCTTCCACCCCGTTCTTGGCCATCAGGATGATCTGCGCATGTATCTCGGAGGCACGTAGGGCAGCCGCTGTGTCGGTGGTGAAGAACGGGTTGCCGGTACCGGCGGCGAAGATCACCACGCGTCCCTTCTCCAGGTGGCGCATCGCACGGCGGCGGATGTAGGGCTCGGCGACCTCGGAGATACCAAGCGCAGATTGAACGCGGGTGTTCGTGCCGGTCTTCTCGAGCGCATCTTGCAACGGGAGCGCGTTGAGCACGGTGGCGAGCATCCCCATGTAGTCGGCGGTGGAGCGGTCCATCCCCTCCGCGGCACCCTTCATGCCCCGGAAGATGTTGCCTGCACCCACGACTATCGCAACCTCAACACCCTGGTCACGCACCTCGCTCACCTGACGCGCCACCGCCGCAACACGCTCAGGGTCCGTGCCGTACTCAAGCGTCCCCATAAGGGCCTCGCCGGAGAGCTTGAGCAGGATGCGTTTGAACGCGGGGGCGGACATCGACGCCAGAGCCTATCCGCCCGGCGGCGTTACTGGCCTATTGCGAAGCGCACGAAGCGGCGTATCACGACGTTCTCGCCGGTCTTCGCGGTGAGCTCGTCGCGAAGCTGCTGAACGGTCTTGCCCTCGAACTTGGGGTTGTGCAGTTCCTGCTCGAGCAGCACGATCGTGCCGTACCAGGAGTCGAGCTTCCCGGCGACGATCTTCTCGCGGATATTCTCCGGCTTCTCGGCGGCCTCCTGCTCATATATGCGAGCCTCGGCGTCACGTACGTCGGCTGGGACCTCCTCACGCGAAACGTATGCAACCGTGGGGGTGGCGGCCACTTGCATGGCGACGTCGCGGGCGAACGTCACGAAATCGTCGTTGGTGGCAACGAAGTCGGTGTTGCAGTCCACCTCGATCAGCACCCCAACCTTCGCGCCCGCGTGGATGTATGCCTGAATGGTGCCCTCGGTGGCGGTGCGTTCACCCAGGTCTTGGATCTTCTTGCCCTGCTTGAGGCGCAAGATCTCGATCGCCTTCTCGATATCGCCCTCCGACTCCGCGAGGGCTTTCTTGCAGTCCATCATCCCCGCGCCGGTGCGGTCGCGCAGGGCCTTTACGTCCTTGGCGGAAATGTCGGTGCTCACGATGCTGGCGTCTCCTGTGCGGGTGTCTCGGTAGTGGGTGTCTCGGTAGTGGGTGTCTCTGCCGGAGTGTCGGCTTGCGCTGCGGGCTCCTCCGCCGGCGCGGGCGGCTCGACCTGCGCCGCGGCGGGCTCAATTGGAGTCGTAGCCACGGGCGCGGCGGGAGTGGCCGCGGCGGGCGGCTCGGGCGCGGGGGTCGGCTGCTCGGGCGCGGGGGTCGGCTGCTCCTGAGCGGCCCGTGGGGGCTCCGCCGCCGCCGCAGCGGGCGCGGCGGGTGGCGCCTGAGCGGGAGACGACTCGCTCGAGGCTGGAGCCTGGGCCGCCGGCTCCGCGGCAGCCGCCTCCTGTGCCTGCGCCTGGGCAGCCGCGGCAGCTGCCGCTTGCTTCTCGGCAGCCTCCTTGGCAGCGGCTGCTTCGGCCTCGCGCTTTGCGTTTTCCTCGGCTTCACGCTTTGCGCGCTCCTCGGCCTCGCGCTTTGCTTGCTCAACTCGTTCCTGGCGCGCCTTCTCCTCTTGCGCGCGGAACACCGCGTGACCCTCCGCTACTACATTTCCAATCGCTTTTGTGATGAGAGCACAGGAACGCATTGCATCGTCGTTGCCGGGGATCACAAAATCGATGCCATCGGGGTCGCAGTTGGTGTCGACCAGACCGATTATCGGGATGCGCAAACGCTGGGCTTCGCGCACCGCTATGGCCTCAACGTTGAGGTCGATCACGAATAGCGCATTGGGGGTGCGCTGCATGTTCTTCACCCCACCGAGGTTGGCGCGAAGCTTGGCGAGATCGGCAAGTGCAGCCATCCGCTCACGGGTAGGGAGCAGCGCAAGCTGACCCTCCGCCTCGTAGCGCTCGAGTTCGTGCAACCGGCGAATACGGAGGTTGATGGTTTGAAAATTGGTGAGCAACCCGCCGAGCCAACGGTTGTTGACGTAGGGCATGTCGGCCGCCTCAGCCACCTCCTTGACGGCGTCGCGGGCCTGCTTCTTGGTGCCCACGAACAGCACGGTGCCGCCACGGTGTGCGACTTCTGAAGCGAACTCCTGCGCCTGCTGCAACAGCGTGGCTGTCTTCAGCAGGTCAACGATGTAAATGCCGTTGCGCTCGCCGTGGATGAAGCGGCGCATCTTGGGGTTCCAGCGGCGTGTTTGATGACCGAAATGGACTCCAGCCTCAAGCAGATCCGCGATTCCTACTTGGCTCACGGGTACTCCCTTATGTTTGATGTCGATTTATCCGTGGTTTGCGCTCGCGGACCCGAATCATGCGCCGGGTGGCGTGATACGGGCAGGGCCGCGATGCACAGTGGCACGGCGTTTGAGGTTGCCTTGAGAGGACCCCAGGATAGCCGAAGGGCGGCTTAGGACTCCACTTCCCCGCCCGCCCGTTCAAGCGCCTCACGCAGGTCATGGGGGAGCGGCGAGGTGATATCCACCTGCTCATGGGTGATGGGATGGGGAAAGGCAAGGCGCGTGGCGTGCAAAAACTGCCGCTTGAGGCCGAGCAGCCCGGGGGTGCCGTACTCGGGGTCGCCAACCACGGGATGGCCGATGGCCTGCATGTGCACGCGGATCTGATGGGTGCGGCCGGTGTCGAGGCTCAAACGCAACAAAGCGGTACTAGGCAAGCGCTGGAGCAGCTCGAAGTGGGTGCGAGCCTCACGCCCGGAGTGGTCGACAGCCATGCGCGTGCGGATGCGGGGATGACGAGCGATGGGAGCCTCGATCGTGCCAGTACGGGCGGGCGGCAACCCCTCCACCAGCGCTAGGTATTCCCGTTGGATCAGCCGTTCACGTAGCGACGCCTGGAGGAGGGCGTGCGCCTCAACCGAACAGGCCACCACGAGCAGCCCAGAGGTGTCGCGGTCGAGACGATGAACGATCCCCGCCCGCTCGGGCTCACCTCCGGCGGCCACGGGGGCAAGTAGTTGTGAGAGCGTCCCCTCGCGGTGCCCACGGGCGGGATGCACCACGAGCCCCGCGGGCTTGTCCACGACGAGTAGGTGCTCGTCGCGCCATACGATGTTCAGCAGCTCGTCGGTGGTCATTCGCGGCGCTCGGCAAGCACCAGTAGCAGGAGCACTCCCACCGTGATCGAGGCGTCGGCGAGGTTGAAGGGAGGCCAACCCAGGGGGAGCTTTACAAAGTCGGTGACAGAACCCGCGCGAACGCGGTCGAGGATGTTCCCGAAGGCTCCCCCGATGAGCATCCCCGTCGGCAACCAGATGAGCGGGCGGGAGTAGTTGCGCATGAAGTACACCACGAGCACAAGCAGCGCAATGCCCACTAGCAGTGAGACGATGAAATGGCGACCGGGGAGGAACCCGAAGGCGATGCCACGGTTGCGAGTGTTCACGAACTGCAGACCCGGGAGCACCGAGTGGGTTTCGCCCGGGACCACAGATTTGCGGATCGCGGCCTTTGAGAGCTGGTCGCACAGCACCACCACACCCGCTATGAGCGCGGTGTAGAGCCACGCGCGCGCGAGAGAACCGGCGGTGCGCATCGAAGCCTCAGCCGCGGATGAGGCTGACTATGAGGTTGCCCACGAGCGAGAGCACGAGGATGGCCACGATCGGCGAGAAATCGAAGGCCCCCACCATCGGAATGATGCGCCTGAAGATGCGCAGGTAGGGCTCACACACATCGCGCAGGAAGCTGAGCACGGCGTCTGAGGCTCGCGAATAGGGGGGTCGCACGCCGAAGGAGAACAGGAGTTGCACGACTATGTACACGATAATCAGCAGCGTGTAGATGTAGATCAGCGTCGAGAGGTAGTCGGCGATTTCGGTCCGCGCCGAGGCAAGTAGGAGAGTCATGTGCGGCTGTCCTCCGTATTCCTCGCTGGAGCTCTGTCCGAGAGAGACCTCATCGCTTGGTTTCCCCCAGCACTGCGTCAAGGGCATCGGAGAAGGCGTTGCGCACACCTCCGCGCTCGAGCGCGGCGAGCCCGCGCGCCGTTGTACCCCCCGGTGAGGTCACCTCACGGCGCACCGTCAACGTGTCGTTGTCGCGGCGGCGCAGCAGCTCTGCCGTGCCGGCGAGGGTTTCGGTGACAAGAGCTGAGGCCTGTGTTGGGGGGATGCCGCGGCGCACACCCGCGTCCACCTGGGCCTCGGCGATGAGCGCGATGTATGCCGGTGCGCACGACATCAACCCCATGGCAACGTCCACCAACGAATCGTCGAGGGTCACCAGTGTGCCGAGTTCCGCGAAGAGCTCGCGCACTTCTCCGTCGCGACTGTCGGTGCGCCCGAGTGTGGGGTCATGTTCGCGGGGGGGGTCGGCGGCTTGAACGATCGCGCCACGGCGTACTTCGGCGGGAAGCGAGGGTAGGAAGCGGTAGACGGGGATACCCGGGTAGGCCTCCTTGAGCGCGTAGAGCGGGGTGGCAGCAAGGATCGAGGCGACCGCTTTTGCGCGTGGGGCCACCTCGTGCGCTACTTCCGCGAGCTGCGAAGGCTTGTGGCAGAGAACAACGAGATCGGCCCGTTCGGCCACAGCGGCGTTGGAGGCGAGCATCTCCCCGCCAGTCTCCGCGGCGAGCGCCTGCGCGCGGGGGGGGAGGGGATCGAAGCAGAGCACGGGACGGCCCCAGCCGCGAGCCATCGCCCTGGCCATGTTGCCGCAACCGATGAGACCTACGTTCATAGGACGCCCCAGGCTACCGACCCGGCGAGGGTCAAGATTGGTTGAAGAAGCCCTTTTCGATCAACCGCGCCCGCTCCTCCGCCGAGATCTCGACGTTGCGGGGGGTGAGCATGAACACCTTGTCGGCAATCCGTTGCATCCCACCGTCGAGCGCGTAGGTGAGACCGGAAGCGAAGTCGATCAGCCGCTTTGAGAGCTCCGTGTCAGCGCCCTGCAGGTTGAGGATCACTGGGATGGAGTCCTTGAACTTGTCGGCGATCTGCTGGGCGTCGTTGAAGGACTTGGGGATCACGAGGTGCACGCGCACATCGCCGTTGCCGCGATTCACGGGGCGGAGGACTGTGGTGGGACGGCCTCTGGGCTCGTCGTCGGCGAAGATGTCGTCGAACTCGTCGCGCCTACGTCGCGGGGAGAGGCGACGCACGTTTGGACGCTCGCGGTAGCGGTCGTTCAGCTCCTCCTCGTGGGGGGGCTCGTCGTAGTCGTCGTCGTGATACTCCTCGGCGAGGCCGAAGTACACGAGCGCACGGTGCCATGAATCGCGGAATGCCATTTGGGCTTGTTCGGTGAAAGCGGGAGTTTCCCTGCTAATCGTAGCCTCTAGGCGTAGAGCCGTGTGCCTATGCGCACAATCGTGGCCCCCTCTTCGACGGCCACGGCGAAGTCCTGGGTGGTGCCCATCGAGAGCTTTCGCAACCCATGCTCGTGGGCGAGCTCGCGCAGGCGGGCAAACCAGGGACGGCTCTGCTCGGGTTCCTTAGCAAGCGGTGGCATGGTCATCAGTCCAGTAACTGGGAAGGGAGAGCGCTCGATGAACGACGCCAGCTCCCTGGGTGCGATGCCTGCCTTCGAGGGGTCCTCGGCGAGGTTCACCTCGATCAGCACCTCCATCCCGGGTCGCCCCAGCCCTGTGTGGCGTTGCAGGGCCGCCAGCGCCGATTCTGTGGCTAGCGAGTGGATGAGCCGCACGTGTGGCACAACCGCGCGTACGTGTTTGCTCTGCAGGGTTCCGATGAAGTCCCACACGAACAGCTCGCCGTGGGCAGCCACCTTCTCCCCTAGATCCTGAACGCGGTTCTCTCCCACGAGCGTTATCCCGGCCGCCGCCAGCACGGGGAGCTCTTCGCAGGGGACGTACTTGCAGGCGGCGAGGATCTCCACGTCAGACGGGTTGCGTCCGACAGCTTCCGCCGATGTGACGACCTCGGCGAGGACCGCGTCCAGATTTGCCCTAACCACTCCGGGCTCGAGACCTCGGACTAACCGGGCCATGTCACGGCAGCGACGTGTCGATCATCCCGGTCAGCCGCCACGTTCCGGCTTCGTGTTCCAAGCCCATGTCCCGCGGTTCGGGGGTGGTTGGAAAAGCGAGAAAGACCAACGCTTGTGAGCCCTGCACACGTACCCTGGTTATCTTCATGTTCGGAGCCTCAGCGACCAAGAGCTTGTGCTGTTGAGCGAAGAGCTTCGACATCACCACCGGACACGTGTTGCCTCGTAGCGCTGGGGGCCCAGGAGGTCGGCCAAAATCCGTGGGGATTGAGCGTGCGAAACCGGAGACGAGCATCGAGCACGCTTTGGCGCCGTCGCCCGCCACGGCAATCGCGTAGTAATCTCTCAAAATCGCTCTTATTGCACTGTTCGCGGCGGCGGACGCCGGATGACCGTATTCCTCGAACGTCTGATCGTCGTGGTCGGGGTCGACCACGACGTGAGTTGAGTGAGCCTGTGACGCAACGCTCGAGCGCGCACGGCCCCCACCGCAGCCCGCGGCAAGAGCGGCCCCTAGCGCTAGCAGGCAGAACCGTGCGAGCAAGCGCTTCGTGCCGGAAAAAGTACCCATAGCCTCTACCTAAAGAAACCCGAATGTTAGCAAGCATCTGAACTATCGGATCCAAGCGATTCCAGCCTGGCGTCCGGTGCGAGTGCCTTCGCGCCGGTAGGAGAAATAGCGCTCGTCGCAGATGGTGCACGTTGCCACGTCGCTGACCTCAGAGACCCCGGCCCTGAGCAGGCGGTCGTGGGCGATCGCACGCAGGTCGATGTTCTCGCCATGACGGTGCGCTTGTGCGAAAGCGAGGTGCACCTCCTCGCCCACCTCGTAACAGCACACCCCTGCGCAGGGACCGACTATCGCAGCGATCGCACCCTTTCCCCCTATCTCCTTGAGGGCGTTGACCCCCTCCTCGAGCACCCCTGCGGCGAGCCCTCGCCAGCCCGCGTGCAGTGAGGCAACCGCCCCCTCGGCGCCGAGCACCACAGGGATGCAATCAGCGGTGAGCACCATCGCCGCCACTCCCTTCGCGGCGACCGCGTGACCGTCGGCCTCGAAGATGGGTTGAGTTTCGCTGTCGACGGGGGGCACGAAACCCTCGGGCACCCGCCCGATAACCGTGCCGTGCACTTGGTAGCCACGCACGAGAGAGTTCACTCCAAGCTCTTCGCGCAAACGCTCGCGTGCGGTTAGCCCGTCGGCGGCGTTTTCACCGCCCACGCTTGAAAGATTCCCCTGGCGACGTTCGGTGAACAGCGCCCTGCCTCCCCCTGGGAGTTCCAGCGGTACAAGCTTAGGGCTCATATCCTCATATCTTTGCTTCTAGAGCGGCCCGCAACTCGGTGTCTCGCCCTGGGGCGATCCGTTCTTCCAAGAGGAGCTTGTAGGACTCTTCGAGGCGCATACCCACCTCGGGACCCTCGGGGACACCCGCGGCGATGAGATCGTCGCCGGTTACCTCGAGGGCGATGTGGCGCTGCGCGCGAATCCACTCTTCGATCACGATCCTCCCGTAGGAGTTGGGCCCGTCCTCCATGTCGCGCATCGCCCCGGCGAGCGCCAACGACTCGACGGGGGCGCCGTCGGTGAGCTCCAGCAACTCGGCGGTTGTATCGGCCCCCACAACCGCCTCGGTGATGAACGCGGCGCTGACAGCCGTCCCGAACACACGCTCGCCCTCGCCGGAGGGGAGTTGTAGGTGGTTGATGAATTCCCGCATCGTCCCCTCTGTCTCCTCCTGGTCGAGGCGATCCGCGAGCTCCAACACGAGCGCCGTGGCAAGCAAAACCAACTTTGAGCCGTCGGGGGGCATGATCTCGAGCGCCGTGCGCACGATGTGCTCGTCAAAAGACACCCCTTCCTCCCATGCCCCGAGCACGCCCAACCGGTCGAGCTCTGAGAGCGTCTTGAGGGGGTTGGGTTCGGCGAAGGCCAGCCGTACCTCCGCGCCGAGGCGCTGCCCGGAGACAGTTTGAAGTGCCCCGCCCTTCATCGCCGCGGTGGCTAGCTCGGCGGTATGAGGGTCGACATCGAATTCGAGCCTCGCCGCATAGCGCACGAGGCGCAGGATACGGGTGGGATCGTCGATGAAACTTTGGTCGTGTAGCACGCGCAAACGGCGCCCACAGAGGTCCTCGAGGGCTCCCTGCACCGCCCGCACCTCGCCCGCTCGCTCCCCCCCGATGGACACCGCGATCGCGTTCGCCGAGAAGTCTCGCCGCATGAGGTCCTGCTCTGGCGTTCCAGGGCGCACTTGGGGGAGGGCACCCGGCGCGGGGTAGCTCTCGGTGCGGATGGTGGCGAGATCGATACACCCCGAGGGTCCGCGTACGAGTGCGGTGCCAAAGCGCTCGTGCAATGTCACCTCCCCTTTCACCCGCGCGGCGAGTGTTTGCGCGGTTGCCTCCACATCGGCGGACACGATCACGTCGAGCTCTTGCGGTTGGCGCCCGAGCATGATGTCTCGTACGGCGCCCCCCACCAGCTCGACACCCCCACCCTGCTCGTCGGCGAGTGCGATCAACGCGGCGCCGTGCGGGAGGTCGCGCAAACGCTCCACCACCGCTGCGCCGTCAAGCGTGGGGGATTGCGGGGGGGCGGTCAATCTATGCGCACCGGGATGCCCGCAGCGGCGATGTGCGCCTTCGCGTCGGCCACGGTGTGGCGGTTGTAGTGGAAGATCGAAGCGCACAACACCGCATCCGCGCCGGCGCGGAGCGCCTGCACGAGATGCTCGAGCTCGCCGGCCCCACCGGAGGCGATCACAGGTACATCGACGGTGCTCGCCACAGCGGAGGTGAGCGGGAGGTCGTAACCGTCGGAGGTACCGTCGCGGTCCATGCTCGTGAGCAATATCTCCCCCGCCCCCCTCTGTGAGCCCTCGCGGGCCCACTCGATTACGTCACGACCCGTCGATGTGCGTCCGCCGGCGACAAACGCCTCCCATTGAACGTTTTCGGCTCGGCGGGTGCCCTCCTCCCCGGTGCGATAATCGTCGATGGGTGTGTGGGTCAGACCGTTGCCGTTGCTCTCGCGCGGGGACACTGCCTTGGCGTCGATCGCGAGTACCACGCATTGCGCCCCGAATACTGCCGCGAGCTCGTCGATCAGCTCCGGGCGGGCAAGGGCTGCGGAGTTCACCGACACCTTGTCGGCCCCCGCGTCGAGCACCGCCTGGGCGTCCTCCACCGAGCGGATCCCCCCGCCGATGGTGAACGGCACGAACACATCATCCGCAGTGGACCGCGCGAGCTTCACGATCGTGTCGCGACGTTCGTGGGTGGCGGTGATGTCGAGGAACACCAGCTCGTCGGCGCCCTCCCGGTCGTAGTGGGAGGCAAGCTCCACAGGGTCCCCCGCGTCGCGGATATCGAGGAATTCGACGCCCTTCACGACACGGCCCGCGTCGACGTCAAGGCAGGGGATCACGCGCTTGTAGTGCACGGGGTTACGGTAGCGGAGGTTCAGGGCAGGGTCGTGATGAACAGTCTCTGCATCTTCCATTCGGTGCCCTGACGATGCACGAGAAAATATGGTTCCGGGCGCTTGCCGAGA
The DNA here is from genome assembly GCA_036495305.1 of Solirubrobacteraceae bacterium. Taxonomy (GTDB): domain Bacteria; phylum Actinomycetota; class Thermoleophilia; order Solirubrobacterales; family Solirubrobacteraceae; genus Palsa-744. The sequence goes on along the minus strand of DASXNB010000052.1, from coordinate 9,326 downwards.
CTTACGATGATGAGGCCTTTGGCGCCTTCGACTCTCACCCTCGTGACCTTGAGCTTCCTCAGTTCACGTATGGTTTGGCGGCGACGGGGCGCGAACACCTTCCCTATCACCTCTGCACACGTGCGCCCTTTCAACCCAGGCGAGTTTTCATAGTTTTCCGGGATTTCTTCGGCCAAGACGTTGTAGATGAGCGAGCAGATCGCTCTCCCGTCGGCCGTGCTCGTAGCCGCATAGAACCGCTTTACCAGCGTGCTGATTGCCTTCATGTCAGCCGCCGACGCCGGTTGACCGAAGTCGATGACGGGCTCGTCGTCGTTGCTCCCCGGATCTTCGTCGCCATCGGGCGCGTCTTTGACCTTGGGGGTGCCTGGTTCGTCGTAGTGAGATGGGGATGACTTGCTCGTACCGGTGGAGGTTGGCGCCGGGGAGGGGGCACCGGGGAGAGGGACGCCTATCAATGTGTTGATCCTCCAAGTGCCAAGTTCACGCACCACGGGGATGTCTCCTTCGGGCATCGTCTTCGAGCGCAGCAGCGCGAACCCCTTCCTCTCCTTCACCCGCACTCCCGTCACCTGCGTGCTTGCGAGAACAGCCGAGGGCTGTCCTGGTACTTGTCGGAACAGCTTAGACATCACGACTTGACACGTCTTGCCGGCAAAACTTGCCGGCGCAGGCGCCTGACCGTAGTCTTCGGCCACGGATTCCGAGAGGGGTGAGTAGATGAGCGAGCACGCCGTCGCCCCGTCGGCGGCCGCGGCCGCGGTGTAGTAGCGCTTCACCAGCGCCGTTATCGCCTGCGCATCGGCAAGCGATGCCTCCTGCCCGAATTCGGTCACAACCCTCGCTTCGGCCGAACGCGGAGGGGTGGATACGGTCGTCGACTTGGAGGCCGTGGTGGACGCGGTGTGTGTACCTTGACCCGCGTTTCCACAAGCACTTAGCAAGACACAGATCGCCACGGTGGCGATCGACGCAAACATGTGCCTCATCCTGTGTCCTCCCCTTCTAGGGTCCTCTGTTGTCGCGTTCCGAAGCGCCCGAGGGTAACAAGCGTCCGGATATCCGAGACGGGGGTGTGTGTCAACCGTCGAGCACCGTAAGCGCCTGAGCAACGGTGAACCGCCGCTCATACAGCGCCTTGCCCACGATAACCCCTCCGAGTTGCGGGACTTTCAAGGCAGCGAGGCCTTCCAAATCGGCAAGGGCACCGATGCCGCCCGAGTAGATGAGGGAACCCTTCACCGCGCGGGCGATGTCTCCGACTTCCCCTAGATCGGGGCCACCGAGCATGCCGTCGCGGTCGACGTTGGTGTAGACGAGCTCGGTGGCACCCTGCTCCCACAGTCGTTGCACTACCGCGGTGGCGGTGAGATCGAGCGTTTCGGTCCACCCGGCCGTGGAAACCTTCCCGCCGCGGGTGTCCACGGACACGAGGACCTTCCCTGGCCACTGCTCCAGACACTGTTCAAGGAACTCGGGATTGGTGAAGGCGGCGGTGCCAAGGATCACGCGCTCGGCACCGGTTTCGAGCGCGTCGGAGACGGCCCGGTGAGTACGCAAACCACCGCCGAACTGCACGGGAACACCGAGCTCGGCGACGATGCGCCGCAGATGGTGGAGATTGGCGGGTGTGCCCTGCTTGGCGCCGTCGAGGTCGACCACGTGCAGGTAGCGGGCCCCCGCGTCAACCCATCCGGTGGCAGCCGAGAGGGGGTCCTCGTCGTATATCTTCTTGGCGTCGAAATCGCCCTTAACCAGTCGCACGGCGTGGCCGCCGAGCATGTCGATCGCTGGATAGAGCTTCACGAGGAGGCGGCGAGTGGTACGGCCGAGGAGGAGCAGATGCGGGCGAAGTTGGCAAGCAGCCGCAACCCGGCGGAGGAGGACTTCTCGGGGTGAAACTGCACACCGTAAAAGCTTCCACGGGCAACGATCGAGGCGAAGGGCACGTTGTACACAGAAGTCCCGATTACGTCTTCTTCGTTCGCGGGGACGGGCGCAAAGGAGTGCACGTGGTAGAAAGCGCACCGCTCGGGGAGCCCCTCTGTGAGGGGTGAGTTGGCGCGCAGGGTGACCTCGTTCCAGCCGATGTGCGGAAGCTTCAGCGAACCGTGATCGAGCACGGTGACCCCGCCAGGAATCACACCAAGCCCCTCGGCGCCGCCCAGCTCGGTGGTGCGGTCGAAAGCGAGTTGCATCCCCAGGCAGATGCCCAACACCGGAGTGCCTGCCGCGAGTCGCTCGCGCAGCAGCACATCGAGGCCCAGTTCGCGCAGATTAAACATGCCCCGCGGGAACGCCCCTACACCCGGCAGCACGAGACCGGCGGCAGCGCGCAACCGCTCGTGCTCGGAGGTGATGGTCACGTTCGCTCCGATGTGCTCGAACGCCTTCTCCACCGAGCGGCGGTTGCCCATGCCGTAGTCGACTATCGCCAGGTCCACCGGTTTTTCAATGAGTTGGAAAAGGCCCGTGGTGGTCTTTTCATTGTCAATCATGCGGTGAGAGTTCCCTTCGTACTGGGTATCCCGGCCTCTCCCGGGTCCACCGAAGCGGCTTGGCGCAGCGCGCGTGCGAATGCCTTGAAGGCGGCCTCGATCATGTGGTGGGCGTTCGTGCCGGTTTCGATTTCCAGGTGGAGGGTGAGCTTCGCGGCGTTGGCGAGCGCGCGGAAGAACTCCTCGGCGAGCTCGTGGTCGAAGCCTCCGGTGGAGCCGGATGGAAGGTCGGCGTGAAAGAGCGTGAAAGGGCGGCCGGAGATGTCAATGGCACAACTCGCTCGCGCCTCGTCCATGGGGACGATGAAATACCCGTACCGGTAGATACCGCGCCGGTCACCCAGCGCCTGGTCTAGGGCCTGACCGAGCACGATGGCGGTGTCCTCTGCGGTGTGATGTGCCCCAGTTTGCAAATCTCCTGTGACGGCCACGTGGAGGTCCATTTTCCCGTGCCTTGCGAGGAGGTCGAGCATGTGGTCGAGGAAACCCACGCCCGTCTCACGGGTGCCTTCGCCCGTGCCGTCGAGTGCGAGCGATAGGCGGACGTCAGTCTCGCCTGTTTGCCGCTCGATCGTGGAGGTTCTCGGGGGGGTGCCCTCAGGGGGTGCGCTCATGAAGTCCTCCATTCTCGCGCATTGCGGGGATCTCGCCCGCCCGGGCCTCCATCGAGAGCGCGTGCAACGGGAAACCCTCGGCGCGAGCCACGGGAGCACCGGCCTGCGCGAGCTTGATGGCCGCTTGGGCGCCGATCTCCACAACTGACATCCGCCGACGGAAATGGCGCGGGGAGAGGGTCGAGGCAAAGCGCGCCGCCCCTCCAGTGGGGAGCACGTGGTTTGAGCCCGCCGTGTAGTCCCCGAAAGCGGTTGCCGCACCGACACCGAGGAATAGGCAGCCGGCGGTGTGCACCTTCGCCGCAAGGGCCTCCTCGGTGGTCCCCACCAGCTGGAGGTGCTCGGGGGCAAACGCGTTTGCGAACTCGATTGCCTCTTGGGGGGTGGCGGTTTGCGCCAGCACGCAGGCGTCGGGCTCCAGATCTGGCCAGTTGACGGCCTCACGCTCGATCTCCCCCGCCAGGCGGTCGAGTGCCTCACGTGAGCTCGAGACGGCCGCGACGAGGCTGCCCGCGCCGTGCTCAGCCTGGGCGAGTAGGTCAAGTGCAAGCGGCCGCGGAGGGGCATCGGGGCCAAACACCACCATAAGGTCTGAGGGACCGGCGAAGCCCTCGATGCCCACAACGTGTGAGAGGCGACGCTTGGCTTCCTGCACATAGAGGTTGCCGGGGCCCACCACGACGTCCACGCGGTCGACCGACTCGGTGCCGAACGCAAGCGCGGCGATCGCCTGTGCGCCGCCCATGCGGTAGACCAGTTGCACCCCACACAGCCGGCAGGCGGCGAGGATCGCCGGGTGGCAATGGCCGTCGGGGCCGGGGGGTGTGCACACGGCGACGTCCATCACACCGGCGGCACGGGCGGTTACCACCCCCATGACCACGGTGCTCGGGTAGGCGGCTCTTCCCCCGGGGGCGTATATCGCGGCGGCCGCCACGGGAAGCTCGCGCAGTGTGACGGTGTGTCCCTGGGGCAGGTCAACCGCCACCTGGTCGGGGCCGATCGAGGCGGCGGCTACTTGAGCGACGTTGGCGATCGCAACCTGCAACCCCGCCACCACGTCGAGCGGGAGTTGCTCGAGCGCGGCATCCAACTCCTCCGGGGCCACGCGCAGCTCGCGGGGCTCGGTGCCTTCGGTGTCGAATCTGCGCGTGTACTCCTTCACGGCCTCATCGCCCTCGGCGTGTACGTGGGCGACAATCGTGGCGACGGTGTCTTCTACCTCTTCTCCCCCACCTGCGATCAGCCGGCGCAGCTGAGCGGCTGAGCTCGCCGGGGTGGCGTCGTCGCCCGTGAGGGTGAGCCGCTCAACGATCACGCAGGCGCTCCAGCAGCCCGTCGATGGCTTGTGCGCGCAACTTGTGGGCTACCGGATTGGCGATAAGGCGGGCCGTGCACTCCACGATCTCCTCGCGCACGACGAGGTCGTGTTCGCGCAGGGTGGTGCCTGTGGCGGTGAGATCGACTATGGCCTCAACCATGCCCGTGAGGGGGGCCAGCTCGACTGAGCCCTTCACCTCCACGATCTCGGCCTGCCGGCCGGTCTGCTCGAAGTAGGTGGAGGCGATGCGGGGGTACTTGGTGGCCACCCGGATGACACCCAGACGCCTGAGCGCCTCGGCGGCAGGGTCGGGGCCGGCCTTCGAGGCGAGCACCATCACGCAGCGGCCGTAACGGAGGTCGAACAGCTCATACACGCCCCGGCGCCCCGATGAGCCGTCCTGGGTTGACTGCTCGAGCAGCACATCCTTGCCGGTGATGCCGATGTCAGCGGCGCCCGACTCGACGTAGGTGGGAACGTCGGAGGGACGCATCGTGATGACACCGATGTCCTCGAATAGGAGCTTGCGGTCGTTGGTGCGCAGCTCCTGGGTGTCGGCGCCGAGCTCAGTGAGTATGTCCACCGTCTCTTTGAAGAGCGCTCCGCGGGGGACGGCGATGGTGAGGCCGTTGATGGGTGAGCTCACAACAACGCCCCCTTGCCTCGCTCCTCGCCCATGAGGGCGATGTGCAGGCGATCTACGCCCAGCGCAAAGCCAACCGCCGGGAGCGAGCGCCCGAAGCGGGAGAGGAGCTCGTCGTAGCGGCCACCACCGCCTATGGGTGCTCCCAAGGCGGGGTCATACACCTCAAAGACCGCCCCGGTGTAGTAGCCGATGGAGCGCACCAAGCCGAAATCGAATAGCACGCGGGCCGCCACCGTTGGGTTGAGGAGCTCGTGAACTTCGCGCATGTTGGCGGCCGCGTCTGCGGCGGGGCCGGTGGCGGACGCCAGAACGTCCGGACCGCCGCGGCGTTGTGGCATCTCAAGCAGCAGCTGGCGATCCTCCAGGGGGAGGGACAGTAAAGAGAGCTCTTGCTCGAGGCCCACAAAATCTCTGTTTGCGAGCGCTGTAAGAAGCGTGGGACGGGCCTCCTCTGGAACTTGGAGGGAAGCCATGAGCGACGGGAAGAGCGAAGCGTCGCCGAGACCGATGCGGTAGCCCTCGAGGCCGACCGTGTCAAGCGCGGCGCAGAGCACCGAGAGAGCCTCGGCGGTGCCTTGGGGGGCAGAAGCCCCGATCAGCTCGATTCCCGCCTGGAGCATCTCGCGCGGTTGGCCCCTTTGCGGGCGAACCCCGCGGTAGCAGTGCGCGAGGTAGCAGAAGCGAAGTGGGGGGTCGGATGTGGGGTAGCGGGTGGCGACAAGGCGGGCGATGGGGACGGTCATGTCAGAGCGCAGGACGAGGGCGGCGCCGGACTCGTCGAACACGCGGTAGGCGGGTTGGGTCTCACCGGGTGAGGAGGAGCCGGCGCGGGCGAGCACCGACTCGTACTCGAGCGCTGGTGTGTACACCTCGCCGTAGCCGTGGCGCTCGAAAACGGCACGGAGGGCATCGGTGATGGCGCGCACCTCGCGGGTCTCGTCGGGGAGGACGTCGCGGGTGCCGGATGGGATGGGATGGATCATCAGTTTAGATTCAACCTCACGACGGCGATGGTACGCGGCGCGGAGTGTGTGGGTGTTTGGAAAATGGGTGACTCGCGTGCGCGCGCGGAGAAAGGCTAACTACGCGCGCGCACGCGAGTCACCCCAAAAGAGATAACCTCACCTACGCGTGGACAGGTTCCGTGGCGACCCTCTCGATGTGGGCGCCCAGCTCGCGCAAGCGCTCGTCGATTCGCTCGTAACCACGGTCGATCTGGCGGATGTTGCCGATCTCCGAGCGCCCGTCGGCGCAAAGGGCGGCTAGAAGCATGGCCATGCCGGCGCGGATGTCGGGCGACTCCACGCGCTCGCCGCGCAGACGACGCGGGCCGGTGACTATCGCGCGGTGGGGGTCGCACATGACGATGTCGGCGCCCATGAGGATGAGCTTGTCGGTGAAGATGAGGCGGTTCTCGAACATCCACTCGTGCACGAGCACCGAACCGTGGGTTTGGGTAGCAAGGGCAACCGCGATGGAGGTGAGGTCGGCGGGGAACGCGGGCCACGGGCCGTCTTGGATCTTGCCCTTGTAGCCGCCCACGTCTGCTTGGGCTACGAGTTCCTGCCCTCCGGGGACCACCACGTCGTCGTTGTCTATCTCAGAGCGCAACCCGAGCCGTTCGAACACGAGCCGGATCATGCGCAGATCCGATGGGACGGTGTCCTTGATGCGCAGTTCTCCTCCGGTGACGCCCGCAAGGGCCATGAAGGAGCCGATCTCGATGTGGTCAGGGGCAATGTGGTGCTCGCAACCACGCAGACTCTCGCAACCGGTGACGGCAAGCAGGTTGGAGCCGATGCCCTGGATGTCGGCGCCCATCTTCACGAGCATCCGCGCAAGGTCCTGGACGTGAGGCTCGCAGGCGGCGTTGCCGATTACGGTGGTACCGGGGGTGAGGGCGGCGGCCATGAGGACGTTCTCGGTGGCCATCACGGAGGGCTCGTCCATGAAGACGTCGGTGCAACGCAGCCCAGTAGGCGCAGAGAGCACGATGTCACGGGCGCACTCCACGGTGGCTCCCATCGAGCGGAAGGCGTCGAGGTGCGGATCGAGGCGACGGCGGCCGATGACGTCTCCGCCTGGGGGTGGCATGACGGCGCGATGGAAACGCGCCAGCAAGGGGCCGGCGAGGAGGAAGGAGGCACGGATGAGCTCGGCGAGTTCGGGATCGATATGGACCTGGTGGACTCGGGCGGAGCAGAGCGAGAGTTCGTTGGGGGTGCGCCAGTTCGCCGACACGCCGATGGCCTCGAGGATCGCCACCATCGCCTCGACGTCGCGGATACGGGGGACGTTCGAGACGACGATCTCCTCGTCGGTGAGCAGACAGGCGGCAAGGATGGGCAGCGCGCCGTTCTTGTTTCCGGCCGGTGTGAGCGTGCCGGATAGCGGGGAGCCGCCCTCGATTACAAACTTCTCCATAGGCTGAGTGATGCGCCGCCGGGGAAAGAGAGTGGGCTCTTCAACGAGGCGCGTAGCTAGCGTAACAGCCATCTCGGTAGAGAAGTTCGAGCGGGATGGCCGAGAACCTGCTCACCCGCTCGTGAGCGAGTGCAGCGACCCTCCAGCAAGGAGCGATGCAACTCTCGTTGCAGGCCACCAACGGACGCATCTCGCATAGATAAGCCATTTCCAGCGCCACCGCGACAGCTCAAGAGCGATACGCACACACGTTCGTATCGGTTCCGTCCGAATGGGGACCTACAGTACGAACATATGTTCTGCCAGGCGGAAAGAAGCTCTATTCGCCAGCGCCTGTTCTCGGCGCTGGTATTGACCCGTTCGTTCCTGTTGCTCGAGGATGACCACGAGGTTGACTGGGAGGTCGACCAGGACGAACGCGGAGAACGCTTGGGAGGGGATACGAGTGGGCACTCGTCCGTTGCCCTCCGATCCGAATTGGCCGGGTCGGAGGGCGATGGGCACCCCCATCGCGTGGGGTTGCGCAGCCGTCTTGGCGATAGGCGCCCCGGTGTAGTGAGGGCGCAAGAACTCGTGTGCGTGTGCCCGCTGCCGGCGCCGGAGCGTGGCGTGCTGGCGGCCGGTCAGCGCGGGTCGAGAATAAGCACCGGCATTGTGCGCGAGGCGATCGACCGGTAGTGGTCGTACCCGGCGTACATGTCAACGAACCGCGGCCAAAGCTCGTTGATCTCCTCGGGTGTCGCAGGCCGCGAGCGTAGTCGGCGGGTGCCACCGCGCACGTGCGCGGTGGCGTTTGGTTGAGCTTGTAGGTTGAGATACCAGGCAGGTGGGCGGGGAGACCCGGCGTTGGAGGCCACCACCGCGTAGGAGCCGCTGTGTTCGAGGTAGAACATCGGGGAATGGCGTGGTTGTCCGCTGTGGCGTCCTGTGGTGGTGAGGGTGAGGACGTCGGCGCCGAGCATGCGTGAGCCGATCCGTCCGCGTGTGGCGCGGTGAACGCGAGCGTGGAATCGCGTAGCGGCGGTGCTGCCGGGCTTGTGTGCGAGCTTGGGACTGATGCGGGCGTAGACATCCGCGAAACGGCTCATTTGGGCATCGTAGCGGTGCGCCTCTGCATTGTGCCGCTGTGCGGGTGAGCCCTGCCCTGCCCTGCCCTGTGCTGCTGCGGGTGCGCCTCTGCGTTCTTGTGGCGCAACGACCGCGAGCCGCCCGGTGGGCGGCTCGCGTGTGCTGCTGAAGAAACCGGCGGCGTCCTACTCTCCCAGGCCCTTGCGAGCCAAGTACCATCGGCGCTGAGGGGCTTAACTTCTCTGTTCGGAATGGGAAGAGGTGTTTCCCCCTCGCCAAGGCCACCGGAAAAACGTGAGAGACCACGCGTCTCGGGGTCCTTCAAAACTGCACAGCGCCACAGCGGGTATCACTTCAAACATGCACATGTTTGAAATCAAAAAAATCCGTCAAGCCCTCGACCCATTAGTACCGGTCTCCTTCAGACGTTACCGTCCTTCCAGATCCGGCCTATCAACCTGGTGGTCTACCAGGGGTCTTACTCCCTCTAGGGGATGGGAGAACTCATCTTGAGGCCGGCTTCCCGCTTAGATGCTTTCAGCGGTTATCCGATCCACACGTAGCTAGCCTGCTATGCCCTTGGCAGGACAACAGATACACCAGAGGTGCGTTCATCCCGGTCCTCTCGTACTAGGGACAAATCCTCTCAATTCTCCAACGCCCACGGCAGATAGGGACCGAACTGTCTCACGACGTTCTGAACCCAGCTCGCGTACCGCTTTAATGGGCGAACAGCCCAACCCTTGGGAGCGACT
>DASXNB010000051.1:0-27062 GCA_036495305.1 Solirubrobacteraceae bacterium | reverse complement strand
GCGACTGTGGCGCTGAACAGGCCGTCTCCCTCGTAGGCGACGGCAGTGTCGCGGTCGAACACCGTGTCCATGCCCGGCGAGCATATCGGACTGGCTGACTGGCCAGTCAGCGGTGGGTTACCCATCTTCACAACACCGTTGCCGCGGTAGCGGCAGTGACAGGCTCAGCCGCGAACGAGCCGCTTGTACGAAATCCGGTGGGGCCGGTCGGCGGCCGACCCAAGGCGCTCGCGGCGGGATTCCTCATAGGCCTCGAAGTTGCCCTCGAACCACGTGACCTGGGAGTCGCCCTCGAAGGCGAGCACGTGCGTGGCAATCCGGTCGAGGAACCAGCGATCGTGGGAGATGACAACCGCGCAGCCGGGGAAGGCGAGCAGTGCTTCCTCGAGCGCACGGAGGGTGTCGACATCGAGATCGTTCGTAGGCTCGTCGAGTAGCAGGAGGTTGCCGCCGGAGCGCAGCAGCTTGGCGAGGTGGACGCGGTTGCGCTCGCCGCCTGAGAGCTTGTCGATGCGCTTCTGCTGGTCGGAGCCCTTGAAGTTGAATCCCGCGGTGTACTGGCGCGAGTTGACCACGCGGTCGCCCACCTTGAGATGATCGAGGCCGTCTGAGATCTCCTCCCACACGGTCTTTGAGGGGTCGAGGGCGTCGCGGGATTGGTCGACGTAGGCGAGTTGAACCGTGTCGCCGAGTGTGAGGGCGCCCGCGTCGGGGGACTCCTGGGAGACGATCATGCGAAAGAGGGTGGTCTTGCCGGCGCCGTTGGGGCCGATCACGCCGACGATGCCCGCGCGGGGGAGGTCGAAGGAGAGCGACTCGATGAGCAGACGCTCGCCAAAGCCCTTGCTCACTCCATCGGCAACCAGAACCTTCTCGCCCAGGCGGGGGCCAGGGGGGATGTGGATCTGGACCTCGTCGAGCTTGACGTTGCGCTCCTCGGCGACGAGCTCCTCGTAGCGGGCGAGGCGGGCCTTCGACTTGGTGCGCCGGCCCTTGGGGTTGGTACGGACCCACTCGAGCTCGGCGGCGATAGTGCGTTGGCGGCCCTTCTCCGAGCGATCTTCCTGGGCGAGGCGCGCCTGCTTTTGCACGAGCCAGGAGGAGTAGTTGCCTTCATAGGGGATGCCCTTGCCACGGTCGAGCTCCAGAATCCAGCCGGCGACGTTGTCGAGGAAGTAGCGGTCGTGGGTGACCGCCACGACGGCGCCCTTGTACTCGGCGAGGTGGCGCTCCAACCAATCCACCGACTCGGCGTCGAGGTGGTTGGTGGGCTCGTCCAGCAGGAGCAGGTCGGGGGCTGAGAGCAAGAGACGGCAGAGCGCGACACGTCGGCGCTCCCCGCCGGAGAGCGCGGAGACGTCGGCGTCGGGGGGCGGAAGCCGCAGCGCGTCCATCGCGTACTCGAGTTGCGTATCGAGGTTCCACGCGTCAGCGGCTTCGATCTTGGCCTGGACCTGGGCGAACTCGTCGGCGGTGTCGTCAGAGTAGTTGGCGGCGAGTTCGTTGAAGCGGTCGAGGAGGGCCTTGGTGGGAGCAACCCCGTCCTCGACATTGCCCTTGACGTCCTTGGAGTCGTCGAGGTGGGGCTCCTGCTCGAGCATGCCCACCGTGGCTCCGGGGGCGAGTGAGGCCTCGCCACGGTAGTCCTCATCCAGCCCGGCCATGATGCGCAGGAGCGTGGACTTGCCGGCGCCGTTGTAGCCGAGCACGCCGATCTTGGCGCCGGGGTAGAAGGCGAGGGTGATGTCGTTGAGCACGGTCTTGTCAGGCGGGTGGAGCTTTGACAGGCGGTGCATCGTGAAGATGTATTGCGAGGACATAGGGCAAGGAGGATATGAGGTTGGGGGACGGGGATGGGAGAGGTCCGCTTGGAGTCGATGGCGGAGCGCCGGGGGCACGGGTGGTTATCTGCCTCGAGCGCCCCGCGCACGACTCGGAATGGGCAGGGGTCGCTAACGTTGTGTGGTCATGCCTGGAGTGATTTTCGACATCGAGCAGCAGATGCTCCTATTGGAGATCGAGCCGCCTTTTGACAAGCGCGATGTGCAGCTGGCGCGGCGGCGGATGGCAAAGCGCTGGCACCCGGACATCGCGCCTGCGGGGAAGCAGTTCGAGCACGAGCGGCACTTGAAGGCGATCAACGAGGCGGCGGATCACCTCGAGCGGATGGCGGAAACCTCGCGCGGGGGGAAAGTGTCGCGAAACGCCGTGAAGGTGAGTGCGGCGGCGGCGAGGGCGGCGAGGGAAGAGGCGGGTAGGAAGGCCTATGAAGCCGAACAGCGTGCCCGTGAGCATGCGGCCGACCGCAAGCGCAACGACCCGTTCGGGAGCCGTGTTCCCGATCACTCGGTGGTGCACAGGTATGCACGCTGCCAGTCATACCCCGAGTGGGGGGTGGGGACGGTGGAAGGGATCTACTTCACCGGGGACAGCGAGGAGAACGAGGACGTGCAGCAGTGGGCGCGGGTGAAGTTCTCACATGGTGTGAGGACGGTTCCGGCGGGGAGCATGAAGTTCGTGGACTTCTCAACGCCCGACCCCGCGGAGGAGCGGGTGGAGCGGTTCATGACCGCGGCGCAAAGGGCGATGGCGGAAGGCGAATATGAGCTCGCCGCGCAGCGGTTGGTGTACGCGCGGGATGCGGAACCGAAGAACGTGGGGGTGTTGCGGCTGATGACGCTGGCGTTTTGGCAGGCGGGGAAGCTGGATGCGGCGGCGCGGTCGGTGAGGGATTGGGCGCGCGTTGACGGGGACCGCCCCGCCGCGCATCGCTTCGCGGCGCGTATCTACGAGGACATGGGTGCGATCGACCTCGCCGAGGAGGCGGCAGAGCGAGCCGCCGAGCGTGGGCCGACAGACGCGGGGGCATGGGAGCGGTTGGGGCGCTTGCGGTTGGTGTTGCTCGACCGGGAGGGCTCCCTACAGGCCTTCGACCGCGCGATGAAGCTGGGTGCAAACGGCGAGGTGAGCGACCTCGTGCGCCAAGCACTTGCGATGGAGCCGAGGGTGACGCAGCCGGCGTAGGTCCCGCCGGGCGTTCCGTTTGCCCTCGCGCATCCGCCGCCCACACTTCGCCACTCGCCGCCCGACCGGTGTCGCCGCTCACGCGACGGCGCGGAGGTGGCGGTAGGGCTCGGAGGTGAGCTCGCGGGCGAGGGCGTCGACGATGTTCTCCTCGTCTTCGGGGCGGCCGTCGGTGACGGCGCCGATGACCGCGCGCTTGCGCTCCAGCAGCGAGGCGATGGTCTCATCAATGGTGTTGGCGGCGAGCAGATACCAGGCATTGACGGCGTCAACTTGACCGATCCGGTGACAGCGATCCTCGGCTTGGTCATGCTTGGCGGGTGTCCAATCCAGCTCCAGGAATGCGACGTTCGACGCCTGGGTGAGCGTGAGCCCCTGTCCGGCGACCTCGAGTGAGCAGACGATGAGCTGGTTGTCGGCGTTGGAGGCGGCTTGGAAGGCATGGAGCGAGGCATCCCTGGCGGCGTGGGAGTCGGCGCCAAGGATGTGGAGGGCGTGGGGGAAGCGGTCGATCACGGCGCGTTGGATCTCGCGGTGGCGGGCGAATACGACCAGGCGCTCGCCCGAGGAGCAGAAATCGTGTATCCAGGCAAGCGCGGCGTGGAGCTTGCCGCGGGCGGCAAGCTGCTTGAGGGCGCCCAGCCGCACGAGCCGCTCGGCGCGCAGGGCGGCGGCGATTTTGGCGTCCAGCTCTTTGAGGTCGATCGGGCGGGAGCGAAGCCAGGCGATGACATCCTGCTCGGCGAGGCGGTATTCGGCCTCGTTGTCGAGCTCGACGGGGACCACCGCGCGTGTCTTGGCGGGGAGCTGGGGCAGCACGTCGGCCTTGAGTCGGCGCACGAAACAGCGGGAGCGCAGGTGCCAGTGCAGGCGGATGTGCGCATCGGGACCCTTGAAGCGCCGCCCGAACTGCGCGCCCGAGCCGAAGTCGGCGAGTCGTCCGATGATGCGCAGTTGCGAGATCAGCTCAGGGGGGCGGTTCATGACAGGGGTGCCGGTGAGTGCGAGCACGAGCCCCTCGGCGGGAACGGCGGATGCCAGCCGCGCCACCGCTTGGGTGCGCTTGGCGGCGGCGTTCTTGCAGTAGTGCGACTCGTCGAGCACGAGCGCGCGCGGGTCCATCGCGGCAAGCGAGGAGCCACGTGCGGCGAGGATGTCGTAGTTGACCACCGTTATGTCGGATACAGGCAGCGTGGTCCGTGGCGATTCCCCGGCGGAAGCGCGAGCGGGTGGGGTGCCGCCCTGAATGGGAGCCTCCGGGGGGAACGGCTTCGTGGCGGTCGCTCCAAGACCGCTCAGGGTTTGAGAGGTGCGGTGCGGGAGCCAGCGCGAGATCTCGCGCATCCAGTTGAGCTTGAGGGATGCCGGACAAACGACGATCGCCGGGTAGGCGTTGTCGGCCTCCAGCGTGGCGAGGGCCTCGATGGTCTTGCCGAGGCCCTGCTCGTCGGCGAGGAAAGCGCGACGTTGAGCGAGCAGGTAGGACACGCCCGCACGCTGGAAGGGCTTGAGCTCGCCCTGTAGCCCGGGCACCTCGATGGGGGCGTCGGTGGCGGATGAGAGCGCGACGAGGCCGGCAGCTTGTGCGTGTTCCTCGCGTATGCGCTGCAGCTCCACGAGCGCTTCGGGGTCGATCCAGATGTCTGAGGCGGCGAGGAAGGGGTCGAGTTCGTGCACGCAGAAGGGGTCGACGCGGATGGATGGGAGGTGGCGGTGCTCGAGCGATTGGGCGCGCGCGGAGAGCTGTGAGAGGCGCGGGCGGCGGGTTTGCGGGGAGGTTGCTCCCGGGAGCGCCGCGAAAGCGTCGAGTTGCGTGGGGTCGTGGCCGGGGGCGAGCACAAACGTGGGGTGCTCGTGGACGGTTGAGAGTTCGAGCACCGCCGGTGGCGCTGGACGGCCTTCCTTCAGGGCGGTGACGCAACGGCGGCCGGCGGCGGAGGGAGAGCCGCGCAGCGAGCTCTCGATGACTCTCCAGGAGTCGAGCGTGAGCGGGACCGTGGCGCCGCCGGGGGCGTTGACAGCCCCCTCGCGCAGGGAGGGCGGCAGGCGGGTGGGGTCGCCTAGCAGCAGGAAGACGGGCTCATCGGGAGAGCCAGCTACCTCAATTGCACCATGCCAGGTGGTGGCGCGGGCGATCCACGCTTGGGCACGGGGCTCGATGCTCGCGGGCTCCACCTGGTTGAGCAGCTCGGCGATGACGTGGGCGTCGCGCTCGACGGCCGCCAGCGCGAACGTGTCCCGCGGGCCGTCAAGTGCACGCAGGTCGGATTGTGCGGCGAGCACGCGCGCGAGCGGGGCGTGTTGGGTTGCGATGAGCAACCACTGCTCCTTGCGGCGGTCGCGGCGGAGCTCCACCTCGTAGTTCATCGCACCCGTGGCCGATCCGGGCCGGGGTGAGGGGCCCGCTTGGGCGGCGCGCCCTTGGGAGACCTCGGTGAGGGCGTGGGCGGCGTCTTCGCTCAAGCGCAGCCGGCCGGCTGAAGGGGGAAGGTCGTTGACCAGCTGGGAGGCGTGCTCATCGAGTGGGATCAACGCGCGGCCGATGGTGGGGAGTTGGATGGCGTGGGGGTGCTCGAGTAGCGCGGCCACCACTTCGGGGGCGCGGTCGGTGGCGAACGTCAGCCACCAGCTCTCGTCGGGTCGGGCGACGTCGAGTACGCACTCGTCGTGGTGGCGGCGGGAGCGCTGGCGGGCGAGCGTGCGGGCGAGGTGCTCGCTGACTAGGGGCGGGTGGGGCAACTGCTCGAACAGCCGCGCGAGCGCCTCGGCGCGCTCAGGGTCGAGCGGCACGATCCAAGCGCGCCGCGCGGGGTCCCACCGGCGGCCGGGAATCGTGCGCAGCAGTTTGCGCAGGCGGTCGTCGTAGGGAAAGCAGAGCACCGCCTCGCTGTGGTCGAGCGAGGCCTGGAAGGGGCTGTCCATGAGCTATGGACGATAGGAGGCTCGGGGGATGGGCGCGCTGAGCGGGGAGGCGCGCTAAGCGAGGATGTTCACCGCACGTGACACGATCAACCCGATCGTGACTAGCGAGACGAGCGACTGGATGCCCATCGTGCTCTTGGCCAGGGGAGAGAGAGGCATCGTGTCAGTGGGGGAGAAGGCGGTGGCGTTGGTGAGGGAGACGTAGAGGTAGTCGATGAACTTGGGCCGCCACTCGCGCGGCTCGATGCGGTCGTCGGACATCTGCGGGAAGAGGAAGTCGGGTTGTCCGTCGTTCCCGGAGGCTCGTCGGCCGGGGCCGCCGCGGTCCATCTCCCAGTACCAGAGGCCGAAGATGAGGAAGTTGGTGAGCCAGATGAGGGTGCCGGCGACGATCAGTTCGCGGCCCTCGTTGCTTAGGATGTGGGAGTGCAGCAGGAAGTGGGTGAGCGCGCCGAGGGAGTAGATGTTGGCGGCCATCACGAACGCCGTGAGGCCGAGCGCGACGCGGCGGCGGCGGGGGTGCTCGTCCTCGAGCTGGTTGGGCGTGACTATGAACATCCCCAACAGGAGTAGCCCCTCGAGCGCGGGAACAAGCCACGAGGGTCCCACCGTGAGCCGCCGGGGGAGCGCCACCTGTAGGAGTATCGCCGCGAGCACGGTTGCCTGCGCCGGCCAGAACGGCTCGCTCGCCGGTGGGGGCGGGTAGGGACGACCGACCTGGGGCGAGGGTTCCTGCGCCACCAGGAGAGCGTACGAGTTGGAGCGGCGGCGGCGGACCGCTAGCCTGATGGGCAGTGGGAATCGATAGTCCCCTCCATCTGTTGTTCCTCGGCGCGGTCGCCTTGATGGTGCTCGGCCCCAAGCGCTTGCCCGAACTCGCGCGGGCGCTTGGCAAGGGGATCCGTGAGTTCCGCGAGTCAATTGACGTGGGTACGGAGCACGACAGTTCAGCGCCCCGCCGGCCCGATGATAGATAGATAGATAGTTTCTATCATTGTGATAGATTTTTTCTATCATGGTGCCAATATTCTCGACCCCGACGCTCGACTCGCTTGACCGTGAGGTGCTGCGTTTGGTGGACGAGCTCCGTGTGCAAATGCGCCATCGCGTCGCAGAACCAAGGCGGTGGGGGGGAAGTCTGCGCAGAATGGCTCTCGCTCGGGCGGTGCAAGCGTCCAACAGCATCGAGGGCTACAACGCAAGCCTCGACGATGTAGTGGCGGCGGTTGACGGAGAAACGACGCTCGACGCCAGCGAGGAGACCAGCCTCGCACTGGCGGGGTATCGCGACGCGATGACATATGTGCTTCAGGTCTCCCAAGACCCCGGCGGCGAGGTTGACGAAGGGCTGATCAAGGCTTTGCACTACATGATGATCAGGCACGATCTCGCTAAGAGCCCGGGCCGCTGGCGACCCGGATACATCGCGGTACGCCGTGAGTCGACGGGCGAAGTGGTGTACGAGGGACCGGACGCCGGCTCGATCTCCGACCTGATGGATGGGATGGTGCGCAGCCTCGGGGACGGCGACACCCCGGTACTGGTGAGGGCGGCGATGGCCCACCTGAACCTGGTGATGATCCACCCGTTCCGTGACGGCAACGGTCGCATGGCGCGCTGCCTGCAGACGCTGGTGCTCGCCCGCGAGCGGATCGTGGCTCCTGTGTTCTCAAGCATCGAGGAGTATTTGGGTCATAACACCGACGCCTACTACGATGTGCTGGCGGAGGTTGGTAAAGGCGCCTGGAATCCCGGCAACGACGCCCGTCCGTGGCTAAGGTTTTGTTTGACCGCTCACTACCGGCAGGCCACCACGCACTTGCGACGCATCGAGGAGGCCGAGCGACTGTGGCGCGAGTGTGCCGCGATTGCCGAATCTGAGGGACTGCCCGAGCGAGTGGTCGGCGGTCTGATGGAGGCGGCGCTTGGCTTCAGGTTGCGCAACTCGAGCTACCGCTTGATCGTGGACGCCACGGCGGGTGAGCAGATCTCAGAGCTCACAGCCACACGCGAGCTGAAGGCAATGGTCGACGCGGGGCTGCTTCAGCCCCTTGGCGAGAGGCGCGGCCGTCATTACGCGGCGGAGGCGGCGCTCCTCGACGCGCAGCGGCAAATCCGACTCGAGCGCAAGCCACGGGATGAGTACGACCCCTACGTAAAGGCGCAGGAAGCACTGCAGCTGAGGATCGAGGAGTAAAGGCCCGCGATTTGCAAGTGGTTCGGAAAGAGCGGGTTGTGGGGACGTGCGATCCGCCCAAACGGATACCGTCCGGCGGTGCGTTTGATCGTCGCCCGTTGCGAGGTGTCTTACATCGGCAGAACTACCACCGTGTTGCCCGAGGCGGTGAGGTTGTTGATGTGTAAGGGGGATGGCACATTCATGGTGTGGGCCGACGGTGGGTCGCCCAACGTGAAGCCGCTCAACTGGATGACCCCGCCGACGGTGCTCACCGAGGAGCGCGACGAGGAGGGGATACTCACGAGTCTTGTGGTGCGAAAGCAGCGCGAGGAGGAGCGCTTGGAGATCTCCGTGAGTGAGGTGCTCACCGACGTCGACCACGAGCTCGACGTGCTGGCGTCGCTCGAGAAGGAGGGGTTGGAGCGCGAACTGCAGGAACTACTCGCGGACGCTCCCCACTGGTGTGGCGAGGGTTTTCGACTGGTCCGCAGAGAGTGGCCCACGGACATCGGCCCGGTGGACCTCATGTGTCGCGACACACTCGATGAGTGGGTGGCGGTTGAGATCAAGCGGGTGGCGACGATGGATTCGGTGGAGCAGCTCACCCGCTATTTGGAGCGCATCCGTGTGGACCCCGCGATGGTGTCCTGCCGGGGGGTGTTGGTTGCCAAGTGGATCAAGCCGCAAGCGCGTGTGCTCGCGCAGTCGCGGGGCATCGATTGCGTGGAGGTGGATGTCGAAGTGCTCCGTGGCAACCGCGAGCCCGAGTTGCGTTTGTTTGCGGCATAGCGCTCATCGCCCGGCTCATCGGCACGCCGCCAGTCTGCCCTTACGCCGATACCTTCTCCAATCCGCCAGTCTGCCCTCACGCCGATACCTTCTCCGATCCGCCAGTCTGCCCTCACGCCGATACCCTCTCCAATCGATGAGCGAAGCAAACACGACCGACGAGACACCCGTCCTCACCGAGCGGCGCGGGAACGTGCTGCTGATCACGCTCAACCGCCCCGACATGCGCAACGCCGTGAACCTGCCGCTTGCGCAGGGCATCGCCGCGGCCCTTGACGAGCTCGACGGCGACGATGAGCTCTCCGTCGGTGTGCTCACTGGCGCCGGCAAGGGCTTTTGCGCGGGGATGGACTTGAAGGCGTTCGTCACCGGCGAGCGGCCATGGGTGGGGGATAGAGGCTTCGCGGGGATCGTACGGCGGGGGTCGGTGAAGCCGTTGATTGCCGCCGTCGAGGGCTTTGCCGTGGCGGGTGGCCTGGAGGTGGCGCTTGCGTGCGATTTGATCGTGGCCGCCAAGGGAGCCAAGCTCGGTGTGCCCGAGGTGAAGCGCTCGCTTGTCGCCGCCGGGGGTGCGTTGTTGCGTTTGCCGCGACGGATTCCCTACCACTTGGCGATGGAGATGGCCCTCACCGGCGATCCCATCCTCGCCGAGCGCGCCGCCGAGGTGGGACTCGTGAACCGCCTGGCCGAGCCTGGGGCGGCGGTTGAGGTAGCACTGGGCCTGGCCGAGGAGATCGCCGTCAACGCGCCGCTCGCGCTCATCGCTTCCAAGCGCATCTTGCAGGAGCAATGGGATTGGGAGGGCGCCGAGATGTGGGAGGCTCAGAGCGCCATCTCAGACCCTGTGTTCGTCTCCGAGGATGCCCGCGAGGGAGCCACCGCGTTTGCCGAGAAGCGCCCCCCGGTTTGGCGCGGGAAGTAACGTTCAGCCGCGCATCTTGCGCTTGCGTTTGCGCTGGCGCATAACCATCATAAAACGTCGCCACAGTGCGCCCATCAGCGCTCTCCTGGCGTCTTTTTCGGGTACTGCGACACAGGCACCCCGAGGTTGAGCGCTGTGCGTACGATGCGGCTCTGCTCGGTGATGTGGGCGGCCGGGTAACCCTCGCCCGGGCTCGCCCGCTCGGGTCTTCCGATGTACCCGAAGTGGATGTGGTCGGGCATGATTTGCATCAATCGGGGGAACATATGTGCCCTGGCGCCCATGTTGCGCGGCTCCTCCTGCGCCCACACCACCTCTTCGAGCTTGGGGTAGCGGGCCATCAGATCTGTGATGTTCCGCTCGGGGAAGGGGTATAGGAGCTCCACCCTCCCGATCGCCACACGCTCGCTACCTTGACGCTCTGAGTGCCCGGCGAGGTCGTAGTAGATCTTGCCTGTGCACAACACCAACCGGGTCACCATCTCATCGACCACTCCGGGCTCGGCGAGCACCGGCTGAAAGCGCGACCCGTCGGCAAGGTCATCCACGGTGGCGGTCGCCTGCGGGAGCCTCAACAGCGACTTCGGGGTCATCACCACGAGTGGCCGCTGCTTGGCGATGAGCGCTTGGCGACGCAACAGATGGAAGTATTGCGCGGGAGTTGTGGGGTTCGCCACGCGGATGTTACCCTCGGCGGCTAGCGCCAGGAAGCGCTCCAACCGTGCTGAGGAGTGCTCCGGCCCCGATCCCTCGTAGCCGTGGGGGAGCAGCAGCGTGAGGCGTGAGGTTTGCCCCCACTTGGCCAGTCCTGAAGTGATGAACTGGTCGACTATTACTTGCGCCGAGTTCACGAAATCGCCGAACTGCGCCTCCCATAGCACCAGCGTCTCCGGTGCCTCTTGTGAGTAGCCGTACTCAAAGCCCATGCATGCGAGCTCGGAGAGGGGGCTGTTGTGAAGCTCCATCGGCGCGAGTGCCTCGGGGAGGCTCTGGATCGGACAGAACGCCCTCCCGGTCTTCGCGTCGTGCAGCACGAGGTGGCGCTGGCTGAAGGTACCCCGCTCTGTGTCTTGGCCCGTGAGCCTCACAGGCGTGCCCTCCGTGAGTAGCGAGGCGAACGCAAGCGCCTCGGCATGCGCCCAGTCGATGCGCGCGGGTGCCTTCTCCCCGCTCGTCCCACCCCCCTCGCCCGCCGACTTCTCGCCCGTGGTGCCAGCCGGGTTCGCGACCTCTTCCAACGCTTCGCGGCGGCGCTCCAGTTGCTTTACGAGCTTGGGGTGGACTGTGAACTCCTCGGGTGTCCGCAACAGCTCCAACCCGAGCTCGCGGATACGGTCTGCCGGGACCGCGGTGTCAACGTCGGGGCTGGGGGAGCGGTCGAGTGTGTACTCACCGGTGCTCTGCTCCACCGTGCCGTGCTCGGCGGCGGCGGCGATGCGCGCCTTCAAACGCTGGTGGAGGATCGTGAGGTTGTCCCACACCTCCTGTCCCAGCCTCTCCACCTCCTCGCGGCTAACTACACCGTCAACTACGAGCTGCTCGGCCCACAGCTCGTACACCCGCTTCTTGGTCTTGATCTTGGCGTACATCTCGGGCTGGGTGTAAGCGGGCTCGTCGGACTCGTTGTGCCCGAAGCGGCGATACCCGATCAGGTCGATCAGCACGTCGTGGCCGAACTCCTGGCGGAACGCCACAGCCAGGCGCACCGCGCTCATGCAGGCGGGCACGTCGTCGGCGTTGACGTGGATGATCGGTACGTCAAAGCCCTTGGCGAGATCTGACGCCCAACGTGTGGAGCGGGCGTCGTCGGGGTCGGTGGTGAAGCCCACCTGGTTGTTCATGATGAGGTGCACAGTGCCCCCCACCTGGTAGCCGTCGAGCGCCTGCAGGTTGAGCGTCTCGGCCACCACCCCTTGGGCGGGGAAGGCGGCGTCGCCATGGATCACTATCGGTACCGCCGCGTTGGTGTCTTGGTGTGCCCGCGGGCCGTTGCGCGAAGTTTGCGCAGCCCTCGTGGCGCCCTCCACCACCGGCGAGACGTACTCGAGGTGGCTGGGGTTTGACTCGAGGTTGACACGAATCGTGCCCCCCTCGGGGAGCTTGTAGGAGCCTTGGGTGCCGTGGTGGTACTTCACATCGCCCGTTCCACCCTGTGGGATGGTGGTGACCGCCTCGAGCGTGGAGGCCCCCTCGAACTCGGCGAAGATCGTGTCGTAGGGGCGGCCCAGGTTGTGAGCTAGAACGTTCAACCTCCCGCGGTGGGCCATCCCCACCACCACCTCGTGGCCGCCGTTGGCGGCGGCGAGCTGGATCAGCTCGTCGAGCATGGGGACGGTCATGTCGAGGCCCTCGATCGAGAACTGATGCTGGCCAAGATAGGCCTTGTGCATGAAGCGCTCGAGCGCGTCCACCTCGATCAGGCGCTTGAGCAGCGCCTTGCGCTCCTCCGCCCCAAGCGGCTTGCGGTAGGTACCCGACTCGATCTGCTCGCGCAACCACACGCGTTGCTTGTGCGAGGAGATGTGCTCGATCTCATACGCGATCGTCCCGCAGTAGGTCTGGCGCAGGTAGGGCAGTGCCTCGGCGAGCGTCTCTCCGGGCACATACATCCGCAGGATGCGAGCCGGTATTTGCGCCATCACCTGCGGCGTCAACCCCTGTGCATCGGGGTCGAGCTGGGGCTCGCCCTCGGGCTCTGCACCGAGTGGGTCCAACCGCGCCGCGAGGTGCCCGTGGCTGCGGAAGCGGTGAAGGAGCGTGCTTGCGGCTTGCACCGCTTGCAACATCTGCTCATCAGGTGCCCCCGCCGCCGCTATGGGTGCGCTTGGGGTAGGCGGCGTGGGTGCCGGACCCAGGGTGACACTGAGCGAGGAAAACACGTTCTCGTAGAAGTCGTGCTCGCCCTGCAACCGCCCCTCCACCAGCGCGAGGAAGCGACCCGACTCTGCTCCCTGGATGACGCGGTGGTCGTAAGTGGAGGTCATAGTCATGACCTTCTCCGCGCCGATCTGCTCGCCCACGCTTCCAAGCCCCACGGGATAGGCGATCGAGCCGGTGGCCACGATCGTGCCCTGCCCGTTCATCAGTCGCGGTACCGATGCCACCGTGCCGATGCCACCGGGGTTGGTGAGCGTGATGTTGGCGCCCACCAAATCATCCGCGGTGAGGGAGTTCGTGCGCGCCTTCTCCACCAGGGCGTCGTAGGCGGCCAGGAAGTCCTCGAAGGAAAGGGTGTCGGCGCCGCTGATCACCGGCACCATCAGCGTGCGTGAGCCATCCTTCTTCTTCACGTCCACCGCCAGCCCGATGTTCACCTGGCCGTCGCTCACACGGTAGGGCTTGCCCTCGATTTCCTCGAAGTGGTGGGTCATCACTTCCATCTCACCCGCCGCCTGCGCGATGGCGTAGGCGATGAGATGGGTGAAGGACACCTTCTTGCCCACCGCCTTCAACTCGCGACGGCGAGCGTCGAGCGTTGTCACGGTGAGGGTCCTGAAGCTCGTGGCGGTGGGGATCGAGCGCGACTGGTCCATGTACCGCGCGAGCATCGCCGCCCCACCCTTGAGCAGTTGGCGCTCGCCGGCTTGCTCAGGCGCGGCCGTGGTGGAGCCGTTCGTTGTGCCACTCGTACTCACGCCGAGCACGTCGGCCTTCACAATCCGCCCGCCCGGGCCGCTCCCTGAGACCTGTGCGAGATTTACGCCCTCGGCAGCGGCCACACGTGCCGCCACGGGGGATACGCGCGTGCCGTCGGGCACCACGCCATCGCTCGGGGGCTTGGTTGCGTCCGTGCTCGCGCCGTCGGTAGTTGCGCCGCCCGTCGTGGAGGTCTCTGGGGCCACCGTCGCGGTTGAGCCGTTGGCGCCGTCCCTCGAGGCGGTGGCGGAACCGTTTGCTCCCTCCTCACCCACCGCGAGGCGGGCGATGACCTGCCCCACGCCGATCGTGTCACCCTCTTCGGCGAGGATCTCTGTGACCGTGCCGCTCGCGGGTGAGGGCAGCTCGACATCCACCTTGTCGGTGGAAATCTCCACGATCGTGTCGTCAACCTTGATGAAATCGCCGACTTTGACGTGCCATTCGAGGATCGTTCCCTCGGTGACAGACTCGCCGGCTGCAGGGGTCACGACGTCGATCGTCTCGGTAGTCGCCGTGCCGGTGGGCATCCACGCCCACTCTAGCGTGCGCGACCCCCGGAACTGAATCGCAACGGGCTCCTCTCCGTCTCTTCACATCCTCTAACAGTTGCCCCGCGAGGTGTTTGTCTCCAACCTTTGGAATCAGCGGCTGCGCCGCCGCTGCTCTCGCATGAACTCGTAGCTACCGAAGAACGGCCCGATCCCCCCGAGCACGGCGACCGCCACGGCGAGTCGCAACGGGACGACCCGCATGCGAGCGGCGGCGATGCAGGCAAGCGACATCCCGATCCACAGCACACCGTGCGTCCAGCCCAGCACCAGTGTCGCCGGCTGGGGTTTGCCAAGTGCGAATGCGCAAATCAGCAGCGAGGTGTAAACGCACGAATGAAAGAAGGAGGTCCACTTCAGGGGGGCGAAGGCGATCGGGACGCCTGCTTGCTCGCTCACCCCGATAGCCAGCGCGCCATCCGGCGCAGGCCTTCCTCGGCCTCTACCGGCCAGTCGTCGATGTTGGCGGGCCACCACGCGTACTCGTCGTGCTCGTGGTCGGGCGTCACCTCCGCGCCCTCAGCCAACCAGGCCTGACCCACGAACATCACGAGCCGGTGGGGCAACAGCACGAGCGCCTCTCCGCGCACACGCTCGGGCGACACCGACCACTCCTCCTGCAGCTCTCGCACCAAGGTATCGGCGGGGTTCTCACCGAGATCGACCGCCCCCCCTGCCCCAAGCGCCCAGCGGCCGGCCCACGAGGAGAGCCACTCCGCGCGTTTGCCCGCCAGCCAGCGCCCATCGGCGGCGCGTGTCACGCACAGCGCCGCCACGCTTGAGGAGGCATCGCCCTCGACCAGACGCAATCCCCACCTGAGCGGCTGCAACTCCATCTCGATCCCCTGCCCAGAGTCTTTGTAGTCGACCAACCTCGCGGCAATCCCATCGTGGCTCGGCGATCCACGCTCGCGTAGTCCCGCGATCGCCGTGTCCGCGGCAGCCGTGTGCGCGGGGGAGGGCTCATAGTGCTCGGCACGCCAGCGCGTGGTCACCCGGTCGAGCTCCCACGGTCCGCGAGCAAGAATCTCTGGAGTCTCGTTGGTGGTTGGTTGCGCTTCGGTTGCCATCACTCACAGGCTAGCCCCCGTGGAGGAGGTCGGCGTGAAGATGCCCTGAAATCGCGCTAATCGCGCTACCTGTCCCGCCGCTCGCGCGCGCGTACGCGGAGTAGGCCTTACTTCGCGCGCGCACGCGAGTCACCCCCAAACGCAACTACCCCTACACTCGCTCCACCGTGAGCACCGCCGCACGCCGACGCAAGCATTGGGGTTGGGGATACGAGGACGAGCAGCCTTCCCCAGAGGAGGTACAAGCCGCCGCGGGAGGGCTTGCCACGCACCTTGGTTTCCCTGCACAAGACATCGAGCGGCCGGTTTCGCTGGATGCCTTGAAGCTACCCCCACCGCGCGTGGTCCCGCCGGCCGGGCTTGCGTCGATCTGTGCCACCGACACTTACGCGCGCGCCTCGCACGCACTTGGGAAGTCCTACTCGGATGTGGTGCGAGGATTTCGCGGTCAGTTCCACCACCCACCTGACTTCGTGACCCACCCGCGCGATGAGCGGGATGTGGAGCGCGTCCTCGAATGGTGCTCCTCGCAACGCGTGGCCGCGATCCCCTACGGCGGCGGCACGAGTGTTGTGGGAGGTGTGGAGCCGCTCGTGGGCGACACTTACAACGGCGCCGTCACGATCGATCTGGGCGCGCTCAACCAGGTGGTGGAGGTCGACGGGGTCTCGCGCGCCGCGCGTATCCAGGGTGGCGCCCTCGGGCCCGACCTGGAAGCCCAGCTCGCCGCCCAAGGGTTCACCTTGCGCCACTTCCCGCAATCCTTTGAGTTCTCCACTCTCGGGGGCTGGGTGGTTACGCGTGCGGCTGGGCACTTCGCCACCGTGTGGACCCACATCGAGGATTTCGTGGAGTCGCTCCGCGCAATCACGCCCACAGGCGCATGGACATCGCGCAGGCTGCCAGGTTCCGGCGCCGGGCCGAGCCCCGACCGTATGCTCGTCGGCTCGGAGGGCACCCTTGGAGTTGTCACCGAGGCGTGGGTGAGGGTGCTACCGCGCCCCACCCACCGTGCTTCGGTGGGTGTGCGCTTCCCCACGTTTGTCGCCGGCGCGGAGTGTGTGCGAGAGCTATCCCAATCTGGCTTGCACCCAAGCAACTGCCGGCTCATCGATCCCAATGAGGCACGCTTCACGATGTCGGGTGACGGCACCTTCGCGTTGCTCGTACTCGGCTTTGAGTCATCGGATCACGCCGTTGATCACATGATGGACCGCGCGCAGGCGATCTGCGCGCAGCATGGCGGAGCTATCGGCGAGCGGCGTGGCTCTGGTGGAGGTCAGGAGGGCACGAGGGCGAGCACAGACGCGGGCGTCAGTACCCATGCGGGCACAGGTGGAGTGGGGGCATGGCGCGAAGCGTTCCTCCGCGCCCCCTATATACGTGACATCTTCGTGGGGATGGGCGTGTTGTCAGAGACCTTCGAGACGGCCATCACCTGGGACCGCTTCCCCACCTTCCACGAGCGGGTGATGAAGGCGGCGCAGGCAGCCATCGAGCAGACCAGTGGCGAAGGGCAGATCTCGTGCCGTTTCACCCATGTCTATCCCGATGGCCCCGCCCCCTACTACACGGTGCTCGCCCCCGCTGCCCGTGGCGAAGAGGTGGAGCAGTGGGCAACCATCAAGGCCGCCGTCTCTGAGGTGCTCGTGAAAGAGGGCGCCACGATCACCCACCACCACGCCGTCGGTCGCGACCACCGGCCCTGGTATGACCACCAGCGCCCCGACATGTTCGCCGCCGCCCTTCGTGGGGCCAAGGCGGCGGTTGACCCCCAAGGTGTGATGAACCCAGGCGTGCTTGTGGACCCACCCGCATGAACATCGCCGTGCTCGGACCGGGCGGGGTTGGTGGACTCGTGGCTGGCGCGCTCACGCGCGCCGGGAAGGAAGTTGCGATTGTCGCCAGGGAGTCCACAGCCGCCACGATCGCCGAGCGCGGGGTCAGCGTGCGAAGCGTGCTGATTGGCGACTTCACCACCCACCCCCGCTCCCTCGCGCGCTTGACGGACCCGGTGGACGTACTCATCGTCGCCACCAAGGCCTCGGGCCTGCGCGAGGCGCTTGAGCGGATCGATGGTCAGCCAGGGCTCGTGCTCCCGCTCCTCAACGGCCTCGACCACGTCTCCCTCCTGCGGGAGCACTTCGGGAACGAGGCGGTCGTGGCGGGCACCATCCGCGTCGAGGCCGACCGCCCCGAGCCTGGGGTTGTGGTTCACACCAGCCAGTTCCTGCGTATCGACATGGCCTCGAAGTACCCACAGGTGCGCGTCCCCATGGAGGCTTTGGCGAAGGTGCTCACCGAGGCGGGGGTGCCGGCACGAGTGGGCGACTCCGAGCCGCAAGTCATGTGGTCGAAGCTCGTTCGTCTCAACGCGCTTGCCTGTACCACCAGCGCGTATGACCTCCAGCTTGGAGAAATACGCTCCACCCCCGAGTTGCGCGACGAGCTCGTGGGCGCGATCGAAGAGGGGTGCGCCGTGGCAAACGCCGAGGGTGCCTCCATCCCCACCGGTGATCCTCTTGGTGAGCTAACCGCCGCCCACGCCACGCTTGGCAGTTCGATGCAACGCGACATTGCGGCGGGACGCCCCCCTGAGCTCGATGCGATCCCAGGAGCGGTACTGCGAGCAGCGGCGCGCCATCGCATCGCTTGCCCCATCGTGAGCCGCTTGGTGGCAGTTATCGCGCAGCGCTCGAACGCGCCGCTGCCTTCTCTGCCCTGAGCGTTCTTCCTGCGGTTAGTGCTCGCGTGGAAACGACTCGGGCGATCTCGCGGGCGCCACCGAGTGTGTGGAGACGGCGTGCACGATCTCCTCCTCCTCCATCTCCTCCGCTCCCTCATCGTGCTCGGCGTCGCACAACACCCGAAAGTTCCCACTCACGCCGCCGTCCACCTCCACGCGGATGCCAGGGAGGATCTGCTCGCCCTCCTCCAACCCCAACCGCTCCAGGTCGAAGTGCGAGAGCCCGATCCCGTAGGCGGTGTGGGTGGGATTCTCGCGGTCGTGCGCCGCCACAGCCTGGGCGAAGCGCTCGAGGTTCTTGGCGATCTTGGAGGTGTCGCTCATCGTGCGCTAAGCGTAGCGTGGGGCTATCTCACGCCGACGGGGTGGGAATGGGCGTGGCGTTCGCCCCAACCCGCTCGCGCACGATCGGTGCCACCTCGTTGGCGAACAGTTCGGTTGCGCGCATAACCCTCTCGTGCGCAAGCACTCCCACGCTGATGTGCCCGAGGAAACGGTCGTGTTTGAACAGCGCGTGGTGTCCCACGATCTTCTCCGCCACCTGCTCTGACGTGCCCACGAGCAGGTGCCCCTCAGGGGCGCACCCCGCGTCGAACTGCGCGCGGCTCATCGGCGGCCAGCCCCGCTCTCTCCCGATGCGATTCATCATCTGCGAGTACGGCCCGAAGAACTCGTCCCTTGCCCGCTCGGGGGTGTCGGAGATGTACATGTGCGAGTTGATCCCCACCGCGGTCCCCGCGAAGTCCGACTTGGCGGGTTGCGGGGGGTTGGTGTCACCATGCTGTTTGAACTCCTCATCGCCTCGACGCACTGCTTCGCGGTAGAGATCCACAAGCGGTGCAAACCGTGCGGGGGCACCCCCGATGATGGCGATCATCAACGGCAACCCCAACATCCCCGCCCTTGCCACCGATGCGGGGGTGCCCCCAACGGCGATCCACACCGGCAGCGGGTGCTGCAACGGGCGGGGGTACACCCTCGCCTCGTTCAACGCCCCCCGGTGGTTCCCCGACCAGGTGACGGGTCCCTCCTCGCGCAACGCCAGCAACAGCTCAAGTTTCTCGGCGAACAGCTCGTCGTAATCGTCGAGGTCATACCCATACAGAGGAAACGACTCGGTGAACGACCCTCTCCCCGCCATGATCTCCGCCCGTCCATTCGAGAGCAGGTCGAGCGTGGCGAACTCCTCGAATACAGTCACGGGGTCTGCCGAGCTGAGCACGGTCACCGCCGTCGAGAGGCGGATTTTCTCGGTCCGTGCCGCCGCTGCCCCGAGCGCCACGGTTGGTGCGCTTACCGCGTAGTCGCTGCGGTGATGCTCTCCTAGGCCAAAAACCTCAAGGCCGAGGCGGTCCGCCAGCTCGATCTCCTCGAGCAACTCCTTGAGGCGGTCCGCCACGCGGGCGGGGGAGGCTCCGGGGGCTACGTCGGCGAAGGTTGCAAGGCCTAGTTCCATGCGCGACCACTATAGGTCGCGCGTACATCACGCCCCGGGGTCTGCCCGCACGAGCACGGTGTCGGCGACGGCGATGATCTCATCCACCGGCAGGTCGGCCCGTGAGGCATGCTCGCGTATCGCCTCTGGACTGGTTGCCTGGTAAATGCAAACCGTCCCCACCGACCCTCCGTCCTCCTCCAACACATAGGAGCGAATCCAGCGGATGTCGTCTGACATCTCCTCGTCGCCAACCTGTGCGGAGCGTGCTGCTGCCGCCTGGAGGTCCTCCGGTGATCGCCAGCCGCTACGGCGAAGAATCACGTAGGTGTTCATAGAGCGCCCCCTTTCTTTTGTTGAATGCCTCACCGGCTTCTACCCGGAACGTGCCGATTGGGAACTGAGGGGTGAGGCGACATTGGCGATGTAGGCCCCAACGGCGGCGATTAGAAAACCCATATCTTTCCCGAGTTCTGTCATATGGAGTTTGGCGCGGGCAAAGAGGGGTAAAGACTCCGGCCTGAGCAGAACAGATCCGTTGATCGGAATAACGATCCGAGCCTCAAATCTCAAGGAGATGGTCATGCTTTTACATATGGGTACGCGTATCGTCCTACTCGGCGCGATGATCGCATCGACGCTGACGCTGCTTGTGTCGCTCGCTCCAGGCACCGCGGCCGCGTCGGTTGGCTTCTGCGAAGGCGCCTCCCTCAACTCCGGCAAATTGACCTGCAGGGGCCCAGGTCCGGGCCCTGTAACCCAGATCGCTGCTGAAGTGACATCTGGGAATGCTGAAATCTGCGTGCGGTTGAACGAGGGGAACGGTGTGACCGTGTTCAAGAAATGCGGTTTCGACTTCGCCTCCACCGAAGCCGGCGGGGTGACGGGATTTCCGGAAATCACCGATCCAAGCGGAGCCTCGATCACCGTGTTCGGCGTTTTCAACACCTGACGCAGGCTGCACGCAGTGAGGGTTTGCTCCGGCCGGTGTGCACGAGCCGGCCGGAGCTGTACATGTCCCGCCGAGTTGATCCGCGGAAGGGGGTTACCCCTGCTCGATGATCTCGATCCGGTACCCGTCGGGGTCTTTCACAAAGCAGAGCCGCGAACCACCCTCGCGCACCGAGTAAGGGGGCTTCTCTGGCTGGATGCCCTGCTCGGCGAGGCGCGCAAGCGTGCCGTCGAGGTCGGGCGCGGAGATCGCGATGTGGCCATAACCTGTGCCTACGTCGTAGGAGGTGACGCCGAAGTTGTAGGTGAGCTCTAGACGTGGCATGTCGCCGTCGCCGGGCTGGTTCATGAACACGTTGATCGCCTCGTCGCCGATCGGGATGCGTCCGACCTCCTGGAACCCGAGCGCGTTGTAGAAGGCGATCGAGCGGTCGATGTCGGCGATGCGGTAGCAGGTGTGGATTAGGGGCATGGGGGCATCGTAAGCCTTCCCACCCGCGCGCGCAGGCCGCTAGATCCCGTCGAGCAACCGAGTGGGCCGCAGTTTGAGCGCCCGCGCCAGGCGAATCAAAGTGCTCAGTCGCGGGTCGCGAAGGCCGCGCTCGATGCGGGATATCTCGGTGAAGTGTATGCCGGCTCGCTCGCCGAGCTGGCTCTGTGTCAGTCGCCGGCGGATTCGCGCCTCTGCGACATTGCGTGCGAACACTTCGATGTCGGTCATGTCTCGGGGTCGCTTTCGCCAAGGAAGACGAGATCACAAACTCCCGCACAGCCTGGATTGCAAGTTATCGTTTGCACGTTCGCGCAAGTCTTGATACGGTCCATGAATTGTGGCTAATTGTAGTCGTAACTCAGGACGGAACGGCCGTTCGGTTGAGGCCGTAGGAGGCGGTGGTCCCTCCCCGAGGGTGCGGGCATGGGTGGCTTTCTTCGAGGAACGCGGAGACTGGTTGATCGACGCTCGACGCCGCTGGCGCGAAGGCGATCCGTCCACATCCAAGAGCGCTCGCCGATTGTTGGTGGAGTGGCTGTCGGTACTGGTGGCGGTCGCTGTGGTTCTGCAGCACCTGCTCGGGACATAGTCTGCAACGCCCGCTGGGACATAGCTGCTGGGCTGCTCGCATACCTGCAAGGATTCAGCTGTGATTGTCGAGCGCTCGCTGCACCCGCGGTTCCTCTCGAACACATATCTGGTCGCCGACGGCGAAGGGGGCCCGGGTTTCTTCGTTGACGCGGGAGGCCCGGTGGAGCCGCTGGTGGAGGCGGCGAAGCGTCTGGGGATCGAGCCCACGCACGTGTTGCTCACCCACCATCACTTCGACCATGTGAGCGAGGTGGGGGCCTTGCGTAAGCGGTGGGGCAAACTCGAAGTGTTCATCCATCCGCTGGAGCTGGAGCCGCTGCGGCAAGGGGGGACGCTTCCCGCGAAGCTCGAGGCGGGGACGATGGAGGCCGGGCAAACACTCACGTTCGGAGGTTTGGAGGTGCGCCCGCTGTGCACCCCCGGCCACACCGCGGGGATGCTCTCGCTGTTGGTGGCCCGTCCGAGCGGGAGCACCCGTCCCGGCTCGGGTGCCGGCCCCGGCGGTTTTCAGGGCGGGGAGGCGGTGGTATTCACCGGCGACACCCTCTTCAAGGACTCGGTGGGGGGAGTACGGGCGCCCGGCCACACCACCTACACCGATCTGCGCGACTCGATCATGGGCACCCTTATGGAGTTGCCCCCCGACACAATCGTCTACCCCGGCCACACAGACTCCACCACCGTGGCGCGCGAGTGGGAGCACAACCCGTTCGTGCGCGTGTGGCGGGGCCTTGACCCGGAGGGTTCCGACTCTTGCGTGGCGCTGGGCGAGCCCGCCACGCTGGTTCTGCTCGGCGACGACTACGACGGGGGCAAGAAGGCGTGGGTGCGATGGGAGGATGGGAAGGATGACATCGTGCCCGGTTCCCGAATCGAGCCTGTGGCGTAGCGCCCCCTGAGGGGCGCACGGGGTTGGCCCTGTCCATGGCGAGGTCGCATCGTGCCTCGTGTTGCGGAGGGGGACCGGCTTGACACACGCACCCCGCGGCCCGGGGTGGGCCTACACTCAAGGGCGTGGCGCAGGAGAAGATCCCAACATCGAGGGTGCGTCGCACGGCGACCGTTGGACGGCTCGCGGCAAGCGAGGCGGTGAAGCAGTTCGGGACGCGCGCGGCGAACATCACGCGCTCAGAGGAGGCTGCGCGGGAGGCCTCCGCGCGCCGCCAGCTCGAGACCGCCAAGCAGATCGTGGCGGCGCTCGGGACGATGAAGGGCGCGGCGATGAAGTTGGGGCAGGTGATGTCGTTCCTCGACGTGGGGCTCGTCCCCGAGGAGCACCGCGAGGAGTTCCAACGCGAGTTGGCAAAGCTCCGAGACGCCGCCCCCACGGTGTCGTTTAAGCAGATGAAGCAGGTCATCGAGGACGACCTCGAAGAGAAGTTGAAGGATGTGTTCTCCTCGTTTGACGAGGAGCCGATCGCGGCGGCGTCGATCGGGCAGGTGTACCGCGCCACCCTCAAGGAGGACACCGCAGGGGGCGCAGGTGGGAGGGAGGTGGCGGTGAAGGTGCAGTACCCGGGGGTGGCGAGCGCGGTGCGGGCCGACATGCAGAATCTCGATCTCATCATGCGCTTGCTCAAGCGCATGACCCCGAGCCTCGATGTGAAGGCGGTGACGGCGGAGATCCGCGATCGCATCGCCGAGGAGCTCGACTACGAGTTGGAGGCTCAGAACCAACGCTCGCTCGCGCGCATCTTCAAGGGGCACCCCTTCATCGTGGTGCCGGAGGTGGTGAGCGATCTCTCCCGCGAGCGGGTCCTCGTGAGTGACTTCGTGGAGGGGGTGGGCTTCGAGGAGCTGAAGGGCTACCCCCAGGCAGAGCGCAATCGCATCGGGGAGATCGTGTTCCGGTTTTTCCTCGGCTGCCTCTACCGCCACCGCCAGTTCTCGGGCGACCCCCACCCTGGGAACTTCCTGTTGCTCGCAGACGGTCGCATCGCGTTTCTCGACTTCGGCCTCTTCAAGCGCATGGACCGCGAGCCGGTGGAGCTGGAGTTGGGTTGCCAGCGCGCGGTCACCGAGGGGGACGCGCAGAAGCTGCACGAGTTGCTCGCCGAGTCGGGCTTCTTGCCCGAACCCGAGCGCGTCGACCCCGACAACCTGCTGGCGTTTGTGGAGGATGCGATCTGGTGGTACACCACCGCAGACGAAGAGGTCACCCTCGCGCCGGAGATCGCCACGGAGGTGATGATCGAGAGCTCCGACCCCCGTTCCTCGCACTTCCGCGAGATGCGCCACCAGTCGATGCAACCGGAGCACCTCTTCGGTAGGCGCATGGAGATGCTCACGCTCGCCGTCCTCTCTCAACTAAGGGCGTCCGCCAATTGGCATCGCATCGCGCGCGAGTGGATGTACGGTGACCCCGCTGTCACTGAGCTGGGGCGCGAGGAGGAGGCGTTCTACGAGCGCACCGGGGTGACCGCCGCCTAGAGCCTTCCCATCGCGATCGCGATGGGACTCGTCGTGTCAAGTAGCCGTGGTACCTTAAGAGACGAAACAGAGAAACCATGGCGGAGACATCTCGACATACGTTCACGATTGCGAAGCAGCCGTTTGAGCTGCGCCGCGAGGGCATCGAAAGATCGGTGCGAAACGTGCTTCCCGAGCCGGTTGCCAGCCACTATGTGGTGATCGGCAGCCGCCGCTATCCCCCCAAGCAGGTGATCTGTCTGGTCACCGGCCTTGACAGGGCAGATTTCACCTCACATCAGGCCAGGAGGATTCTCATGGGACTCGGCTTCGCCGTCGGTCGCCGACGGTTGCCCACAGTCTCCGCCCCTGGAGCGGTGAACATGCCCGAAGTATCGGCAGGCGCGCGCTTGCGCACATCCCACGTTCAGGCCAACCCGCCCGGTGACGAACGCGAGCTGGCGGAGACATTGAGGGAGTTTCGAGGAGAATGGGTGGCAACCAAGGATGGTGAGCTACTTGTGGCGGCTCCTACCCCCAAGGAGCTCGTTGGTTGGTTGGCGCGTCACGGTCGCCGCGCCGACAGCATGTTCCGTGTGCCCGAGGACGAGCTTGC
This sequence comes from Solirubrobacteraceae bacterium, assembly GCA_036495305.1. Taxonomy (GTDB): domain Bacteria; phylum Actinomycetota; class Thermoleophilia; order Solirubrobacterales; family Solirubrobacteraceae; genus Palsa-744. The sequence continues at coordinate 2,728 of DASXNB010000051.1, read as the reverse complement.
GCTAGGCGGTCTCGCACCGCTGTGAGATTCAAGTTCCGGCAGATCCCCGACCCGGTGGGTACAGGGATACGGCCGCGCCCGATAGTGGATGTGGTGGTGGAGGGACTCGATCTCGCGCCGCAGGCTTGCCTGCTGGATAGCGGCGCCAGCGCGGTTCGCATGGGGTCATACGTCGCGGAACTTGCGGGACTAGATCTTGCCGACGCGCCACGCACTACCGTCGCGGTCGGCGGAGCACTGGTGGTGGGGCGCATGATCGAGGTGGCGCTGGAAGTGTCGGATGGCAAGGCGAGCTACCAATGGACGGCGCCGGTTTGGTTTTGCGAGCCTTGGCGCCCCGCCTTCGGGCTGCTAGGTCTGACGGGGTTCTTCGACCACTTCGAAGTGACCGTGGCGTCATACGAGGAGTGGTTGACCCTCAAGCCCATCGGCGGCTGAGCTCTCTAAAGCACCTGGATCTGCATCAAGCTCGTGGTGCCCGGGCGCCCGGAGGGCAGACCGGCGGTGATGCCTACGCGGTTTCCCTTCCGGCACCACCCCAACTCCACTACGCGGCGGGCGGAGTCGGCAATCAGCTCCTCCGTTGTCTCATGGCGGCGGATCGAGGAGGCCTGCACCCCCCACATCAGCCCGCACCGGCGCACGGTCTCGCGGCCCGGTGAGAGCGCGTAGATGGGTACGGTGGGGCGGTGGGCTGAGACCAGCCGTGCCGAGCGGCCGGAGAGCGTGGGCACGATAAGCGCGTCGAGCTGAAGTTCGCGCGCCGCGAGGCAGAGCGAGTGGGCGACCGTGTGGGCGGGGTCGGCTTCGTTGCGCCGCACCCGCGAGGTGTTCCAGCGCTCATACGGGGCGATCTTCTCGGCCTCGACCGCCACGGCCGCCATCATCTCGATCGCCTGCACGGGGTAGGAGCCGATGGCGGTCTCCTGAGAGAGCATCACCGCGTCGGTGCCGTCGAGGATGGCGTTCGCCACGTCCGCCACCTCCGCGCGGGTGGGGCGCGAGGAGGTGACCATCGAGTCGAGCATCTGCGTGGCGGTGATGGAGGGGCGGGCGAGGTATCCAGAGAGTTCGAGCAGCTTCTTCTGCACGGCGGGGACCTGCTCGATGGGCATCTCGATGCCGAGATCCCCCCGTGCCACCATCACGCAGTCGGCGGCGCGGATGATCTGCTCCGCTTGTTCCACCGCCTGGGGCTTCTCCATCTTGGCGATCAGCGGGAGGCGGGTGTGCTCGCGCACGGTTTCCACGTCTGAGGGGTTGCGCACGAAGGAGAGCGCCACCATGTCCACCCCGATGGATTCCCCGTGGCGCAACAACTCCAGGTCCTCCTCGGGCACGGAAGGAAGCGCGTGGGCGGGGCCGGGGATGTTGAGCCCCTGGCGGGAGGCCACGGCGCCGCCCACCTCCACCTCGGCGTCCACCTCGTTTGCCTGCGGGCGTGCCTCTGACACACGCAGCCTTACGGAGCCGTCGGCAAGGTAGAGCACCTCGTTCTTCTCAAGCGCCGCCGCGAGCCCAGGCCAAGTGATGGACATGTGGCGGGCGTCGCCCACCGACTCCTCACCGCAGGTGAACGTCACCATGTCGCCGGGCTTCAGCTCCACCACGTCCTCGCGGAGGGGGCCGATGCGGAGCTTGGGGCCGGGCAGGTCTTGCAGGATCGCCACGGGCCGCCCCGCCTTCCCGGCCGCGTCGCGCACACGGCGCACGGTGTCCTCGTGCTCGGCCAAGGTGCCGTGGGAGTAGTTGAGCCGCGCGACGTCCATCCCCGCGCGCACCATCGCAAGCAGCGTGGCGGGCTCGCGCGAGGCGGGGCCGATGGTGGCGACGATCTTTGTGCGGCGCATTGTCACGCACGGTAGCGCCACCGGAGCAAGGGCGTATTGGCGAATTGTGAAGTCGGCCGCCGCACGTGGCTTCCGCTACCTGATCTGTGTCGCCTGCAAGTCCGCTGTGAGTCGCCCTACAGGTTCAGCGGTCGCCGGACGCCGGCCCGACGATTGATTCTTCTTGACAAGGGGGGACTTGACAACACGGACAGGCATCGCTTATATTGTTCGGTACCCAATGTGCTGTAGATACGGAGGGTAGACATAAGGTCGGGTTTGGGTCGGTTTTCGTGGTCGACACCAACTTGTTTTGACGGGGACCTTGGGAGAGGGACCGGGTCGTTCTTGAGAGAGGGTTGGTTTTTTCGCGTGCATTCGTTTGGGGATCATGTGTCTGAGAGTCCGTGTGCTGTTGATGGGTCCTTTATAGGACGCGTCAGCGTCGCTGACGCGTCTCTCTCTCTCTCTCTCTCTCTCTGGCCGGGCCAGTGCTCAGCGTCGTTTCGCGACTCATCCGCTAGCAAGCCGTCCACGAGCCAGTCTTCGCCGCGCCACAGGGCGCGGTTTTCGTCGTTCCTCGATAGGGAGGGGGCTCGGCGCGGTCGGGCTTCCGGTCAATTCATGCCTCACTGGTTGGGGCTCGTATACGGAGGCCTCACGGTGAGAAAAACTGTCGCCACCCCCCGCAGCGTGCTTACGGGGATCGCACTCACGCTCCTCGCTCTACTCCTGCTCAGCGCACCGGCGCTCGCGGTCAAGGAACGGCCCTTTACGGGTGTGTCTTTCGGCCCTGCGGGTACCGGTGCGGGCACGTTCACGAACGTGCAGGGTGTCACCGTCGATCAGACCACCGGCGACGTGTTCGTGTATGACGACAGCGAAGGCGGTCGTATCTA
>DASXNB010000050.1:0-16445 GCA_036495305.1 Solirubrobacteraceae bacterium | reverse complement strand
TCTCATCAAGACGTCCCCTCCTCTGGGCTACGACCGTGGACCCGCCGACTCCCTCTCCCGCCGGCTACGTGGAGAACCTTACCCGATACTGAGTCTAGTTGTCAATGGCAAATATAGACGTGTGACGTAGGTACGATGCTTACGTCCCGGTAACAGATCGCGGCCCGCCGGCGAGGGGTTTCGGGCATATGGGAGACCAATGGACGGTCGCAACGGCGGTTCTCGCATATCCTGCCCTCCATGAGCGCAATCGTCTCAGCGGAAGATCCACGCCCGTGAGCGCCATCATTTCGCCAGAGGATCTCCGTGAGCTCGCGCAACGCACGTTGGATGAGGACATGGGCTCGGGCGACGTCACGACCAACGCGACCGTCGCACCCAACGCACAAGCCCAAGCGCTCGTCACCCAGAAGGCGCCCGGTGCGATCTACGGTCTGGACATCGCCGAGGCCACGTTTGCACTGCTCGACCCAAATGTACGCTTCGAGCGGCTCGCGGAGGAGGGCCGCTGGCGCGATCAAGGCGGCCCAGTCCTATCGATCGAAGGCTCTGCCCGAGCGCTACTTACAGGCGAGCGCACGGCGCTTAATTTCCTCGTTCACCTCTCGGGCGTGACTACTATGGCGGCGCGCGCCGCCCATGCCGTGGAGGACACCGAGACCACAGTCATCGACACCCGCAAGACCACACCGGGGCTGCGCGCATTGGAGAAGTCAGCGGTGGCGGCCGGGGGCGCCTCGAACCATCGCGTAGGCCTCTACGACGCGATCCTCATCAAGGAGAACCACATCGCCGCCGCCGGTGGCATCGCGCAGGCCGTGGCACGCGCCCGCGAGGCCGCCCCCGAGCTGGCTTCAACGCTTGAGGTCGAGGTGCGAAACCCCGAGGAGATCGATCAAGCACTCGCGGTCGGGGCCCCACGCCTGTTGCTCGACAACATGAGCGTCGAGGAGTTGACCGCCGCCGTCGCTCAGGTCGCCGGGCGCGCAAAGACCGAGGCGAGCGGCAACGTCACGCTCGAGAACCTCCGCGAACGTGCGCTTACAGGTGTCGACTACATCTCGATGGGCTCACTCACACATTCGGCGCCGGCGCTCGACCTATCGCTGATCCTGGAAGCGCTGCCGTAGCACCAAGGAGCTGACCCCGCGCCTGCGAACCCGTACCCAGCGCTAGCGTCGTCAGCTTCGCGCGTGCGCTATTCGGCTTTTGACGCCGACTTCAACAAGTAAGCCCGCACGAACCCATCCAGGTCGCCATCGAGCGCCCGCTGCACATCGCCCATCTCATGCCCCGTACGGTGATCCTTGGCCATCGAGTAGGGATGCAGCACATAGGAGCGGATCTGCGAGCCGAAGTTGACGTCCTGGGCCTCCCCCTTCTCACGGGCGATCTCTTCCTGGCGTTCACGCTCCTGCTTCTCCACGAGCTTTGAGCGCAGCATCGCCATCGCGGTGGCGCGGTTGGATGTCTGGGAGCGCTCGTTCTGACACTGCACCACAATCCGAGTGGGCTTGTGGGTGATGCGCACCGCAGAGTCGGTCTTGTTGACGTGCTGCCCACCCGCACCTGAAGCTCTGTAGGTATCCACCTGCAGGTCGTCGTCGTCGATCTCCACCTCGCCTGTGTCCTCCACAACCGGCGCCACCTCCACACCCGCAAAGCTCGTGTGACGGCGTTTGGCCGAGTCGAACGGCGAGAGGCGCACCAGCCGGTGCACGCCCCGCTCGGCGCCGAACAAGCCGTAGGCATTTTCACCCGACACTTTGAACGTAGCCGACTTGATACCTGTTTCCTCCCCCGCGCTCGCCTCCAGCAACTCGACTGTGAAGCCGCGACGCTCGGCCCAGCGCATGAGCATGCGTAGCACCATCTCGGCCCAGTCCTGGGCATCGGTGCCACCGGCGCCCGCGTTCACGCTCACCAAAGCGTCGCCCGCGTCGTAGGCCCCCGCGAACAGGCGTTGCTCCTCGAGCTCTGCAAGGCGTTGCTCAACCGAGACCAGGTGCTCCTCGACCTCCTCCTCGAGGCTTGTGTCCTCACCCGCCATCTCCACGAGCCCATCGAGATCGTCGACATCGCCCTGAAGCGACGTAAAGGTCTCTAGGCGCTTGGCGGCCTTGGCGTGCTCGGATGACACCTTTGCGGCACCGTCGGCGTCGTCCCAAAAGCCGGGCGCTTGCATCTGCCCTTCGAGCGCATCGATGCGCTCACGAAGTGAAGCCGGGTCAAAGATAGTCCCCGAGCAGCTTGAGCTGCTCGCGGATGACCGCAATACGTTGCGGCGCCGACTCGCTTGGGGCAGTGGTTGCCATGGGCGCAACGCTATCAACGTGCGCGGGCGAGCCCTCAAAAAGCTCTCCCCACTTTTCCGCACTCGGGAGCGCAACAGTGCTATTGAACTGCGCCCGGTGTCGTGTACGCTGTCGTCATAGCTGTCATGCGTCATGTTGCAGCCATCCGCGAGGCCACGCCTCGGCGTTTCGTCGTTCACAACACATACGAGCAGATCCAGCTCGCGGCGGTGAGGGTAGTCGCGGCGAAGGGTTATCACGAGACTGGTGTTCGCGACATATGCGCCGAGGCGAACATCTCGGCGCGCTCGTTTCACGAGCACTTCTCCGGTAAGCAGGAAGCCGTCTTCTCGGGCATCGAAGCGGGAGTGGACCGGGTGATGGGCTTCTGCCAGGAGGTCTACCGCGCCTCACCGAGCTGGCCTGACGCCATATGGGACGGGATGCACGCCTACGCCGAATGGACACGCAACGAGCCTGCGTTTGCCCGCACCGGGATCGTAGAGTTGATGTCGATCGGCCCCTCAGCGATCGAATTGGCGCAATCGCTGATGGATGCCTTCTCCATCTTCTTGCAACCGGGTTACGACCTGCTCGACCCCTCAGCCGCGGGCAGCCTCGACCAGCCAGTCACCCAGCGCTTCTTCGAAATCCTCTACCTACACATCATCCAGCACTCCACCGACATGATCCCTGAGATCCTGCCGGAACTGGCAAGAACGATCCTCACTCCATTCATGGGGCCCCAAGCCACCGAGGAGTTCATAGCCAAGCGCGAAGCGCAAGGGGCTGGAAGGCCGGCCTAGTCAGTTCCTCTCGGTCTCGTAGGACGGCCGTAGACCAAGCGAGACAAGGATGCAGCGAGCGCAGTGTGCTCACGCACATAAGCGAGCGAAGACGCAGTATCGCGCAGTGTCTACGGCCGTCCTACGAGCCGTGGCAGCGCTTGAACTTCTTACCCGAGCCACACCAGCAGGGGTCGTTGCGGCCGAGTTCGTGCTCTGAGTCGGTGACGCGCTGCTCGACCACGGGGAGCGCCTCGACGGGTTCTCCTTCGCCGTCGTAGGAGGCGCCGTTGGTCCCAGCCTCGGCCGCCGCGGCAGCAAGCGCGCCGGCCCCCATCGCGCTGGATCCGCCGGAGTAAGAAACACGGCCGGCTCGTGTGGAGCTACCCGAAGCGGCGAATGCCGGGGCCTGTTGCGCCCCGTTCTGGCCGTCAACCGTCACCTGCACGTTGAAGACCATGCGTGTGAAGTCCACCCATACGGTGTTCATGAGATCGCCGAAGAGGGTGAACGCCTCGTTCTTGTACGCCACGAGCGGATCGATCTGCGCGAAACCGCGCAGGTGGATGCCCTCGCGCAGGTAATCCATGTCATACAGGTGCTCGCGCCAGCGTTCGTCGATGATTTGCAGGATCAGGAAACGCTCGAGCGCTCGCGTCAACTCCTCGCCGAGCTCCTGCTCGCGCGCCTCGTAGCGCTCCAGCGCAGTTTGACTTATGCGCTCACCGAGAAAGCCCCGATCGACGGTCTCCGGATCGAGGTCGGCCTCGTCGAGCTCCAGTGGGAAGAACTGCCCCAGCGCGGTGAACAGTCCGTCGAGATCCCAGTCCTCCATGTAGTCGCCGGGCGTGTACTGGTCGATCGTGCGCTCGATCGTGCTCGCTACCTGGCGCCGCGCCTCCTCGCCCATCTCCTTGCCTTCGAGCACCTCGTCACGATAGGCATAGATGATGCGGCGCTGCTCGTTCATCACGTCGTCGTACTCGAGCACGCGCTTTCTGATCAGGAAGTTCTGCTCCTCCACCTTCTTCTGGGCCTTCTCGATCTGCTTGGAGAGCATCCCGGCCTCGATCGGCTCCTCGTTGCCTTCCTCATCCACGCTCCCGAGACGATCGAGGATCTTGTAGATGCGATCGCCCGCGAACAGCCGCACGAGATCGTCCTCGGCCGACAGGAAGAAGCGGCTTTCGCCAGGGTCGCCCTGACGGCCCGCGCGACCGCGCAGCTGGTTGTCGATGCGTCGCGACTCGTGGCGCTCGGTGCCGCAGATGAACAGGCCTCCCGCCGCCATCACACGGTCGCGGTTGGCCTCCACCTGCGTCTCGAACTGGGGCAGCAACTCCTTCAGGTGCTCACCGTAGGCCTGGTCCTCGGGATCGATGTCCTGCTTGGCGAGCTCGAGCCCCGCCAAGTGCTCGGCGTTACCTCCGAGCTTGATGTCAACCCCACGGCCCGCCATGTTGGTGGCGATAGTCACCGCCCCCGGCTGACCTGCCTCGGCGACGATCTCCGCCTCGCGCGCGGCATGCTCGGGCTTGGCGTTGAGCACGGTGTGGGCGATGCCTTGCTTCTTCAAGCGGTCACCCAGGAGCTCTGACACCTCGACGGAGATGGTGCCCACGAGCACCGGCTGGCCGTTTGCGTGGCGCTCGGCGATCTCTTTGACCACCGCCGTCCACTTGCCCTCCTTGGTCTTGTAAACCTGATCGTTGCGATCCGCGCGCACCATCGGCATGTTCGTGGGAATCTGCACCACCGGCAGCTCGTAGATCTTCATGAACTCGGTGGCCTCGGTCAGCGCCGTGCCGGTCATTCCCGAGAGCTTCTCGTAGAGGCGGAAATAGTTCTGGTAGGTGATGGTCGCAAGCGTCTGGTTCTCCTCCTGGACCTTCACGCCCTCCTTGGCCTCCACCGCCTGGTGCAGCCCTTCAGACCAACGCCTACCGTCGAGGATGCGGCCGGTGAACTCATCGATGATCTTCACCTCGCCGTCGATGACGGCGTAGTCGACATCGCGCTTGTACAGCGACTCGGCCTTCAAAGACTGGATCAGATGGTTGACGAGATGACCGTTCTCGGCCTTGTAGAGATGGTCGATGCCGAGGAACCGCTCTGCCTTAGCGACCCCCACCTCGGTGATGGCGACCGTCTTCTGCTTCTCCTCTATCTCGTAATCGAAGTCCGCCACGAACGCCTTCTTGGAGGCTGGGTCCATGCCGTCCGGGGTCTTCCCAGCCACCAGGCGGGGAGCCAGGCGCGCGAACTTCACGTACAGGTCGGCAGCCTGTTCGGGGGCACCGGAGATGATCAGCGGGGTACGCGCCTCGTCGATGAGGATGTTGTCAACCTCGTCCACCACCGCGAAGGGATGCCCGCGCTGGACCTTTTCGGAGAGGTCCTTGGCCATGTTGTCGCGCAGGTAGTCGAAGCCGAACTCGGAGTTGGTGCCATACACCACGTCGCAGGAGTAGGCGAGCTGCTTCTCGTCGTAGGGCTGCATGTTCTGGAGCACCCCGACGGTGACGCCGAGCGCGTCGTAGAGCGGGCTCATCCAGGCGGCGTCACGGCGGGCGAGGTAGTCGTTGACGGTCACCAGGTGCACGCCCTTACGCTCTGGCGGGGCCGGCTCAGAGCCGTTCTCCCCCACCTCGGCCCGCGAACGGCCCGGACGCACGGCGAGCGAGTTGAGCACCACCGCGAGCGTCGCTGTGAGCGTCTTGCCCTCACCGGTCTTCATCTCGGCGATGCACCCGTCGTGGAGGGCCATCGCGCCCTTGAGCTGCACGTCGAAGTGGCGCATCCCCATAGTGCGCTTGCCTGCCTCGCGCACGATCGCGAAGCACTCGGGCATGAGCGCCTCCAGCGACTCCCCCTCGGCCGCTCGCTCGCGCAGCACGTCCATCCGCTCGCGCAGCTCCTCCATCGACTCGAGTTCGAGCTCGGGCTCGTAGGAAGCGATCAGCGCGACACGCTTCTCATACTCCTTGACCTTCTTCCCCTCGCCGATGTTCAGGGCGCGATCGAGAATCGACATACGCCCAGGGTACCGACTGCGCTCACCGGGAGAGAGGTCCGGCTGTTGCGGTGGACGCTACCCCGCTGCTGGGAACGCCCGCGGCGCGGCCGCATGCGCCTCACGGCGGCGGCGGCGCTTGTCGCGGTGGCGCTTGACCTGGCGGGCGAGGTCATCGACCAGCAGGTTCAGGGAGTGGATCATCTGCGGTGAGGCATCGCGCGCTCTCAACGTGATGCCCTTCAGATAGAGGGTCGCCTCGGCCACGTCGTGGTCGGCCACGCGCGGGTTGCGCTCCTTGAACAGCTCCACCTCCAGGCGAGCGAACTCGGACACCTGGCGGGAGATCTTCTCCAGCCGGCGTTCCAGGTGCTCGCGCACATCGTCGGTGACCGGGACATTGCGGCCCTTGATGTCTATCTGCATCACGGGACTCCCTTCACTCGGAGACGCTGTCCATCCATCGTACCCCCGTAAGCGGCGCTTGTACACCGGTATTGCACGGATGTTCGGCGAGTGCAATCCGCCGGGTCGGAGCACTGCTCCCGGGGACCGGTCTAACCAGTCGCTTATCTCGGCCGCAGGCTCTCAAGCACACCGGCGTGGCCGGTGATCGCATCGATCACGATCGCGCCGGCGGCGATATCGGTGCCCGGGAAGACGATGGTGTTGCGCAGCTGCGCGTGATCGCCGACGCTGGCACCGTCACCCAGCACCACGGGGCCCATCAACCGCACGTTCTCGCCGAGCTTGACATCGTGGCCGATCCACACCTGCCCGTCGATCTCCACCCCGTCCGGAATGGCGCTCTCGCCGGCAACTACTACCCCTGGGCTCACCTCGCGGCCCTCGACCTGCAAGCGCAGCTCGCCCCGCAGTGCGTCAAACGTGCCCTGGCGCAGCTCGGAGAGCGAGCCCACGTCGTTCCAGTACTCCCTGACCTCGTGGATGTGGAAGGGAACATCGTTCTCCAGCAGAGCGGGAAACACGTCGTTGGCCCAGTCGGCGAAGGGCCGGTCGGGGAAGTAGTCAAAGATGGCGGGCTCGAAGATGTAGATACCGCAGTTGCCGAGATCCGAGAGCGCTTCGTCGGGGTTTGGCTTCTCCTGAAAGCCCGTGATGCGGCCCTCACGGTCGTGCAAAACGACGCCGTACTCGCGCGTATCGGCGACCTTCTTGACCGACAGCGTCGCGATCCCCCCCGCTTGGTGGTGCCTGGCCACGAAGGCGCTCAAATCAATATCGGTGAGCGCGTCGCCTGAGATCACGAGGAAGGGTTCATCGCCAAAGAACTCGGCGCACCCGCGCACACCTCCCGCGGTTCCCAACAACTCCTCCTCGAAGCGGTAGCTGAGGCGCTCTCCGAAGTAGGCCTTGATCGAGTCGGGGAAGTAGTGCAGGTTGGCGATCACGTGCTCGAACTCGTACCTGTCGAGCAGATCCATGATGTGCGCCATTACCGGCCGGTCGAGCACAGGCACCATCGGCTTGGTGATCTCATACGTAAGTGGGCGCAGACGGGTGCCGAGACCCGCCGCCAAAACCATCGCTCTCATCGGCGGCAACCTATAGGAATGCCTATCCGCCCGCGCCGCGGGCGGATAGAGGAGATGAGGATGTACTCAGGCCCTATGCACCTTGTTCCCAGGCGCTCCTATATACCCGCTGCTCCTCGCTCAGCTCGTCGATCTCGATGCCGAGCGAGTCGAGCTTCAAGCGGGCGACCTCATCATCGATCGCCGTTGGTACCGGCAGCACTCCAGACTTCAAATCACCAGCTTGTGCGACGAGGTACTCGACGCACAACGCCTGCGCGGCGAACGACACGTCCATCACCGCCGCCGGATGGCCGTCCGCCGCCGCCAGGTTGACCACACGGCCCTGCGCCAGCAGGTTCAGGCGCCGACCGTCGGCCAGGGTGTGCTCCTCCACTAGCGGCAACGCCTCCCGGCGACCGCCTACCGCGAGCGCACGCAGGTCCCCGAGCTTTATCTCCACGTCGAAATGGCCGGCGTTGGCAAGCACCGCGCCATCCTTCATCCGTTCGAAGTGCTCCGCTCGCAGCACGTCGCGGCCCCCGGTGACGGTCACGAACACATCGCCCCGCTCGGCGGCCGCGAGTGCGCCCATCACCTCGTATCCCTCCATGCGCGCCTCGAGCGCGCGCAAAGGGTCCACCTCGCACACGATCACCGACGCGCCCGCGCCGCGTGCGCGTAGGGCCACGCCACGGCCGGTCCACCCGTAGCCAAACACCACAACGGTACGTCCGGCGAGCAGCAGGTTGGTGGCGCGCAGGATGCCGTCGATCGTGGATTGTCCCGTGCCGAAGCGATCGTTGAAGGCTCGCTCGGTGCGTGACTCGTTGACCGCGAGCACCGGACAGGCGAGCGTGCCCTGCTCGGCGAGCGCCCTAACGCGTAGCAACCCCGCGGTTGTCTCCTCGGTGCCACCAAACATCGTCGCGGCATGCTCGGGAGCGGACTCGTGGATTGCCCCGATCAGGTCCGCCCCATCGTCCACCGTCACATGGGGAGCACTCGTCACGAGCTCCTGCACGTGTGCCGCATACCGGCTCGGGCTCTCACCGCGGGCGGCGAGCACGGTCGCCCCGTGGCGCTCGCGTAGAGCCTGGGCTACATCGTCTTGCGTGGAGAGGGGGTTGGCCGCACACAACCCCACCTGCGCCCCCGCGGCGAGGAGCGCACGCACGAGGTTGGCGGTCTCGGCGGTGACGTGCAGACACGCCGCGACGCTCACACCGTCGAGTGGGCGCTCGCGTGCCAGACGCTCGCGCACCTGCGCGAGCACCGGCATCTGCGAATCGGCCCACTCGATGCGCGCCTGGCCGCGATCGGCCTCGCCCGAGATCGCCCGCTCCTTTCGCGCCCCGGCCAATCGGCCTTTAGTAGCGGTAGTGGTCGGCCTTGTAAGGGCCGGCCACCGGTACGCCGATGTAGGCGGCCTGCTCCTCGCTTAGCTCGGTGAGCTTCACCCCGAGCGCGTCGAGGTGCAGGCGGGCGACCTTCTCGTCGAGGTGCTTGGGAAGCACGTACACGCGCTTCTCGTAGTCCCCGTTCTTCGAGTACAGCTCGATCTGGGCAATCGTTTGGTTGGTGAAGGAGTTGCTCATCACGAAGCTCGGGTGACCGGTGGCGTTGCCGAGGTTCAAGAGGCGTCCCTCAGAGAGCATGATGATCGCGTGGCCATCAGGAAACATCCACTCGTCCACCTGCGGCTTGATGTTGATGCGCTCAATCCCAGGGGTCTTGGTGAGCCCGGCAATATCGATCTCGTTGTCGAAGTGACCGATGTTGCCAACTATCGCCTGATGCTTCATGCGCGCCATGTGAGCGGCGGTGATGATGTCCTTGTTGCCGGTCGTGGTGATGAAGATGTCACCAGTCTCCACTACATCCTCGAGCGTCTTGACCTCGTAGCCCTGCATAGCCGCTTGTAGCGCGCAAATCGGGTCGATCTCGGTGATCACCACGCGCGCGCCCTGGCCACGCAGCGATTCAGCACAACCCTTGCCTACGTCGCCGAAGCCACAAACAACCGCCACCTTGCCGCCGATCATCACATCGGTGGCGCGGTTGATGCCGTCGATCAGCGAGTGTCGGCAACCGTAGAGGTTGTCGAACTTGGACTTCGTAACCGAATCGTTGACGTTGATCGCAGGGAACAGGAGCTCGCCGCTCTCGACCATCTGGTAGAGACGGTGCACACCTGTGGTGGTCTCCTCAGTGACCCCCTTGATCCCTTGGCCGATCTTCGTCCAGCGTTGTGGGTCTTCGGCAAGCGAGCGCGTCAGTAGCGAGAGCACTACTTGAAACTCCTCCGACTCGGCCGAGGCGGGATCCGGTACGGCTCCGGCGGCCTCGTACTCGGTGCCCTTGTGCACGAACAAGGTTGCGTCGCCGCCATCGTCGAGGATCATGTTCGGACCCAGGGCGCCTGCCGTCCCATCCTCCCCGGGCCAGCGCAGTGCGCGGTCAGTGCACCACCAGTACTCCTCCAGGGTCTCCCCCTTCCAAGCGAACACCGGCACTCCGCGCGGGTCATCGGCGGTCCCATCAGGACCCACCGCCACCGCAGCGGCAGCGTGGTCTTGCGTGGAGAAGATGTTGCAGCTGCACCACCGCACTTCAGCACCCAGCGAAGTGAGAGTCTCGATGAGCACTGCCGTCTGGATGGTCATGTGCAGCGAGCCCGTGATGCGCGCACCCGTAAGCGGTTGGGCGGCCGCATACTCGCGGCGGATCGCCATCAAACCAGGCATCTCGTGCTCGGCGAGCGTTATCTCCTTGCGCCCGAACTCGGCAAGCGAGAGGTCGGCGACCTTGAAGTCGGTGTCGGTGAGCGTTGCAGTGGGGGTCATGCGATCTCCATGGTCGTCGTTGTCTCAGTTTCGGCGTGGGCGACGCCTTCCGGGGTCCTCGCCGGGCGGTGCGCCGCCGATGCCGCCAGTAGTCGTTGATGCTTCTCCTGCTCGAAGCGCAACCACTCCTCAGCGCTCACATCCTCGGGGCGCGAGGGCTCGGCGGCGAGCCACTGCTCGATTGCCTCGCGCAAGCGTGGCTCACGTGTCAGTCGCGCCGTGAAGCCAACCTCACCGAGGTCGAGCCCGCGACTGTCGAGCAGCTCACGCAGGCTGCTCAAACGTTGTAGCTCGCCGGGGCCATACAGGCGGTATCCGGAGCCCGAGCGTTGCGGTTGCACCAGCCCGATGCTCTCGATGTAGCGCAGCATCCGGGCCGACCATCCGGTCGTCTCGGCTGCCTCGTTAATCGTCAGCGCATCGACACTTGCGATCTGCACGCAGCAGACCTTATCACGAGTGTGTCAAGGTTCTGCGGGTCTGCTCAGCCGGCGGCTAGATCCGCCTTCAGGCGCTCGAGTAGAGCGACCGGCCCAGGGTCCACGCCACGCAGGACAGCCAGGTAAAGGGACACAAGGTCGCCGAGCAGGACCAGCGAGATAACGCGCTCGATCGTGGTCTGCCCCCGCGTCTCCAGGCGGAAGCTCGCGGAGGCGTTACCAGCGATCAGTTTCTCGGTTACGTCGATCCGCTGCTTGACTCTCGGATGCGCATCGGAGTCGTCGAGGAACACTGCCGAGAACCTGCCTACATCCCGCGCTCCCGCCCAACCCTCGATCTCGTTGTGATCGAGCTCAGGCAGCTCATGGTAGAACGCCGGCTGCTTTGCGTTCTCGTTGATCTGCGTCTTCCAGCGGTAGGCGATCGGCACGGTGAGCCCAGCTCCGGCTATCACCGGCGCGGTACCTAGCAACCCCCGCGCGATTTCCTTTGCCATCGAATCCTCTGGAGCGTCGGGACCCCACTCGGCAACGAGTTGCTCGGTATGGGAGGCCGCCACGTCGATCTCGGAAGTGAGGCGGGGGCCTACCCCGCACAGGGCCGCCACCTCGAGCGCCGCCACCGTCATGTAGGCAACGGCCGCTCGCGGCTGAAGACCACCCGGGAGTGGGATCACGGGAATGTTGTCCTCGCGCGCCATCTCCGCGAGCCGCCCACCCGTGGTCACAACCACACGCCGCGCCCCGAGCGCCCCGGCCGACTCATAGCAGGCAAGTGTCTCCTCTGTGTTGCCCGAATAGCTGGCGCACAGCACTGTCGTGTCGGGTGTGGTCCACGGTGGCAGGCCGTACGCGCGCGTCACAAAAATCGGTCGCGAAGCGTGATCGCCAAGCGCCGCGCGAGCGAGAGCGCCCCCGATCGCCGAACCGCCCATCCCCGCCACCACGAGGCCGGCGGAGGTATCCCACTCGGCCATGATCGCCGACTCCACCCGCCACAAGCCGTCGCGTAGGTGCTCGGGCAGGGCGAGCACGTCACCCAGTTGCCCTGAGGTGTCGACACGGGCGATCGCCTCGCGCGAAAGCGCATCGGTCATCGATGTGGCGGCGCCGTCGCTCATCTCAGATGGTCTCCTGTCGAGGGAAAGTGGGGAAGATCGAGTCCTCCGGGTTCCCGCGGCAGGATATAGGGAGCGGTGGACTGTGGCTTCACGGCGGCAAAAGTAGGCCTGAGAGCCGACGCAACGGCCTCGGGAGATCCGAGCTGGAACTTCCGAGCTAGAACTTGATCGCGCCGTCTGGGAGCGTCACGTGCGGGAAGATCCGCACACCGCCGGAAAGCATGTTCTCGGCGCCCACGGTCACTCCCTCGCCAAGCACGGCGCCGTCCTGGATGTGGGTGCCGGCGCCCACACGGCAGCCCGCCGCGACGATGCAGTTGCGCAGCGTGCAGTTCTCAGCGATGTGGGTGCCGTTGAGGATCACCGACCGCTCCACAGTTGAGCCGGCGCCGATGTGCACGTCGTTGCCGAGCACCACGAGGCTGCCCACATGCGCGCCCTCGGCGACGGTGGCACCCGCCTCGATCACAGCGGGCGGGATCGCGCGGCCCTGTACCTCCGCGCCGGCGGCAACCGATATATAACTCTCGCCCATACGAGCGCCCACCGCCGTTTGGACGTTGCCCTCGAGGATGTCGAAAGTGCCCTGCAGGTAGCGCTCGGGCGTGCCGATGTCCAGCCAGTAGCTCTCCGAGGGGAAACCGTAGAGGCCGGAACCCACCAGCCGCGGCCACACTTCGCGCTCGATCGACACGTTGCGATCCGGGGGCACGAGCTCGAGGATGTCGCGCTCCAGCACATATGCGCCTGCGCTGATGAGGTTGGTGTCGATTCTGTCAGGAGAGGGCTTCTCCACGAAATCGCGCACCGCGTTGTCGTCATGCAAGTGCACGAGCCCATACGCGGAGGGGTCATCCACGGGGACCAGCGCAAGCGTGGCCCTCGCGCCGGTGCGCTCATGCTGGGCGATCTGGGCGGTGAGGTCGATGTCTGTGAGCACATCCCCGTTGAGCATGAGAAAGCGCTCATCGAGCATCGATTCCGCAAACTTCAGCGCCCCCGCGGTGCCGCGAGGGTCGGGCTCCTCCACGAAGCGCAAACGGACGCCGTAGGCCGAGCCATCGCCGAGCACATTGCGCACGCTCGTGGCAAGAAAACCACAGGACATGATCACGTCGTCCACCCCGTGTGCGCACAGCCACTCGAGCATGAAGGAGATGAAAGGCCGGTCCACGAGCGGCACGACCGGCTTGGGCACGGTGGAGGTGAGCGGCCGCAGTCGCGTTCCCTCACCGCCGACGAGGATGACGGCCTGCATCAGCCTCGCCCGATCCCCTCGTATACGAGGCCGGCGGCGCTCACCGCAGCAGGGTCTAGCGCGTTGCGTCCGTCGATCACGAGCGTACCGTTCATCGTCTGCGCCACCTCGTTCCAATCCAGCTCCAGAAACTCGGGCCACTCGGTGACAAGCACGATCGCATCCACATCTCTTAGCGCATCCATCGCGGATTCGGCGAAGCGGAGCCCACTCATGAGCGTGCGCGCCTCGCGCTCGGCAACCGGGTCATATGCGCTCACGATCGCCCCGTCGGCGTTCAGTCGCGCGGAGAGCACCAGCGAGGATGCCTCGCGCATGTCGTCGGTGTTCGGCTTGAAAGCAAGCCCTAGCAGGGCGATGTGCTTGCCCACGAGACCTCCGAGATGCTTCTGCAGCTTTGCGATCACGCGCCGCTTCTGCAGCTCGTTTACCTCGATGACGGCCGTGAGCAACTGGAAGTGGTAGCCAGAGTTGCCGGCCAACTGCTTGAGCGCATCGACATCCTTGGGGAAGCAGCTTCCCCCGAAACCGATACCGGCCTGCAGGAACTTCGGCCCGATGCGCCCATCCAGGCCCATCCCTCGGGCGACCTCCACCACGTCGGCTTTGGTCTCCTCGCAGACGTTTGCGATCTCGTTTATGAAGGAGATCTTCGTGGCCAGAAACGCATTGGACGCGAGCTTCACCATCTCGGCGCTGGCGATGTCGGTACGCACCAGCGGCGCATCGAGCGGCGCGTAGAGCTCCACCACCGCGTCGCCCGCCCAGTCGCCGTTGTCGCCCACCACCACCCGATCGGGGTTCATGAAATCCTCGACGGCCGACCCCTCCTTCAAGAACTCGGGGCAGGAGACGTAGCGCAGCCCATCCTTGCCCCGCTCACCGAGTATCCGTTGAATAGACGCACCGGTACCGCAGGGCACCGTCGACTTCATCACGAGCGCGTGATGCTCTGAGGCGGGGATCGCGTCGACCACGGCGTGAACGGCCGATAGGTCGGCATCGCCCGAATAGGTTGGTGGAGTGCCGACGGCCACGAACAGCAAACGGGCGTGCTCCAGCGCGTCGCTCAGGTCTGTGGAGAAGTGAAGTCGTCCCTTGTGCTTTGCCAACAGCTCCTCGAGACCCGGCTCGTAGATCGGAACCTCACCGCCCCGCAACCGCTCCACCTTTGCGGCATCGATGTCCACGCACCACACTTCTGAGCCGAGCTCGGCAAAGCCGGCGGCGGTGACGAGACCAACGTAGCCTGTTCCGATCACTCCGATCGGTGCTCGCTCGGGGCTCATGAGCGAGGGAGCCTAGCTGGCGACCGACAGGAACGCCTCGTAGCGCTTTACATCGCGCAACGCACGCGCCTTCTCCTCGCTGCCCTCCTGCGCCCGCTCGGCGGCCGCGCGCGCTTCAGCGAGCTTCGTCTCGAACGTGCCGCGGTCGAGCGCCTCGGGAGAGATCGCCTCCTCGACCAGCACCAGCGCGCGGTTCTCGGCGAACTGCAGATACCCCTCCGCCTGGGCGTAACGAACGACGTCCGACTCCGAGCGATACAAGCGAAGCTCGGTGGGCTCCAGTTGCGCGAGCACCGGCTCGTGGTTGGCGAGCACACCGATCGATCCCACGGAGGTGCGCGTGGAGAGCATCTCGATCTCCTCGCTGAACACCTCTCCATCGGGGGTGAGCACTTCCACCGGGAACTTCGTACGGGCCACCTGGATCAGCCTTTATCGACGTCTTCGAGGACCTGCTCAATGGTGCCCTTCAAGAAGAACGCCCGCTCAGGCACATCGTCGTGCTTGCCGTCGATGATCTCGTGGAAGCCGCGAATCGTCTCGGCGATCGGTACATACGCGCCAGGGGTGCCGGTGAACTGTTCGGCGACGTTGAAGGGCTGTGAGAGGAAGCGCTCGATCTTGCGTGCCCGCTGCACCGTGAGCTTGTCCTCGTCTGAAAGCTCGTCGATACCGAGGATCGCGATGATGTCCTGCAGCTCCTTGTAGCGCTGCAAGATCTCCTTGACCTGGTTGGCCACGCGGAAGTGATCGTCCCCGAGGATGTCGGCCTTGAGGATCGTGGAGGTGGAGTCCAGCGGGTCCACCGCCGGGTAGATGCCCTTCTCGGAGATCGCCCGCGAGAGCACCGTGGTGGCGTTCAAGTGCGCGAACACCGACGCGGGCGCCGGGTCGGTGAGGTCGTCGGCGGGCACGTAGATCGCCTGCACAGAGGTCACCGAACCCTTGGAGGTCGATGAGATGCGCTCCTGCAACTGGCCCATCTCGGTCTCGAGCGTCGGCTGGTAGCCCACCTGCGAGGGCATGCGCCCGAGCAGCGCCGAGACCTCCGAGCCCGCCTGGACGAAGCGGAAAATGTTGTCCACGAACAGCAGCACGTCTTGGCCCTGGTCGCGGAAGTACTCGGCCATGGTCAAACCCGAGAGCGCCACGCGCATACGCGCGCCGGGGGGCTCGTTCATCTGGCCGAACACGAGCATCGTCTTGTCGATGACCCCCGACTCCTTCATCTCGAGCCACAGATCGTTGCCCTCGCGTGAGCGCTCGCCCACACCACAGAAGGCCGACAGCCCGCCGTGCTCCTTGGCGAGGTTGTGGATGAGCTCCTGGATCAAAACGGTCTTGCCCACTCCGGCGCCACCGAACAGGCCGACCTTCCCGCCCTTTGCGTAAGGCGCGAGCAGGTCGATCACCTTGATGCCCGTCTCGAACATTTCGGTGGTGGGTGTCAGGTCCTCCACCTTCGGCGCCGGCTGGTGGATCTGACGGCGCGGCGTGTCGGTGGGTAGGTCCTCGCCGAGGTCGATCGGTTCGCCGAGCAGGTTGAAGATGCGACCGAGCGTGGCATCGCCCACCGGCACCGTGATGGGGCCGCCCGTGTCGATCGCCTCCGCGCCACGCGCAAGGCCGTCGGTGGTGTCCATCGCCACCACACGTACACGGTCGTCGCCAAGGTGCTGCTGCACCTCGCACACCAGCACGTCCCCAGACTCCGGGCTCACGCCCTCGGCCTCCTCGGCCGCGGCCGCGGCAGGTCGCGCGATCGTGATCGCGTGATTTATCTCAGGCAGCTTGTCGGGGAAAACGACGTCGAGCACGACCCCCTGGATCTCCTCGATGCGCCCGACGTTGCGCGTACCGGCTT
>DASXNB010000049.1:0-39737 GCA_036495305.1 Solirubrobacteraceae bacterium | reverse complement strand
CCTCGGCCTCCTCGGCCGCGGCCGCGGCAGGTCGCGCGATCGTGATCGCGTGATTTATCTCAGGCAGCTTGTCGGGGAAAACGACGTCGAGCACGACCCCCTGGATCTCCTCGATGCGCCCGACGTTGCGCGTACCGGCTTTTGCGGCGGGCGCGTCTTGGGTTGTGGGCTTGGTGGCGATGCTGGCGTCCATTTCTCTTTCGTTCTCCTAGTGGTCTATCAAGTCTTGTTTGGTTGGCTCGACCGGTGGTCGCTAATTCAGTCCCTCTGCGCCCGCGACTACCTCCATGATCTCCTGCGTGATCTCGGCCTGGCGGGCGCGGTTCATCTGAAGCGTGTATTCCTCGATCAGCGTGCCTGCGTTCTCCGAGGCGTTGCGCATGGCTGTCATCTGCGCGCCGAAGAAGCCGGCGGTGGACTCGATCAGGGCACGGTAGATCGAGATCTCCACGTAATCTGGCACCAGCCGCTTGAGAATCTCCTCAGGCCCCGGCTCGTACTCCACGAGCGCGCTCGGCCCCTCGCTCGAGGAATCGTCCGCCTCGGCGTCCTCGATCACCGCTTGCGAGAGCGGCAGAAGTGTCTCACGCGTGACGTGCTGGGTGAGCGGTGAGACGTAGGCGTTGTAGAGGATCTCCACGCGGTCCAAGCGGCCGTCCACATAGCCGGTGATGAGATCGTCGGCTATCGCGCGTGCATCGGCGTAGGCGGGACGGTCGGTGAAACCGGTGTAGCTGCCGCTGAGATCGCGTCCGCGGAACGTGAGCGATGACACGCCACGGCGACCGGTGGCATACCACACGCTCTGTAGCCCTTCCTCGGCGAGCTCTGAGCCGGCGCGAATGCCAGCGCGAATGATCTGCGAATTGAAGGCCCCCGCCAGCCCGCGGTCGCCGGTGACCAGCAGGAGGCCGACGTTCTCGACTTTCTCGTGCTCGGCAAGCAGCGGGAAGGAGCCAGCCTCGGCCCCAGCCGCGGCGGCCGCCTGGTGGGTCATCCGCCGGATCGCCTCAGCGTAGGGGCGCAGCCGAGAGATGCGCTGCTCGGCGCGACGCAACCGCGCGGCGGCCACCATCTCCATCGCACGGGTGATCTTCTGGATGTTCTTGACCGAAGCGATTCGGTTCTTGACGTCGCGCTGGGAAGCCATGACTAAGCCGCGACGGTCTCCTCGAGCGGCTGGCCCTCCTCGTCGAGGTCGTAGCCGAAGTCGGCGGCGAACGCCTGCACCGCCGCGTGGGCACTCTTCTGCACCTCGTCGGACCAGTCGCCCCCCGCGATCTTGGAGCGCAGCTCGCTGTGTTCTGCATGGCAGCGTTCGGTGAGCTCGGTAAGGAACTCGGGCACGCGATTCGCGTTTATGCGATCCAGGAAACCGTTGGTGGCGGCAAAAATCTGTATTACCTGGTCCTCCACCGGCAGCGGCGCCCTCTCCCCTTGGTTGAGGGTCTTCACGATGCGCTCGCCACGGGCAAGGGTCTTTTGCGTATCTGCATCGAGGTCGGATCCGAACTGGGCGAAAGCCTCGAGATCGCGGTATTGGGAGAGCTCGAGCTTGATGCGTCCCGCAACCTTCTTCATCGGGGAGATCTGCGCGTTGCCGCCCACGCGCGACACGGATATGCCGACGTTGATGGCGGGGCGCACACCCGAGTAGAAGAGCTTGGGCTCGAGGAAGATCTGCCCGTCGGTGATGGAGATGACGTTCGTGGGGATGTACGCCGACACGTCCCCCGCCTGCGTCTCGATCACCGGGAGGGCCGTGAGCGACCCTCCGCCGAGATCGTCGTTGAGCTTCACCGCGCGCTCGAGCAGACGTGAGTGCAGGTAGAAGACGTCGCCGGGGTATGCCTCGCGGCCGGGCGGGCGGCGCAGCAGGAGCGACATCTGACGGTAGGCGTAAGCGTGCTTGGTCAAGTCGTCGTAAACGCACAACGCATGCTTGCCGTTGTAGAGGAAATACTCCCCCATCGCGCAACCGGCGTAGGGCGCCATGAACTTGATCGGCGCCGCCTCATCGGCAGACGCGGCCACGATGATCGTGTTATCGAGCGCCCCCGCTTCGTCAAGCGTTTGCGCGAGCGCCACCACGGTTGACATGCGCTGGCCGATCGCCACGTACACGGAGATGACGCCCGTGTCGCGGTTATTGATGATCGTGTCGATCGCGATCGCCGTCTTTCCGGTTTGGCGGTCGCCGATGATGAGCTCTCGCTGCCCCCTGCCGATCGGGATCATCGCGTCGATCGCCTTCAAGCCCGTCTGCATCGGTTGGGTGACGGGCTGGCGCTGCACAACACCGGGGGCCTTGAACTCGGCGGGGCGCATCTCGGTGGTGTTCACCTCGCCCTTGCCGTCGAGCGGACGGCCGAGCGGGTCGACGATGCGTCCGAGCAGGGCCTCGCCCACCGGGATCTCGAGCAGACGGCCGGTACGCTTGACCGTGTCGCCCTCGGAGATGTGCTCCCACTCGCCGAACAGCACCGCTCCGACGTTGTCTGACTCGAGGTTGAGGGCTAGGCCGGTGACGCCGTGGGGAAGCTCGAGCATCTCGAAGGACATGCAGTTCTCAAGGCCGTGCAAACGCGCGATGCCGTCCGCCACGGAGAGAACGGTGCCCACCTCGGTGAGCTCGGCCTGTCCCGCGCCGAGGCCCTCGATGCGGCTCTTGAGGATGCTTGTGATCTCGTCTGGGTTGATCTGCATGTCGCTTTCCTTGTCTTTTCAGTTCTTCGCCCGCGCCTGGAGGGGCGCTTTTCAGGCGGCTCCCCGGGCGACCTGCGTGCGCAGTTGCTCGAGTCGATTGCGGATAGAGGCGTCGAGGATCGAATTACCCACCTGGACGACGATGCCGCCGAGGATGTCGGGCTCGACGTGCGTGGTGAGCGTCACGGTACGGCCTGTGCGCTCACCGATCTGGGCCGAGAGGCTTTCGGTCGTTTGGGCGTCAAGCTCCACAGCGCTTGTGAGGACCACCGGGAGCAGACGGTTCTCCTGCTCCCACAAGCGGTCGTACTCGCGGCGAATGCGGAAGATGACCGGCATGCGGTGGTTCTCGATCAGCAGGCCGAGAAAGCTCAGCAGGCGCTCGTCGGCGCCGTCGAGCACCTTCTGAAGGCCCGCCTGCTTCTCCTTGGTGGAGAAGTAGGGCGAGAAGAAGAACAGCTCCAAATCGCGGTTCTCCTTCACCGCGTCGGCGAACTGCCCGAGCTGCTCGCGCAGCAAATCGAGCTTGTCCTGCTCGCGGGCGACCTCGAAGAGCGAGCGGCCGTATACCTGAGCCAACTCCTCCATCAGCGCGCCCTCCGGGGACAGACGTTTAGGACGGTGGGGGTCATCGCTCTAGTTGTCGCTCGACCCGGCTGCGATGCCCGAGAAGTCGAGTTCGCGGAGCGCCTCCTCGACGAGACGCTTCTGGTCTGAGTCGTCGAGCACCTTGCGCGTCACCTTCTCGGTGGCGAGCACGGTCAGATTGGCGACCTCTTCGCGAAGTTCGCCAAGCGCACGCTTGGTGGCGGCCTCGATGTCACGCGCCGCGCGCGCCGATGCGTCGGCCGCGATCTGGCGACCCTGCTCCTTGGCCTCGCGCTCGTGCATCTCGGCCGTTTGGCGTGCGCGCTGCACGATCTCATCAGACTGCGAACGTGCCTCGGCGAGACGCTCGCGGTACTCGGCCAAAAGCTTCTCGGCCTCCTCGCGCGTGTGCTGTGCCGAGTCGATCGAGTCCTCGATTTCTTTCTGGCGGCGATCCAGCGCCTCGGTGATGCGCGGGAACGCGAGCTTCGCGAGCAGGAGCATCGTCGCGCCGAACACCACCAGCGTCCACACCATCAGACCGATGCCGGGCTTGACCAGGAAGTTGCCGCTGCTCGCGAGCACCGTATGGGTTGCGGAGAACATGACTAGAACCGGGGCCTAAACGATGAACGCGGCGAGCAGGCCCGCCACGAGGCCGTAGAAGAAGCATGCCTCGGTAAGCGCGAAGCCGAGCCACTGGATGGAGGTGATCTCGTCGCGCATCTCGGGCTGACGGGTGATCGCCTCGATGACCTTGCCGAAGATGATGCCGATGCCGACACCGGCGCCCACGGCGCCGAGACCGCCGCCTACTCCGAGGCCGATCGACTTCCCGGCCTTGGCGATTTCTTCGGTTGCCGCGAAGACCGTGATGAGAGCTGTGAGCACGTCGGTTGACTCCTTTTAGTGGTTCTCGGCGACCGCGCCGCCGAGATAGATAGCGGTAAGAGTGGCGAAGATGAACGCCTGCAGGGCAGCCACAAGGCCTACCTCGAAGGCGAACAGGGCGATGCCGAAGGGAAGCGTGATCCAACCCAACCAGGCGACGCCCAGCAGGACGGCGAGCGCACCCGCCATGAACAGGATGATGAGGTGGCCCGCGAGGATATTCGCGAACAGACGTATCGAGAGCGACATCAAGCGCATGAAGTTGGAGATGATCTCCAGCACGAAGATCCCCCCTGCCATCGGGCCGTGCACGCCGGCGGGAATGAGGCTCTTGAGATAGCCGATCGGCCCCTTCACGCGCACCCCTTCGAAGGTGTAGGAGACGAACACCACAAACGCCAGTACGAGCGGTATCGAGAGGTTGGCGGTGGCGGCGTACAACGAGAACGAGGGGATCGTCACGCCGAACACAGTGATCTCGTGCTCGGTGTTCGTCGGCAGCGGGATGTACCCGATGAGGTTGGAGAAGAGGATGAACAGGAACAGCGCACCGATGAACGGGAACCAGCGGGCGGCCATCTTCTCGTCCATGTTCCCCGCGGTGATGTTCTCGCGCATGAGACGGTAGAGCACCTCCACGGCGGTTTGCACGCGGTTGGGGCGCTGCTGCATGCGCCTTGCAATGTAGATCATGCTCACCGAAGTGAGGGTGGCGGCGATGACGAGGTACATCACCGCCTTGTTGATCGAGAAGGCGCCGAGGTCGACCCAGGTGTCGAGCTTGAACTCGTTTTGCGGTTCGAAGCTCGTGTTGCGGGTGCCGTGCACGCCGGTGAGGATCACGAGGATGACCAAACCGAGCACGTAGACGCCCAGCGCGATGAGGAGCTTGCGCTTGGTGCTCATGACGGGCTCGGACTGCGGTTGAGGCCGGTGCCGCCGCGGGTTGCCAGCGTGAGCGTGAAGTACACGGTGAAGGCCGCGAGCACGAGCCCGGCTGCCATGATTCCGTCGTCCTTGCTACCGGCGTAGCGGGCGAGGATGACAGCGAGCACGATCACCCACACACGACCCATCATCACACCGACGGCCAAGCCGGCTCTCACGCGGGGATCTTTCGAGCGCAACGCGCGCGCGTGAAGCGCCTCCGTCGCCAAACGCGTGATGAGCCAGGCGCAGGCACCCACCACGTAGCCGAACATGGGTAGCCCGCCGAGCACCACGAAGGGCGCCGTGGCCAGCACCAGGCAAACGTCGAGATAGCGCAAGACGATCATCGCGGTACGGGCGCGGCAAAGCCGGTTGTGGGGGCAAGATTGAGCATGGTGTGTGGGGCCACCCTACAGACGCGAAAGCCCGCGCGCCTTTACGCGGCGGACTCATGACTCCCCTCAGAGCGCGTCTTCAGAAGCCGGCGCGAGTCTACCTGTTTTGCGACTTAGTAACAACTTTGTGACATGCGATACGGACGCGAGGCGGACAAGCGCGAACGCGAACGCGAACGTTGCCACTCCAGCGAACACGTCGAGCAGGTAGTGATTTCCCGTGGAGAGCACCGCGAAGGTGGTGAGGAGTGGGTAGAGCACGGCGAGCACCCGAATCGGGGTGCGGGATGAGATCTGCCATAGGGCAAGCGCGCACCACATCGCCCAAGCGAGGTGCAGGGAGGGCATCGCACCGAACTGATTGGCGTCGGTGGCAAGCGAGCCCGTGTGCCACGAGCCGAGCGTGTGCGTGGAGGCCACCACGTCTGAGAAGCCGCTCGAGGTGAGCATCCGCGGCGGCGCGACAGGGTAGCGCCAGAACACCAGCAGCCCCAGCACGTTGATGAACACCAGCGTGCTCCTCAACTGACGGTAGATGTCGACACGCTTCCACAACAGCCACGCGAGCAACCCGAAAGTGACGACGAAGTGAGCGTTGTCGTAGTAGTAGGAGACGATCGATCCGAGCGTATTGTGGACTGCAAGCCAGCGATTCAGCGTGAGTTCGGGATCGATGTGCAGCGACCGCTCGAAGTTGAGGATTCCGCGACCGTGCGCGAGCGCGTGCGCTTCGCGGGTTGGGGCGAGGTCGTTGACCGCGTCGTAGAGCCAGGTAAGGCACGCCACCACCAGCAGCTCGCCCCACCAGCGCGGACGCGTGGCCTCTGTCTCGGTGGGGACAGCCAAGTTTTCCTCGACAGCGAGATGCCCGGCACTCGAAGCACCGAGCGGGGGCGCGACGGGAGGGGGCGCGAAGGTGGGCTGCGACCCAGAGCGCGAGGATGTGCTCGAAATGGGCAAGCACGCGATGTTATCCAGTGGTGAAGCGGTTTGGGGGTCAGGGAAAGACGGTTTGCAACCCGCGTCCCGCCAGCGTGTCGAGCACGCTTGGGAGGGCAAGCGCCGTGCGCTCCCACGAGCCGGGGGCACTGTAGTCGTCGGCGTCGTGCAGCAAAAGCACAGACCCCTCCCCCACCCCTTGGGTCACGCGCGCGGCAATCGACTCGGGCGTGGCGCGCTTGTCCCAGTCACGGCCCCAATGGGACCAAAGCAGCGTGCGTTGCCCCTCATGTCGCGCTCGACGTAGAGCGGTGGCGTTGAGAATCCCGTAGGGCGGGCGGTAGAGCACGGGATGTACGCCGGCGGCGTCCTCGATCGCGGCTTGCGCACGGGCGAGGTCATCGCGCACCTGCCAGGGCGTCAGGCGCAGGAGGTTACGATGGCGGTGACAGTGAAGGCCGATTTGGTGACCTGCGGCCAAGAGCTCGCGCGGAAGGGACGGGTTGCGTTGCACCTGCTCGCCCACGAGAAAGAAGGTGGCCCGCACCTCGTGCTTTGCGAGAACCTCCAGAGCCGCTGGCGTCCCACGGGCGTGGGGGCCATCATCGAAGGTGATCGCAACACCGTCGCCGCCGGCGGTGTGGCTCTCCACCCCAAGCGACTCGCGCAGAGTCCGTGAGTAGAAGGCAAGCGCGGGTAGCACGTATCCCGCCATTGCGACACCGGCAAGCGCGCCCGCGAGCGGACCGCCGGGGCTGCGATGATCGGTGGGGTAAATGGAAAAGCTCATCCTCGGAATCGCGGCGGCGATCGCCGCCTCGACGTTCTACAGCCTAGGGGTCGCGCTGCAGGCGATGGACGCCAAGCGCACGCCCCACGCCGAGCACCTGCACCCCGCGCTCGCGCTCAACCTGGTGCAGCGGCGGCGCTGGCTCACCGGTACCGGGCTCTCGATCCTGGGCTGGCCGCTGCAGGTGGTGGCGCTGCTACTCGCCCCCTTGGTGGTGGTGCAGCCCACCCTTGCGATGGGATTGCTCGTGCTGCTGTATTTCGGCAGGCGCATGCTCCACGAGCCCGCCGGCCGGCGCGAGCACTTGGCGACGGGCGCAATCGTGCTCGGAGTGGTGGGCATCGCCGCGTGCGCTCCGGCGCGCAGCACCAGCCACACGAGCAACCTCACGGTGACGCTCGTGCTGATCGCGCTCGGCCTGCTCACGCTGCTCCCCTACGCGGTCAACCGTGTGCGCCGCCCGGCGGCGTCGCTGACGATGATCGGCGCGGGCCTGGGGTTCGCGTGGAGCGGGGTCGCTACCAAGCTCGCCTCCGACGACCTGGCTCGTGGCGCTCTCGTGCTCGCGGCGGCATGGTCGATCTCGACCGCGGGGGCCTCCGCGGTGGGGGCGCTCAGCGAGATGAGTGCGCTACAGATGCGCCCGGCGATCCTCGTGGCGCCGGTGGTGTTCGTGACTCAAACTGTCGTGCCGGTGGTGCTCGCGCCGCTCCTACTCGGCGAAAGCTTCAGCTCGACACCGCTGGGCGGCGTGCCGTTGACGATCTCGCTGCTGGTACTCGTGGTGGGCGCGGCGGCGCTGGCGCGGTCTCCACTCCTGCTCGCCTTGATGGAAGGCGAGGTGGTGAGCGAGCCCAGCGGCTCAACCGACAAGCCCGAGGAGCGCACCCACGAGACGATCCGCTCCAGCCCGCGCAAAGACGACGACGATCCTTCGACCGACACGACCAGCACGTCGCCGGCGCGCATCGGACGCTGAGGGAGCCGGCTTGTCGCGTTGAGGCGCAGGGCGCCGGCTACGGGAATCGCGCCGGTGCTGCGCGCGAGCACGAGCTGGCCTACGGTGAGCCCGTTGGGAGGTTGCAGGAAATAGAAGCGGTGACGCAAGCCGAGCGCGCGCGCCTGGGCGCGCAGCGTGCCACGTGTGCGCACCCAGCGGAAGAACGAGCCGGAGTGAGGCATCTCGGGGACGAGTTCGTCATTGAGGGAACGCAGGCCTGAGATCGTGAGTGACGCGTCGGCGCCGTTGTCGGCAAACGAGGCGTGGATGCCGGCCGCGGCTAGCTCGCGAGCGACCGGAGTGACCTCACCGGCGGGAGCACGCACCACGAGCCCCACCTCAGGTTCGGTTGTGACCACCTGCTTGAGGGGGTGCACACCGAGGAACAACCCGGCAAAGGCGGTTACCTCATCAGTTGACATGAGCCATGTGCTGAGCGCGAGCAGCAACACGAGCTGGGTCACGAAAGCGACCATCCGCAGCCGCCACAGTGGGATCGGATTCACCCTGCGCGGCGCGGAGAGCACGAGGTCTACGGCGGCGGGATCGAGTTGGGGCTCGGCTTGAGGGGCAGGGACAGGACCGTGCGGGGGGTCTAGGAGCTCAGGTGCGGCGAGCGTGTTCTTACCGGCAACGGCCACGAGCCCTTCGCGCGGGTGAGGCGCGCGCCCACCCACGTCGTGGTGTTCGGCAAAGCTCGCCTGCACGTGGTCGCGCAGCTCGCGGGTGTTGTTGGCCAGGCGCAACAGCCCGAGGTCGGCCATCGCGCGCGTATTGAGACGGGCATGACCCACGGGCAGCCCGTAGGAGACCACCGGCGTCCCCGTGGCCTTCGCCTCCAGGCACGTGACCCCACCGGTCGAGTGCACGAGCGTGTCGGCCGCCGCGAGGATCTCCGGCATGCGCTCGGTGAAGCCATATACGTGCACGCGCGACTCGGAGGCGAAATCCTCGGAGAGGCGCTTGTGCAGTTGCTCGTTGCGCCCAGCGAGGCACACGATCGAGCTCACCTCTGGGATGCTCGCGATCTCACGCACGGCACCCTGCACGTCACCGACCCCCCAGCCTCCGCCCGAGACGACCACGAGGCGACCCTCGACCGGCAAGCCGAGCACTTGGCGGGAGTCCGCTTGGGAGCGCTCGTCCAGGAATTCGGAGGAGATGAGTGGGCGCACAAGGTGCGCGCTGCCCTCACCGGCGATGCGCTCCACCGAATGCAGCGACTCACCGTACATCACAAGATGGGTGTCGATTCCCGGTTGGGCCCAGAAGAACAGGCCGGTGAGATCCGTGATGGTGGCAACGGTGGGGCAACGCACCTTCTGCGTGCGACGCAAGCGCGCGAGGACCACCGTGACGGCGGGGTAGGTGGACACCACCACATCCGGGTCGTGTTCGGCGATGCGCCGCGCCAGCGGGCGCGAACCGAACAGGCATAGGAGCTTGCGCGCGAGCACGCGGATGGGGGCAACGCTCTCTAGCAGCCAGTACACGACGGTGTAAGTCCAGGGGAAGAAGCGCAGTTGCACGCGATAGCCGTCCTCGACGACAGGCTGCAGCAGCGGGCCCATCGCGGCGAGGCCGTCAATGACCGTGACCTGCGCCTGCTCGGGGGAGCACTCGATCTGGCGTGCCAGGGCGCGCGCGGCCGCGGCGTGCCCCTCGCCAACGTCGGCGGAGAGGATGAGCACGCGCTTTGGCCCGGGGCGCCGGCGCGGTGTGGTTGTGCGGTGGCGGCGTGGCATACAGTTCAAGCCTTGCCCGCCCGACGGACGAGTTGGCTTGGTCGTCGCGCGCAAGGTTGGCCGATGGACTACGAGCACGGCGACACTGAAAGCCTAGCGACCCCGGTGGCGCCCCGCACGGCACCGCAATCTCGCGTGCGCTCGCACGCGCACATATTCGGTGTGCTCGGGCTCGTCGCAGTTCCCGTGTGCGTACTTTTGCTGGTGGCACGAGCGGCCGGAAGCCCCTCGCAGTTCGTGCCGGCTCGCAGCGGCGGCTGGCCGGGATGGCTGTCGGGTCCGCTACACGGGTTCGGGATCAACCTAGATTCGACGAGCTTTCAGGCATTGACGCTTGCGATGTGCGCGGGATACGTGCTCGTGTTGCTCTACACGAATGTCCTCTCGGGCCGGGCGATAGCGGTGTCGATCGTGGCGGCGAACCTGTTCCTGTTCTTGGGGCCGCCGCTGATCTCCCAGGACGTGTTCGGGTACCTGGAGTTCGCGCGCTTGGGGGTGCTGCACGGCCTCGATCCATACACGCACGTGGCAGCCGAAGCACCCACCGACGCGGTGTTCCCGTTCGTGGGCTGGCCCTTCCAGCACTCTCCTTATGGTCCCCTCTTCACGCTCGGGTCCTACCCGCTGGGGTGGTTGGGACTCGCGGGTGGCTTGTGGGCATTGAAGGCGATCGCGGTGGCCGCGAGCCTCGGGGCGGTGGCACTCACGGCAAGCGCGGCCGAGCGTATGGGCCGCTCGGGAAAGGCGGCGGCGGTGTTCGTAGGGTTGAACCCGGTGCTGCTGGAGCTCGCGACAGGGGGCGCGCACAACGACACACTCGTCCTGCTTGCGCTTGGGGGGGCGCTCATGTTCGCGGCGGGAGGGTGTGCGTCGCGCGAGGAAATCGCGGGGGGACAGCCACAAACAACCCCGCGCGCTCCACGGCTACGCGCAGCGGCTGCTGTGCTCGTGGCGGGTGTTGGGGTGAAGGCCTCGGCGGGGCTTGCCCTCCCGTTCGTCGTGCTCGCCCCGCCGACGTGGCGCGAGCGGGGACGGGTGGCGGCGAGCGCGGCGGGCGCGTTCGCGCTGCTCGCGCTTGTGGGGGTACTGGGCTTCGGCGCGCACGCGTTCGGTTTTCTGAACGCACTCAATGAGCAGCAGCAGCTCGTGGCTACCCACAGCATCCCCGCCGAGACGGCGCGGTTGGTGGGCTTGAGCGGAGTGCCGGCGTGGTGGCGCCACCTCTACCTGTTTGGCTTTTTGCTCGCGCTCGCATACACACTGTGGCGCACCGCGCAGGGCGCCGATTGGCGGGCGATGGCGGGATGGGCGACGCTTGCGCTGTTGCTATCGACCGCCTGGCTGTTGCCCTGGTATGCGATATGGGTGCTCCCCCTGGCCGCTCTCGCCGACAGCCGCCGCTTGCGCGCCGCCACGCTCGTGTTCTGCGCCTACGCGATCCTCATCCATCTCGCGCTCGCCAACCCGCTTTTGAGCCCCAGCCGCAACATCCCCCACTATCGAGTCACCGTCCGGCGCTGAGTGTCCGAGGACAACGGCGTCGTATTCGCCCGTCTCCAGGTGCATCGCGACACTGCGCTGCACCTCGGCTTCGGAGGCGTCGGGGCGCAAACGGCGGATGCGCAGCGAGTCGAGACGGCGGAACTTGAGGATCTCCAGCACGTACACGAGATAGACGCTTGCGGCGACCACCGCGACAGCGATTCCAGCCATTACCAGCGCCCAGCCGGTGTTGAGGTGGCCTTTGTGGTCGGAGTAGGGAACGAAGCGCAACGCGAGCGCGAAGCCCGAGAGCATGAGCGTCCACGCGTAGAGGTAGGCGATGGTGCGGCGCGTGGAGAAGCCGATGCGGGCCATGCGGTGGTGGAAGTGCTCGTTGTCGGCGGCGTAGATGGGGCGCTTGTACTTCAAACGCTTGAGCACCACGAAGGTGGTGTCGAGGAAGGGCACCATCAGCAGGATGAGCGGCAGCACGAAAGAGACCACCACGGGGGTCTTCACCGCCGCCTCAACCGCCACGACTCCCATCAACAGTCCCAGTAGGTTGGAGCCGCAGTCGCCCATGAAGGAAGAGGCGGGTGGAAAATTGTGCACGAGAAAGCCGAGCGCGGCACCGGCGGTGAGCGCCGCGAGCACGCCGGGCGCCGCGCGGTCGAGGTCGAAGGCTATGACGGCAAGTGTGCCCGCGATGATCACGCACACCCCTGCCGCGAGTCCGTCGACGCCGTCGGAGAGGTTGACGACGTTCATCATCACCACGAGCCCAACCACGGTGAGTACCGGGCCCGCGTTGGTGGGGCCGGCGTTGGGGAAATTGAGCGTGCCGGCGAATGGCAATGTGATCGTCTTCACCGCCACGCCGTAGTGCACCACGATCAGGGCGGCGATGATCTGGCCCGCGAGCTTGGCGAGCGGGTGCAGGTCGAAACGATCGTCAAGCGCCCCCACGAGCGTGATGAGGGCGGCGGCGATGAGCACGCCGTGCCAGAGCTCTGGGTCTTCGCCGTAGCCGGCGGGCAGGAAGGCGAGCATCGCCACGAGCACGCCGGCGAAGATGGCCAGACCACCCAGCAGTGGGGTGGCGCGGTCAGAGAGGCCCCGCTCGCGCGGTTCGTCAACGGCCCCCACCCTCGTGGCGAGGCGCATCGTAAACGGCGTCACCAGCGCGGCCACCACCGCGGCCGTGAGGAAAGCGTAAAGCGCGTCCAGCTCAGTGAGATGGGCCATCGACTCGCGCACAGCATCGCAGGCGCGGGCGTCGTCAGGCGTTATGCGGCGGCTGGCGAGCTCAGATGCTCGTAGAGCGGATAGCGCCGCACGATCGCTTGGACACGCTGGGATAGTTCGCTCTTGCGAGCCTCGAACTCGGGGGTGAGGGCGGTGGCCACAATCTTTCCCACCTCGGAGAAGTCCTCGACGCCGACACCCCTGGTGGCAAGCGCGGGCGTGCCGATACGCAGGCCCGAGGCCTCCATCGGCGGGCGCGGGTCGAAGGGGACCGCGTTGCGGTTGACCGTGACACCGATCTCGTGCAGGCGATCCTCGGCTTGGCGGCCACTCAACTCTGGCTCGCAGGCGCGCAGATCGACAAGCGCGAGGTGCACATCCGTGCCACCGGTGAGCACATTCACGCCATGACCGGCCTTCATCAGCTCCTCCGAGAGCGCCTTGGCGCCATCGATCGTGCGGCGCTGGCGCTCGGCAAACAGATCGCTTGCGGCGATGCGAAGCGCGACCGCCTTGGCGGCGATCACGTGCTCGAGCGGGCCGCCCTGCTGGCCGGGGAAGACGGCGGAGTCGATCTTCTTCGCGTACTCCTCCTTGCAGAGGATGATTCCGGCACGGGGGCCTCCCAATGTCTTGTGGGTCGTAGTCGTCACAACGTCGGCTCCGAAGGCGAGCGGGTTGGGGTGAAGGCCGGCCGCGACCAACCCCGCGAAGTGCGCCATGTCGACCATCAACAGTGCCCCCACCTCGTCGGCGATCTCACGGAAACGGGCGAAGTCGAGCTGGCGGGGGTAGGCCGACCAACCGGCGAGCAGCAGCTTGGGGCGGCGCTCACGCGCGACGCGGGCAACCTCGTCCATGTCGATGACGCTCGTCTCGCGGTCAACCTCGTAGGCGGCGATGTCATACAGGCGGCCCGACACGTTGATTTTCATGCCGTGCGAGAGGTGACCGCCGTGGGCGAGCGAGAGCCCCATGATCGTGTCGCCGGGGGTGAGCAGCGCGTGGTAGACGGCGGTGTTCGCCTGCGCCCCGGCGTGGGGTTGGACATTTGCGTGCTCAGCTCCGAATAGCGCCTTGGCACGGTCAATGGCGAGTTGCTCGGAGATGTCCACCCACTCGCAGCCACCGTAATAACGCCGGCCGGGGTATCCCTCTGCGTACTTGTTGGTGAGCACCGACCCCTGGCATTCGAGGACTGCCTGGGGCACGAAGTTCTCTGAGGCGATCATCTCCAAGGTGCCCTGCTGGCGCTCGAGCTCACCACGCAGCGCGGCGGCGACCTCAGGGTCGACCTCGGCGAGAGGACGGTTGAAATAGTCGGGGCTGAGATCACCCATTCGGGTACAAGCGGACATCGGCGCGCTCCTAAGCTGGCGTGGGGTGTCTGAGTGCCCAGGCGCGCGGCGTCGATATGCAGCCGCTTCCCGGTGGTTACTTCCACCTCTTGCGCCAGTCGCGGCTACGCCCGTATGAGGCTAGCAGGAGCGGGTGAGCGCCGTTGCGAGCGATTCCGCATCCAGCGGCCCTTGGCGCACCATCCTCCAATCTCCATTGCGCTCATAGTCAGAGAGGTCGATCACGGTGGAGGCGAGGCCGGGAAGCTCGCCGCCGTCGAGTGTCAGATCGGCGCCTTCGCGCAACTCGACGGGCACGTCGATCAACTGTCGCGCGGGCGGCACGCCGGAGAAGTTGGCGCTCGACTGGAGCACAGGAAAGTGCACAGAGGCGAGCGCTTCGAGCGGTCCCTCGAGGCTGGGCACACGGAAACCGAGAGGAGCTGTCTCATCCTCATTGGTCGGGTCGCAGGCGAGCGGGAAGCGATTCCGGGGGTTCGGGAGCAGCAGCGTGACCGGACCAGGCAGCAGCGCCATGAGCGCGGCGCGCGTTCGTGGGCCGAGCTCTGTGAGGATGTCGAGCGCGGCGTCAAGAGCGAAGAACATGACAGCCGAGGGCTTCATAGGCGGCCGGCCCTTGAGCTCGTAGATCTTCCGCATCGCCGCCGCGTTGTCGGGGTCGCAGGCGAGACCATACACCGTGTCCGTGGGGATGACCGCAACGCCTCCGGCAGCGAGACACTCCCGCAACCGCGCGGCGTCCTCAGGAGCGACGGTCACGACCGTTCCCCAACCACAACGCGCTCGATGCCGGCGAGGTCGCGCTCGGCGCGAACCGCGGGGAAGCCCGCGGCGCGCATCGACTCTCCAACACGGGACGCCTGGCCCGCGCCGACCTCCAGGGCGATCAAACTCACCGTAGGGCGGGCGGCTGCCTGTTCGATCAGGGAACGGATCGCGTCGAGACCGTCGGCGCCCGCAAACAGCGCCGTGGCCGGCTCGTGGCGCAAGATCTCTGGCGCAAGCGTGGGGCGATCGCCGCCGGGCACATAGGGTGGATTTGAGACAATCGCATCGAACTCGTCGGGGAGTCCCGCCAGCAGATCAGCCGAGAGCCAGCGCACGTCGAGCTTCAGCCGCTCGGCGTTGGCGCGAGCGACCTCCAGCGCACCGGCGCTGATGTCGCTGCCAATAACCTGCAGGTCGGGACGCTCATCCTTGATCGCGAGAGCGACGGCCCCGCTGCCGGTGCCGACATCGATCACGCGCGAGCCCCTCGGCAACGTCAGGGCCATCTCCACGAGCAGCTCGGTCTCTGGACGGGGGATGAGCACACGAGGATCGACCGTCAGCTCCAGGCAGCGGAAATGGCGACGACCCAAGATGTAGGCAACTGGCTCGCGCAGCACAGAGCGGCGTCGCACATGGTCCTGGAAGACTCGCACGGCCGGACCGGCGACAGTGAGGTCGTCGATGAAGAGTCGCTCTCGGGAGATACCCAATGCGTCGGCGAGCAGAAGTTCCGCGTCAAGTCTGGGGGTTTCGCACCCGCCGGCGGCGATCGCTGTGACGGCCCCGTCGAGCGCGTCACGTATCGGAGTGCCGCCTGCGAGCGATCCGGCTTGCGAGGGCATCTGCTGGAGTAGAGCGCGCCCGGCTCGATCAGACGGCCGTTTGCGCCTCGAGGCGACGACGCTTCTCGTCGGCCTGGAGCGCCGCGGTGATCTCCTGCAGGTCGCCTTCAAGCACCTGGTCGAGGTTGTGGACAGTGACCTTGACGCGGTGGTCGGTTACGCGCCGCTCGCCGTAGTTGTAGGTGCGGATCTTCTCCGCGCGGTCGCCGGTGCCCACCTGCGAGCGGCGGTCGGCGGCGAGCTCTGACTGTTGTTCGGCCAGGGCACGCTCGTAGAGGCGGGCTCGGAGCACGCGCAAAGCCTTCTCCCGGTTCTGTAGCTGCGACTTCTCGTCTTGCATCGACACGACGATGCCCGATGGCTTGTGGGTGATGCGCACGGCGGAGTCGGTCGTGTTGACCGACTGCCCTCCCGGACCAGAGGAGCGGTAGACATCGATTTGGAGATCGCTCTGGTTGATCTCCACGTCCACGTCCTCGGCTTCCGGGAGCACGGCGACGGTGGCGGTGGAGGTGTGGATGCGCCCTTGAGACTCGGTTTGGGGAACGCGCTGCACGCGATGGGTGCCCCCCTCGAACTTGAAGATGGAATATGACCCATCGCCCTTGATCGCAAACGTGTACTTGCCCTCCCCCACCTCGAGTGGCTCGGGCTTCAAGCCGACGCGCTCGGCGTAGCGGGTGAGCATGCGGTAAACGTCACCCGCCCACAGCCCCGCCTCGTCCCCGCCGGCGCCGCCCTGGATTTCGACTATGACGTTCTTCTCGTCGTTGGGGTCGCGCTCGACCATCGCAAACCGGATTTCCTCTTCAAGCCGCTCGACACGCTCGCGCGAGGTGGTGAGCATCTCGCGCAGCTCCCCGTCCTCACCTCCCTCCGCGAGCAGCTCCTCCGCGCCGGCGACGTCGTCTGTCGCAAGGCGCCACTGCTCTGAGAGGTTGGCGGCGGGCTCGAGTTGACGATACGCGCGCCCCACCTCGGCGTAGCGGTTGCGGTCGCCGATCACCTCAGGGTCGGTCATCTGCTCGCCGAGCTCGGCGAAACGCGCTTCGATCTGCTCGATCAGGTCTTCGATCATGCGAGCAGTCTAGGTACAACCGCCTCGCCGCCATGCGGGGCGCGCCACGAAGGGTTTACGCCACGACCTCCACACCCACCAGATCGGCGGCGTCCATGCTGCCGGGAGTCTCGAGCGCGAGCACAGCGTCAAGCGCGGCGATGGCGACCGCGAGCTGGTCGAGATCGGGCTCGCGGGTGGTTAGCAGTTGCAGCTTCAGCCCGGGCCACATAATGGCGCGCACCCAGCGGCGGTTGCGGTTACGTCCGGCGAACTTGATGATCTCGAAGGAGATCCCGGCGATGATTGGCACGCCGAGGATGCGCGTGGCGACGAGCAGGTACCAGGCGGGCAAACCCACGGCGCCGAACACGAAGATGGAGACAACCATCACGATCAGCAGGAAGCTCGTGCCACAGCGTGGGTGCAGGCGCGAGAAGCGCTGCGCGTTCTGCGGGGTGAGCGGCAGTCCCGCCTCAAAACATGAGATTGTCTTGTGCTCGGCACCGTGATACTCGAACACTCGCCGTAGGTCGCGGATACGCGAGAGGAGCACCATGTAGCCCAGGAATATCGCCGTGCGTACGCAACCCTCCACGATCCAGAAGAGCGCGGAGGAGCCCAGCTGGCCCTTGATGAGGCTCGTCAAACCGAGCGGCAGCAGGAAGAACAAACCGATCGCGAACACGAGCGACACCACGATGGTGCCGGCCCAGATGCCGGCGCCGATTTCCTGCGGCTCCTCCTCTGTCTCCTCGACGGGGAGTTGCGCGTTTGCGGAGATGCCAAGCGCTCTGAAGCCCACAGCAAGCGATCCCCCGAGCGCGACGATGCCGCGTAGCACGGGTATGCGAAGCCAACGGTGGCGCACCAGCGCTGAGGTGAGCTCGAAGGTGGATACCTCGATTTCGCCTAGCTGCTCCAGCTCTCCGGCATCCTCCTCGTCGGCGAGCTCCCCCTCGCGCGCCAACGCCACGTCGAAAGCGTGCGACTCCGCTCGCAAGATCTCAGAAGGTGGGGTGCCGTCCGCGCCAGCTTGGATCGTCTCGGACCCCAGCTTGCCATCGGCAAGACCCCCGGTCGCCTCATTACCTATTGGCGCCTCGGGCTTTGCGACTAGCGGCTTTCGCACCGCCACGGCCCAGTGGCGCACACCGCGCATCATCACCCCCTCGAGCACCGCCTGACCGCCAAGCGGAGCGTCGCGCTTGGCGCGAAGCTCGCCGTCAGGTAGTTCTTCCTCGGCGATACCCTGCGTGGGGCCTGCTCCAGTGGGAGACACCACGCGCCCAGGGGCGGTCGCCTGGAGGTTGCTCACCCTCATCCTCCCACCGGCAGCCGGTCGAGAGGACATCTGACTACTGGGGCTGTGCCTGAGTCTGAGAGGCGCCGGTCTGGCCGCCACCGGACTGCGAGCTGCGCAGACGGCCCTTTGCGACCCGGCGCTGGAAGCGCTCTACACGTCCACCGGTATCCACCAGCTTCTGCCGTCCCGTGTAGAAGGGGTGGCAGTTGGAGCACACCTCTACGTGTATCTCGTCCTGCGTGGCGCGAGTGGTGAATTCGTTGCCACACGTGCACCGCACGTGCGCCTGAACATAGCTTGGGTGGATCGAGTCCTTCATCGTCAGAGCATTCTAGCGACCCGCGCGAAATCGAGCCGCGCCTGTCCAAGCGCCCGAAGATCCGCGCGCTCCGAGCGGCCTCTCAGGAGGCGGGGGCTTGCCTCACCTGGGCGGAGAGTGTTGGCTGCGCGCAGCGCTGCGTGTGCAGTTCGGCCCGCTTGAGTACGCGCCCTTTTTCGCCAAGCCAACGGAAGCGCACGACAGCGCGATAGGCGGCGGGGGCGGCAAGATTTGTGACCTGCTTGACGTACTTGTAGATCTTCACGCCAGGTTCGGAGCGCTGCCAAGTGCCGAGGCCAGGGGCTACCACGGTGTGGAAGTCGAGTTCGCCCCGCATGCGTTGCTCGAGTTCGAAGCGCACCGCCATCTTCTCGGTGGCGGGGGTGGCGACCATCTGCGCGGTGAACGTGGCGGAGCGTTCGAGCTGCACGGTCGAAGTGACGCACTGTTCGAGCGTCGCCGAGTAGCTCGGGGTAGGCGACGTCACAGTCCTACGCACGGCAGCACCAGCCAAGCCTGCCGCGGCGCAGCAGAGCGCCACGAGCACGCATACCGTCAGTAGCGCCGTGATTGCGGCGCGAGTGTGTCTTGCCATCCTCGCCATTGACAACCTTGTAACACCCCTGAATAGCAGGTGTTTCGGTGGTCTTTAGGTTATTTGATAGAGAGGGCCATCGCCGCCCTCCGGCGTCGTCAAGCGTCCACCCTTGGCGGTGATCGCTCCGCACTGCACGCAGTTGGTGTAGTTGACTATCACGTCCACGTCACCGGATTCGTTCCCACCCTCCCCCTCCTCGGGAATCTCATACACGCCCGCGGGGCACATCCAGCGCCAAGTCTCCGCGACCTCGCGTGGGACGTGTTTTTGCACGCGGATGTGGTTGGGGGCGTCATCGCGGGTGGCGTTGCCAGTGATGAACACCGAAGAGAGCTTGTCGAAGGTGTACTTGCCGTCGGGCTTGACGTAAACATCCTTGGTCTTGCCCACGAACATGGGTATCGAGTCGTTGCGGTGCCAAGCGGCACGGCCGGGGAGCTTGCCCTTGGTGATCTGTTGGATACCTGAGAGGGGACCACCGACCAGCAAACCCTTCTGCAGGGGTTGGCGCGCGTTGCGGACCTCCCACAGCTCTTTGCCCACCGAGGACTCCTCGATCGCTTCCTCATAAGAGGAGAAGTCGGTG
Source organism: Solirubrobacteraceae bacterium (assembly GCA_036495305.1). Classification (GTDB taxonomy): domain Bacteria; phylum Actinomycetota; class Thermoleophilia; order Solirubrobacterales; family Solirubrobacteraceae; genus Palsa-744. Next base: position 20,189 of record DASXNB010000049.1, on the reverse strand, counting down.
CTCCCGCGCTTGAGCGCCGCGTAGATCGTCTCTGCCGCGAGCATCCCCGACTTGATGCAGTGGTGCACGCCCTTGAGCGCCATCGTGTCGACCATGCCGCCAGAGTCGCCAACCAGTACCGCCCCTGGCATCGAGAGCTTGGGCATCGACCAGTAGCCACCGCCGGGCAGCGCCTTTGCGCCCCAGGCGACACGTTCGCCGCCCTCGAGGATTTTCCGCACGAGCGGGTGGGTCTTGAAGGTCTGCAGCAGGTCGTGGGCGGAGGTTGTGGCGTCGGCGTAGTCGAGCTCCACCACGAAGCCGATCGAAACCATGTCCTCGCCGGTCTTCTCATTCTTCATCGGGTAGATCCAGGTGCCGCCGATCTGGCCGTATTTGGAGGAGATTTTCAACGGCCAGGGACCCATCGTGTGGATCAGCCGGTCGAGCGGCTTTGCGACCTTCCACACCTCCTTCACGCCAAGCTCCCACACCTGCGGTTCGCGACCCTCGGCGAGGTTGAACTCGCGGATTGCCGCGCCTGTGAGATGCCCCCAGCAGCCCTCGGCGAGGACCGTGGCTTGCGCCTTGATGTCGGTGCCGGGCTCGAAGTTCCCAAGTGGCTCACCATCCTTGCCACGCCCCTTGTCGCCCGAGCGCACACCCACCACACGACCGTCCTCCACCACGAGCTGTGTCGCGGCGGTCTCGGTGAGGATGTAGGCCCCGGCCTCCTCTGCCTGCTGCTGCTGGTAGCGAGCGAGGGCAGCGACGGACATGACCTCGTTGCCGTGGTTCTTGAAGGGCGGGGGCGTAGGGATGCGCAGCGACATTTTGGAGGTGGGCGTGAGGTACACGGCCTCCTTTGTGACCTCGCCGAAGGCGAAACCCTCCTGGCGCCACTGCTCGCGTGTCATATCGGGGAACAGTTCTTCGAGCGCCTGGGGGCGTACGACCGCGCCGGAGAGGTTGTGTCCGCCACAGGTCTTTGCCTTCTCGATTACCGCCACGGGCACTTCGCCCAGGCGCTCCATCGTCTCCGGATCGTCGGCGAGCAACTGCAGGAGACGGTTGGCGCAGGCGAGGCCGGCGGTGCCACCGCCGACTATCGCAACGCCTACCTCGATCAGCTCGTCCTCAGGGTCGAGCCCAAGCTTTACGAACTCTTTTACGGGTTCTACGGGCGGAGGGAAGGCCGCGGGAACGACCTTCCCGCTTGGCCCCCGTGATGGGGGGTTGCGTGAGCCGTTATGAGATGACATCGCTTGACACTCCTTTTCGCTCGCGCATCCGCCCAAACCCCACTATTACGACGCCTTCTTGGCCTTCACTGCCTCGGTCAACTTCGGCAGGATCTTGTTGAGATCGCCCACGATGCCGAGGTCTGAGAACTCGAAGATCGGCGCGTTTGAGTCCTTGTTGATCGCGACGATGTTCTCTGAGGCCTGCATTCCCACCTTGTGCTGGATCGCACCAGAGATACCCGCCGCGAGGTACAGCTTCGGTGCGACCGTCTTTCCGGTCTGGCCGATCTGCGCCGCATAGGGGTACCAGCCGGCGTCCACCACCGCGCGGGTGGCGGCGACAGCCGCGTTGTTGCCGAACGCGCCCGCCAGTTCTTCACAGAGCTGGAAGCCCTCGGCCTTGCCGAGACCGCGTCCACCGGCGACGAGGATGTCGGCGCCCTCGATGTCGACGTCGGCACCGCGCTGTTCGCCGCGCGTGACCATGGTGGCCTGCTTGGCGTGCCCTGAGAGCTCGAAGCTGACAGTCTCGACCGGAGCCGCACCGGCACCGGTCTCTTTGATCTCGAACGCGTTGAGGCGCCCGATCACGATGCCGACATCGGAGCGATACTTGATCTCCGAGATGGCGGAGTCGCCGAGGATGGGTCGCTCGGCGATCAATTCGCCGCCCTCGGCACGTACCGCTGTGACCTCCATCGCCACACCCGCACCGAGGCGCGCGGCGAGACCGGCGCCGATCTCGAAACCGAGCAGACCGCCCCCGAAGAGAGCGTATTTGTAGTCGCCGGCGGAGATGGCGGCGCCCATGGCGTCGACCACCGGCTGGGCGAGCCCTTCGGGACCCTCGGCGATGAGCACCTTCTTGGCGCCGTAATTGCCGAGCGAGGCGGCGAGATCCTGCGGGACGTTCTCGCCCACGAGGATCGCATGGGCCTCGCCGCCGAGCTCAGCAGCGAGCTTGGCACCCTCGGAGACGGCACCCAATGAGTTCTTGTTGATCGCGCCTTCGTAGTGGAGCGCGTAGATGAGGATGTTCGCCATTTAGATCAGCTTCCTCTCGTCGAGCCACGACACGATCTTTTCAACCGTCTCGTTGGTGTCCTCGTCCTCGATGATCTCGCCGGCGGCCTTGGCCGGGGGAGCCTTCGCGGCGACCCACTGCGCAGCGGAGTTATCGCCGCCGACCTTGGAGGCATCGATGTCAACGTCGCCGGCCGTGACGGTCTCGAGCGGCTTCTTCTTGGCCCCCATGATCGCCTTCAGCGAGGGGTAGCGCGGCTCGTTGATGGCGTCACCGACGGAGATGACGGCGGGGAGCTTGATTTGCACAGTGTCGTACCCGTACTCGGCTTGACGCTCGCAACGCAGGGCACCGGCGCTTGGGGTGGGGGGTGGGTCAGCCGAATCCATCTCGACGTCCATCTTGATCACCTGGGTGAGCGAGGGCATGCCCAGGTGCTCGGCCACAACGGCGCCGATCGTGTAGCACTCGCCGTCGTCGGATTGCTGGCCGAGCAGCACGAGGTCTGGTTTCTCGCGCTGCAGGGTCTGCGCCAGGGCGTATCCGGTGGCGGCCACATCCGAGCCCGCGACCGCGGGATCTGAGAGGTGCACGGAGCGGTCGGCGCCGAGCGAGACGGCCTTGTGCAGCGCGCGAACGGCGCTCTCCGGGCCCATGGTCACGGCCACGATCTCCTCCACGGGGGCGACGCCGCCCTCGCGAACCTGCATCGCAGCCTCGATGGCGTGCGTGTCATACGGGTTGAGGTTCTTCTCTCCACCTCGGTCCATGCGCCCCGTCGAGCTGTTGATGCGCTTCTCGACGGCGGCGTCCGGGACCTCCTTCACCAGGACGCAAATCTTCATTCAGCTAACTCCTTCAGGGATGTCGATGGGGCAATCCTACCTGAGTTGACTGACGAGTCAATCAGGGGTGCGCTCGGTGGTTGCCGAGCGGATGAAATCAACGATCGCTTGGGTGGGGGCGCCGGGTGTGAATACCTCGGCAACGCCAAGACTCTTCAGCTCTGGAATGTCTTCGGCGGGGATGGTGCCGCCAACCGTCACCACCACGTCGTCGATCTGTTGCTCGCGTAGCAACTCGACCACGCGCGGCACGAGTGTCATGTGGGCGCCCGAGAGGATCGACAGCCCTACGGCGTCGGCGTCCTCCTGGATCACGGTCTCCACGATCTGCTCGGGAGTTTGATGAAGGCCGGTGTAGATGACCTCCATGCCCGCGTCGCGCAGGGCGCGGGCGATGATCTTCGCGCCGCGGTCGTGGCCGTCGAGGCCGGGCTTTGCGACGACGACGCGGATCTTGCTCTTGTGCTCTGCGGTGGTGGTCATTGGATGGCAGATTATTGACGCGCGGAGGCGCGCGCCGCGCGACCTTCCCTGGCGGCCATGCCCAATCCGGCCGCGGCGGTGCCGGCCGCGAGGGCAGCGGCGATCTTCAAGCGCGGCGCGAGGCGGTCGAGGCGCACTATCTCCCAACCCTCGCTCTTGGCGATGCGGGTGAGCTCCTGGTCGGGGTTCACGACCACGGGGTTCCCAACGGCGCGGAGCATCGGTAGGTCCGACTCGGAGTCGGAGTAGGCGTAGGAGCTGGCGAGATCCAACCCCTCGCGCTCGGCGAGTTCGCCGATGGCGAGGACCTTGCCCTCGCGGTAGTTGAACGGTCCGGCGGCACGGCCTGTGTAGTGCCCGTCGCGGACCTCGAGGCGCGAGCCCACGCCCCCGTCGAGGACGAGCACGCGAGCCAGCAGGTCGGCCATCTCCTGCAGGGCGGCGGTGACGATGTAGACGCGCCTACCCGCTTCCTGATGGTCGTAGGCACGCTGCAACATCTCCGGATAGATGCGCGGAAGAACCCCACTGAGCACACGCGGTGTGAGACGCTCCAGGTCGCGCACCGGCACCCCCGAGATCATCTCCCCCACGCGCAGGCGCACGGCGTCGGCACGCTCGTCGGTGGAGCCGCGCAAACGGAAGCGGAGGTTCTCGAACAGGTCGCGGGCGAGCCGCCTTCGCGTGATCATCCCGCTCTCGAAGGCCGCGCGCGCGAAGTAGATCCCCGAGGATCCCGCCATCAGGGTGCGGTCGAGGTCGAAGAAGGCCGCGCCGTGAAGCTCGGTGGCGGTTGTGGGAGCGCTCGCGTGCGCGCGCACACGCGAGTCACCCCCCACGAGATCACCAACACCACGCCAGTCGTTGGCGTCGTCGGCGATCTCGCTCATCTCAGACCTTCAGGATTACCGCGTCGCCCTGCCCACCGCCGGAGCAGATGGCGGCGCAACCGAGGCCGCCGCCGCGACGGCGCAGCTCGTGCACGAGGGTGCCGAGCAGACGCGCGCCGGTGGCGCCGATGGGGTGGCCGAGGGCGACAGCCCCACCGTTGACGTTCACCTTGTCCTCGTCGATCCCGAGCACGCGGATCGAGTTGAGCGTGACCGAGGCGAAGGCCTCGTTGATCTCCCACACGTCGATGTCCTCAGCTTTCAAACCCGCCAGCTCCAAAGCCTTCTTGGCGGCGGAGGCGGGGGTGCGGGCGAGGTAGGCGAATTCGTCGGCCGATTGCGCGTGGGCGACGATCTCGGCGAGCGCCTCCTTGCCGTTGGCCGAGGCCCACTCGTCGGATGCGACGACGAGCGCGCCGCCACCGTCGTTGACGCCGGGGGCGTTGCCCGCGGTGTGGGTGCCGTCCTTGCCGACCAAACCGGGCAGGGAGGCGAGCTTTTCAAGGGAGGTGTCGCGGCGGGGGCCCTCGTCCACCTCGACCACGGTGTCGCCCTTGCGACCTTTGATGGTGACCGAGACGATCTCCTCGGGGAGACGACCCTCGTCGGTGGCCTTCAGGGCGAGTTCGTGCGAGCGCAGCGCCCAGCGGTCGAGGTCGGCGCGGGTTATCTCGAGCTCGTCGCCCACCTCGGTGGCCTCGACGAACATCTGCTTGCCCGAGAAGGGATTGGTGAGGCCGTCGTGGACCATCGCGTCGAGTGCCTTCACGTCGCCCATGCGGAAACCGAAGCGCGCGCCCGGGAGCAGGTAGGGGGCCTTGGACATCGACTCCATCCCACCGGCGACGCCCATTTTCACGTCGCCTGCACGGATCGCCTGGTCGAGGATGACGGTGGCGCGGATGCCCGAAGCGCACACCTTGTTGATCGTCTCGGAGGAAACCTCCTTGGGGATGCCCGCCTTGATCTGTGCCTGGCGTGAGGGGATCTGACCCTGGCCGGCTTGCAGGACCTGGCCCATCACCACGTGCTCCACCTGCGCGGGGTCGACGTTGGCACGGTCGAGCGCCGCCTCGATCGCGACCGCTCCGAGCTCGGTGGCATCGAGCGTGGACAGGCCTCCTCCCATCTTGCCGATGGGCGTGCGCGCTGCGCCGAGGATCACGGTCTTGGGCATCGAGGCGATTCTCCTGAGGTTGGGTTGGGCCGTGGGGTGGCCTGGGGTGCAAATCGTAGCGGGGCGCCCCGGTAGCAGTAAGTGACGATCCGCACAGGCTTGCGATGTGAGGTTGAAAGGCGCAACTCACACCTGCGCGAAAGCCTGCGCGCGTAAAAGGACGCAGGGTCGATATCGTGCTCGCATCGTGAACGTGCTTTGGAGCAGCGAGCAGGCAGCGGCGAGCGACGCCGACACCCTTGTGGTGGGGGTGTTCGAGGGCGAGGAGACGCCCGCGGGAGCGCCCGCCGAGGTGCGCGAGCTGCTCGCAAGTGGCGAGGCCAAACGCTCGCCCAAGGCGCTCGCCCTCACCCACTCGGGCGGCAAGCGTTGGCTCGTGGCGGGGTTGGGTAAGCGCGAGGAGCTCACCCCCGAGGGCGCTCGTGTTGCGGCGGCGCTCGTGCGAGACCGCGCGAAGGAGCTCTCCACCAAGGCTCTCTGCTGGCAAGCCCCCACCGACGATCCCGCCGTCGCGGCGGCGCTGGTCGAGGGAACGGTGCTCGCCGACTACAGCTTCGACAGCCACAAGTCGAAAGGCAAGGACGGCCCGGAGGGCGACTCCTCGCCCAAGCACCTCGATCGGTTGATCGTGTCCGGCGCGCAGACCATCGCACAGGCAGTCGACCAGGCGGCAGTCGTGGCGGGGGCCGTAAATGAAGCACGCGACTTGCAGAACCGTCCCGCCAACGACCTCACCCCCACAGCGCTTGGAGAGCACGCCTTGGCACTGGCCAAGGAGATCGAGCATCTCTCGGTGGAGGTGGAGGGCCGCGATGGGATCGTCGGGCGCTCGATGGGTGCCTTCGCCGCCGTGGCGCAGGGGACAGAGGAGGAGCCGGCACTCATCACGCTGCGCTACGAGCCGCCGAACGCGAGCGGTGGGGTGCTCGGGTTTGTGGGCAAGGCCGTGACGTTTGACAGCGGCGGTATCTCGCTGAAGCCCGGGGCGAAAATGGCGGAGATGAAGTTCGACATGTCCGGTGGCGCCGCGGTCATCTCCGCGCTTGCGGCAATCGCGCGACTCGGCCTGCCGGTGCGGATCGTGGCGGTGGTGGGGGCCACCGAGAACCTCCCGAGCGGGAAATCGATCAAGCCCGGGGACATCGTGAGCGCCTCGAACGGGAAGACGATCGAGGTGAACAACACCGACGCGGAGGGAAGGCTGGTGCTGGCCGACTGCCTCTGTCACGCGATCTCGCTCGGGGCCGAGCAGGTGGTAGACCTCGCAACGCTCACGGGTGCGGTGATCATCGCGCTGGGTTCCACCTACGCGGGGTTGATCTCCAACGACGACGACTTCGCCGCAAGCGTGACCGCGGCCGGAGAGCACACCGGCGAGATCGTGTGGAGGTTGCCGCTGCACGAAGAGTACGACGAGCTCGTGAAAGGCAAATACGCCGATCTCGACAACGCTCCCGAAGGGCGCAAGGCGGGCACGATCACGGGGGCCACGTTCCTCGCGAACTTCGTGGGAGACACACCCTGGGTGCATCTCGACATCGCGGGGTCCGCATGGGATTTGGGACGTGCCTACGTCGGTAAGGGAGCCTCTGGCTACGGGGTGCGCCTGCTGGTAGAGCTCGCCCGTGCCCACTGCTCCTAGCCCGGTCTGCCCCACCCTCAAGGCCCGTCTGTTCCAAACATGTCTGTGAGCGGTTGCAAGTAGGGTTCGACCATGGACTTCGACCTCTCCCCCGACCACGAGCTGATCCGCCGTACCGTGCGGGAGTTCGCCGAAGGGGAGGTGGCGCCGGTGGCGGAGGAGCTCGACCGCACCAAGTCGTTCCCCTATGAGATCGTCGCCCAACTTGGGAAATTGGGCTTGATGGGGATCCCCTTCCCCCAGGAGTACGGGGGGAGCGGGGGCGACACACTTGCCTATGCGCTCGCGGTGGAGGAGCTCACCCGCGTCGATTCATCCGTCGCGATCACTTTGTGCGCACACACTTCGCTCGGTACCCAGCCGATCTACCTGTTCGGATCGGAGGAGCAGAAGCGCGAGTGGCTGCCCCAGCTGTGCGCGGGGGAGAAGCTCGGAGCGTTCGGGCTCACCGAGCCGGAGGCGGGAAGCGACGCCGGCAACACCCGTACTCGCGCGCGACTCGACGGCGGCGAATGGGTGATCGACGGTGCCAAGCAGTTCATCACCAACGCCGGCACCGACATCTCTGGGGTGGTGTGCATCACCGCCGTCACGGGCGGCTCCGACACCCCGGGGGGCGCAAGCGGCGCAAAGGAGATCTCGAATTTGATCGTCCCCAACAGCGCTCCCGGGTACGAGCAGGGGAAGCCCTACCGCAAGATGGGTTGGAACGCGTCGGACACCCGCCCGCTCACGTTCACCGAATGCCACGTTCCCGAGCAGAATCTGCTCGGGCCACGGGGACAGGGGTTCAAGCAGTTTTTGCACATCCTCGACATCGGCCGCATCGGTGTGGCCGCGATGGGCGTGGGGCTCGCCCAGGGCGCACTCGACCAAGCGCTCTCCTACGCCAAGGAGCGCAAGGCGTTCGGCAAGCCCATCTCCAAGTTCCAGGCGATCCAGGCGAAGCTCGCGGACATGTCAACGGAGATCGAGGCGGCGAGACTGCTGGTGTACAAGGCCGCCCGTGAGAAGGATGAGGGGCGAAACTTCACGCTCACCGCCGCCCAGGCGAAGCTGAAGACGGGGCGCCTTGCGGTGAAGTGCAGCGAGGAGGCGGTGCAGATCCACGGGGGGTATGGCTTCATCGAGGAGTACCCCGTGTGCCGCTTCTACCGCGACGCGAAGATCCTCACCATCGGCGAGGGCACCGATGAGGTGCAGCAGATGGTGATCGCGCGGGCGCTCGGCGCTTAGCGCGGTTCGAGCACGATGAGCGGGATCTGCCGCTCGGTGCGCCGCCGGTAGGCTTCGTAGCCGCCATACACCGCCACCGCGAGCTTCCACATGCGGTCGTACTCCTCGGGCCTCGCCTCGCGTGCGTGCACGTCCATCTTTTTCGAGCCGATCTGGATCGTGGTGTCAGGGTTGGCCTTGAGGTTGTAGTACCAGGCGGGGTTCTTCGGGTAGCCGCCCTTGGAGGCGATCAGGATGATGTTCGAGTCGCCTGCCCCCCGCGATGGGGGGTCGCGCGCGAACACCAGCGGTGTGGTGCGGTGCGTACCGCTCTTGGCGCCCTTGTGGTCGAGCAGCAGCATCTCCGGCACACCTGGCACGCGGTGGCCGATCATCCCGTGCGTGGCGCGATAGATCTTGGCGTGCCCGCCCATCAACTTGGTGAGGAGCCCCCAGTTGCGGTCGGCCCACTTGAGGTAGTCGGTGGCCATTTGCGTAGGCACTCTACAGACGACGCCCTTGCCACAGCCGATGGCTCGTTAGCATCGCCCATCCGTGCCAGACCGGATGACCGATATCGAGATCGAGCGTTTGCGCGGCCTGATCCGCGACATCCCCGATTTCCCGCGGGCGGGGATCGTGTTCAAGGACATCACGCCCTTGATGGCCGACTCCGATGCGCTTGCGCTCGCGGTGAAGGGGCTTGCCGACTACGCCCGACCGCTCGAGGTTGACTGCGTGATCGCCGCCGAGGCACGTGGCTTCCTGCTCGGGCCGGCTCTTGCGCTCGAGCTCGGTGCGGGGTTCGTACTGGCGCGCAAGCCGGGGAAGCTGCCGTATGAGACCGTGAGCGCGGAGTACCTGCTCGAGTACGGGTCCGACCAGTTGGAGATTCACAGCGACGCGATTGGCAAAGGGGCGCGGGTGTTGGTCCACGACGACCTGCTCGCCACCGGCGGCACCGCCGCCGCGCTGTGCGACCTGGTGGAGCAGCTCAGCGGGGTGGTGGTTGGCTGCGGGTTTCTGATCGAGCTCGGTTTCCTGGATGGACGGACGCGGCTAGCGCCCCACGAGACGCACGCGTTGCTCAGCTACGACGCTTGAGCGAACTCGGGAGCCGCGCCCCCCGGGTTCAGCCCGCCCAAGGTCGTATCACACACCGTCTGACCTCTCAGCTTTGGTGCTGCTTCAACAGCGCGGTGGCGGCGCTAGCCGGGTCGAGCCGCCGCTGCACCACTTCATCCAGAAGCCGCTTGAAGTTGGCGTCCTCGCGCAGCTCCTCCTCTAGGCGCCGGCGCATGCGGGCAGTGGCTATTGCGAGCACCTCGTTGTGCAGGTTGCGCCCGCGACGCTCCTGCAGTGTGCCTTTCTCCAGGATATGAGCGCGGTGCGCGTCCAGGCGATCGATCAGCTCGGCGACGCCCTTGCCGTGGGCGGCCTCGGTCTTGACTATCGGCACACGCCACCCTTCGCGCTCGGAGTCGCCGTTCACATTCGCGAGCGAGAGCACCCCGCGAATCTCTCGCACCATCGTGTCGGTGAGGGGATGGTCGGCCTTGTTGATGACGATCACATCCGGAATCTCCATCACACCGGCCTTGAGCGCTTGGATCGAGTCGCCCGAGCCTGGCATCAACACGAGCACGATGGTGTCGGCGTGGTCGATGATGTCGATCTCCGCCTGACCAACACCGACGGTCTCCACAAACACGTCCTGTCGTCCAGCCGCGTCAAGCAGCAGCGCGGCTTGCAGGGCGGCCTCGGAGAGCCCGCCGAGCGCGCCGCGGTTGGCCATCGAGCGGATGAACACCCCCTGGTCGAGGAAGTGCTCGGTCAAGCGGATACGGTCGCCTAGGAGAGCACCTTGGGTGAAAGGCGAGGAGGGGTCGATCGAGAGCACTCCCACGGAGCGGCCTGCCTCGCGGCGGGCCTTCGTGAGGGCACCGATCAACGTCGACTTGCCCACCCCGGGGGGACCGGTGAAGCCGTATACGGCGGCTTTGCCTGTGTGGGGGTATACCTCGCGCACGAGCTCCCACCCCTCTGGGCGGTCGTCCTCGACCAGCGTGATCGCGCGCGCCAGGGCGCGGCGGTCGCCGTCGAGCAGACGTTGCGCGAGCGTTCCGGTCACGCGCGGAAGTATCTCCGATAGGCCCCCTGACGCACTCACCGGCCCCCAGCCACAGGCGCCCTGAGTAACGCCCCTCCCTCTGTGCGGGCGGAGCCCGCGAGGGGCGCACCGGCACTAGGATGCCGCCGTGGCACGACCCCAAGAGATGCTCCGCACGTGGCGGTGGATGCGCGAGAACAACATGCTCAACCGCTACTACGCGGTGCTGGGTGCACGCTTTGTGTGGCTCAAGCTGCGCCACGGCAAGCGTTTGCAAACCGAAGGCATTTGCTTCATCTGCCCTGGCGTGAAGTTCGAGATCGGCAAGACCGCGATCCTGCGTATCGGCCGCTGGTCGTGGGTGGGGCACGACTGCAAGATCCGTGTGCACGAGGGCGAAGTGTCAATCGGGGCGAAGACCGTGATGGGCCAGGAATGCACGATCTCCGCCTACCAGCACGTCTCCATCGGACGGGAGTGCATCATCGCCGACCGCGTGATGCTGATCGACTTCGACCACGGCGTGGTGGAGGTGGAGCGCCCGATCCGCTTACAGGGCATCTACAAGCGCGACGTGCGCGTGGGCAGCAACGTGTGGATGGGTTACGGCGCCTGTGTGTTGCGCGGCGTGACCGTGGGCCACAATTCCATCGTGGGGACGAGCGCAGTAGTCACCAAGGACGTACCCGAGAACGCGGTTGTGGGGGGCGTGCCGGCGCGGGTGTTGCGGATGCGCGAGGCGCCGAAGCACTTGCGCTGGAAGTAGAGACCTATTCTGTGACGGTTGCGTTGATTGCTAGGCCGCGGTTGGTGAGTGTCCAGGCGTTGCGGCTGCCCTTGCTTGGTTGGGGGGTTGTGTTCTCGATCAGTCCGAGACGCTCCAGGCGCATGAGTAGCTTTGAGATCTGTCCTTGGTCGACCACTCCAGCGGCGATGGCGAGCTGGCGGTTGGAGGCGCCCGGTCGGGCACCGACGGCGCGAAGCACGGTGACCGTTCTCAGAGTGAGCCGCATATTGAGTCCCCGCAGCGGATTCGCCGCGGTCGTGGACAACGATTCGCGCTTGGGTATCGCCTCGTTTAGCTCCTTCTTGGCGGCGCGCGCGCCGAGATAGGGCAGAACGATCATGCTCATGAGCGAGTTGGTGAGCTCCAGCGGCGACTCGAGATCGCCCTTCACGAGGCGATCGTGAACGACCGAGAACGCCCCGCCCACGACACCCTCGGCAGTGAGCGACGGCAGCTCGACGCTTGTCTTTCCCTCCAGCGCACCCTCTTCGACCAAGACGACCGCACTGCTGAGAAGCCGTTCGCGTCGCTCGTGCGCCGCCGGCCCAGCACCCAGCGCAGCGACGACGAGCAAACGGCCCGCGTTCGGATCCTCTTGGATGAACGCGAGCAGAGAGACAAGCGCGCCGCGTACCCGCGTCCTCCACGCGGCGGAGGGCTCATAAGCACTCACAACACGGACTGTCACCCGGGCAATCGACGCGTCAAGCGCAGCTAGAAAGCACGCTTCGCGCCCGCCGAACAGCTCGTAGAAAGTGCGCCTCGACACTCCCGCGCGGGCCACCACCAAAGCGATAGACGCATCCGAAATACCCCGCTCAGCGGCGACCTCAGTCATCGCGCCAACCAGACGCGCACGCTGGATCGCCGCCACACCAGCCGGCCTACCGGCACCGTGGCCAACAATCCCTCTGCTTGCTAGCGCCGTCCCCTCAGACGGAGCCTCCCCACCCGCGGCCATCTCATTTCTTCTTCCCAGGAGCACTCGCCCCATGCGCCCCGCCGGCCCTGCCCGACTTCTTAGCCTTGTGCTTTGCCTTCTTCTTGGGGCACCCACTGACGGAGATCGGCGTCGACTGTTTGACTATCGCGCCGTTTTGCCCGTTGAACTGGGTGGGCATCTTCAGGCTGCTCGCACAAAGATTCCCATTCGCCGCCAGTGCGCTGTTCGGCCCCTGCGGAAGCGTCAATTCGAAACTAGTCACGGGCTGGTCAGGCACCGAATGGAACGTGCTGCTCGTGATACCCGCTTTACTAATGAACGTTTCCCCATGCAGATCGATCGTCACCCCATAACCCTGGAGAACAAGGATCAATTCGGGGAACTTCGCTCCACCGTGTGACACGAAATACGCGGGTCCCGCCAGCGGCACCGGCAAAATCGGCGTGAACGCCACCGCCTCCCCCACCCTCGACGCCGCAGGACAACCGGCGGGGTCAGCTTCGAACTGAGCGCTGGTACAAGCCTGCTGAAGCGTCGTAAGACGCGACGGGAGCTGCTTAGGTAGATCGACCTTGACCGCGCGAATGTTCGCCTGGCTTCCTTGCGGCGCGCTCGGGTAGGTGAGCTTCACTTTCAGACTCGCCCCGTTTTTGCGCGATGTCTTGGCGCTCGTGCTCGCCTTGAACGACGGTTTGAAGCCCAGGTTGGCGCACTCGGCGGCCTGGAACCGGTCGTGAACGGTGGCCGTCGTGTCGTCGGCCGCGCTCGCGACGTCGGCTCCCGCGCCGTCAACTGTCGAGTTGAGGCTCAACGTCTGACAGCTGGTTGGGTTCAGGGTGAAGCTGCTTCTATCGATCCAGGCGTCGATCGCCCGCAGATGGATCACCACCCCCTTGAGGATGTGGGGGATCTGGTCAGCCGGACCGGAGGGAATGCTGACCTGAGCCGTGACGGGATCGATGTTCAGCGGCAGGTGGACCACGACGGTGCCAAGGTCAAACGGGCCGACCTTCGCCGCCGTTACCGAGACGATCGAGAACGGCGCGCCTTCGAACGGGCCGGACAGGTACAGGTTGCCCTGCGCCTGCGCGAGGATGCCGCCGACCCCGGCTTCGGCGATCGTGTGCCCGATCTTGCTCGCCTGCGGGCAGGCTGGGCTCGCTTCAGCTTCGCCACCCGTCTGTTCACGCGCGCGCTGGATCGCGGCCGGATCGCAAAAGGGCACGCCGGTGAGGTTTCCACTCAGGCCCGGCGGCAGTTGCGTGGCAAAGCCCGTGATCTCCTGTTCGCCATCCTGACGTTCGATGCGCAGGTACAGCGGGCTGTAATGACCCGCCGCGTTGTTGATCGTGCCCGCCGTCAGGCTCGGGGCGAACGGCGGCAGGCCGCCGGCCGGACATGGGCCATTGTCGACGCCGCGTTCGATCTGGAAGGCCGATTCGACGACCTTCGATTCGCCGCCCGGCGCGGAGAAGGGCGTGAAGCCCGCTTCTGAGACATAGCGGCCGCACAGCGCCGGGGTCACAAGGGGGGCGCGGCTGCCTTCGCGCAGGGTCACCTGCAGGCCCGAGTAGGGCAACGGCGGCAGGCCGTCGAAGGTGGCCGTTATCTGGCCGGTGCTCGGGTCGAGGTCGATCCTGCCGAACTGCTTGATGAGCACTCCGCGTTCTCTCGCGCGGGCGACGATGTAGGCCGCGACCAGCGTTTTCGCCGGGTTGGCGTACGGCGTGGCCAGGTACATTGCGCCTTCTATCTGCTCGTCGATGACGGGCGTCTGCGCCGAGATGTCGCCGATCTTCGAGCTTTCCGGGCAGCCGGCGCCAGAGGCGGTGTCGATCTGCTCGGAGGCGAACTGCGCTTCGGTGCAGACGCCGATCCCCACCGCCATCGACGGGTTCACGGTCATCCCAAGCGGCAACTTGATCGTCGCCTGACGCGGCTCGGTTTCGGAGATGACGCCCTCGGCCGGGTTGAGCAGGTTCTGCTCGGGCAGTTTCAGCTTGTAGTTGAAGCCGGTCGCCGTCGAGGCGGCAGCGGTCGTCGGCTTCAACGTTGCGGCGGGCGTGAACGGCACCGCGTCGCAACCGATCAGTGGCGACGGGTTTCCGCCGGCGTCTTGCAACTCAGTCGTGTAGGAGAGGTAGTGCGTCGGTTCCCGCACGGAGTCGATTTCGATTGTTGCCTTTGGCGCGGCGTCGCAGGTAGCGGGCAGCGTCAAATACGGCAGCACCGGCGCGGTGGAGGCTTCGGGTTTGTTTTCCGAGCCATCGAACGCGGCGATCCCTCGTTCGCGGTCGTGCTCGCGCTTTGCCGGCACACCCCAGATCGTCTCCGTCACAGCACTGATCTCAAGCGGGAGGTCAAGCGCCGACACCTCCACGCCGTAGCCTTCTTCGCTCAGCACGGACGCGAACTGCTGAGAGACGAATTCCACCCTCTCAAAGCCGATCTCCGTGGCGACTCCGGGAGGCGGCACCAGGTTGTAGACGGGACCGCCCAATTGACCGGTGCCGTAAATCGTCGGGCGTAGCACGCCGACCTGGGTCTCAGGGGGACATTCTTCGTTTTCGAAGCTCGGGAGGCTGCAAGCCGGAACGGCATTCGGATTGCCGACCAGTCCCGGCGGCAGCTTGACCAGAACGTTGCGCAACCTGCCGCCTTCGGTGTGACCGTTGGCTTCGGTGTTCAGTTCGAAATGAAGGGTGAAGCTGTCCGGGTGCGAGCTTGCGAGCCCGTCCAAAGTGCCATCGCTGTTGTGAGCGCTGATAGTGAGACTGCCGGGCACTATCCCGAAGTCGGCTAGCGCCGCCGTGGGAAGCAGAGCGCTCGCCGCGACCGACACGAGAATTATGAGACTCCTCCGTATCACTGTCCACGCCCCTTCTTTTGCTTGACGGTTCGCTTGGTGCTCCTCGAGGCACGGCGCTTGCCGGCCTTGCGCTTGCGTTTCTTCGCCTTGGGCTTCTTCGCCTTGGGCTTCTTCGCGCCCGTGCGCTTGGCCGTGACCGCCGGCCCACTTGTCACGCTGTCACCGGCGCCTTGGAAGCTCAGGGACGCCGGCGTCGTCGGGCCGAGCAGCAGGCTTGCCGGCGGCTGACACAGTTCACCGTGGCATTCAGGTGTGGGGGCGACGGTATCGACCGCGAGCCCGCCGCCCGAGCGGGCGTCGTAGAGGTCGATAGATTCGTCCGTGTCGCGCGGGCTGAGACGCGAATAGGTGGTAAAGAACGCGTTTGCCCCGCCTGCGTCGGCCCCGAAGAAGTTCGAGTCGTTGGTTCCCGTACCGGTGGAGATCAGGGATACGCAACCGGAGCTTTCCCGGCAACCGCCGACTCCATCGGGCTCGTACTCGTATACGTCTTCGGCGCCGCCATTGGTGTCAGCGGGCAACAGCGAATCCGTGGTGTCGAAGAACAGGCGCCCTTCGTTTGTCAAATAGTGAGCGAGCGGCAGGGTTGGCGGCCCCGCCACCCGCGCGAGCGCGCTCCAGCCCAGCGGCTGCTCGCCGCTCGGGTTGCAGGACGCGCAGCGAAGCTTCCCCGTGGCGGAGTCGTACAGGAACACCTCGGGACACGGCCCTTCGCAGGGACCGGCGTTGTTGTCGTAGCCAGTGAGCGGCGCGACCGAGAGGAAGGCCAGAAAGCGGCCGTCGGCGCTAGCTCGAGCGGTGCGCAAGGCAGCGCTCCGTGACCAATCCTGAGCATCGTAGAACACCGCGGTTGCCTGGTCATGGGTTGAGAGCTTGCCGATGAAACGAGCCCCGCCTCCCTGCGTCCATGAATAGAGGTTGTCTGCGCCTTCCGTGGCCGTTTCACAAACATCTTTGCCGGCGACTGCAGCGCAATGTTCGTTTTCTTCTTCGCCCGTCAGCACCGCCGTATCGACGAAATAGATGTGCGACAGATCTTCGCTCTGCCCGGTGAGTCCCAGAAATCCACCCTTGCCCCCCGTCAGATCGACAGTCGGTTCTTCATCGCCCAAACCGTGCAAATGACCATTGGCCAACAGCACCTCCGATCCGTCTGCCGCGGCGGCCACGAAACGCCCCGGGTCCGGCGTGCCTTCGGTTTCGATCTCCCGCGTGGCGAGAGCGTCTTCGCGGATGTACACCTGCCCCGACGGACCCGAGAAGAAGGCCCTCGAGCCGTCTGTCGAGATCACGTGAGAATCGCCGTCACCGAACGACGAGCCGGGCTCTGTGATCTCGTTCCCAGGCAGGACGTTCACCAATGAGAGGGTCCCTTCGTGCCATTCGTAGAGGTTCGACTCGCCGGCGCCGCCGTCCACAGCCGGTGGCGCGACGCCCGAGACTTCGCCGGTCAAAGCGTCGGTCGCTTCGAAGAAGACCCTCGACAGATCCGCCGAGGCACCGGCGTAGCGCACAACGAACGTACCGGTACCGGGCGCACGATCGGGCGGAGCCGGCCCGACCAGCGGCGCGAGCGAGGTCGGATCGCCTGTCGGCTGCATATAGAGGTTGGCGTAGCCTTCCGGCGCGCCCGCAAGCACTGTTGTCCGTTGGAAGATCAAGCCGTGAGTCAAGTCTTCGCTGAGCGCTTGGTAGCCTTCAGCGACTGTGCCTTCCATCCCCAGCGGTGTGGCGTCGGATGTCGACCAGCCCCGCGTCGGGTCGCGGCGAGCGATGTACTGCTGAGCGCCAACCGACCCTTCCACGGCCGAGAACGGCGACCCGCGATAGACCACCGCTTCGCCGCCCGCCGCGCTCAGCTGCGGATAGGAGCCGAGCCTCACACCAGGCTTGCATGGGCCGCCGTACGGGCCGCGGCAACTACCGATTTCCGGGTCCACGGGGAACACCTGCCCACCATGCTTCAACGGAGGGGACACGAGCTCGTACACGCGCGCGTCGGGCAGCACGCTTGCGGTGTGCGCTTCGAATGTGTGAAAATCCCGTGTTTCGCCGGTCGCAGAGCACACCTTTTCCGGTTCGCCGGCCGAACAGTGGCTGCTGGCCACAACTCGATAGCGATACGACGTGTCCGGGGCAAGTCCGGCGAGCGACGCCGATACGGCCACAGCGCCTTTGCCTTCTCCCGCGGAGCCCCCGCCCAGTGGCGCTTCGATGGCTCCGACGAAGGGTTCTTCGGCTTCGTGTTCTTCATACTGAGCCTGGGTGACGTACTGAAACGAAAACCGCGTGGCGACGGATTGTGGGTTTATCTGTGCAGAGAGCACGGCGGAACCCGATGTCACATGGGATACCGACTCGGAGTCTACTATCGGCGGCAGTTCCCGGGCGGGCGCAAAGACGTAGCCGAGGGACACTTCACCTCCTAGCGTTCCTTCAGCGCCGCCGCTGCCATTGGGAGCGGCACCGTACAGTATGCCGTTCGGCCTCCCGACACCGGCTGAATGGGCCGGATCAAACGCCAAGACCATTCTTTGGCGAGAAGGCGATACAGGCACGGAGCCGACTTCCGCGAATCCGCCGTCCGAGCACGGCCGAAGCCTCCGAACACTCCTGGTCTTGTTCTCGTAGAAGAAGACTTCTTCCGTTTCTGGGTTTACGGCAAGTGACAATATACCGCCGCGCGAAAAGGTGAATTCACATAGTGGCGCGGCACTCGGTGAGCTCACATCGAGCTCAGTAATGTGATTTTCATCGGCTACATATATGTGCCCGTGCGCGTCCAAGGTCGGCGAATCAGGCACATGCGTAAAACCTTCTAGGCTATTCCCCGCCGCAATATCATTACTGAGGCCGGAGTAGATATAATGTTCATAGTTACCAGCTGTCTGTGGTTCGAACTTCATCACCCGATGTCGAAAATTTTCAACCGATCCGGTGCTATCCACCACGTACACGTCGCCTGCCGCGTCGACCGCAAGCTGGTTGCCCGTGCCGCCATCGTCGTGAAGCTCTTCGGGTCCTTCCGGGACTGTCTGGCCGAACGGCGCCTGTTCTCCGAATTCGGTGATGACTTCGGAGCCATCCGCGCTATAGACCTTTATTTGGTCATAGCCACTGCCGGTCCCCTTACTCACTTTCCACAACACATAGACATAGCCGGTGCTCTCGTCGACGCCAATTCCGAGGCCAGCGACTGACTTAACTGCATGACTGACACAGATCGGTTCGGCCGGCACTCCTTCCGGGCCGCAACGAACCGAGGGGGGGCTCCCATCCGCGCCCCACTCCTCGCTGAAGCTGCCACCGGGATTGAAGCGCGCTACGTACTCTTCTCCAAGCGGTTGATTTACACTATAAATTGTTCCGGCCGGGACACCGCCGGCACCCGTATAGTTGACAGCCAAGCCGTTTGAACTCGTTAGTTGGACATCTTTAGGTGCTTCATATTCATGTTCGTAGAGGACGCCTGGGGTCCCGTCGAAGGTGCCGATCTGTTCATATGACGCAAAGGCCGAAGCGGCGGCCAGACACATGAGCGAGACCAGCAATGCCACCGCAAGAGCCAGCCGCCTGCATCCGCCAAATGATTCACTTATGTATGCGTGCTTCATCGAGCGTCTCCTATAGTTGAGATCGGACGGCGACTGACTACTACTTGCGGGATACGCGCGCAGCAAACTATTTGGCCGTAACTGCCCAGGTTCCAAAGACGTCCACGGCGCCAACTCCGTTTACTTCTCCGCCTTCGATCTCCAGGAACGCGCCCGTCGTATTGTCCCCTTCGTAGAGTTCTTCGTTAATGACAGTACCGATGTACAGCAATCTTCCGGCCGGTGCATCTCGCGTAAATACGCAGAGCGTGTCCGGTGGTGCGACCGGCTTAGCGGCCGGGTCTTCTACGTTCAGTTCGCAGCCGCCTGAGCCCGGTGACGCCTTCGTTTCCGCCTTGTTCAAGCGGACGACGTGCGCTGATGGCGCCGCCAGCGGAATAGGGAAGGAGATCGCATACGGGAATGTTTCCCCTCCCAGCGCCCCGCCAACTGCGCTCCAATTACCCGTCTCAGTCTTGCCGGAAGGTAGCGTACCCCCTGCCGTCCACGGTTCCCCTGTCGCGCCTTTCGGGCCTATGGCGCCGGTTGCGCCCTTTGGCCCGACTTTACCTTCCGGACCCGTCTTCCCTTCTGCTCCGGTTTCACCCTTTGCGCCTGGCGCTCCGGCAGGCCCCTGCGGACCGGCCGGACCGGGAACTCCCGCCGGCCCGGCCTTGCCGGCAAGCGCTTTCAGCACACTTGGCGAGATCTGTTTGGTCGAGGTGATCAGATATTTCTTGGCGGCATACGCGCCACCGGTCATCGCGAACACCAGCGCCAACGTCATCGCGATGTTTGCGTAAGTCGCACGCCTACGAATCCAAGAGAACATCAATCATCCCTCCCATAGGGGTCTAGACAACAAAAGGCCGCCCTGGGCACACCACCCACGACGAGCGAGCGAAAAGACTGAAAGCGCGTTACACGCGCACGAGAAAACTGACCGGGCGTAAAGCCCGGAAAGCCGCGACCAGCTGTCGCGGCGAAAGCGCCTAGCTGCTGAGCAGCCGCCCGGCCAGAGAGAGAGAGAGAGAGAGAGAGACGCGTCAGCGACGCTGACGCGTCCTATAACGGACCCGTCGGTGACACACCGACTCTCAAGCACATGATCCCCAAATGAATGCACGCGAAACACAACTCCCTCTCAGAAGCGACCCGGTCCCTCTCCCAAAGGTCCCCGTCAAAACAAGTTGGTGTCGACCACGAAGACCGACCCCTTACCTGACCTTATGTTTGCCCCGGCCGTCTGGCACTCGGGCTATTGGGTGTTTATACACGGTACCCGAACTCTTGTCAACCCCCGGGTTGGCTAAAAGAGCCGCGAGCCGAACAACACGCCTACCGGTGCGAGGCGCAAGTGTGTGTAGGTGACCGCTCCTCAGGGAGCG
>DASXNB010000048.1:0-2596 GCA_036495305.1 Solirubrobacteraceae bacterium | reverse complement strand
GTCCGCCGCGACATCCCAGAGCGTTTCACCACATCGGTGACAGTCACGCTGCCTGCGCCCTGGTCACACGAAGCGTTAACCATCGCGTTCAGGAGGCGGGCACGTCGGACCCTTGCGATCTGCTCGAGCCCGAACGTGTCGACCCGCGTGGCCGCTTGCGTCGCCACCATCACGACCGTCCCCGCGCGGACAGGAGACAGCCGTCGCCCAACCGGGTTTCACACCCGGATTGCCGTGGAGCTAGGTCACGGCGATGAGGTCTAGCGGCTGGAAGCCGGCTCGACCAGAGAGAGAGAGAGAGAGAGAGAGAGACGCGTCAGCGACGCTGACGCGTCCTATTACGGACCCATCAACCGCGCACGACTCCCCAATCACGCTGTTCCCCAAAGAAACCACGCTAACAACTACTCCCATCTCCGTTTTCGACCCGGTCCCTCTCCCAATCCCCGTTCAACGCTTCAAACCGGTCATGAGGACCACAACCCAAACACAGCCATATGTACGTACCCCAACACCAAAGGATGGCAGTACGACCACGACTGTATCCCAAAAACACACCACTTGTCAAGACATACCCACACAATTTATTTGAAGCCGAGGGCTGAGGTGCCGCTCATAAACGGAGAGTTCGCGTTCATCGCGGCGGCTACGCCGGAGATCGTCGACCGGAGGTCCAATCGCGGGCGCTAACGGGAGCAGCGCTGGTGCGGGGCGCCAAGGCGCGCCTCGCACCGTGCGCAAGCCGCGGCATCGAGAGCGGCGACCACGCCAGCCGCTGCTCGTGATCGACACGGTGCTGCCCGAAAGGGGGATCAGCCTGTACTCCACCTATGCGGGGCACACGCACACCAAGACGCTCTCCTCCCACCTGCTGCTCGCGCGCGACGCCTACGACGCGATCTCAGTGGAGCACGAGCACGAGGAATCTCAGATCCCAGTCGAGGAGCAGGCGATCACGGCGATCGAGCATTGAGCCCAGTCCCGCACAAGCCGAAGCGCACGTGGGGGGAGTGAGCCACCAAGGATGGCCCCATCAACAGCGATCGAGGCCTCCCTGCCCACCGTAGGAGGCGTGGAAGTGGGGGACAGGATGCTCACGCTCGCGCCAATCATCGTGATCACGATGCCGTAGAAGAAACCGATCCGAGGCACTACCCTGCCAGGCCCTCGATCGTGCTCGCTACGTCCAGCGGTGCCTGCACCGTAAACGCCTCCGCCACAAGCCGGGCGTCCTCCTCGCGGGGGGCGTAGTAGAGGCAGCGCATGGTGGTTTGGATGTCGGCGTGGGCCATCCACTCCTGGACGGCGGATATCGGCCTTGGCGATCATGCGGGTGCCGAACGTGTGGCGGAGGTCGTGGAAACGGAGTTGGCGCAGTCCACCGCACTTGAGTGCGCGCTTGTAGCGGCGACGGAGAGCCGAGTCATCGAGGTAGGTGCCGGGTCGAGCCGGCGAAGACGAGATCGTCCTCGCCTGTGAAGAGCTCGCGCTGCGATTGCTTGGCGAGCGCCTGCGCGACTTCCGGGGCCGAGCGGGACCGAGCGCACCTTGCCCGACTTGGGGGTTGTGAGGGCGCCGACCGACCAGCTCGCACGTACGCGGATGAGCGAGCCCGCGGAATCGACATCGCGCCAGCGCAAAGCGATCAGCTCGCCGAGGCGCAGACCAGTAAGGCGGCGGTGAGGAACAGCGCGCCGTCCTGCTCAGACTCGGCGGCCCTGACAAGCGCCCATACCTCCTCGGGCGAGAAGACCTCGATGTCCCCACTGAGACATGTGGGGCGGCGCTCGACCGAAGCAACTGGATTGACCGGCAGGTTCCACACCTTGCAGGCGCGCGCGAAGACGCCGTTCAGCAAGACCATGATGTGGTTCTCGGAGTTATTGGTGAGCGGACGCGGCACGACGGCCGACCTGCTTTCTTGGTCGTCGGCGCCCCGGCGCGGCCGCGAGCCATCCACGGCGCACAGTCCGGCGCGCCACTGCTCGATGTCGGCGGTGGTGATCTGCTCAAGCGGACGCTCACCGAACGCGGGCAAGCAAGCCGCTTGGTGAAATACCGGCGGGAGGGCGTCCGCGCTCGCCCCAAGCAGGCCCAAGCTGCGCTGCACCTGCCTGCCGTCAGGGAGGCGGTACTTGGCATACTAAACCGCGCCACGCTTGCGCTCGACTCGATAGACATGGCCGCTGGGAGGCTGGAGGGGCGCGAGGAGAATGTCGCGGGAGCGCGACATCCGCCTGAGCGGCGGAAGCGCACACACCCGCGTCGTGAGGGGATGAACGCCGCGATCTATGGCGCCACGACGCGACCAGAGCTACCGGGAGGAGGCAGATCGAGCTATGCCAGGCGTCCGTGCCGTGCCCAAAGGATAACATCCCTTCGGGACATCATTACTTTTCTATAGTGCCTCATCAGCCCAAAAATGGCTTAGATAAAGGTTTTCAACAGTGCGCCCGGCGGTGTGTGGTTGCAGGACATAGTGGACTGATGTCTCGGGAGATACTGGACACCTGATGAAAGGTGGCTGGTTATGGGGATGGGACGGGTGGGGTTGGCGCGCTATGTCGTGGACGCTGTGGTGTTGGAGGGACGTAGC
>DASXNB010000047.1:0-9079 GCA_036495305.1 Solirubrobacteraceae bacterium | reverse complement strand
AATTCTAAGTTGAGTTTCACAACCCAAACTTCAGCTAAGGTACCCGCCGTACAGCCTCCACTTAAGACTTCACAGCTAATCGGCGTTTTATTTGTATCCGCCGCATCTAACGTGCCGGCTATGTTGCCGAGTAAGTCAAACACGTCAGTGGCGGTGCCTTTACCTCCAGATTCGACCGTGCCTTCGAATAACCCACTGCAATCTATCGGCGTTTTGATACCGAACAGTTCATTGGTAAACGTGAGTTCGCCTTCCACGTCGACGGGTAACACTTCGCCCGCGCCGATGACAGCGCCATCCTCTAACCACTGGGTCACGGCGAAAGCCGACGACGCCATGAACGCGCTGAACGCCGCCACGACCAACACCGCAAAAACGACTAAATGGATCTTCCTCATTATCTTATCTACCCTTTCCCATCCGAGACCATAACCCCGGCCCCTTCAGAGTTGCTCTGACCGCTTCCCAACGCCCGGCTGGGCCTGTACGCAAGGAGGCGACCATGGATACCGACCCTGCGACCAAACAATCATAAGAACCGCAAGGTTCCGAAATACGGGATTACGGGAGCCACGCTAGCAAGCTTTCCACCGATGTCAAGCGAGTTTGGCCGTCAAGGTCTGGCATCGCGACCCACGCAGCCACTTCGCGACAACTTCCGTCGTATGTGAGATCCACCGTACTGTCTTGTCAAGACGTTGCGTCAGTCTCTGTCTCCAGTCTTCGTCCTAGCGCAGCGAGCGTCAGGCCCCTCGGAGCGCCAAACCAATCGGGACCCGCGCTAGGACCACCTTCTAAGCGGTCACCTAGCTGCCCTGAGGCCGCCAGGTGACCGTAACTTCCCACCTACACGTCGGAAACCGACAACGTTTTGCCGGCGATAGAAACTAAGCCTTCACCACTACCTGTAGCTTCACCGACCGTGCATGTAATTTTTTCTGTTCCCAATGCTTTAGCCAACACGCCGCCTGTCTCATTGGTCAGTTCCGCCTTGGTGACGGTTCCTATGCATTCCGTCGTGATCGTGCCAAGCGAGCCTTTACATTCAAGCTCATAGCCCGCTTCGGCACCGAGTTCGTCAATGAACGCCGATCCCACTAACACGAGCTGGGTTTTCCAAACCGCACCTAATTCTAAATTAAGTTTGACCGTCCAGACGTTGGCTAAGCTACCACTCGTGCAACCGCCTCCTAACACTTCGCAGCTTACCGGTGTTTTATTTGTGTCCGCCGAATCTAACGTACCGGCAATTACCTGAGGAGACGATAAATCAAACACGTCAGTGGCGGTGCCTTTACCTCCAGATTCGACCGTGCCTTCGAATAACCCACTGCAATCTATCGGCGTTTTGATACCGAAGAGTTGATTAGTAAACCTGAGTTCGCCTTCCACGTCCACGGGTAACACTTCGCCCGCGTTGATGACAGCGCCATCCTCTAACCACTGGGTCACGGCGAAAGCCGACGACGCCATGAACGCGCTGAACGCCGCCACGACCAACACCGCAAAAACGACTAAATGGATCTTCCTCATTGCCTTACCTACCCTTTCCCATCCGAGACCATAACCCGGCCCCCTTCAGAGTTGCTCTGACCGCTTCCCAACGCCCAGCTGAACCTGCACGCAGGAAGCGGCCCTTGGATATAGATCTGCGGCCAAAACGTCATAAGAGCCGCAAGATTCCGAAAAACGGGATTACGAAAAATAAGCACGCTAGCAAGCTTTCCGCCAATGTCAAGCAAGTTTTGGCCCTCAAGGTTCCGATATCGCGACCCACCACAGCCGCTCCGGGCAGCCGCCGTCGCATGCGAGGACGCCGCTATCGTTTGCTCAGCTTGTTCCGATCGCCGTTTTACAACGGAACATCTCGACTTTATGCGCATCAAAGCCAAACCATCACTCCGCGCCCAGGCGGCGCCGTCCCCAACCGCGACGGCACCGGCAACTACGGCGTTGCTTGCTCTCACCCTCATGCTCACGTCGTGCGGCGCAGCCGACGTTCCGAGCGTAAACCGCGCTCGTGGCACAACGGTCATCACCTCGTCGACTAGTTCGGCCAGCGGCTACCTCAACGACGGCGACAACGACCCCATCGGCGACGCCGACAACGACAACACCTACGACAACGACAAAGACAACGCCGAAGACCACGTGTTCGACGACAACGGCCGCTACCACGATAGAGACGACACGACCATCGTCGCCTTCGGTCACGTCACCGACGGCGCGGTCACCTCTACGGTCACGAAGCTCGTTGAACACTATTACGCCGCCGCCGCCCAGGGCCACGCCGCGGACGCCTGCTCGATGCTCCTTCCCGCCGTCGCTCACACCGCCGCGCAAACCTACGCGCAGGCGGGGCCGGCATACCTGCGGGGCGCGAAGACCTGCCCCGAGGCGACGGCGGCGCTCTTTACCCACCTCCGGCGCGATCTGGCCGCAAAGCGGGTAGTTAGCGGCGTTCGCGCAAACGGCGACCAAGCGTTTGCACTGTTGGGCTCTAACACCGCGCCGGCCGACTACATCTCGCTGGTGCGCGCCCGCGGGTCATGGTGGATTGACGAGCTCATCGGCGAACCGCTTCCCTAACCGGTACTTCATCTCTGCGGAGCAACAACGACATCCGAGCCACCACGGCCCGGGGTCGCTCACTGGCTTTCACCACCAGCGCCTCCCCCACCCCGAGCCCCTGGATCACGCTCGACTGTATCTCGCGTACATACTCCCGCCGGCGGGTACCCCTTCCCGAGGCACGACGCCCGAGCAACCCCGCTTCGGTCGCCTGGCTGGTCACCCAGGCGGCTCTTCCTCCCGCGATGTCCGCCACGAGCTCCGCCGAGGTGGGCACGTTCTGGCGGTGGGCGATCAACGTGTCGAGGTTCCCCAGCACCTGCTCGCGCACCGCCGGTCCCGTCGCATCGAGGTCGGCGAACTCCTGGGTGGCCAGGAGCACACTCAACCCCGCGCCACGCGCCCTCCCAAACAGCCGGGCGACGTGGCTTGCCCCAATGGCCGAGAACTCGTCGATCAGCACGACGGTCTCTATGGGGTTGTTCTGGAAGTGGGAGGACACCACCACCAGATCGCTCACTATCGCCGCGCCCAGCATTTGCCCGAGCAAGGGCATACGGTCGGATTCGAGGCCGAAGTACACCACCGCCCGCGATTCGATCGCCGCTTGCAGGTCGATCGCCTTCGCGCCGGCGGGATCGAGCCAGCGGCCGATGTCTGACTCCACGAGGATCGAAAGGCGGTCGCGGGCGCCCATGAGATCGCGCCGCCCGCGGTCGCCCAGCGAATCGAGATACGCCTGTACGACGCCCGCCTGCTGCTCGTCCAAGCCGCGACCGGTGAGCTCGAGCTGCTCAGGGTCCAGGTGCGCCATCAACGTTCCCGGTGTCACCTGAATCTGGGCCGCCCGCATCGCCCTCACGGCGTGCCCGAGATAGCGCTGTGTGAGGCGCAAATAGTGGGGCTCTGTAAATACCTCCCCCACCAGCGCCTTGTCGGCGATCTCGCTATCGGTGCCATACGCATAGGGGTTGTATGCGCACGGCCCATCCGGTGTCCACTCCAGGAACTCCCTCCCCGCTGCGTGCGCGGCGTGCTCGAGCTGCTCGCGCAGCATCCCGTCGCCCTTGGGGTCGATCGCGATCGCCCCGTACCCGTGGGCAATGAGTTTGGTCGCGATCCACCCCTCGCTCACGGTCTTTCCCGACCCGGTGGCCCCCACGATCAGCGCGTGAGACCCTTTCGCCCCGCCCGCCTTGATCTGCACCGGGCGGCCGTGGCGAGCGTGGCCCACCGTGAGGCGACCCCGATCTACCCAACCGCCCGAGGCAACCTGCCGCCTGGCAACCGCCTCCCGTACAGCCTCGAGGATCCCCAAGCGCGCGCGGGCCGCGTCGGCGCGGTCGGCTCCCTCCGCGAGATCCGCCGCGTGCCACACCATCCCTACGAAGCAACCGACGACACTCGCGCTCCCCTCCATCGCCGCAAAGAGCGGCGAGATACCCGCAAGCACCCACGCCAGCGGGAACCCCAGCGACGCCCATGTCCAGCGCCGCTCGGCTACACGCAATCCCATCGCCAACGCCACCCCACCGAACAGCGACACCGCGCACAGCTCCAACAGTTTGAGAATGAGTTGTTCAAAGGCAAACATCGGTGACCTCCTCCTCGTGCGATGGAGCCAACGTGCGCTCCATCTCCAGCTCCCGCTCCGCCAAGCCGGGGGTGTCCTCCAGTGCGAGCACCGTGATGCAGTCGAGTGCGTTCGCCTTCTTGGCCGCACGCTCCACCGTGGGCGCTACGCGCGGTGCGGCGAGGTAGTAAAGGCGTTTGATGTGCCGCGCTCTGGCCCACCCCCGGCAGATCGGCACGAGCCGCGCGACGCCCTTATTAGTGAGCTCCACCTCCACGGGCACCACACGCCCGCTCGGCGACACCAGCGCGAGGTCTGGATGGCGCAGCTGGGGAAAGCCGTCGATCTGGCCTACCTGCGCCGAGCCGTAGAGGGAGTCGTTTTCGGACTCGATCCCGCGTAGCTCACGGTCGCTCAGCACGTCCCAACCGGGCAACCTCTGGCCAAGGTCAACCGCAACGTGCGCCGTCTGCCAGGCGTGCTCGAACCCACCCGGTTTCACCTCGCGGACTTTCATGAAAGCGAGCCCCTGCCAGCACAGTCCCTCGCGCGTAGCCGTATACAGCGCGGGACGGTTGTGCAGGACCAGGTGGCGTTTGACCAGCCCATCCATCGCGAGCGAGCGCAACCGAGACTGCGCCCTTTTGGGGGACATCCCAAAATGGCGCGCCACGTGCCCGGCGCCCGCGGCGCCCATGCGGCCGATCCACTCAACGATCTTTGCGTCTCTTGCCGTTTGCATCTTCCTGCCTCCTTTGAGGTCGAGTTGATGCATGCATGTCGCCGCCCACCCCAATCAGGCCCCCCTCCCAATTTTCAAGGACGCCACTCGATACGGAGTAGATGTCAGTAAATGTTTCTGACTCGCGCCATACCGGACGAAGGGCGTGTGGCAAACACAGCTTCTAGCGCGGTTTTGGAGGCTTTTGGCGGGGTTAGAAACAAAGCTCGCCGCAGCAGGCTCCGCGACGATGCCCCGGATATGCTCTTGCTAAGTTAGTTTTTGTCTCCTCAAGCTCGCCTTGCCCCGGAGGCTACTCAAGCCAAGATGACCACCCCCACCCCCAACTCCACACTGTTCCCAAATATGGACTTTGTGCCGAATCTGGACTTTAGAGTCATTCGGGTGGACATCGGTGGAGGCCCTGAGTACGGTTGGTGGTGCAGTCCACCTCAGGCAGTGGAGGCACAATGGCCGTGAGTACACAAGGTGACCGTACGATGGGTCGGCTACCGCGCGGCCCGCACGGGTTGGAGCCGGCGGAGGTAGCCGCCGACCAGCGCAAGCGGTTGATCGACGCGATGGTGGAACTTGTGTGGGAGCTTGGCTATGCGGCCACCACTGTCGCCGATGTGATCGAGCGGGCGAAGGTGTCGCGCAAGACCTTTTACGCCCACTTCGCCGACCGTCACGAGCTGCTGTTGGCGGCATTCGACGCCTCCTCACCCGTCGCCTTTGAGGAGGTGAGAGAGGCATCGCAGCGTACCGGAGGGGCCACCCGCCGTCTGGAAGCGCTCATGCGCCGGCTCTGTGGGGTGGCGGTGGAGAGCCCGGGGACGATCGCCCTTGCGACGATCGAGGTGGCGGGCGCCAATCCCGCGGGCCTTCAGCGCCGCGACAAGTTGATGAGCGACTTCGGGTCGCTCATAGGCGAATGCCTCTCCACCGAGGGCGATTCCGGGGAGCTGTCCCCCACACTTGCGAGGGCGCTGGCGGGGAGCACCCACCGAACGATCGACGCGCGGATGCGAAGCGGGGGCAAGAGCGAGCTGAAGGAGCTCGGCCCAGAACTCGCGCGGTGGACACGCAGCTACTACCCCACGCCCAACGACTTCACGACGTCCGAGCCCGCGGGGACAATGCCGGTCGAGGAGTCCGCGCGGCTGGTGGGTGGTAGGGCGCCCGGGACGCTCACCCTCGCGCCGAGCGGCTATAGCCCGCCGGCGGGGAGGCAGACGAAGGGGTACCTACAACAGACAAACCGCGAACGGATCTTCGACGCGGTGGCGCAACTCATCGATGAGGGGGGCTACATGACGCTCACCGCCCAAGCCATCGCCGAGCGAGCGGACATCTCAGAACGCGCGTTTCTCGCCCACTTCAAGAACAAGGACGAGGCGTTTGCTGCGGCGGTGGAGCTCGGTCAGATGAAGGCCCTCGCGGTGGTCGAGCGCGCGCGAGCGGGGGCTCGGAGCTGGGGCGAAGGGGTCACCCGCGCTGTGCGCGCTTGGCTTGAATTCCTCGCCTCCGAGCCGCTCTTTACGCGGATGGCGTTCGTCGATGCCCCGCTTGCGGGTCCAGCAATGACACGCCGCGCCCACGAACACGCTGTGGGTTACACCAGGCTGTTGCTCGACGGGGCGCCCCAACGCAGACACCCGCCCGCAATCGCCCCCGAGGCGGCGGTGCAGGGGATGTTCGAGCTCGCCTTCCACCACGCCATCCAACACAGGGCAGAGCAGCTATTGGAGATGACGCGGGAGGCGACGTACTTGGTGCTCGCTCCGTTTCTTGGGGTTTCCGAGGCCGCGGAAGCGTAGGGGTAGAGCGTTCAAGGCATTTCGGTGCCCAGCAAACCCACTACCCCCCACACCCCGTGGGTGCGTTGCAGCGCGAGGAAGCGTGCGGGCATCGTGGTAGAGCCCACGAGCACTAACGCCTGACCGCCCTTGACTCGCACAGCTGTGACACGCACCGCGCCGGCCAGTTCGGCGTGGGCGTGCTTGAAGATCGCCGTAAGCACCACCGGACAGGTTTTCCCACGCGCGTAGGCGGGTCCGGCTCCAGAGCCGTAGTCTTCGGGGACCGACTTCGCGAAGTTGGCGTCTGTCAGGGAGCACCCAGTGGCGCCGTCACCTCGCGCAGCCACTGAGTAATAGCGAACAGCGATGTCCTCGAGCTTGCTCTCCTCTGCCGTGCTCGCCGGGCGACCGTAGTCGCGCACCGGACCGTCGTCGGAGTCGTTGTAGCCGGGCTGTGGCTTGAGGTCGTTGTCGAAATCGACATCGTTGTCCTTGTTCGTGTTGGCCAGGCGTTCGCCCGTCTCGTCGTCGTCTTCGTCTCCCTTCAGAGAACGCAACGCCGGCGGTGCGGATGAAGCGGTACTCGAGGTGGCGGATGCCGCGGTCGCGCCGGCCGCGGTCGCGGTATCGGAAGTGGTCGGTTTTCCAGCCCCGGAATTTCCGCACGCGGCTAGCACGATGCACAGCGACAGCAGCGCGGAAATGACCAGCCATATCTTCATACGACCCACAGTTCTCTCCCATCCGGCCGACTCGCAAGTCGGATCTTAGCGAACCGCACGATTATCTGGAACGCGAATCGAGATCAGGAGGCCGAGATTGTCCGCCGGAGAGGGGTCGCAGTGGGGGAGTTACACCACCGGGCAGAGCCCACCGTCGAGATTGACGGCGGCGCCGGTGACATAGGAGGCACGGGGGGAGAGCATGAACGCGGCGAGCGAGCCGAACTCTTCTGCACGACCGACCCTCCCGAGGGGGATTTTGCTGTTGGTGACCATCCGCGCGTAGTACTCGGGCGGGGTGATACCCCCCGCGGCGGCGAGCGCCTCAAGCTGGGCGCTTTCCACAACCCCGATGAGGATCGCGTTGACGCGGATGTTATGAGGGGCGAGCTCGCGGGAGAGGGCCTTCGTGAGCGCGAGGCCGGCGGCGCGGGAGACCGCCGTGGGGGTGGAGAGCGCCTCGGGCGCCTTGGCGGTGATGGAGAGGGTGTTCAGCACAACCCCCTCCCCGCTCTCGCGTAGCGCGGGGAGCGCGAGGCGCGTGAGCCGCACCGCCGACATGAGCTTGAGCGAAATGTCCTCCTCCCACACTTTGTCGTCGTGCTTTTCGAACTCTCCGGCGGAGAGCGTGCCCGCGTTGTTGACCACCCCGTCGATGCGTTTGAACTGGGCGAGAGCGGAATCGAGCAACCGCTCGATGTCGCCTGAGCGGCGGACATCGCCCGAGACGGCGAGAACCTCTCCCCCGCCCTCGCGCAGCGAGAGCGCCGCGGCGGCCAGACGCTCGGGGTCGCGCGCGAGGATCGCCACACGCGCGCCCTCTGTTACCAGCTCGCGTGCCAAGGCGTACCCCAGGCCGGCGGAGCCGCCGGTGATGAGAAAAACCTTCTCTTGCAGGTGGAGATCCATCGCTGGAGTGACTTGAATATGGAAAGCCGCGATCTACGATCTAGAAGGAACCGGGGAGATCTTACGCTGAAACCTCAGCGAAGTATCTCGATGCCTTCGGGCGCGAGCACGTACCAGAGGCGTTGCGCACCTTGACCTCGTGTTTCGCCAGAGGCCTGGTCGCCGGAGAAGTAGTAGAGGGGATGTTTGTTATACGTGACCTGAACGATGCCATCGGCACGCTTGATCGTGGCGAGCTTGGTTGCTTCGACCGGGGATTTGGCGACAGGCCGTCCGACGGTCGTAACCGGCGGCCAAATCGAGGCACAGGACCCAGTGCAAGCAGAGTTCGATTTACTACGCTGATCGCTCTCGAACGCGTAGACCGTGAGTTTGCGTGGCCCGGCTACAAGGAACGGGTTGCTCAGCGCGGCGACCCTCTGTACGCCAAGAACCGTTTTCCCGGTGGCGGGGGTCGGGGGCGACGGAATCGTGTGCGTCGCCGTTGGTGTGCTCGTGGCCGCCGCGGTTGTGTTGGTATTGGAGACCACTGTCTTGCTCGACCCGCAACCAACCGCCGCAACGGTTGCGACCGTGCACATGACAACTCCCCACATTGGCTTCGGATGTCTATGCATTGTCGTGATCGGGAGTGCGCCCATCGTGGCCGATATACCCACCCTGCCCACCCGCGCACACGTAGATCGTCTCGCCTGGACCCAAGACCTTGATTTTGCGAGGCGTGGAAGCATCGACGCGGGCGAAAGTGCCCTCGGTGAGCAGATGGGTGGTGCCGTCGGGG
>DASXNB010000046.1:0-7371 GCA_036495305.1 Solirubrobacteraceae bacterium | reverse complement strand
GCTGTACGTGTGCGAGCGGTGCTTCGGGCCGCTCGAGGTCGCCTACGACCACAGCCGCCTCGGCGGTGACGTGGATGGGTTGCGCAGGCGCATCCAGGCGGGACCGCAGAACATTTGGCGGTATGCCGACTTCCTGCCCGTCGTAGATGGACCGCCCGGCCCGTCCGGTCGTTTGGCCTCCCGCACCGGCCTACCGGCGGGGTGCACGCCGCTGATCCGCGCCGACCGTCTCGCCAAGCGCCTTGGGTTGCGCGAGGTGTGGGTGAAGAACGACGCCGCCAATCCCACTCACTCCTTCAAGGATCGTGTTGTGTCGGTGGCCACCACCCGCGCGCGGGAGCTTGGCTTCCAGACGATCGCTTGCGCCTCGACAGGGAACCTCGCTAACTCCGTGGCGGCCCACGGGGCGGCGCTGGGGATGGACTCCTACGTATTCATCCCCGCCGACCTCGAGGAGCAGAAGGTGCTCGCAACCGGGATATACGGGACGAAATTGGTTGCCGTGAAGGGCAACTACGACGACGTGAACCGTCTCTGCACCGAGCTCTCCGCCGAGCGCGATTGGGCGTTCGTGAACGTGAACCTGCGCCCCTACTACGCGGAGGGGTCAAAGACGCTCGCGTATGAGATCGCTGAGCAGTTGGGCTTTGAGCTGCCCGATCGTTGCGTGGTGCCGATTGCCTCGGGGTCGCTGTTCACGAAGGTGGCGAAGGGCTTTGAGGAGTGGCGCCAACTTGGGCTCATCGATGGCGAGCTTCCGCGTATGAATGGCGCGCAGGCCGACGGGTGCTCGCCGGTGGCAAGCGCGTTCGCCGCCGGTCACGAGGTGTGCAAGCCGGTGAAGCCCAACACGATCGCCAAGTCGCTTGCGATCGGCAACCCAGCCGACGGGCCCTACGCGCTCGAGGAGGCACGTCGCAGCGGCGGCGGCGTCGACTCGGTAAGTGACGAGGAGATCCGCGAGGGGATCGCCCTGCTTGCACAAACCACCGGCATCTTCACCGAGACGGCGGGTGGAGTGACCACAGCGGTGCTCGCCAAGTTGGCGGCACGCGGGGACATCGACCCCGATGAGCGCGTGGTGCTGGTGATCACAGGCGACGGGTTGAAGACACTCGACGCGGTGCGTGGGTCCTTCGAGGCGGACACGATCGAGCCTTCCGTGGAGCAGTTCGAGCGGATCGTGGAGCGCGCTTCCACGAGCACCGCCGCCTCCGCGCTCGCGGGTGCGAGGAGCTGATCGTGGCTGTGACGGTGAAGATCCCAACACAGTTGCGCTCCGCCGCGGGAGGCGAGAGCGAAGCGGTGCTCGAGGGCGCGACGGTGCGGGAGGTGCTTGACGGGCTATATGACAAGTTCGACGGTTTGAGCGAGCGGTTGGCCGACGAGAGCGGCTCGTTGCGGCGCTTCGTGAACGTGTATCTCAGCGGCGAGGACATCCGCTTCCTCGATGGGTTGGACACGCCGGTGGCAGATGGCGCCGAGCTAACCATCCTGCCGGCCGTCGCCGGCGGCTAGAACGCGCTTTCGCAAGTCATCGCCCCTGCCCGCGGCGACGGCTCGAGCCGCACGCTCGTCTGTGAGCTCGACGCCGCTGGCGGTCGCCAGGTCGAGCAGTTCCTGACGCTCTTCGCTCTCGCGGGCAGTACGCAGGAACAGCCAGCAGAAGAGGCCGAGCGTGAGGAAGGACTCCTCGACCATCATGATCGCGCCCGCGAGGTTCTGGTCGGCAATCGGGCGAATGTGATGAAAGGCATCGCCTGAGACATAGAAGGGGTAGAAGACTTTGCCCGACCACAGGAAAACGTTGCCCAGCACAGTGCCCGTGAGGCGCACAGCGACGATGTAGGCGAGCTTTGCGAAGTTCCCAAACCAGCGCGGCTTGGGAAGCGGCCCGAACAGGCACATCCACATGTTGATGCCAAGCGCGATGAACATCGTGTGCTCGAGCGCGTGCACGAAGAGGTGGCGTAGCGCCGCTTCATAGAAGACGGGTAGGTGCCATACGTACATATCGACCGCCCACAGGGGAAAGGCGATGAGCGGGTGGGTGAGGACGCGCAGGCGATCAAAGAAGCGGATGCGAAGGATCGGGGCCAGGAGGGGGCCCGTTAGCCCCAGCACGATCAGGAGCGCGGCGATGTCGCCCATCAGCAGGTGCTCGACCATGTGCATGTAGAGCAACTGATCGCTGAGTTCGCCGACGGGGGAGAACAGGGCGACCAGGATGACCGCGAGACCTGAGTAGAAGCACACCTGGCGCCATGTGGGGATGCGGTGGGGGCCATCCGAGAGCGTGTGCGCGCGCCGGGCGTAGAGCGACCCGAGGGCGAGCGTGGGGAGGAGCTGGACGATGTTCTCGGTGGCGAGCAGCGTCGCAAAGGCTCCGTGGATCACGTTATGGAGCCTATCTAGTGAGGCTGATCCCATCGTTGCCGCAGGGCACCGACCCAGCTTGAAGGTTCCAGTCACCGTTACCGACCACGCCGCGGCGGCGATCGATACCCAGTCTGGTGACTAGTACACAGTGGCTCACCGCGATCACGTTCTGTCACTCACGCGCACTGCCATTTTTTCCCTTCATTAGAAAAATTCCAATGGTAGCATTCTTTGCTAAGGGCTATGATGCCCTACTGCCTGCCCAGAATCTCTGACATGACGAGCTTTGAGCAGGCGGAATACCTCCATCAAGAGGACAACCCAAATCAAGGAAGGAACAGCACATGCGACGTGTAACAATGGCCGCATTGATATGCGGATGCCTGTTCGTACTAGGAGCCTCGAGTCAAGCATATGCCGCAGGCGAACTGTTATGGAACGGTGGCGCGATCTCGGGATCGTTATCACTCGTTATCACCGCCGAACAGCTCTTAATAGAAGATATGGGGGCTGCGTTTAAACCCGACATTTTATGTTCTGTCTTATTCACTGGCGAAACCGTCACCAATGGCACCAACTTCCAGATTACCCAAGTATTAGATTTAGCTGAAAAAAGCCCGATGAGCTGCGTTGACGATGCCGGGGTCTGCACTAACCCAGTTTCAGTGACTGCAGGGAACCTTCCCTGGGCGGTAAAAGTGGAAAAAGTAGGTGCCATTTACCATTTCGTTGTGGCACGATTCCGGTTCACTGTGGTATGCACGACGGTAATAGGCAAAATCGAAGATACCTGCGAAGTAAAAGGCGAGGACGAGACGGCAGAAAACCTGGTTGAAGGCCTGTTAAGCGAAATAACCGAAGCGGAGGCAACAGAAGATCCCGGCGAATGCACGCAGGGTGGTGCGAAACAGGGCTTAATCGAAGGTGACGTAAGCGTCTACACAGACCCTGCGGGAGGTGTACTCACCGTATCGAATTGATTATCGTTTCTAAATACTGATCGTTTGACTAATACATCGCCTCGGGCGCGATACACCTCGCCCGAGGCGTTGGTCAACCGGCCGCTTGCCCTCGCGGTTATGATTTGCTGGCAGAGCCCTCCGATACCGCCGTAGATTGGCCGCCGCACGTCCGCCGCGGGCTCCCCAGTGCGGGGCAAAGATCGCCAGGATCACCGCGAGACCGCGGAGTAGAAGCACACCTGGCGCCAGGTGGAGATGCGGTGGGGACCGTTCGAGGGCCTGTGCGCGTACCGAGCGTAGAGCGACCCGAGGGCGAGCGTAGGGAGGAACTGGACGATGTTCTCGGTGGCGAGCAGCGTCGCGAAAGCTCCGTGGATCACGTTATGGAGCCTAGTGGGCGCTGCGCGAAACGTGGTGTGCGAGAGGCGGCGTAGAGCCGCTTACGCCAACCGTGGAGGCCAGTCCAGCAGCACACAGGGCCCCGATCGTGAGGGTACGCAAGCGCCGAGGTGTCAGCCAGCCCATGCGATGTGTCTGCAACCAGGTGCGAAACCCACTGGCCGCGGAGGCAGCTGCCATTGCACACGCTACGCACATGGGGCCAGCGTAGAACAAAAGCTCCCACCAGGAGCCGGTAGAAGCGACGCCTGTCGTTCTCGATTACGAGGAGCGGGCGAACAACCGCAGGAACAGCAAGAAGATGTTCAGCACGTCGATGAAGATGCCCGCGGCGAGCGGGATTGCCTCGTCGTTGCCGGCACGGCGCAGACGGTTGAAGTCGACCACCGTGTAGAGGCCGAAGATGACGAGACCAAGCAGCGCGTAGACGGTGTAGAGCGCGGGGATGCGTACGAAGATGAGCACGATCCCCGCGACGATGAGCACGAGCAACAGGAAGAACAGGGTGCGGTAGAGGAAGGAAAGATCGCGCCGGATCGCGTATCCCCCTGCGCCTAGCCCACCGACGAAGAGAGCGGTGGCGCCAAGCGCCTGGCGTACCGCCGTGGGATCGGTAGTGGAGTAGTAGTTGACAGTGGTTGAGATGCTCGCGCCGACCAGCAGCCCGAAAGCGAAGAGCAACACAAGCGCAAGCCCTTGATTCCCGCGGGCGTTGGCGACGTTCAAGCCAACGAGACAACCGAGCGCGATCAACCAGGCAAGAAACCAGCCGCCTCCACCCGCTTCGCGCGCGACATACACGCCGAGTGTTGCGAACCCAACGGTCAACGCGACGAGCGCCATGACCCGTCCGAACAGCGTCTGCGTTCGCGCTGGAGTGACATCCGCCGCGTAGCCTGCGGTGCTCATCTTGTGGATCGTAAGGGCGACACGGGCTCGTGGCAAGTCTGCGCTGGGCGCACACCGGAAGAGGCGCTTGAATGGGACTAGGGTCGAAACCTGCATGACCGTGATCCTGCTTGGTGCGATCTTGGAGGGAGCAGTCGAGCGCGAACTGATCGCTCACAATCCCGCAAGGGGGAAAGGGAAGCGGGTGCGCGAACGCGCTCCACGACGCACCTACCTCGACCGGCGACACATAGAGCGCAAGGCGATGATGGCCACGCTGGTGTTCGCCGGATTGCGGATCGGCGAGTTGTGCGCGTTGCGCTGGCGAGACGTGGACTTGGAGGCGGGTTGGCTCTAAGTGGAGAGGCCAAGACCGACGCCATACCCGTCGCATCAAGGTCAGGGGTGCGCTCAACGCGGAGCTAACTTGTGTCCACGCACTCCGAGCGACCACCGACGCCGACGCTTCGTATTTGCAACGAGCACCGGCAGGCGTCAGAGCGCCGACAACCTACGCTCGCGCGTGATCGCCGCGTCGGTGGAGCGAGCCAACAAGAACGCGATCTGTCACCGCTTCCCGAAGGCTCACACCGCACTCTCTCCGACGCACCTTTGCGAGCATCCTCTACGCGATCGGCGAGGACCCCGGCGTCGTCATGGACGAGATGGGCCACACCGATCCCGCGCTCGCACTGCGTGTCTACCGCCAGTCGATGCGGCGTGGGGAGGATGAGAAGGCGGCTCTGGTGCCCTTGTCTAAGGTGTGGAAACGGCACGATGCTGGGCATAGGTGGACCGCACCTATGGGACAATCACCGTCCCCCGTTGGTGCGGTGTCGGAGGGCAATGGAATCATCGAGCCATGCCTAAGGACCGAATGTGGCGACGGCGTCTCGCCCCGAACCTGCTGATGGTGGTGGAGCGCTCAAGCGCCTATCCCATCGAATACGCAATCGTGCTGTTGCTCGAACGCGATGGCGCGGTGCACACCATCCGGATGTTCGATAATGCCCATGCGCCCACCGAACACCATGAGCACCGCTACATTGGAGCCGAGAAGCAGGAGCCAATCGTCACGCATGGCCCGATCAATGACGCAATGCACGCCGCCGAGATCAAGTTGAGGCTTGGCTGGCGCGATATCGTTCGTAGTTGGGAAAGCACACGATGAGCACAATTTCCGACAAGACCGACGAGTTGTTCATGGCCGCAACGCTCAGCGACGACGACCTTGGCTACCCCAATGGGGTTGAGTTCGTTCCTGGCGACGAGGAATGGGCCGACGACGCTGTCTGGCGCAAACTTGCCGAAGGCCGTCCGACAGTTCTCGTCGGGGAACAGGACGAGCTCTTGCTCGTGCCTTTGCGGCGGGGCCTGATCGACAAGTTGCGTGGACGCGTCACCGTCAACGTCGGTCATCGCGTCGGCGGACACACATCTCCCTTCGTTACCGCAAGCTGTCTCGGCCGTCAGACCGTGCGCGAGGTGTGCGAGCGCGCCTGCCCCGCATAACAAGGCGTTTTAGCTCTTATCCGGGGGCTGCTGCGCCATCGTGCTCGGCCGCTATGGAAAGAGGCATATGTCTACTGGGCCGGGGAGGCCACAAACGAAGAGGCAGCAAAGGAGGCTGCCTACCGTGCGTGGGACGAGAAGCATGGGAGGGGCAAACAACCCGTAGGCAGCGATCACCAAGATCACACCGCTAGCTTCGTAGCGCCTCGCCCGAAGGCCACGATATTGCGCGATGTTCGGCGATTCTCGTCAGTCGTGGAGCGCCGTCCATGATGAAAAGGCAGAGGAAAAGGCAAACGAGGCCAGGTTTTGCGGTAGACAGCCAATGCCCAACGTGCGCCTCTGATTCGGGGAACCCGCACCGTTGGGCAGGATTCTCTAACGCGCCCGGCGTGATTCGAACACGCGACCTTCCGCTCCGGAGGCGGACGCTCTATCCACTGAGCTACGGGCGCAACGAGCGCCTTTGGACGGGCGCCGCTGGGCTCTGAGCTTAGCCTGAATCGAGCGTCTTGGCCACGTCTCGAAGCCAGCCGGCCTACGATGGCGCC
This sequence comes from Solirubrobacteraceae bacterium, assembly GCA_036495305.1. GTDB lineage: Bacteria > Actinomycetota > Thermoleophilia > Solirubrobacterales > Solirubrobacteraceae > Palsa-744. The sequence goes on along the minus strand of DASXNB010000046.1, from coordinate 680 downwards.
GTCAGCAACCCCGGTCCCTCCGGCACCGCGCCGGCACGATTGAGTGCCGGGTTGGCCGGTCGCGCCGTGAGCCTGTCGGCGGGGAGCGCACCACACAGCTCGAGCGCATCTTCCGTGCCAAGCTCAGCCGAAAGCCAGGCCCGCTGCGCGTCGCGGTCGGCAAGGATCACGGGCATACGGTCGTGAATCGCGGCCGCCACACGGTTGGGCGCCGAATCGCAAGTGAGCATCGCGAGACTGTGTATCCACTCGCCGTCGATCTTCGCGGGTGTCCAAAGCGCGGCGAAGGCAAAAGGTTCCCCGCCATCGACCTGAAAGAAGAACGGCTGACGCGGCTCACCGCGCTTCTCGGGCTTGATCCACTCGAAGTAGCCGTCGGCGATTTGTAGTGCACGGCGCGTGCCCTTCTGGATCAAGGTGCGGTAGGCGGGGGAGGTGGCGACGGTCTCGGTACGTGCATTGATCATCTTGTGGGCACCCTTCGTGTCCTTTGTCCACGAGGGAATCAAGCCCCAGCGCAGCACGTCTGCTTCCGGCTCGCCGTGCGGCGCAACGATCGCGAGCACCTCTTCGGTTGGGGCGATGTTGAAGCGCCGCGTTCCGATGTCGCCACGTATCGGCATACCGAAGTGCTCGTCGATCTCCTGAGGGCGCTTCGTGTTGGCGTAACGCCCGCACAC
>DASXNB010000045.1:0-30083 GCA_036495305.1 Solirubrobacteraceae bacterium | reverse complement strand
ACGGGCAGGAAGTCGGCATACCGCCAAATGTTCTGCGGTCCCGCCTGGATGCGCCTGCGCAACCCATCCACGTCACCGCCGAGGCGGCTGTGGTCGTAGGCGACCTCGAGCGGCCCGAAGCACCGCTCGCACACGTACAGCGCCTCCAGCGGATACTCGCTTGCGCACTCTCTGCATCTAAGGTGTGTGACAGCCACTCGGGGCTCCTTCCGTCTATTGCACTTCGCCGGTAAACCGTGTGGCAAAGAGCAGGAAGCCCGCCACACATCTCTCAGGAATTGGCACCTTCCCGCTTTCGCGGGGGCTGCCGGGGTTTCGTAGGGCCAGTCCCTCCACCCCTCTGGATGTGTCCAGCTATGTGCGGAGAAGTATAGGACGCTCACGGATGGAACGCAAGCGCATCTTGTTGGACACCTTTCTTTCGCCGCACGCGCACCTGGATTCGCGCATTTTGCGAGCTTCGTGGTAACGCTTCACGCGCGCCGGTGTACGGGGTGCTTGTGAGCACGGGACTACGTTCAGATGGCCACACCACGGCGCAGGCCCCCGAGATCTTCGAGCCGCTCGATCCAGGGGCCAAGAAGCGGATGCTCATCATCGTCAACCCCTACGCCACCACGGTCTCAGATCGCTTGCGCCACCTGGTGGTGTACGCGCTCCAGGGTCGCTATGAGGTCGATGCTGTCGACACCGAGGCGCGAGGCCACGCGATCGAGCTGTGCCGCGAGGCCGCCCACGAGGGCTATGACGTGGTGGTGGCCTTCGGCGGCGATGGCACCGTCAACGAAGCCGCCAACGGCCTGCGCGGCTCCCCCACACCCCTCACCTGCCTGCCGGGGGGCTCGGCGAACGTATACGGCAAGATCCTCGGCATCCCTGGCGAGCTGGTCGACGCCACCGAGCACCTGCTCGGCATGGCCGACGATTGGCGTCCCCGCAAGGTGGATCTCGGTGTCGTCAATGGCCGTTGCTTCACGTTCGCCTCCGGTCTCGGCCTCGACGCGAGTGTCGTCAAGCGCGTGGATTCAAACCCCCATCTGAAGGCCCGCTTCGGCGCCTACTACTTCACCTGGGCCGCCGTCTCCACGTTCACCCGCCGCTACATCCTCAAACCGCCGCACCTCGTGGTCGAGGCCGACGGTGAGGAGCACACCGGCGTCACCGCCATCGTCCAGAACGGCTCGCCCTTCACGTATTTTAAGGATCGTCCGATCGAGGTGGCAGACGGTGTGGAGCTCGATTCGGGCACGCTGCGGGCCTGTGTGCTGCATCGCGCGAGACCGCTGGACATGCCCTCGATCGCCTTCCGCGCTTTCTCAAAGCGCGCGCGTGTGACCCGCCATCGCCAGGTCACATCGCTGGCGCAAGATACCGAGCTGGTCGTGCGCTCAAGCGACGAGGCGCCCCTGCCGCTGCAGGTAGACGGCGACTATCTCGGCGACGTGATGGAGGCTCGCTACTCGATCCTCCCCGGCGAGCTTGCCGTCGTCTCCTAGAGGTATCGAGGGTCTGGCTAGCCCGCGCCGCCGGGCGTGACGCGGTAGGCGTCGAACACCGACTCGGTGTTGCGCAGCCGCGAGATCGCGCCCTTCAGACTCTGCGTGTCGGCAAGCTCCACCACGAAACGGTTCTTCACCATCGGGGGGCTCGACAGGCAACGCGCTTCGAGGATGTTCGCGCCCGACTCCGAGAACGCCCGCGAGAGGTCCTCCAGCAGACGGTGGCGATCCCACGCGTCGATGTGGATTTCAACCACGAACGAGGTCTCCTGGTCGCCCGCCCAGTTCACGCTCGTGAAGCGTTCAGGGTTACGTTGCAACAGCTTCGCGTTCGGGCAGTCCTTGCGGTGGATCGTTATCCCCCGCCCTAGCGAGATGTAGCCGAGGATGGGGTCCCCGGGCACGGGCCTGCAGCACTTCGCCAGGCGCAACATCACGTCGTCCACGCCCTGCACCTTGATCCCGTACTGCCCGGAAGAGCTCGTGGGACGCTGGCGCGGCCGACCTACCTTCATCAGATCGCTAGTGCTCGAATCGCCGTCGGCCGCCTCGCCCTGCTTGAGGCGCTGCAGCACTTTGTTCACCACCACCTTGGGTGAGATCTTGGCGGCCCCGAGGGCGATGTAGAAATCGTCTGCTTTGCGGTAGCCCATCTCGCGGATCACGTCGGCGAGCAGCGCCGAGCCAGTGATCTTCTGCGCGGGCAAACCCTGCTTCTTGAGGTGCTCTTGCAAGAGCTCGCGCCCGGTGTGCTCGGTGCCCTCGCGCGACTCCGCCTTGAACCATTGCTTGATCTTGTTGCGTGCCCTCGTCGTCTTCACTGTCGCAAGCCAATCCCGCGAAGGCCCACGCTCGCGCTTGGCGGTCAAGATCTCAACGATGTCGCCCGAGCTCAGCTCGTATTGGAGCGGCACCATCTTGCCGTTCACGCGCGCCCCCACGCAGCGGTGGCCTATCTCGGTGTGCACCTCGTAGGCGAAATCGAGCGGCGTGGCGCCCGCCGCGAGCGACTTCACCTCGCCCTTGGGCGTAAACACGTACACCTCGTCCTCGAACAGGTCGATCTTCAGGCTCTCCATGAACTCCTGGGGATCTGACATCTCCTTCTGCCAGTCGAGCATCGAGCGCAACCACTTGATCTTCTCCTCGCCCGCGGGCCCGGCTTTCCCGTTGGACGTGGGCCGCTGCTTGTACATCCAGTGTGCGGCCACACCGAACTCGGCCATCTCGTGCATGTCCTGCGTACGGATCTGGATCTCAAGCGGCCTGCCCTCGGGCCCAATCACCGTCGTGTGCAGCGACTGGTACATGTTGAACTTGGGCATCGCGATGAAGTCCTTGAAGCGCCCCGGCAGTGGCTTCCACAGCGAATGGATGACGCCCATAGCCCCGTAGCAGTCCTTCTCGGAGTCGACGATCACCCGCATCGCCGTGAGGTCGTAGATCTCGTTGAACTCCTTGCCCTTCTTGGTCATCTTCGAGTAGATCGAGTAGAAGTGCTTGGCCCGCCCGGCGATCTGAGCTGCGATCGAGAGCGTCTCCAATTCGTGCGAGAGATACTCCCCCGCTTCGGTCACGTAGCGCTCGCGGTCCTCGCGCTGCTGGGAGACGAGCTCCTTGATCTCCTTGTACTTGCGCGGATGTAGCGTCGCGAAGGCGAGATCCTCAAGCTCCCACTTGATCGCGTGGATACCCAACCGATGGGCGATCGGTGCGTATATCTCAAGCGTCTCACGCGACTTCTCAAGCTGCTTCTGCTTGGACATAGCGTCGATCGTGCGCATGTTGTGCAGGCGGTCGGCGAGCTTTATCAGGATGACCCGCACGTCGCTTGCCATCGCCACCATCATCTTGCGATAGTTCTCCGCCTGAGCCTCGTCGCGCGACTGGAACGTGATCCCGGTGAGCTTGGTAACGCCGTCGACGATCACCGCGATCTCATTGCCAAAGCGCGTCTTTACTTCTTCGAGCGAGGCCGAGGTGTCCTCGACCGTGTCGTGCAGCAGCGCCGCGCATAGCGTCTCGGTGTCAAGACGCATCCCCGCGCAGATGCGCGCAACCCCCACGGGGTGCACAATGAAGTCCTCGCCCGACTTGCGCCGTTGGTCGGCGTGATGCTCGCAGGCGAACACGAACGCGTCTTCCACACGCTCGTGGTCGATCTCCACGACCGCGTCGGCCGCGTGCTCGGAGACGATCGCGAAGAGATCGTCCAGCAGCCGCCGCTCGGTGTCGTTCAGCTCCGCGCGGGTGACGCGGCGACCGGCGTCGGCAGGGGGAACAGCGTGGACTGAGCTTGTCCTACGTTCGGGCATGGCTTAAGCGTAGCCCCCCCACAGGCAGGTTGGGCGTGACGCAGCACAATTCGCGGTTCGCTCACCCCTTTCCACTCGTTCACCTCGAGCGTGAAGGTCGCCTCGACGGGCTCGCCTTCGTCCACCCCGAGCTTCCCGTCGTTGCCGAACGCCACCGCGCGCGCGTGCACTCCCTCGGACTGGAGCGTGAAGCGCGCGTGTTTGCCTTCCCCCATCGGCCGCACATCGGCGACCACGGCGTCCTTCACCATCAGGGTCACGGTCGGGTTGCCCCGTCCGAACGGACCGAGCTTCGCCAGCTCTTCGGCCAGCTCCATGTCGAGTTGGCTACCGCCCACGACGGCGTCCACGCGCTCGCGCGCGATCAGCTGCTCGGACGTGAGCGTCTCTCGCGCATGCGCGTCGAGCGCGGCCGCGAACGCCGGCACGTCCCCACCCGCGAGCTCGACCCCGGCGGCCGCGCTGTGCCCGCCATAGCGGAGGAGTAGCTCAGAGCAGGCGGTGAGTCCACCGAGCAGGTCATACCCCTCGATGCTTCGTCCCGAGCCCCGAGCGCTTCCCTCCTCGAGTGAGAGCAGCACCACCGGCCTGCGATGGCGCTCGGCCAGGCGCGAGGCCACGATACCGATCACGCCCGGGTGCCATCCCTCCCCCGCCAGCACGAACGCGGAGCGCCGCTCGGCGTCTCCCATGCGGGCGATCTGAGCTTCGGCTTCGTGGCGGATGCGCTGCTCTGTGTGCCTGCGCTCGGAGTTGGCCCGGTCGAGCTCGTCGGCTATCCGCGCGGCGCGCATAGGATCTTCGGTGAGGATCAGCTCGAGCGCGGCGTCGGCTCTGTAGAGACGCCCAGCCGCGTTGATGCGGGGCGCGAGCGCGAAGCCCACGGCGCGCTCGTCGAGTTTGCCGGGTTGCACCCGCGACACGGCCATGAGCGCACGCAACCCCGGCTTTGTTGTCCGTGCGAGCGCCCGCATCCCGCGACGCACGAGCGAGCGGTTCTCGTCCACCAGCGGCACAACGTCGGCGATCGTCGCGAGCGCCACGAGATCGAGATCCTCGTCGAGCTCGCTCGGCTCGTGCCCGGCGACCCAGTAGATCGCCTGCGCGAGCTTGTGGCTGACCGCGGCGGCACACAGCTCACCACACGGGTATCCGCACAGTCTTGGATGCACGATCGGAGCGTCGGGAAGAGTGCCGTCCGAACGGGGTAGATGATGGTCGGTGACGATCGTCTCCATGCCGAGCGAGCGCGCAAGTGCCACCTCCTCGACGGCCGTAATCCCGCAGTCGACGGTGATGAGAAGCTCGGTACCGCGCTCGGCGAGCCTGCGCACGGTCTCGGCGCTCAGCCCATACCCGTCCTCGGCGCGGTCGGGTAGATACCAGTCGACACTCGCTCCTAGCTTGCGCAGGGCGCGAACCAGCACGGCGGTGGAGCACACCCCGTCCACGTCATAGTCGCCGTGGATCGTGATCCGCCGTCCCTCCCGCGCGCGCTCGAGAATCAACGCCGCGCTGTCGAGCAACCCCTCGAACTTCTCGAGCTCGTGGCGCTCGTCGGCCTTCAGAAACACACGGGCGCGCGCGGGATCGCCGTGACCGCGCCGTACGAGCACCTGGGCGAGGGCATCGCTCACACCCAGCTCCAAGCGCAGCCGCGCTACCTGCCGCTCATCACATGCGGGAATGTCAAAGCGCACCATCTCACAGCCCACCCTACGGTGAGGGGTAGACGGAAAGCCTCTGGCGCGAGGATGCTCAGCTACGACCGGCGGCGGGCGCGCTTTCGCGACGGGCGCCCTCGAAATAGACGGCCGCGATCCCGATCAGAGCGCCGGGCACGGCGTAGAGGACGACCGCGATGTCTGTCTCTTTGAGCCCCGGCACCTGTAGCGATGAGGTCTTCACACCGTAGATGAGGAGACCGACGATGATGGCGCCGGCCAGCGAGCCGATGAACGCACCGACGATCCCACCCCAGAAGCGGTCGGGCAGGAAGATCGTGAAGTGCCAGATCGACAAGCCCATCATCACCCACGCGAGCATTCCCATCAGCGCGCCCTCCCGTGCCTGCGGTTTCGCGGCCTACGCGGTTTGGTATCGCGTGCCGGCTTGTCCTTCATGACGAGATCCTCAGGGGTCAGGTCGGCGGCTGGATCCACCTTCGGCGCGCCGTCCTCGACCACGGGCTTCTCCTCACGCTTGGGCGCGACCGCCGCGGCGCGCCGCCCGCGGCGCACGCCCACGCCAGCCGTCGCGCGAGAGCCCTTGCGCTGCTCGGCCAGCTCCGGTCCGATCTCGCGTACCAGCTCCTCGAACTCATCCTTGGAGAGCTGCTCGCCCGGCTCGTCGGTACTCAAACCTCCGCTTCCACGCTTCTTCTTCGCGGGCGGCTCCACGTCGATCGGGCCCTCGCCGAGCGCCGTCGCGTAGGCGGGCACGTAGCCGAGCTCGCGCTCGATACGCGCGCGGCGGTTGCGATATATGCCCTCGCGCTCCTTCCAGTGCGTGAGCACCGGCGAGGCGATGAAGATCGAGGAGTACGCGCCGGAGGCTATCCCCACGAGCATCGCGAAAGCGAAGTCCTTGAGCGTGGCTCCGCCGAACAGCAGGATCGCGGTGACCGGCAGCAGTGTGCACAGGCTCGTGGCGAGCGACCGTGTCAGCACCTCGGACATCGAGCGGTTGACGATCTGTGAGAACGCCGCTCGCGGCATGCGCGGCACGTTCTCACGTACACGGTCGAACACGATGATCGTGTCGTACATCGAATACCCGAGGATCGTCAACAGCGCCGCCACGGTGGAGGTCGTCACTTCTCGACCTGTGAGCGCATACACCCCGCTTGTGATCAGCAGGTCGTGCATCAACGCGATCAACACGGGCACCGCGTACTTCCACTCGAACCGCAACGCGATGTAGACGGAGATCACCAGCAGCGAGGCGATGATCGCGATGATCGCACTTTTCGCCACAGTCTGGCCGAAGGTCGGACCGATCGAGGTGTTGGAGAAATTCTTCGTCCCCGGTGAGAGCGGACCCGAGCCAAATTTCGCATCGAGCGCCGCCTTAACTTTCTGCACCTGTTCGGGTCGCAGCTTCTTCAGCGAGATCTGAAAGCCCTGGCCGCCAATGCCGGTGCTCGTGAACTTCTGGATCTCGGCGTTGGGATAGCCAGCTGAGTTCATAACGGTCTGAATCTGGTTCTCGGTGACTGGCTTCACGAACGCGGTCTGGATGCGCGTGCCGGATTTGAAGTCGATCCCAAAATTGATTCCCTTGCCACCGATCGCGAGTGCCCCGATCATCAGGATGCAGCCTGAGAGTGAGAAGAACCAGCGCGAGGAGCCCATGAAGTCGAACGTCCATTTGCGGTTTCGCTTGCTCGCGCCGAGCAGCGCCGGGTGGGAGACCGCGCGTGAGCGACCCATCGCGCCGAGCGCTGCCTGCGTGGCGAGCACCGCTGTGAAGAGGGTCAAGAGCGTGCCAATACCGAGTGTGAAGGCAAAACCCTGCACTTCCGATGTCGCCAGGGCAAACAGGATGAAGGCGGTCATGAAGGTCACGACGTTGGCGTCCACTATCGCCGCGAACCCGCGCTTGTAGCCCGTGGCGATGCCGGCTGCGATCGACCTTCCCCCGCGGATCTCCTCCTTGACACGCTCGAAGATCACGATGTTCGCATCGGCAGCGATGCCGATCGTGAGGATCAGACCCGCGATCCCGGGCAGGGTCAACGTGATCGGGATCAACTTGATCAGCGCGAAGAAGTAGATCCCGTAGATCAAGAGCCCGCCGACTGCGATCGCCCCGAGCACACGGTAGAAGGCGAGTAGGAACATACACACCACGAGGAAGCCCACAAGGCCCGCGATGAGGCCCTGTTTGAGAGCTGTCTTGCCGAGCGTCGCTGATACCTGCGACTGGGAGATCAGTTCGAGCTTGATCGGGAGCGCGCCGGACTGCAGCTCATCAGCGAGGTTCTGCGCTGAGGTGAGCGTGAAGCCGCCGGAGATCTGCGAGCCGTTGGAGGCGTCTATACCTTCGGGGTACTGGGTGAAGTCGATCGAGGGCGCGGTGATCGCCTGGTTGTCGAGTACTACGGCGAAATGCTGCAAAGCGCCATTCTTGGAGATACCGGGAAGTTGGCGCGCCTGGCCGCGTTCGGCGATTTCACGGGTCACGCGCTGGAAGGTTTTCTTGCCGGCCGAATCGAATTCAAACGTCACGTTTGGCTGACCGGAGCCCCCTTCGGAGAAGCTCTGGCGCGGGCTCTTGATGTTGTTGCCGTTGAGCGACGGGTTGTCGTTGAGTACGTACCAGCTTTCAGGCGAGGGCTGGGTGACTTTGCCTTCCTTGCCGGTGATCGGCTGCGCCTGCGCGAGCACCGTCCCGGGGTTCACGCGCACGGTTCGCGTCTTTATCCCCTTTGGAATCTTCTCATTATCGCCGTAGAGGTTGGCTTCGGTGTCCTCGGGGCCACGCAAAACCTTTTTATGGGTCACGTCGAGCAGGTACCACTGTCCGTAGATGCAGCCGCCTTCCTGCTTTGGGGTGCACCCCGCGGCGTAGGTGGTGTCGTTCTTTCTGATGATCGCTGGCCGCTTGAGTGCCCGCAGTACCGCTTCATACTCCGGCAACCCTGCTTCCGCCGATGCGGGGTTGGTGCCGCCTGTTACCGTCGGTTCGGTAGGCGCGGGCTTGCCGTCCGGGCCGATCACGTTCGGCTCCCAGTCATAGAAGAACAGCTGGGCGGTTTTCCCAACCTGCTCTTGCGCGCGCTGGGCGTTGGTGACGTTCGGCAAGCTCACGGTGATTTCGGTGCCGCCGCTGCGCTTAATTTCCGGCTGCGCCACGCCGAGTTGATCGACGCGCTTGCGCATGATGTCGATCGCACGGTTGAGCGATTCGCTGTCCACTTTTGCTTCAGCCGTGGCACGACCCTGGTAGATGAGCTGCACCCCGCCCTTCAGGTCGAGGCCCAGACGCGTGGGCTTGCGCGCGATCACCACGAGCGAGGCAAGCGCGAGGCCCAGTACGAGCAACAGCACCAATGTGTTTCGGCGGCGGTCTCCCATGACTTCCAGACTACTTGTCCGGGGTGAGCACCAGCAAGAGCCCACCGTCGTCGTCGTATGCCGGGAACATATCCGCCTTCGCCTCGGCTTCTATGTCGCGCTCGCCGCTCACCCGCACAGGCACATCAAGCGCGCGCACACCCCACTCGAGCACGGTTTCGACAGGGTCGTTGCCGTTCTCGAACTTCAGCCCGAGCACTTGCTCCACGCGCTGGCCGATCACGTCCTCCTCCTCCACTCCTGTGAAGGCGAACGAGTTCTTGCCGCAACCGATCACTCGCCCCTCGCCGTCGCAGACGAAGAATGCGGCGTCAGGCGCCGGGTAGTAATCGTCAAGCAGCTCGTAGAGAAAGGCAAAGCCACACTTGGTGCAGCCCTTGGGCTGGCGCGTAAAGCCGATGTTGCGGTCGATCTCGCTCGTGCGGTGTCCGCAGTTGGGGCAGATGAAAGGGTGAGCCATCGCACTCAAGAGTACGCGAGCCGACGTCTCGACGTGTAACCGCTGTGCTGCCAAGCAGCGTTGCCGGTGGTGCGCGCGTCGAACGGCGGGTGGGCGTCTAGAAGAGCGCGCTCGTCTCGGCTTCGTGCGAGGGCGGCTCAATGCCGACGTGCTCGAAGGCGGCAAGCGTCGCCGTCCTGCCGCGAGCGGTGCGCTTGATTAGGCCCTGCTGCAAAAGGTAGGGCTCGTACACGTCCTCGATCGTGTCTTGCTCCTCCCCCACCGCCACGGCGAGCGTCGAGAGCCCAACAGGCCCACCGTCGAACTTGATGCAGATCGCCCTGAGGATCTCGCGGTCGAGGCGGTCCAGACCGCGCTCGTCCACCTCGAGCAGCTCCAGGGCGCCCTGTGCGGCATCGGCTCCTACGATCCCGTCGAGCCTCACCTCGGCGTAGTCGCGCACACGCTTGAGCAAACGGTTGGCCACACGCGGCGTGCCCCGGCTGCGTGCTGCGATGGCGAGCGCGCCCTGCTCGTCCACAGCGATCTGCAAGATCTCGGCCGAGCGCCTCACGATCCGCGCGAGGTCGTCGACTCCGTAGTGCTCCAGACGCGCCTGGATGCCGAAGCGGTCGCGCAGCGGCGTCGTCAAGAGCCCCGCCCGCGTGGTGGCGCCCACCAAGGTGAACTGGGGAAGCTCGAGTGTCACCACGCGTGCGCCAGCGCCCTGCCCGACCGTGATCGGCAGCCGGCGATCCTCCATCGCCGGGTAAAAGGTCTCCTCCAATGTGCGCGGCAAACGGTGGATCTCATCCACGAAGAACACGCTGCGGGGCTCGAGCGCAGTCAGAAACGCCGCGATGTCCCCCTTGCGCTCAAGCGCCGGCCCAGCCGTCTGCACGAACGGCACTTCAAGCTCCGCCGCCACGATCTGCGCGAGCGATGTCTTGCCAAGACCTGGGGGTCCAGCCAGCAGCAGGTGGTCGAGCGCCTCGCCACGGGCGCTTGCCGCCTCGATCGCCACGGCGAGCTGTTCGCGCAGCGTCGGCTGGCCGATGAACTCCTCGAGCGCTCGCGGACGCAGCGAGCGGTCGAGCTCGTCCTCGGGTGTCAAATAGGGGGTTTGGATGCGCTCGGTCTGCGTCATGCCGCTCTCGCCGTCCGCAACGCGTCCGCGATCATCTCCTCGGCGCTCTCGCCCTTGACTCCACGCAACAATTCTTCGGCTTCGATCGCGTCATAGCCGAGTGCAAGCAACCCCTCGCGCGCAAGGGCTCGTGGCCCGTCGTCCTCGCGAACGGAGCCAACCACACTTTCAAGGCCGCTATCGACACCCACCTTCTCGCGCAGCTCCACGATGATCCGCTCGGCCGTGCGCTTGCCGATGCCCGGCACCGCCTGAAAGCGTGCCGCGTCGGCACCGGCGATCGCCGCCAACAGCTCGCGCGGGGAGCCGCTTGAGAGCACCGCCACCGCCACCTTTGGCCCCACCGCCTGCACTGACAGCAGCATCAGGAAGAGGTCGCGCTCCTGCTCGGAGTGAAAGCCGTGCAAGAGCAGCGCGTCGTCTCGTACCACGAGGTGGGTGTGCATCGTCGTCTCGCCCCCTACCGCCGGCACGTGGCGCAAAGTCTCTGTCGATACCGCCGCGCGGTAGCCCACCCCGCCGCACAACACCACCACGTGGTCTGAGCGACGAATCGCCACCTCCCCCTTCAGTAGAGCGATCACGTGTGCCCCACCATGGGGTGTCGCGCTGCACCGGCCACCACGACCGCGCGCTGCACCGCGTCGGCGAGCGGCGTGCCGTTCAGGTGGCAGAGTGCCACCGCCAGTGCATCGGAGGCATGGTCCTGAGCGGGAACGTGCGGCAATGCGAGCAGCGTTTGCACCATGCGCGCCACCTGCTCCTTTCCGGCCCGTCCGCTGCCGCACACGGCGGCCTTCACCTGCTGAGGGGTGTAGGAGAAGCACGGCAGATCGCGCTCCCCCGCCGCGAGCATGCACACCCCGCGAGCATGGCCTACTGCGAACGCGCTGCGCGCGTTCTGGCCGAAATAAAGCTCCTCCAGCGCCACGGCTGCGCAATCGTGCTCCTCGAGTAGATCTCGGATCTGCGCTGCGATGCTCGCCAGGCGCCGCTCGATAGCAAGGCCCGCCGGCGTTTGGATCACGCCGCCGTCGAGCGCCACGAGCCGGGTGCCCTGGCGGGCAACCACGCCGTAGCCGGTGTTCGCAAGGCCAGGGTCGATGCCGAGCACGATCATTCCTAGGGATTCTGCGTGTCCCCCCGGACGCCTGCCGTTTCGCGCACTACCCAAGGCGGCTCGCTCGAAGCCCACAGGTCGTTGAGGGCCACCGCGTCCTTGTAGGTGTCCATGCACTCCCAGAAGCCCTCATGGCGGTAGGCACGAAGCTCGTCGGTTGACGCCAGACGCTCTAGTGGTTTGCGCTCGAGCACGCTGCTTGTATCCAAAAAATCCATCACTCCCGGCTCAAAACAGAAGAAGCCGCCGTTGATCCAGTGCTCGGAGCGTGGCTTCTCGCGAAAGCCCAGCACCCGTCCGTACCCGTCGAGGTCTGTCACGCCGAACTGCAGTTCCGGGCGCACCACGGTCATCGTTGCCAGCTTGCGGTGGAGATCGTGGAAGGCGAGTAGCTGCTCGAAGTCCACGCTCGCAAGACCGTCGGCGTAAGTTGCGCAGAAGCGCTCGCCACCTAGGCCCGCTTGGAGCAGCTTGATGCGCCCCCCCGTGGGCGTGTCGAGGCCCGTGTCAACGCACTCAACGCTCACGCCTTCGGGCCATGATGTCTCCTGCGTGAACTGCCGGATCAGCTCGCCCTTGTAGCCCGTTGCAAGCAGGAAACGATCGAACCCCTGCGCCGCGTAGAGCTGGATCACGTGCCACACGATCGGCAACCCACCGATCTCCACCAGCGGCTTGGGGATCTCCTGGGTGCGCTCTCGCAGGCGCGTCCCCCGCCCGCCGCACAAGATCGCGACAGGCGGTCTAGGAGGCAACGCGCTCGAGCACCTCCGCGGGCGCGTCGAAGTTGGCGTACACCTCGTCCACATCATCGAGCTCGTCGAGCACGTCGATCAGCTTCATCAGCTTCACAGTCTGCCCCTCGTCGATCGGCACGAGGTTCTTGGGGCGGTAGGCCAGTTCCGCGCTCTGGATCTCAACCCCCGCCTCTTCAAGGGCTGTTCGCACCGCCGCGAAATCCGTCAACCCGGTCACCACCTCGAACACGTCGTCCTCGGCCGAGATGTCCTCCGCGCCGGCCTCCACCGCCGGCATCAGGTCGTCCTCGGAGTAGCGCTCCCCGTCCACCGCAATCGAGCCCTGCTTCTCGAAGAGATAGGCCACAGACCCCGGCTCGCCCAGGTTGCCACCGTGCTTTGAGAAAGCGTGCCTCACGTCCGCACCCGTGCGGTTGCGGTTGTCGGTGAGCGCCTCCACCAGCACCGCCACGCCCCCCGGACCGTAACCCTCGTACAGCACCGTTTCGATCGCATCCGCCTCGCCACCCTCGCCGGTACCTTTGGCGATCGCCCGCTCGATGTTGTCCTTGGGCATCGACGCCGCCTTGGCCTTTGCGATCGCAAGCGCCAAGGGGGCGTTCCCGGTTGGGTCTCCCCCGCCGTCGCGTGCCGCCACCGTCACCGCACGTGCCAGCTTGGTGAACTGCTGGCCTCGACGCGAGTCCACGATCGCCTTCTTGTGCTTGATGCTCGCCCACTTAGAATGTCCTGACATCCCTCGCAGGATACTTGCGCGCGGCCCCGCAACGGTGTCTTGGGAGATCGCCATCTAGGATGAGCGCCCGATGGAACTCGACCCCACCATCTTCAAGGCGTATGACGTCCGCGGCCTCTACGGCTCGCAGATCGACGCTTCCACCGCTCTTTCGATCGGGCGCGCGTTCGCCCGTGTGCTTTCCGATCTCTCGGGCAAGCCTGTGGGCGAGTTGCATGTAGGCCTGGGCCACGATATGCGCCTCACCGCTCCCGAGCTTGCCGCCCGCTACCGCGAGGGCCTCTTGATGGAGGGCGCCCACGTGCTCGACGCGGGCCAGGTTGGCACGGAGATGCTCTACTACCTCGTCGGCTCGCGGGATCTCGACGGTGGGCTGATGTGCACCGCCTCGCACAACCCCAAGGCCTACACCGGCGCCAAGCTCGTGCGCGAGGGTGCGATCGCGCTCTCCGGCGACACCGGCATCCAAGACATCCGCCGCGTCATGGAATCGATGCCCACCCACCCGCTCGGCGACGACGACGGCGATGGTCCCATCGGCACTCTGCAGGAAGTCGATGTCTATGAGGAGTTCCAAACCGCCGTGCTCGCCACGATCGATCCCACGGTTGTACGCCCTTTGAAGGTGGTGGTTGACGGCGGCAACGGCATGGCCGGCCCGATGGTGGGACCGCTTCTGGAGCGTCTCGGACTCGACTTGATCGAGACCTACTGGACCCCCGACGGGAACTTCCCCGACCACGAGCCCAACCCGCTCCTGCCGGAGAACCGCGCCTTCATCATCGAGAAGGTCCGTGAGACGGGTGCAGACCTCGGCATCGCCTGGGACGGCGACGCCGACCGCTGCTTCTTTATCGACGACACCGGCGAGTTCGTCGACGGCGACTTCCTCACGGCCTTGCTCGCAGAGTCGCTATTGAGCAAGCATCCCGGCTCGACCATCCTCTATGACGTGCGCGCCAGCTGGGCGGTACCCCATACAGTTGAGCGCCTCGGCGGCACCGCCCACGTCAACCGCGTCGGCCACGCCTTCTTCAAGACTCGTATGCACGAGGAAGGCTCCCTCTTCGGCGGCGAGGTCTCAGGCCACTACTACTTCCGCGATTTCTATTGCGCCGATTCGGGCACGATCCCGGCGCTACTCATCCTCGAGCAGCTCTCGCTGCAGGGCAAGCGCCTCTCTGAGCTACTCGCTCCTTTTCGTGAGCGCTACTTCATCTCCGGGGAGATAAACACAGAGGTCTCAGATCAAGAGGCCAAGATGAAGGAGATCGCGGAGCGCTACTCCGACGCCAAACTGAGCTGGCTCGACGGTGTGTCCGTCGACTACGAGGATTGGCACTTCAACGTGCGCCCCTCCAACACCGAGCCGCTGCTGCGGTTGTGCCTTGAGTCGCTGCGCTCGCGCGAGCACATGGTGGAGAAGCGCGACGAGGTCCTGGCTTTGATCCGCTCGGGCTCGCCCGCGCAGTCGTGAGCGCGAGGGCGCCCGTGCGCGAGGGCGCTCGCGGGGTTCATTGCTTGGCGATCCCAACACCCTTCGCCGTCGGGCGCGTCAATTGCTACCTGATCGAGGACGATCCGCTCACGTTGCTTGACGCCGGTCCCAACTCCGCCACCTCCCTCACGACTATGGAGGCGATGCTCGACGCCCACGGCTACCGCATCGAGGATCTGAAGCGCATCGTCGTCACCCACCAGCACATCGATCACATCGGTCTGGTGCAGATTCTCGCCACGCGCTCAGGCGCCGAGGTGTGCGCGCTCGACTCCCTCGCCCCTTGGCTTTCGGACTACAAGCGTCAGATGGAGGACAACGACAGCTTCTCCGCCTCCATCATGCTGCGCAACGGCATCCCCCAGGATGTCGTCTACGCCCTGCGGGCAGTATCGGCGAGCTTTCGCGCCTGGGGTGCCGCGGCGCAGGTAACGCGCCCACTTCATGACGGCGAAACGCTCGACTTCGCCTCGCGCGGCTGGCGCGTGCTGCACCGTCCCGGCCATTCTCCATCGGACACCGTCTTCTGGGACGAAGCCTCCGGGGAGCTGTTCGGCGGGGACCACCTGATCAAGCACATCTCCTCCAACCCGCTCCTTTCCAAGCCGCTTGCACGACTTCCGGGCGGCGGGGGCGAGGATGGGACCCAGCAGCGACCGGACGGTGAGGATGACCAGCGCCCGCGTGCGCTGATGACATATCTCGACTCGCTGCGAAAGACACGCGAGATGGATCTGGCGGTCGTCTACCCCGGTCATGGCGAGCCCGTGGAAGGCCACCGCGAGCTGATTGACGAACGCTTCCGCATGCATGAGCGCCGCGCCGACAAGCTCTGCCGGCTGATCGAGGAGCGTCCGCGAAATGCGTATGAGCTAGCTCAGGAGATGTGGGGGAATGTGGCTGTTACGCAAGCCTTTCTCACGCTGTCCGAGGTGCTCGGCCACGTGGATTTGCTGATCGAGGCGGGCCGCGTGGTGGAGCGCGAAGAGGGCGGCGTCGTGCATTTTCAAGCCCCTTGAAACAGTAGAGTACAATAAACTCCATGACTCCTAGGAAGGGATGGGAGGGTCATGGAGAGCAGCACTTCAAATCCGCACCTCAACGTGTTCGAGCCCTACCGCGACCTGGGGCGCGGGCACGAGGACCAGCTCACGCGGGCCGCGATGATCGTGCTGCGGCTCGTTCCGCTCGCCCGTGAGACGCTGCTGCGTCTGATCGAGGAGCCATCGCAAGCCCAGCTCCCCGACTGCGTGGTTGACATGCAGGCCACCAACATCGTCGACCCCTCCGAGGAAAGCCTCACAAACGGCCAGGTCAAGCGGGGACGGCTGGTGAGCGTCTTCTTGACACCCGACATCGAGCCTTTCGACATCGCGCAGGAGATAACCGACATCGACCGCGGCCAGCGCTTCGACGGGGTGTTGCGCTTCGATCCCGACCTCGTGGTGGTGCTCGAGAGCAAGGTGTGCCGCCGCTGGGCCAGACGCAACGGGCACCGTGTGGCGGAGCTCAACCTCAACGGCACCCACTTCCAGGAGCGGCGCACCTGCCTCTTGCGCTGGCACGACCTGCTGGAGTCGTGGTGGCGGTTGGTGGAGCTGGGCGTGCTCGCCCCCGCCGAGCAGGCGATCGTGGGAGATGTGCTCTCCTACGCCCACCAGGACTTCGGCCAGCTACTGCCTTTCGGGACGTTGCGGCGCGTGGGCGCCGACCCGGTGCGGCGCAAGTGGCGTCTGCGCTCGCTCCTGCGCGAAGCGACGGGTATCGAGCCCGAGCGCGCCGGGCTTGTGCACGTGCGCCTCGACGTCGCGCTGGGGGTGTCCTCACTGCAACGCGCAGCGCTTGACATCGAAGAGGAGCGCCTCACGCTCCACCTTTGGCCCGGCGAGCTGAAGGCCCAGGCCGAACACCTCTATGCGGGCGGGCACGCCGAGCGCCTGTGCGAGTTGCTTGACGAGGATGAGGGGGCCTGGCAGGTTCGCCCCCAACCACTGCTTGGATTTCGTAACGCCCCCGTTCGTACCCGGGTGTACCTCACGTGCGAGCTCGACCCCTCCGAGTACGCCCGCCGCTGGCAGGGCGAGGACTGGAAGC
Source organism: Solirubrobacteraceae bacterium (assembly GCA_036495305.1). GTDB lineage: Bacteria > Actinomycetota > Thermoleophilia > Solirubrobacterales > Solirubrobacteraceae > Palsa-744. The sequence goes on along the minus strand of DASXNB010000045.1, from coordinate 13,399 downwards.
GCGTGGGCGCCCACCACCGCAACCACATCGTCCCCGACCTGTGGCCGTGGCTCCTGGACCGTGGCTACGCCTCGCGTAATGACACGGCCAGATTGGAGCCGTTCCTGCGTGCGCTCGGGCGGCGCTTCGCCCATCTGCGCCCCACCATGCACGTGTCGCGCTCGTGGAGCTGGGAGCACGCCGAGCGCCTCGATGACGAAGGTAGGCTCCCCGGGGAGATCCACACGGCGCTCAACCGTGTGCTGGAGCTGTTGGAGGAGCCGTTGCTTTCACCGATCGAGCAAGACGCGGGGCGCGAGCTGCTGGTTGCCGGAGCCTGAGTCCTAGCCCGACCGTGTCGAGTTCTCACGCCGCCCTGAGATCTGCGCGAGGAACATGCGGTGGACGCGGTCATCGGCGCCCAACTCGGTGTGAAACGCCACCGCCAAGGCCTCACCTTGGCGTGCCGCCACAGCACGGCCATCCACCTCAGCGAGGATCTCCACCTCGGGGCCGTGCTCCGCGATCCAGGGCGCCCTGATGAACACGCCGCGTAGCGGTCCACCGTCCAGTCCCTCCATCTCGATGTCCGTCTCAAAGCTGCGCACCTGGCGTCCAAACGCGTTGCGCTTAGCCAGCATGTCCATGATGCCCAGATGCTCGCGGTCGAGCATTATCAATCCAGCGCATGACCCCAAGACCGGCACGCCGCGTCGAGCGAGCTCACGCAAGGGCTCACGCAGCCCCTCCCGCTCCACTCCCAACGTCATCGTGGTGGACTCCCCCCCGGGGATCACCAAGCCGTCGAGGCCGTCCAAATCGGCGGGCACCCGCACCTCGCGCACGTTTGCGCCCAAGGCGTCCAACACCTTGCCGTGCGCCTCGTAGTCGCCTTGCAACGCGAGCACACCCACAAGCGGGGGGCCCGGCGAGGTTGCTCCCACGCCTGCCGCTACCAACCGCGCTGGGCCAGAAGCTGCTCGTCGGCAAGCTTCGAGCTCTCAAGGCTCACCATCGCTGGGCCGAGCCCGCGCGAGGCTGAGGCCACGCGCTCGGGGTCCTGCCAGTGGGTGGTTGCCTCGACTATCGCCCGTGCCCGCCCCGGGGGGTCCTCCGACTTGAAGATCCCCGACCCCACAAACACCCCTTCGGCGCCCAGCGCCATCATCAAAGCCGCGTCTGCGGGGGTGGCGATGCCTCCGGCGCAGAACAGCACCACCGGAAGTTTGCCTTTGCTCGCTACGTCGCGCACCAGATCGAGCGGCGCCGCGTGCTGCTTGGCGGCGCTTGCGAGCTCTGACTCTTCAAGCACCGAGAGCCGGCGGATCTCGCCGTTGATGCCGCGCATGTGGCGCACCGCCTCAACGATGTCCCCGGTCCCGGCCTCGCCCTTGGAGCGAATCATCGCCGCGCCCTCGCCGATGCGGCGCAACGCCTCGCCGAGATTTGTGGCGCCGCACACGAACGGCACCTTGAAGGCCCACTTATCGATGTGGTTGGACTCATCAGCCGGCGTCAGCACCTCCGACTCGTCGATGTAGTCCACCTCGAGCGCCTCCAGCACCTGCGCCTCCACAAAATGTCCGATGCGCGCCTTCGCCATCACCGGGATGCTCACCGCCTCCTGGATGCCGGAGATCATCTCCGGGTCTGACATCCGCGCCACTCCTCCGTCGCGGCGGATGTCGGCGGGCACGCGCTCCAGCGCCATCACCGCGCACGCCCCGGCGTCCTCGGCCACCTTCGCCTGCTCTGGTGTCACCACGTCCATGATGACACCGCCCTTGAGCATCTCTGCCAGGCCGCTCTTGACGGTGAATGTCGCCTCGTCGCGCATGTCCCGGAGTTTATCCGGGCGGGGCTACTTGAGCCGGAAGGCCTTGATGCGGTCGTCGTACTGCGCGCTGTCCTTGGCGTAGACGCCATAGGCGAGAGCCTGGATCAGGCTGAGCAGCGCGGTATGCGAGCGCACATAAGCAGGCGAATTGGAGGAGTAATACAGCTTGATCTGCGCGAGCTTGGCAACCTCTGAGAGCGTGGCGTCGGTGATCGCGGCGGTTTGCGCCTTGCGGTGGCGGGCGAGCTTCATCGCACGCACCACGAGCGGGTGGGGACGGCCGGCCGAGAGCCCGATCACAAGCGTTGTGGAGTCGATCCTTCCCAAGCGGCTGAGCGCCTCCTGGGAGGGGCTTGCCACGACATCCACCCGCAGATCGAGCAGCATCAAGAGATGACGTAGGTAGCTTGCGAAGAAAGCCATCTGGTCGGTTCCCGCCACGAGCACCTTCTCGGCGCTGACTATCGCCTCGGTGAGCGCCTCGACCGCCGGTCGCGAAACCTTGCGCGCTGTCTCCTCCACGTTGAGGTGATCGGCGGCGAGCGAAGTCTCGAACTCGTTCTGGTCGAGCGAGAAGAGGGGTGCCGAGCTGTCGGAGGAGGTGGTAGAGCTGGGTTGCGCATGCAAGCGGCGGTACTCGTCGCGAGCCGCTGCCTGCAGCTCAGGGAAACCCTCGAAGCCGAGAGCTTGTGAGAAGCGCACAACGGTGGAGCTTGAAGTGTTGGCGCGCCGCGCCAGCTCCTCGGCGGTTTGGAATGCGGCCTCGTCGAGATGGTCGACTATGTACTGCGCGACATCCTTCTGCGAGCGCGAGCACTCCTCGAAACGGGTCTGGATGTACAGCGAAAGGCTCTGGTGCTCCCCTACGCCGACGGGGGGCTTCTCTGGTGGGGTGGCTAGTCGTTTCATCGGCGCTCTTGTTCGACGCCCGCGCCCCGTACTCCTTTACGACGGCTCACATCCGCTGTGGCGAAGAGGCGTCAGTGGCGCCTCCGGCCGACTGTCCCTGGCTGCGGCGACGTGCGGCCAGCGCGACGAAGTAGTCGAGCGCGGCGGGGTTGGCAAGCGACTCCACGCTTGCCGCCTCACTTGGCGCGGCCCCCATCAAGATTCGCTTGATGGGCACCTCCAGTGCCTTGCCCGAGAGCGTACGCGGGACCTCCTCGATCTGCAGCACCTGGTTTGGTACGTGGCGGGGCGAGCAGTCCTCGCGCACCCGGCGCTTGATCTGCGCTTCGAGCTCCTCGTCCAAGATGACGCCCTCGCGGAGCACCACGAACAGCACCATCCAAAGCTCGCCCTCCCCGTTCTCGCTGGGCACATCCACCACCAGCGCGTCCGTGACCTCCTCCACCGCAGAGGTGGCGCGGTAGATCTCACTCGTCCCCATCCTCACACCCTGGCGGTTGATCGTGGAATCCGAGCGCCCGTAGATGACAGCGCCCCCGCGTGGGGTGATGCGAACCCAGTCGCCGTGGCGCCAGATGCCGGGGTACATCTCGAAATAGCTTTCGCGATAGCGCTCGCCACTGGGGTCGCCCCACAAGAAGAGCGGCATCGAGGGCAGCGGCTTTGTCAAAACCAGCTCCCCCACCTCGTCCTCCACCGAGTGGCCCTGCTCGTCCCACGCCTCCACCGAGCAGCCGAGCACACGGCACTGGATCTCCCCCTCGTACACAGGCAGCAGCAGGCAGCCACCGACAAAGGCCGTGCAGACGTCTGTGCCCCCGCTGGTTGAAAACAGCCATATGCCGGGACCCGCGTGCTTGTACACCCAATGAAAGCCCTCTGGCGCAAGCGGGGAGCCGGTAGACCCGATTGCCCGCAGCGTGCTCAGGTCAAAATCCCGTGCCGGCTCCACCTCTCCCTTCTCACAGCTTGTGAGAAAGCCTGCGCTCACACCCATACAGGTGATGCGCGTGCGCTCGGCCAGTGCCCACAGCCTGCCGAGGTCGGGATGCCCGGGGCTGCCGTCATACAGCACGATCGCCGCGTCGCCAAAGAGGCAGCCCACGAGGAAGTTCCACATCATCCAGCCGGTGGTGGTGAACCAGAACATGCGATCGCCGGCGTGTAGATCGAGGTGGAGCATGCTCTTCTTGAGCTGCTCCACGAGGATGCCCCCGTGGCCGTGCACTATCGCCTTTGGCAGCCCGGTGGTGCCTGAGGAGTAGAGCACCCACAGGGGGTGTTCGAACCCAACTTGCTCAAAGTGCGGCTGCGCCCCTTTGCCGCGCTCGCGGACCTCCCCCCACGTGAGCCCGCCTGGCAGACCGGAGGGGGTAGTGGATTCGTCCAGGTAGGGGAGCATGATCGTGTGCTCGAGCGTTGGCAGCCCCGCGGCGATTGTCGCGAGCGCATCGGCGCGGTTGAAGTCCTTGCCGCCGTGGCGGTAGCCATCCACGACGAACATTGCCTTCGGTTCGATCTGGGCGAAGCGATCGACCACACTGCGTGCGCCGAACTCGGGCGCCGCGCACGACCAGATCGCGCCGATGCTTGCACACGCGAGGAAAGCGACTAGCGTCTCAGGCACGTTTGGCATGTAGGCCGCCACGCGGTCGCCACGCTCTACACCAAGTGTTCGCAGTCCCTCGGCGACCTCGGCGACCTGCCTTAAGAGCTCGCCCCAGGTGAGCTCGCCCAGCGGGCGCAACTCGGATTCGTGCAGCACCGCGACGGCGTTTGGATCGCGATCGCGCATGAGCATGTTCTCGGCGTAGTTCAGTTGCGCACCCTCAAACCAGCGCGCACCCGGCATCTCACGCGAGCCGAGTACACGCTCATAGGGAGCAGAGAAGAGCACGCCCCCGTACTCCCAGATGTCGCCCCAAAACTGCTCGAGCTCGTCCACCGACCATTGCCACAGCGACTGGTAGTCGGTGAATTCGCGGCCGTGACGCTCGCCCGCCCAGCGCATGAACGCGGTCATTCGCGCCCCCTCCATCCGCTCCACGGTAGGAACCCACAGCGGTGTCTGCTCGCGCGCGCCGGTCATCACATCCCTATCCTGCCATGCCCGTGGACGATCGTACGCTGCGCAAACAGTTTCCCGTGCTGGAGCACACCGCCTACCTAAACGCGGGCACCGATGGACCGCTCCCAGCTGTGGCCGCACAAGCGGGCGCAAAAGAGCTTGCCGGTGAGGCCGAGCGGGGACGTGCGCGCGCTCACTTCGAACGGCGTACTGAGCTTGGGAGCGCGCTGCGCGTCTGTTACGCCCGGGCGCTCGGTTGCGAGTCGGGAGACGTTGCGCTCACCACCTGCACCACGGAGGGCCTGTCGATCGTGATCGACGGTCTCGACCTGAAAGAGGGCGATGAGATCCTCACAAGCGAGGAGGAGCACCCTGGCCTGCTTGGCGTGCTGGCGGCCGCGCGCGAGGCAAACGGCGCGGTCGTGCGGATGGCACCTTTTGATCTGCTCGCCGATGAGGTGGGACCGAGCACGCGGCTGGTGGCGTGCTCGCACGTGAGCTGGATGACCGGACGCCTAGCCCCGGCCGGACTCTCGGAACTCGACATCCCGGTCGTGCTCGACGGCGCACAGGGGGTGGGCGCGATCCACACCGACGTGCACGCGCTCGGCTGCGACGCATACGCAGGAGCGGGGCAGAAGTGGATGTGTGGGCCCGACGGCACCGGCATGCTCTATGTGTCGCCCGAATTGCGCGAGCGTGTGCGTTCGAAGCGCCGCGGCTACGGAAACCTGCACGACCCTGAGGCTGGGCTGCAGGCGCGCCTGCAGGAGGACGCCCGGCGCTTTGACACGCTTGCCCTCTCCGCCGAGGCGCTCGCGACCGCCCTTGCTGCGGCCGAAGTGCTCGAGGGGGCGAGCTGGACGGAGGTACACGAGCGGGCGCTCGCGCTTTCATCCTCGCTCGTGGGGCGGCTTGAGTCGATTGGCCGCGAGGTGACACCGCGCGGGGACACCACGCTCGTGTCGTTCTCCAGCCCCGACCCTGAAGGCGAGCGAACCGCGCTCGCGCAGGATGGTGTCGTGTTGCGCGACATTCCCGGCAAGCCGTGGCTGCGGGCCTCGGTGGGGGCATGGAATGACGAGCGCGACCTCGAGCGACTGCTGGCGACGCTCGCTCGATGAGCGACCGAATACGCGCGCGAGGCTGGGTCCTCGCGGGAGCTGGTGCCGCGATTGCCCTCAGCACGCTGATAGCGGCGCTCGTGTTGAAACTCGGCGAAGCCCATCTCTCACTGCCTTGGAGCTACGCGAGCGAGGGCGACACGAAGTTCTATCTGCTGCTCGTCAAGTCGATCGTCACCCACGGCTCCTATGAGAGCAATTCAAGTCTCGGCGCCCCGTTCGGGTTGAAGCTCTACGACTTCCCCCAAGGGGGCGACAACCTCAGTCTGCTGCTGATCCGGGGGTTGGGTGTGTTCTCGAAGAACCCCGCATGGGTGTTGAACGTGTTCTTTGTGCTCACCTTCCCGCTCACCGCACTGAGCGCCTACGCCGCGCTGCGCCTCCTGGGGGTGTCCGTGGGCGCGGCATTGGTGAGCGCGGTGATCTTCGCACTGCTGCCCTATCACTTCTATCGCGGCGAGTCGCAGGTGTTGCTATCGGCCTATTACGGCGTGCCGCTGGGCGCACTCACGTTCCTGCGACTGTGGGACCAGCGCGGGCTGTTTGCGCGCAGGTCAGATCACTCCCCGCTCGCGGGGGTCGACGCCGGTCACGCCGCGCCCACGGGCGTCGACGCCACAGACCCCGCGCCCACCGGAGCGCATGCCGCCCAGACCACGCCGCCGCCGGCGCCATCCAACCCGAGCCCCTTGCGGCGCGTGAGCGCGTGGGCGTCCACCACGACGCTCCTCACGGTCGTGTGCTGTCTCGTCATCGGCTCCACCGGCCTCTACTACGCGGTGTTCGCCCTTCTGCTCGTGCTCGGTGGCAGTGTGCTCGCGCTGCTCACGGGACGTGGTTGGAACGTGGCGCTCTCAGGGGTTGTTGCCGCGACTCTCATCGCGATGACTCTCGCCGTGAACCTCGAGCCCTCGCTCTCCTACCGCTCCTCTCACGGCACGAATATCTCGATCAAGCGCACCACGATCGAAGCCGACCAGTTCGGGTTGCGCCTCACGAATCTGCTATTGCCCGTGCAGGAACACCGCTTCGGTCCGCTTGCGGACGTCAATCAGCGCTACACCGAAGCCACTTCCAACGGTTACTGCGAGGCCTGCTTCGAGAACCTCGGCACGGTGGGGAGCGTGGGCTTCTTGTGGCTCGCGCTCGTGGCGTTTCTCGCGATAGCGGGCATCGCCGGAGCCGCAAGCGCCCTCCAGCGCAGGGCCACGCGGATCGTGGATTCCGCATACCGGCCTGCGGCGCTCGGTGTAGCTCTCTCGTTCGTGCTCGCCACCGTCGGCGGGCTCGCGAGCCTCATCGCGTTCTTCGTCACGCGCGATATCCGCGGGTGGAACCGCATCTCGCTTTTCATCGCCTTCTTCTCGCTCTACGCGATAGCGCTGCTGCTCGACGCAGGACGGCGGCGTCTCGCGGGCAGCGGGGCCGGGCGGCTGGGCGCGGTCGTGGCGCTCGCCGCTGTGCTCGTGTTCGGTGCGCTGGATGAGACATCCGGCTTCTTCGTCCCCAAGTACGCCAAGAACGCCGCCCAATGGAAGAGCGACACGACGTTCGTGGCGGAGATCGAAGCGCGCATGCCTCGTGGCGCGTCGATCTTCCAGTTGCCCTACGTCCCCTTCCCCGAGGGTTATGGCGCGACCGGCACGAGCGTGTCCCCCCCGAACCCCAACTTCGGCACAACCTACGAACTCGCCCGCGGGTACATCCATTCACAAACGCTGCGTTTCAGCTACGGCGCGATGAAGGGCCGGCCCGCGGACTGGCAGGCGCAGTTGGCGGTGAAGCCGCTGTATCTCTCGCTCGCGGCGGCCGCCGGTGACGGCTTCCAAGGGTTGTGGGTCGATCCGCACGGCTACTCCGCGGCCGCGCGGCCGCGACTTGTGCCGGTGTTGGAAAAGCTGCTTTCAGTGCACGTGCTGCGCAGCCCCGCGAGTGACCTGCTGTTCTTCGATCTACGCCCCTTTGCCACCGCGCTTGCACGTGCGCACGGAGCGGCGCAGATGCAGGAACTGCGCGCCCACACGCTGAACCCACTGCGCATCGCCTGCGGTACCGAAGGCCTTGAAATGGCCAACCCCTCTCCCACGCCGCGCGCCGCGACGCTCCAGATGCGCCTGAGCATGCCAAAGACGAGAGCTATGACACTGCTCATCCACTATCCAGGTGGAGAAAACGAAGAACGCCCACTCACCGCCAAGCCTGTAAAGCTCGAAAAGCAACTCACGCTCCCACCCGGCGCCAGCACAGTCGGGTTCTCCCTGCAGGGCGCCCCCGAGCCGCTCGCCGCTCGCATCCAAGGACCGCGAGTCGACCAGCCCGCCCTCCGCGAAGAAGCGCTCGCCCCCTTTGAAACAACTCCGCGCGGCCTGCCCGGCGGGTACATCCAAGCCGGGTTCGCGCCACCGCCGTGCCTGCTCACAGTGCAAGCCGCGAGGTCCGCGGGATGAACGTCACGGCACGTGATCTCCTGAGGCCACACCGCCTCGCGCTTGCCACGATCCTCGCGCTGTCGGCGTTCCTGAACACCTACAAGATCTCCCAGAACGCATGGGGGAACACCTTCTACTCCTCCGGCGTCAAGTCGATGCTTGGCTCGCTTCATAACTTCCTCTTCGTCTCCTTCGATCAGGGCGGGCTCGTCACGATCGACAAGCCACCGCTGGGGATTTGGCCACAAGCGGTGAGCGCGAAGCTGTTCGGCTTCACCCCGCTCAGCCTGCTCTTGCCGGAGGCGCTCATCGGGACGCTCACCGTGGGGGTGCTCTACCTCGTGCTCGCCCGCCGTCTCGGCGTGCTTGCGGGCTTGGCGGGGGCACTGGCGTTGGCGGTGTTCCCCATCTGGGTGGCGGTGTCGCGAGACAACGGGGTCGACCCGATGCTCGTGTTGCTGATGCTGCTCGCCTGCATGGCGGCGCTGTTTGCGATCGAAAGTGGTCGCTGGCGCTCGCTGCTCGCAAGCGCCGTACTCGTTGGGCTTGCCTTCAACACCAAGACGCTTGCCGCCTACCTGGTGGTGCCCGGTATCGCACTCGCCTACTTGGTGTGCGCGCCCGGCGTCTGGTATCGGCGCACCGGCAAGCTGGTTGTCGCGGGGATCGTGATGGGGGCCGTCTCCTTCTCGTGGATTGGACTCGTGGAACTCACCCCCGCCTCGCAGCGACCTTTCGTAGGTAGCTCTACCAACAACACGGAGATCGGGCTCACCTTCGAATACAACGGTTTGGGCCGCGTCGAAGGCGAGGCGGGCGGTCCCGGACACGTGTTCACCCGCCCCGGGGGTGTGGTGAGGGCTCCCGTCCACCACACGCCTCACCTCAGTCCCGCCGCGCGCGTCCGTCTGCGGGCGGCTGCAAAGCGCCGAGCCGCCGCTGCCTCCTCGCGCTACCTTCCCAACGGCCGCTACCGCAACCCGGTCGCCTTCGGTGGCGCGATCGGACCGTTCCGGCTCTTCGGGGCGGGGTTGGCAGGCCAAGGCGCGTGGATGCTCCCATTCGCGCTGCTCGGGCTGCTCGCCCTCGCGTTGTCTCTGCTCGGCGGTCGTGATGGCCGGCCCGAACAAGTTGCCGCTGAGAACGTTCTCGATCCTGGTCGACGGCGTGACCCGCGACTTGCCGTGCTGATCGCGCTCGGCGGCTGGATGCTCGTTGAGTTCGCGGTGCTCAGCCTCTCCAAGGGCATCGTCCACCCCTACTACATCTCAGCACTGGCGCCACCCGCCGCGGCCATGATCGGGGCCGGCGTCGTCGCCTTCGGCCGTTTCGTGGCAGACCGCGATCCGCGCGCGCTGCTGCTCCCCATCGCCGTGGTGAGCACCGTGGTCGCGCAGGTGGCGATCCTCCACCATCAGCGCTACATGCAGTGGTTCATTCCCCTGCTCATCGTGGGCGCCGCCGTGGGACTGCTCATCGCGGCGCTCGCCATGGCGATCGGTCCGGCGCGCGGGGTCGGCGTGCCCGCCTGCGCATTCCTGCTCGGGGTTCTCCTGATCGCACCGGGCGCCTACTCGGCGACGACTTGGCTCGCGCCGGTGGAGGGCACGTTCCCCGCTGCCGGCCCGCATGAAGCGACAGGCTTTGGCAAGTTCGGGATCGACGCCACCGAAACACGCGTGGCGGCGAATCTCGCCCGCTACGTCGACACCCACCACCCCACCGCGCGCTTCAGCGTGCTCACCGACGCCTCCCCCACCGCCGCGCCGCTGATCCTGCTCGGCTCCCACGCGGCGGCGCTGGGTGGCTACGGCGGCAGCGACCCGATCCTCGACGGCCCGAGCCTTGCGAAGTTGATCGCCGGTGGCGAAGCGCGCTATGTCGTGCTCGGCGGCGCGTATGCCTCGCGCGGCGGCAACCGCGCGACGGCCGCGGTGCTGCACGGCTGTTCGCAAGTGCCCGCCGCAGCCTGGCGTGGGCCCGTGCCGGGACCGCAAACGCTCGTGCTGTTCGACTGTGCGGGGCGTGAGGCGCAGCTCACCGCGGCCGGTCCTTAGCGCAACAGCAGACGCGCCCGGGCACACACAGCACACCGTCGAGGCGGCGCACAACGGGGCCTTTTACGCCGCGCGGGCACCCCTCGCGGCAAGTGCCACGTCGGCCTGGTGTGCGATCAACCTCCGCTCGAAGAAAATGCCCTCGCGCAAACCTGCGCCGGTCACCTCCAGCGTGTCGAACTCACCCCTGCGCATCACTTCCTGAATCACGAGCGCCCCCGCGAGCACGATGTCAGCGCGGGCGGGTTTGATGCCGGGCACCCTGCCCCGTTCCGATGCCGGGAGTGCCGCCAGCCTGTCGATCAGCTCCGCCAGTGCCTCCCGCCTGAGCATGAAGCCCTGCACCTCGTCGTCGGGAAGACCCGCCGCGCGCTCGGCGGCGGTGGCAAGGTTGCGCACCGTCCCGCCCAAGCCGATCAACTGCGAGCCTGTCGCTCCCAGCCACGGCGCGCGCTCGAGCTTGCGCGCCACGTGCGCCTGAAGCGCCTTGCACTGGCTGCGCCGGGCGGGGTGGGCGGGTCCTTCATCTGCGAGAAAGCGCTCTGTCATCCGCACCGCCCCCAGCCGCCACGAGCCCGACTCGCGCGCCATTTGGCCCGCCACACGCACGAGTTGCATCGATCCGCCGCCGAGGTCGAGCACGCAGCCGTCGGAGAGCGTTGTCGAATGCACCGCGGCGAGGTAGCCGTAGCGGGCCTCCTGCTCGCGGCTGAGGATGCGCACATCGAGGCCCGTGCGCAACCGCACCTGCTCCAAGAAGGCCCCGCCGTTCTCGGCATCGCGGATCGCACTGGTGGCCACCGCGTCGATCTCCCGCTGTGAGAGCGCGTGGCGCTCGCACAGCTCGGTGAACTCCTCGAGCGTCACAAACGCCCGCGCGATCGCCTCCTCGCTCAGCCTGCCACTGGCCGCGAGGCCCTTGCCGATACGCACGGCCGCAGAGTGCTCCTCCTCGCGTATCCACTCCTTCTCACTGGCACGGAAGAGAACCATCCGAAACGAGTTCGACCCCAAGTCGATCACGGCGACGCGCTCTTGCAGGCGTGAGTGCATGTCCGTGAAGCGTAGTGGGCCGACCGGAAGCCACCATGGATGAGATCGTGCCGGCACGGGTACATGTGTGGGAGTAGCGCTCGGCCCATCACCCACAGATCACGGCGCCGTCGCCGCTACGAGGCGCGAGCCCGCACCAGTAGGCGGGCTCGGCCCCTGCCCAAATCATCTGCACAGGAAGGCTCACCATGAGTGCACAAGAGAACAAGCAGACCGCACAGGCAGCCTACGCGGCATTCAGCAGCGGCGACGCCGAGGGGGCTATGCGAGACATCGACGACTCGATCACCTGGAACGTGCGCGGCAAACACGCGCTCACCGGCTCCCACAAAGGCAAGCAGGCGGTGGGGGAGCTTTGGGGCAAGTTCCTCGGCGGTGGCCTTCGCACCGCGCCGCACGACTTCCTCGCCGACGGCGAGAAGGTGGTTGTGCTCACCACAGTGAGCCTCGACGGCGAGTCGGTGGAGAGCGCGGATGTGCTCACCTACAACGCCGCGGGCAAGCTCGTGGCTTTCGATACGCTCGGGGATACCACCATCGCCAACCGCGTGTTTGCCGCATAGAGCCACGGGGCGGTTTTACAATGTGACATCTCTCATGCGTCGCACATGTGGCGCTAAGGACTGCCCCCGAAGCTCACACGAATGTCTGCGATACCAAAACGAGGGACCCGGCGCTGGCTGGTCGCGGGAGTAGCTCTTGCGGCCCTCGTGGGCGGCGCGGTGGCCGTCGCCGACCCCGACGAATCCAGTTCCCCCGCACACGGCTCGCGCTCGACCGAAAAAACCTCGCCAACAGTCAACGGCCTGGCTCTGCGTCCCCCCTCCTCTGAGGCGGGGCCGCCCTGTGGCGCGGCAAGCGCGCAGACCGTGGCCTCCGTGTATGACAGGGTGGCGCGGCGAATCTATGAAGGGGAGATCCGCGGACACGAGGTCAGGACCGACATCGCGCGCATCACCGGCTCACAGGAACTGTTGAGCGCGCTTGCTAGCACCGACGTGCAAGCGGTCCACAGGGCGGTCTATTCGATCGTGTACGCCCCCCACTGGCACATCGTGCGGCTGCGCGTCACCCAGAGCGGTCATGTCCTCGCCGATGTCGGCGGCCCATACATCATCGCCCCCGTCTCCGGGCCACTGACTGTGAACGGCAAGAAGGTCGGTACCTACACGATGGCGGTGCAGGACGACGTGGGTTATGTGAAGCTCGTGAGCCGCTTCATCGGTGTGCCGATCGAGCTCTACGGGACTCCCCGTCCTCCTGGCGTCTTCCTGATGGGCACACTCAAGCCCGCGCCACCCGCCGTCAGCGACGGGATGACCGTGAAGGTGGGCGGCCACGCCTACCTCGCGCGCATCATGCACCCGAACGCCTTTCCAGCGGGGAAGCTGAAGACCGCCATCCTCGTGCCCCTGCCCACCCGTGCCCAGGCGGCACAGAGCTGCGAGTCGCTACGGCTCGCGGCGTGGCTCAACGTGGTGGAACACGTCGCCTCCCGCTTCACCCCGCTCACGCGCGAGTACCAGGACTTCTTGGGCACACTCCAGGGCGCCACCGCCAACCCAGCATATGTGCGGATCGGCCACCGCCAGATCGCCGGACTGAACGCCGGTCCACGCCACATTCCCCGCCACGGAACCGTGAAATACCGGGGCGCCACCTGGCACGTTTTCTCCTGGGCTCCGCACCCACCAGCACGGATTTACGTGTTGACCCCAAGTTCGTAGGCGGGCTGTCTATGGCGCGGCGGGCGCCGTCTGCGCCTGTTGCGCTTGCTGCTCAGGCGGGGCCTTCACCCTTGTTCGAAACACGTAAAAAGACCAGCCCTGGTAGAGCAGGACGAGTGGGAAGACGACGACTGTGACGATGCTCATCACGGTCAGCGCATAGGAGCCGGAGGCGGAATTGCTCACGGTGAGGTTGAAAGCCGCGTTGGTGCTCGA
>DASXNB010000044.1:0-27723 GCA_036495305.1 Solirubrobacteraceae bacterium | reverse complement strand
GTGACCCTCCGCCACAACAGCCGACTACACCACATCGGCATCGGCAGAGCCCACAAGAACCGCCCCATCAAGCTCCTCATCGCCGACCGCGACATCCGCGTCATCGACCAGCAAACCGGCGAACTAATACGCCAACTCACCATCAACCCAAACCGCGACTACCAACCACTCAACCAACCCTAAACTGTCCACCATCTCCCGAGACACGTGTCCGGGATCACCTGAGACATCACAATAGCGCGCCCGGCAGGATTCGAACCTGCGACCCTCGGATTAGAAGTCCGACGCTCTATCCAGCTGAGCTACGGGCGCATTGTCTCCGTCTACGGTACGGCACGGAAGGTCGCTACCCTGCCCCGATTCCGACCTGCACGAGGGCGGGCGCCCGTTCTTTTAGGCAATCTTCAGGCGAAGTATGCAAAAGTTTGCGACATGAGCCCCGTGGACAACGAAGAGGACCTGACGCGCAAGCAGCGCCGCGAACAAGCCCGCGAGCAGCGTAAGGCGATGGAGGAAGCCAGCGCGGCTGAGGCTTCGCAGCGCAAACGCTTGATCCAGCTCGGCGGTGTAGCGGCTGTGGTGATAGTCATCATCGCGGTCATCCTCGTCGCCACAGGAAGCGGGGGCTCCAAAAAAGCACCGGCACCGGCAAGCCCCGAAGCCAAGAGCGCTCAGACAGCGGTTACGAGCCTTCTGCAAGGCATCCCGCAGAGCGGCACGACGCTCGGCAACCCCAACGCTCCCGTCACGATCCAATACTTCGGCGATCTCGAGTGCCCGATCTGCAAGGAGTTCACGCTCGGTGCCCTGCCCCCGCTGATCCAGAAGTACGTGCGCAGCGGGAAGGTGAAGATCGAATACCACTCGATGGAGACCGCCACGCGCGAAAAAGAAATCTTCCAAACCCAGCAAGTCGCAGCGATGGCCGCCGGCAAGCAGAAACTCGGCTGGAACTACATCGAGCTCTTCTACCACGAGCAGGGAGAAGAGAACACCGGCTATGTCACCGAAAGCTACCTGCAAGGGTTGGCTGCGCAGGTGCCAGGCCTGAACCTCTCCGACTGGAGTTCCGCTCGTAACAATCCGGAATACGCCAACGTCGTCATTTCAGACGCCCAGGCTGCCAATCGGGCCGGTTTCACCGGAACCCCTTCCTTCCTGATCGGCAAGACCGGCGGGGCGACGCAGAAACTCGAATACACTTCGCTCAACGAACCGGCCTCTTTCGAAGCGGCGATCGAAAAGCAGCTCAAAGGCTGACGGACGGGCGGGTGAGATGAGTCGCCCCGCCCTGAGGATCGCGATGATCATGCTTGCCACGATCGGGCTCGGCGTGGCGAGCTACCTGACCTACGTGCACTACTCCGGCTCTCCCCCGGTATGCACCGCCGGGGGAAGCTGTTTGAAGGTGCAAACCTCCATCTATTCCAAGCTCGCGGGGGTGCCTGTTGCGCTGATGGGGCTGATCGGGTATGTGGCGATCCTTGCCTCTCTGCTCGCCCCCGAAAATGAGAACACGCGTTTCGCCACGCTCATCTTCACGCTCGCCGGCTTCGGGTTTTCCGCATACCTCACATATCGCGAGTTGTTCTCTATTCATGCGATCTGCGAGTGGTGCGCCTCGAGCGCGGGGATCATGACGATCCTCATGCTGCTTGCAATTTGGCGCTTCTTGCGAGGTGCGCCCGAGTCGCACGACTCGCCCCTGGCGGGCTCCGCGCAGGCGCCTCGCGCCGCGCAACTCGGCGCAAACTAGGAAATCCGTCCATTGGAATAAGCCGTGTTTCCGGTCATTGGCCCGGACGGTCGAGGTGATCCTGCGGGATAACCCGTAGCCCCCGCCGAAAGGTCTGAACCATCGATGCGCCCCGCGTTCGACAGATCAGCTGGACCTCCGTTTGACGAACACGAGCAGATCTCGCGCCTGTTCGCAACCACCAGCGACCTGCTCGCGACGATCACGCCGGAGGGGCGCTTCACGCTGCTGAACCCGGCCTGGGAGGAGACGCTCGGCTGGACTCGCTCCGAGCTGCTCACCCGCGCCATGCGCGAATTGGTGCACCCCGACGACCTTGAGCAAACGAGCGCAATGATGCTTACAGGGCAAAACCGCACTGCGCGGATCGCCAACTTCACCAACCGCTACCGCCACCGCGACGGCTCATGGCGCTGGCTTCTGTGGAGCGCAAGCAGCGATGGCTTCACCTGGTACGCGGCAGCCAAGGACGTAACAGATCGCATGTGGCTCGAGCGCCAAGCGCTACACGACCCGCTCACCAAACTCCCAAACCGGCTCCTCTTGATGGACAGGGCGAGACAGGCACTCACCCGGCTGCACAGAAGCCATGGGCTCGTGGCAATGCTCTTTGTCGATCTCGACCGCTTCAAGACCATCAACGACAACCTCGGCCACGCGCTCGGGGATCACTTGCTCATCTCACTTGCGTGGAGGCTCGAGCAGATGATGCGTGACAGCGACACCGTCGCCCGACTTGGCGGCGATGAGTTCGTAGTGCTCGCCGAGGATCTGCAAAGCGACACCGAGGCGCTCGCGGTCGCAGAGCGCGTGCTCCACGCCCTGGAGGAGCCGTTCGTCGTGGGCTCCACCGAGGTGTCGATGCTTGCCAGTATCGGCGTATCGGTGTCCCATGACCCCAACGCCGACCCCGAGGCTCTGCTGCGCGAGGCCGATGTGGCGATGTATCGCGCCAAGCGGTCGGGCGGCTATCGGCTGGAACTATTCGATGAAGACTTGCGTCGCGAGGTGACCGTCCACCTGGACATCGAGCGGCGACTGCGCGATGCGCTGCCCCGCCGAGAGCTATCGCTCGCCTTCCAACCCATGTTCCCGCTGGACGGCGGACCCGCCGTGAGCTGCGAGGCGCTAGTTCGCTGGCAGCCCACAGGACGCGATGCGATCGAACCCGCCGTGTTCCTACCGCGCGCACAGGAGAGCGATTTGATCGTGCACATAAGCGAATGGGTGCTCGACAACGCCTGCGCCCAGGCCGCCGCGTGGAGGGACCGCGGCCGAGATGTAGCGGTGTCAATAAATGTCTCCGCCCGTGGCCTCGCCGAGATCGACCTCGCCGAGCGCTTGGAGCACGCACTAGCTCGCCACGATCTCCCCGGGGAGGCCTTGTGGATCGAGGTCACTGAGAAGTCGGTGCTGGGCGACCCCGACCGCGCCAGGGCCGCGCTGCTCGAGGCACGAGAGGTAGGGGTTCACGTGGTGCTCGACAAGTTCGGTTCGGGTGAGTCGCGCCTGAGCCTCGTGGACTGGCTGCCGCTGGATGTCCTCAAGATTGACCACTCGCTCGTGGCCGGCGTCTTCGAAGACGGCTCCAAGCGAGCGATGGTGGAGGCGCTGCTTGCCCTGGCGTGCACCACCGGCCTTCAAACTGTCGCCGTGGGCGTCGAGCACAGTGCGCAGCTCGAGCTCTTGCTCGATCTCGGATGCTTATTCGCTCAAGGGTTTCTGCTGGGAGAGCCCCTCCCGGCCGAGCACGTGACTCTCGATGGCCCGCGGGTTGTAGGCTCGCACGCACGATGGGCTCCTCAAGCGCGCCTTCACGAGCATCTCTGAGCAGCATCGAAGGCCAGAAGCGTGCAGCCGCGCAGGCAGCCGCGGCGCTTGTGAGTGACGGCCAGCGTGTGGGGCTCGGCACCGGCTCCACGGTCGCCCACCTCCTCCCCGCCCTGGCTGCACGCGACCTGCGCATACGTTGCGTGGCGACCTCGCCGGCTACCGAGCGCGCGGCTCGCGATCTCGGGCTCGTGGTGGAAGACCTCGACGTCCTCGGCTCTCTCGATATCGCGATCGACGGGGCTGACCAAATCGACCCTAACGGCTGGCTCGTAAAGGGCGGTGGTGGCGCTCACACGCGCGAGAAGATCGTGGCAGCCGCGGCGGACCGCTTCGTGGTGATCGCCTCCGCGGACAAGACCGTCTCCGCCCTGGGCGCGCCGGTGCCGCTCGAGGTGCTTCGCTTCGGCGTCCACGCGACGCTCGCTTCGCTGGGTGAGGCGAGCCTGCGTGAGGCGCCACCTAGCCCGGAGGGCAATCTGATCGCAGATTACTTCGGCCCGGTGCACGACCCGCGCGAGCTGGCCATGCGACTGTCCGCGACACCCGGTGTGGTCGATCACGGCCTGTTCCCGCCGGAGTTGGTGAGCGACATCCTGATCGCCGGCCCATCGGCCGTCGAGCACCGCAAGATCGACAAGGGAGACGAACGATGAACGATGCCGACACGCACTCCGCTACAGCCCCTCCGTTCGTCGCGCTCGTCACGGGTGCCTCCAGCGGGATCGGCGAGGCCACGGCGAGGCGACTCGCGCGCGTCCCGAACGCGCACTTGGTGCTGGTGGCACGCCGTGAGGAGCGTTTGGTGGCACTCGCATCTTCGCTCGGCGAGCGAACGAGCTTTGTGGCCGTAGATCTACTCGACGCAAACGCCCCTGAGCGAATCCTCAACCACGTAAACGAGCTTCACGGCCGCCTCGATCTGCTTGTGAACAACGCCGGCGCGGCATGGCGCGCGACTTTCGCGGTGGGTGGCTACGAGAACGTGAGGCGCACGATGACCATCAACTTCGACGCGCAACTACGCCTCACCGAGGCACTGCTACCGCTGTTGCGTGCCAGCGCGCCCAGCTCGATCGTGAACGTCGCAAGCACCGCCGGACGGGTGGCGCGGGCAGGCTCTGGTGCCTACAGCGCCTCCAAGTTCGCGCTTGCGGGTTGGTCGGATTCGTTGTGGGCAGAGGAGCGCCCCCACGGGGTCCATGTCGGACTTGTGTTGCCTGGGTTCATTTCAACCGAGGGTTTCCCCCAGGCCGAGCTCACCGGACGGGCGCTCACCCGCTGGATCGTCTCCACCCCTGAGAAGGCGGCGCAGGCGATCTACCAGGCGGGCGTCGAGAAACGTCCAGAGCGCTACGTCCCGCGACCCTATGCGCTGGCGGCGGCGCTGCGCATCCTCGCCCCGGCGCTTGTTCGTCGCGCGCTCGGGGGCGGTGCAGCCCAGGTGATGACCACCACAACCGGCGCCGACATGGCTGAGCGCGAGACTGGCGAGGAGACTGGCGAGCAGTCCTAGCCGGTCGTCGCGCCTGCCTGGCGCGAGCGCTCTGCACCGGCCCCGTGGCCGGCGGCGCGCAACACAAACGCAAGCGCGCACATCACGATCCCCCTGGCAAGCAGCACGATCGCGATCACCACGACGAACGTGGTCACCCCGAACTTCGGCCACGCCACGATCACAATGCCCGCCAGCAGATCCACCAGCCCCCACAACGTCAGCCAGCCGCGACCGCCCACCGCGTAGGCGACCGCGAACAGTCGCATGATTCCCATGATCACCAGATAAATGCCGAACGCGAGCGCCACGACCTCGACGCTCCCGCCGGGATGGCGGATGACGATCATCCCCGCGATCCCCGCCACGGCCGCACTCAACAGCAGCGCGCCCCGCGAGCGTTCGCTTTCGCCGAAGGCGAGTGCCACCTGCACGAGCGCCGCCACCAGCAGGTAGATGCCAAAGATGATCGCGATCGTCTTGAGTGTAGGCCCGGGATAGGCAAGCGCGAGGATCCCCACGGCGATCGACACGAGCCCGAGCAGGAGCGCCATCCACCACAGTTTTCCCACCTCTTCGAGCGATGCGAGCTGCGGCCCACGCCCAACCGGATCGCTGCGAGTTTCGCCTGTTGACATGAGAGCCTAAATTTGACACCCCCGCCGCGGGCAGACAAGGGTGTGCGCAGGTGGATCGCGGTAGCGTACGCCCCCAACGCTCCACCGCTTGCTCGGCGAGATCGGTGGCAGGTCGGACGTAGACTTCTACCTACGTAGAAACACGTAGTGGCGCATGCGGGATTACACGGTTACTCGTTTGAGCCGCTGTAGCGTAGTGTCACTGAGGTGAGCCTTGCGGTTGTCTCCGGATTGACGGTTTATGCGGTGGCGAGCACCGCGGCGGCAACCTCACTCGTCGCGCTCACGATGCGCATGAAGGGCCAGCGCCTGGAGGTGAGCCGCGAGCTGAGAGCCTCGCGCCAACGGATCGTGTTGAGCGTCGAGGACGAGCGCAGGCGCTTGGAGCGCGACCTGCACGACGGGGCTCAACAGCGCTTGATCGCGTTGCGCATCCAGCTCGGCCTGGCCGCCGAGCTAGTCGCCCATGAGCCGCAGGCAAGCAGCAGGCTTCTTACCGAGCTGGCGTGCGAGGCACAGGGGGCGCTTGACGAGTTGCGCGACCTCGCCCACGGCATATATCCGCAGATACTGCTGGACGAGGGCCTTGAAGCAGCCATCGCGGATCTTGCGACCGATGTGTCGCGGCCAACGCGCCTTGACCTCCCCGGGATCGCCCGCCACGCCCCGGAGATCGAGGCGGCGGTTTACTTCACCTGCATGGAGGCCCTTCAGAACGCGGTGAAGCACGCCGGGGGCGATGCGACTATCACGATTCAGCTGCGCGAACGGCGCGGTGGTCTCTATTTCGAGGTACGCGACACGGGCTATGGCCTTGACACACGCGAAGAGCGCATCCGCGGTGGGATCGTGAACATGCGCGATCGCATCGGCGCTGCCGGCGGCGCGATCGAGATCCTCTCGCGGCCGGGACGGGGAACGACGGTGATGGGGTCTATTCCGTTGGGGCGTGCCCTGAGGGGCACAAGCATTGTGAATGGCAGAGAGAGACGATCGGGTTTGGTTGGCAATCGGCGAGGAGAGCACCAATGAGCACATCACCCAGCGGTGAGAACCCGGTTGCCGGCGCGCCGGCAACCGGACTCTCAGCACACCCCCACCGCTGGCTCGTGCGTTCGCTGATCGGCGTGGCCACGCTGCTTGGCATTGTCGCGATCTTCGCCGTGTGGGCGAACAGGCAGCTACTGGACACGAGCTACTGGGCGAGCACGAACACGAAGCTGATCGAGAGCCCCCCGATCCGCGAAGAGGTGGCGAGTTATCTCACCGAACAGCTCTACGCGAACGTCGACGTGGCGGGCGAACTGAAAAACGAGCTGCCCTCGGAACTGAAGCCACTGGCCGCGCCGGCGGCGGGCGCCCTGAAAGACGTGGTGGAGAGGGGCATCAACCTACTGCTCGAGCGCCCCCGCGTGCAAGAGCTCTGGAGCAAGGCCAACCAGATCACCCACGCCGAGTTCGTGCGCCTCGTGGAGAACAAAGGCAAGTTCGTGAAGCTCCCTGGCGGTGGCGCGGTCGTACTCGACCTGCGCCCGATGCTCACCGAAGTGGCCGAAAAGGTGGGCGCGCCCACGGGTCTCGTGGCGAAGATCCCAATGAAAGTCGCGCAACTGCGGATCGTCACTTCCAAGCAGCTCAACACGATGCAGAACGCAGTGAACCTCTTGCGCAGCCTGGCACTCGTGTTGCCGCTGCTGGTGGTCGCGATGTTCGCTCTGGCCGTCTACCTGGCGCGTGGACGGCGCCGCCAGACGTTGATCGCGGTCGGCTGGGCTTTCGTGGCGGCCGGGCTCGTGGTGATCGTCGTGCGCGGAATCGTCGGCAACAAGGTGGTTGATTCGCTCGCCACCACCGAAGCCGTCAAGCCTGCCGCCGAAGCGGCATGGTCAATCGGCACGAGCGTGCTCGCCGACATCGCCTGGTCGACGGTGATCCTCGGGATACCCGTGATCCTCGCGGGCCTGCTCGCCGGGCCGGCGAAGAGCGCGACGAGAATGCGCCGGTTGATGTCCCCATATCTGCGCGACCGCCCGGATGTCACCTTCGGGATCGTGGGCCTGCTGCTGCTGCTGCTGTTCGCGTGGGGTCCGATCATCGCCACCAAAACGCTCACGGGCATCCTCATAATCATCGTGCTCGCCATCTTCGGCACAGAGATGCTCAGGCGCCAGACCGCCCAGGAGTTCCCCGATGCGCACATCACCCACGGTGCGCTGATGCCAACCCATCACACTCAACCGCATGCCACGGCATCGTCATCGGTCCAGACGCCGGGCGTGGTCCCGGCGCCGCCCGAGCGTCCGAGCCCGCAGACGCCTGCTAGCCCGGACGATCCGCCAGATAAAGCAGGGTCGCCATCACCCGGCGACTGACATCCTCGCCGTCGGGGAGACAGAGCTTTCCGAGGATCGCCCCCACGTGCTTCTCCACCGCCCGCTTGGTGAGGAAAAGCTGAGCGCCGATCGCGGCGTTGCTGAGTCCCTGAGCGATGAGCGCAAGTACTTCGAGCTCGCGGGGGGTGAGCTCTGCGATATGGGAGTCGGTGGCACGCGTGCGAACTTCGATGAGCGCCTCCACCACCTTCGGGTCGACGTAGGAGCTACCACCGGCCACGGCGGAGATCGCGCTGAGTAGCTGGCCGCGGTCGGCGACGCGCTCCTTGAGCATGTAGGCAAGCCCGTCGGACCCGTTTTCGAGCAATTTGAGCGCGTAGCGCGGCTCGGCATACTGGCTGAGCACAACGACCCCGGTTTTCGGACTGACCGCCCTCAACTCAATCGCAAGGCGAATACCCTCGTCGTCGCCGGTGGGTGGCATGCGGATGTCAGTGATCACCACGTCGGGACGATCGCGCTCAAACGCCGTCAACAGCGACACGGCGTCGGAATAGCTCGCCACGAGTTCCACCTCCTCGCTGCGAGTGAGGATCGACACGAGCGCTTGGCGCACAAGGAAGCTGTCGTCGGCGAGCGCCACACGGATCGGGGCCGTCGCAAGCTCCGATCCGTCATGTGGCGCCGGCAGCCCCCTCACAGCCACCGGTGCGCCCCCCGGCGATCGGGGTGCGGGCATCATTGGCGGAAACTCGAGCGGCTGCAAAGCTCGACGGAGAGGGGGCACGACTTGATGTTGCCCCGACAACTAAGGAGCTAATCGTGCCTGTGATATTGGCTAGCACCGTGTGGGAAGTGCTTTGGGTGATCCTAATCGTCATTCCGATCACGATCTGCTGGATCGCGGCTGTCATGGATCTGCTGGTGCGCAGGCGCGACTTGAAATGGTTTTCGGTGGGGTTGTGGCTAATCTTCGTGCTGATCCTGCCCGTGTTCGGGATGCTCATCTACTTCATCGCGCGCCCCACGCTGCCGGAGGAGCAGGCGGCGATGGAATCGGCGGTACGTAACGCCAGGGCCCAGCAGACGGCGTCTTATGCGAGCGCGCTGAAGGATCTGAGCGATTTGCACGAGCGCGGCGTGCTCACAACGGAGGAATTCAACATACGCCGGGCCGACCTCGCGCACGCGGGATGAAGAGGATCGGATGAGCTCTGAGCGAGACAACCCGCCAGGCGAGCGCGAAAGCGTCGCCGAGCGCAACGCCAAGGGCAAGGATGCGCGTGCGCATACGCCCCGCTCGAGCCACGCGCAGTGGCAGGCGCCAGCGGATCGCAAGGACCCGGTCGCGATCCTCCAGGCGCAAGCCGAGAGCCGTGTGGCGGAGCTGGTACCGATCCGCTACGGACGGATGCTGGTGTCGCCGTTCACTTTCTACCGCGGCGCGGCGGCCGTGATGGCTGCGGATCTTTCCAACACCCCCACCTCGGGGATCGAGGTCCAGCTCTGCGGCGACGCGCACCTGTCGAACTTCGGCATCTTTGCCTCGCCCGAGCGCGAGATGCTGTTCGACATCAACGACTTCGACGAGACCCTCCCCGGGCCGTGGGAGTGGGATGTGAAGCGCCTGGCCGTGAGTTTGTGCGTGGCCGCGCGCGACCGCAACCTCACAAAGCAGGAGACCGCCGACGTGCTGGTGTGGACCATCCAGGCCTACAGACAGTCGATGCGGGGCTTTGCCCAGATGAGCAATCTGGACGTGTGGTATGCGAAGTTGAACGCGCGGGATGTCATGGGAGTTGTCAAGGCGCAGCGGATCGTGAAGGGCAAGCGCCTGGAGAAGATGGAAAAGCGTTTGGGGAGGGCGCGCGAGAAGAACAGCACGCGCGCGGTGCTCAAGCTCACCGAAACCGTCAACGGGAGGCTCCGCTTCGTCAGCGAACCGCCGCTGGTGGTGCCGTTGGAAGAGCTTCTGGGTGAAGCCGAGAGCACCGAGTTGCGCGCGCGTTTGGAGGTGATGCTCGCCAACTACCGCGACAGCCTCGGCGACGAGTACGGGGTGCTGCTCGGCGAGTACACCTTCCAGAGCATCGCACGCAAGGTGGTGGGTGTGGGTAGCGTTGGCACGCGCGCTTGGGTGTTGCTGTTCGTGGGGCGCGACGAGGGAGACCCGCTGGTGCTGCAAGCCAAGGAAGCGCAGGCATCGGTGCTCGAGCCCTACGCGGGCGCCTCTCGTTACGCAAACCACGGTCAGCGCGTGGTCGAGGGTCAGCGCCTCATGCAGGCCGCCGGCGATGTCCTGCTGGGTTGGTTGCCGGCCACGGGCATCGACGACGTGACGCGCGATTTCTATGTGCGCCAGCTGTGGGATGGCAAGCTGAGTGTGGAGATCGAGACGATGGACCATCCGATGCTGCGCTCCTACGGGGCCTTGTGCGCGTGGACGCTCGCGCGTGCACACGCGCGTACCGGCGATCGCATCGCGATCGGCTCCTACCTTGGCGCGGGCGGAGTGTTCGACCAGGCGATAGTCGATTTCTCCGAGGCTTATGCCGACCAGAACGAACGCGATTACCAGGCGTTGGTGGACGCTGTAAAGTCGGGGGCCCTGCAGGCCGAGAGCGCCTGATCCAACCCCCAAGGGAGCCCACCATGACTGACGCGACACGGCTGGTCGAAGGCGTTGACTTCGTGGCCCTCTCCACCAAAGATCTTCCCAAAGCGGTCGAGTTCTACGAGCAGGTGCTCGGCTTGGAGCGCTCGGTTTATCTGGAAGAGCGAAACTACGCGGAGTTCGAGACGGGCAACCTGACGCTGAGCGTGCTCGACGCCGAGAAGATGGGCATGCAGCACAGCGTGAGGGGCCATCAGGTCGCCCTACACGTCGCCGATGTGGCGGCGGCACGGGCCACCCTGGAAGAGCGAGGAATCGAGTTTCAGGGCGACACGTTCGACACCGGCGTGTGCCACATGGCGTTGTTCAACGACCCCGACGGCAACCCGCTCATGCTCCATCACCGCCACGCCCCGCGCCCGCCCCGCTCGTAAGGGAGTCCCATTTGGGATGGGTCCTGGGCTTGGCGCCATCCGTCCGGCCCGTACCGGAGGATGCCGGGCTCTTTGAGCCCCTCCCCCATCACATCCCTGCGCGCCTGGCAGCGCGACGCCCTGGAGCGCCTCGACGGCTGGCGAGGAGGTCCGTTCCTCATATCGGCGGCACCCGGCGCGGGTAAGACGCGCCCGGCACTCGAGCTCGCACGCAAGTTGCTCTCGCTGGGTGAGGTGCGGATGGTGGCGGTGCTGTGCCCCACCACGCCGCTCACGCGCCAGTGGGCGACGGCGGCGGCCGAGCTCGGCGTGCAGCTACAGCCCGATGCGCAGGGGCCAGAGCCTCCACGCGATTTCCACGGCGTGGCGGTGACCTACGCTCGTGTGGCAAGCGATCCGCGCGCTTGGGCGGGGAAGGTGGCACAAGAGACGCTCGTAATCGTCGATGAGGCGCACCACCTCGGCGAGGAGCTCGCCTGGGGCGTGAGCTTTCAAGCGGCCTTCGCCACGGCGCCACGGTGGCTGCTGCTCTCGGGCACCCCGTTTCGCTCCGACGCCACCCCCATCCCGGGTGTGAGCTATGACGCCGAAGGTGTGGCCGAGCCCGATGTCTCCTACACTTATGCGCAGGCGGTCGCCGACGGCATTTGCCGGCCCGTGGCGTTCGTGACCTTCGACGGCACGCTCTCCTGGCGCAGCGGCGAGGACGTGATCGAATCTTCCTTCGAGACCGTGTTGAGCTCGCGCGAGGCGAGCAGGCGCTACCGCACCGCCATCTCCGCCGAGCTGCCCGACGGGTTGCCGCGCATCTTGAGGGAAGCCCACGAGAAGCTCGTCTCTCTGCGCGAGGGTGGGCATCGCGACGCGGGCGCGCTGGCGGTGGCCGCCGACGCCACGCACGCGCGCCAGATGGCCAAGCTGCTCGGGGAGGTGACGGGGAAGGCGCCTTTGGTGGTCCTCCACACCGAGGCGCGCGCCGCGCAGAAGCTCGCCACGTTTAGGGGCTCGCGCGAGCCGTGGATCGTGGCGGTGAACATGGTGTCCGAGGGTGTTGACATCCCGAGGCTGCGCGTAGGTGTGTATGCGACCGCCGCGAAGACACCGATGATCTTCCGCCAGATCGTGGGCCGCTTCGTGCGCACCATCCCCGGGCGGATGCCCGAGCCTAGCTGGGTGTATCTGCCGGCCGACCCGGTTCTGCGCGGCCACGCCGCTGAGGTGGAGAGCGAGTTGCGTCGGGCGCTACGCGAGCGCTCTGAGGAGGAGGGCTTGGAGGAGCCGCGCGAGCGCCGCGCCTCCGAGCGCTCGCCGGCTGTGGAGTTCGTGCCGTTGAGTGCCGAAGTGACGCCACAGATGACGCTGTTCGGTCCTGCCCCCACCGCGAAGGCGAGCAAGGCGGCCGAGCCACCCCTGCCAGCGCCGGCGCCGGTCGCTGCCTTCGAGCGCCGCGCGGGCCTGCGCGAGGAGCGCCGCCGGTTGGTGGCGGATCTGGCCAAGCGTGCCGGCAGCAGTCACCGCGAGATCAACACCTGGGTGAATCGCGTTGTGGGGGTGCAGCGTGTGGAGTCGGCGAGCATCGAGCAATTGGAGCGCTCGGTGCAGGCACTCGTGCGTGAGCTCACGCGCCACAGCCGCCGCGCCGCGTCGGGCTGAGCGCCCGCCGGCCACCGCACGAGTTCGCTCCGGGCCGAGGCGCCCGCCCAGCTCGGCGGCGAGCAGAGCCGGTGGCCCGGCCGAAGCGCTGCTCTCTTATGCCGTTTCTGAGAAGACCGGCTCGCCGGCGGCGTGCCCGTGCTCACCCTCAGGCGCGCCGGCCATTGCGGTTTGGGGTTGTACGACCACTACAGCCACGACGATACCCACGCAGACGAGCGCTGCGGCGATCCAGAAGGCGAGCTGGTAGCCACCGGTGAGCGCCGCGGCTGTGGACTGGCCCTGCGCGAGCAACTTGTTGGTGTGCGAGGCCGAGAGCGTCGCGAGCACAGCCAGGCCGAGCGCGCCACCCACCTGAGCTGTGGTGTTGACAAGCCCGGAGGCAAGCCCCGCGTCCGCGGGGGTGGCGCCTGACATCGCCACTCCCATGAGCGCCGGAAAGCACGCCCCCGCGCCGATGCCGAGCAGCACCATTGAGGGCAACACCTGCGTGACGTAGTTGGCGTGCACGGGGGCCAACGCGAACAACCCGAGCGCGACGGCGATCAACGCGAGCCCGGGTGGCAGTAGTGCCTTTGCGCCAAAGCGCATGATGAGAGGCTCTGAGAAGCGGATCGACATGGAGCCCATCGCGATCGTGACGGGCAGGAAGGCGAGCCCGATCTCGAGCGCGTCGTAGCCGAGCACTCTGCGCAGGTAGAGCGCGCCGAGGAAGAACAGGCCGAACATGCCAGCAACCGAGAACACCTGTATGAGATTGGCGCCGGTGACGTTGCGCGAGCGGAAGATGCGCAGCGGGACGAGCGGGTTGCGGGCCGTTGCCTCGCGCGCCACGAAGGCCGCCAGCAAGACAAGCGATACCGCCCCCAACGCCAACGTTTTCCCAGCACCCCAGCCATCTTCGGCCGCCGGCTTGACGATCGTGTAGACGCCGAGCATCAGCGAGCTCGTGATGAACACGGCGCCAGGGATGTCGGCGCCCTGGGAGAAGCCGATCCCCCGTTCGCGGTCGAGCAGGCGCGAGGCGAAGGCGATCGTGGCGATGCCGATGGGGATGTTGACGAAGAAGATCCAGTGCCAGTTGATCGATTGGGTGAGCACCCCGCCCGCCAGCAGGCCCACCGATCCTCCGGCGGAGGCGACGAAGGCGTAGACGCCGATCGCCTTGGCCTGCTCGCGCGGCTCGGGGAACATCGTGACGATCATGCCAAGCACCACCGCCGAGGTCATCGCGCCGCCGATGCCCTGCGCGAAGCGCGCCGCCACCAGCAGCGTCTGCGTCCAAGCCAGGCCGCACAGCAGTGAGGAGGCCGTGAACAGGGCCACGCCAATCAGGAATATGCGCGAGCGTCCCCACAGGTCGCCGAAGCGTCCAGCGAGTAGCAGCAGGCCACCGAAGGCGATCAGGTAGGCGTTCACCACCCACGCAAGGCTCGAGGTGGAGAAATGCAGGTCTTCCTGGATCGAGGGAAGAGCAACGTTCACGACCGTGACATCGAGCACGATCATGAGCACCCCCACGCACAGCACATACAGCGCCAACCAGCGCGAACGGTCGTGTGGATGCTCTGTTTGCTGCTCCTCGCTTGACATCATTGCGCGTGTCTCCTTCGTCTCCGTCGCCATCAGGCCGCTCCCTTTCAGCTCGAACGCTTCAGGTTATCCAGCGGACGGGTCGCTCTCGTGACTGTCCGGTAGAGATGACTCCAGGCCGCGCACAAACTCATCGCGGCGCGTCCGTTTCGGGCTCCTCGGTACGTCCCGGTATTGTGCATCTAGCTTAGTTTCGCCTATCCCGCCCCCTGAGATTGGATATCGATGGAACACGTGGACGTGCTGATCGTGGGCGCCGGCCTCTCCGGGATCGGCGCGGCCTGCCACCTGCAGGCCAAGTGCCCCGGCAAGAGCTATGCGATCTTCGAGGCGCGCGATCGCATCGGCGGCACTTGGGATCTCTTCCGCTACCCAGGTATCCGGTCCGACTCGGATATGTACACGCTCGGGTACTCCTTCAAGCCGTGGCGCGATGACCGCTCCATCGCCGACGGAACCTCGATCCTCGACTACGTGCGCGAGACAGCGACAGAGCATGGGATCGAACGGAAGATCGCCTTCGACCATCGTGTGGAGCGAGCCGAATGGTCATCCGAGGAGGCGCGCTGGACGGTGCGGGTCACGCGCGGCGATACGGGCGAGAGCGTGAGCGTGAGCGCGAGCTTCCTGTTCATGTGCAGCGGGTACTACCGCTACGACGAGGGGTATACACCCGATTTTGAGGGGGTGGAGCGCTTCGGGGGGCAGGTCGTGCACCCGCAACATTGGGATGAGGGTGTCGATTACGCCGGCAAGCGCGTGGTGGTGATCGGTAGCGGCGCCACCGCCGTGACGCTCGTGCCGTCGATGGCCAAGACCGCCGCGCACGTGACGATGTTGCAGCGCTCGCCCAGCTACATCGTGTCGCTGCCCGCCGAAGACCCGATCGCCAAGCGCCTGCGGAGGATGCTGCCGGCCAAGGTGTCCTACCCGATTTTGCGCTGGAAGAACGTGCTGCTGACTATGGCGAGCTTTCAGCTCTCCCGGCGCCGTCCTGGCTTGATGCGAAAGCTCGTGCGCAAGGGCCTTGAACGGAGCCTTCCAGCCGGATATGACATCGATAAGCACTTCAACCCCAGCTACGACCCGTGGGACCAGCGTTTGTGCCTCGTTCCCAACGGCGACCTCTTCGAGGCGATCGGAGACGGGAGCGCCTCGGTTGTGACAGATCGCATCGACACGTTCACCGAGACGGGCATAAAGCTAGCCTCGGGAGCGGAGATCGAGGCCGACCTGATCGTGACCGCCACCGGGCTGAACCTGCTCGCCTTGGGGGGCATCGACCTGGCCGTCGACGGCAACGAGGTGTCGCTACCCGAGACCATGAGCTACAAGGGGATGATGCTCAGCGGGGTGCCCAACTTCGCTTTCTCCGTGGGTTACACGAACGCCTCATGGACACTCAAGTGCGACCTCACGTGCGAGTACGTGTGCCGGCTGCTCAACCACATGGACCAGTCGGGGACACATCAGTGCGTACCGGTGAATCGCGATCCCTCCGTGCAAGAGCGACCGTTCATCGACTTCTCCTCGGGTTATGTGCAGCGCTCAATCGACAAGTTCCCCAAGCAGGGGTCCAAGGCGCCATGGCGGTTGCATCAAAACTATGCGCTTGACATCCTCAACCTCAAGTTCGGGTCGGTGGAGGACGAGGCGATGGAGTTCTCTTCCGGCGCCGCACCGGCGAGGGAGCGGGAGCCGGTAGCCGTCTAAGGCTTTGGGCGTAGATCGTGGAGCAATCGCGACTGGTCCTCCGTCCGCTTGCCAAGAGCGACGAGGGAGAGTTGTTGCGTATCCACTCGCTCCCGGAGGTGGCGCTGTGGTGGGATGTGCCGGAAAAGGGCTTTCCCTGGAGCGACGAGCCCGAGGCGACTCGTTTCACGATCGAAGTCGACGGAGCGGTCGCGGGCATGATCCAGTTCTCAGAGGAGCGTGGCCCGAAATATCCTCATGCGACGATAGATCTGTTCCTTGACCCAGCGGTGCACGGTCAGGGCATCGGCACCGAGACCGTGCGACGGGTGGTGCGTCATCTCATCGATGAGCGTGGCCACCACCGCGTGACCATCGATCCAAGCGTTGGCAACGTCGCGGCTATCCGTTGCTATGAGAAAGTGGGTTTCCGTCCCGTGGGAGTGATGCGCCGCTACGAGCGTCGCATCGGCAGTGAGGATTGGCGTGACGGGCTCTTGATGGAACTCCTGGCGGGCGAGGAGCGCTAGAACCGCTCGATCTTGCCGCGCGCCGACAGGTGCTGTGACGGTGAGACTTCGATCTTGTTGTACCCGTTCGGTATGGCGGCTTTTGTGTGGATGTCGAGTAGGTGTAGATAGATGTTGTGCGTACGTCCATGGAGACCGCGGGCGCGTTGAGCGAAGCTACCTGTGTAATCGCCGTCACCTTCTCACAAGCGAGGTAGCAAGATCGTGCGACCCCGAATCCCCCAGATCGTGGCCCTCGGAGGCGGGGGTTTCTCGATGGAGAAAGACGGGTCAGCACTCGATGATTACATCCTCGGTTTGACGCGGACGCGACGGCCACGGGTGTGCTTCTTGCCAACGGCGAGTGGCGACGCCGACCATTACGTAGTGCGCTTCTACCGGCGCTTCTCGATGGATTGCGAGGCAAGTCACATCTCGCTCTTTCGCCGCGACCAGGGCGGGCGGGGTGTGGAGGATGACCTGGCCTCCCACCTGTTGAGTCAGCATTTGATTTACGTGGGTGGCGGTAACGTGGTGAGCATGTTGGGTGTGTGGCGTGCGCATGGACTCGATGACGTGCTGCGCCAGGCATGGGCCGAAGGGATCGTGCTGTGCGGGCCCTCAGCCGGGTCGCTGTGCTGGTTCGAGGAGGCGTTGAGCGCCTTTCACGGGCCGCCCAGACGGGTGCGCGGGTTGGGATTGCTCCCCTATTCCAACTGCGTGCACTACGACGCCGAGCCGGCACGGAGGGCCGAGTACCACACCCTTGTGGCCGAAGGGATGCGTCCGGGATTCGCGGTAGACGATGGGGTAGCGCTTCACTTCGAGGGCACGTCATTGCGGCGGGTCGTGAGCTCGCGCGAGAGTGGCAGCGCCTACCACGTGCAACAAACAAGCGATCGCGTGATGGAGACCGCGCTCGAGGTGTCGTTTCTTGGCGAGCGCGAGCGCGGGGTCAGGCCCGTCGAGCGCATGATCGCCCTCGCGTGAGTCCTTCCCTCCCACCGACAGGGGAGCGCCGGCAGATCTTCGCCATGGGCGGAGGGGGCTTCACGATGGAGCCCACCAACCCCCTGCTCGACGACTACGTGCTCTCGCTCTCCGATGCGAGGGAGCCGCGAATCCTCTTCCTCCCCACCGCGTCGGGAGATACGACCAGCCAGATAAATGCCTTCTACGCACGGTACGGGGGACGCGAATGCGTGGCTTCACACCTGTCGCTGTTTCGCCTAGGCGAGCTCGAGGCGCCACTCGAGGAGATCGTGTTAGGCCAAGACATCGTTTATGTGAGCGGCGGTTCACTGCGTAACTTGCTCGCGCTGTGGGGGGCGCACGGGCTTGACGAGCTGCTCACGCGGGCATGGCGAGAGGGCGTCGTGCTGGCGGGGTTGAGCGCCGGGGCGATGTGTTGGTTTCAGGGGGGTGTCACCTGTTCAAGCGGGGCGCCCGAGCCGATCGAGGGGATGGGTTTGTTGAAAGGGTCGCTCACCGTGCATGCCGACGGCGAGCCCGAGCGGTTGCCGGTGTGGCTAGCAAGCGTGCGCGAGGGGACGCTCCCGGGCGGGTGGGCCGCTGACGACGGCGTGGGCTTGCTTTTCAGCGGGGAGAACCTGGAGCGTGTGGTGAGCTCGCGTCCCGGGGCGGGGGCACAGCGCGTGGATGCGTTGGCGGGCGAGCTCGTGCGAAATCGCCTGGAGCCAGAGTTGCTCGGCAGCGACGAGCGCACTCGCGCGGGCGCGCTGGATGACGATGTGCGCGAACTGCGCCGCGTGCATAGGTTGCGCCGTCGGATGACGGGCGAGACGCACCGTTTCAACGACATGTGAGCTCCGGCCGGTGAGACCTCGCCGCACAGAGCCTCGCCGGCGCTTGGTTATGTGCGCCGAAAGCGGAAGTGACTCATGGCAGGTGACGCACAAAGCTCGCAACCGGGGCACGCTCGGGCACGCGTTGGACTTGACGAGGATGGCCAAGATGCAGTAGTCCGATCGGGGTCTCCTCGGGATCGAGCGCGAGCACCTTGCGCGCGGCGGACGAGTCGAGGAACGAAACGGTGCGCCAATAGCCCGCGAGACCCGCCCCGTGCGCTCCCAGCAGGACGAGGTAGGCGGCGACCGCGCCCGCCAACAGGTCCTCCTGGCGCTCGGCCGCGTCGCCCTCTCCGTACACCGATGCGGCGACGAGCGTAGGAGCGCGATCCAGCTTTCCACCCGAGCCCGGCTTGTGTTCCTCGGCGATCTGCTTGAGGCGTGCAACCGTCTCGGACCCCAGCACCCGAAAGCGCCATGGATTGGTCAGGCGGTGGTTGGGCGCCCAGCGGGCCAGCTCGAACAGTCGCGCAAGCATCTCCGGTTCGACGGGTTCGAGCCCGAAAGCCTTGTGGGTGCGTCTGGTCTTGATCGCGTTTTCGAGCTCCATGTGCCGGTAAGACTAGATGTAGCGTGCGCCGCGCCACGTTGCCCGGTCGTGCCGGTTCGAGGTTTCCCCTCACCGGCGTCGAAGTCATCTGAATGGATGGCCACAGCGCGCCGGGCGGGAAGCGCTTGCCCAAGGATGACCGCCGTCTCCCACCGGTCTTGCTGGCGCTCACTCTCACGACCGGCCTGATCGACGCGGCAAGCTATCTCGGCCTCGGGCATGTCTTCACGGCGAACATGACCGGCAACGTGGTGCTACTCGGTTTCGGACTTGCAAACGCGGGTGGGCTTCCGGTGATCGCGCCGCTCGTCTCGCTTGGCGCGTTTCTGTTCGGTGCCGGCATCGGCGGGCGGCTCGGTGCGGGCATCGCCGCCAAACACGAGCGAGTTGTCCTGCTCGGGATCGGCAGCGAGATCGTGCTCTTGTCGCTCGCGGCGATAGTCGCCTGGGCGGCACACGTCGAGATCTATTCAGGCAGCGCCTACGCGATCATCGCGCTGGTGGCCCTAGCCATGGGCATGCGCAATGCGATCGTGCGCAAGCTGGCGGTACCCGACCTGACTACCACTGTTCTCACGCTCACCCTCACCGGCATTGCAGCCGACACGGCGGCCGGTGGCCTGACCAAGATCGGTCAGTCGGCGCGGCGGCTGTCCGCCGTGGCGGCAATGTTGCTCGGAGCGTTCGTCGGCGCAATGCTCGAGAAGCACGATCTCGGCTTGCCACTCGCCGTCGCGGCCGGGGCGGGCGCTGTGAGCTTCGGCGCCTATGTCCTCCTCCGCGACGGCTAGCCACAAATCGGCTTCCCGGCTGCCGCGATCACGCGACTGCGTGATTCACAACCGTGGCGCGAGGATCATGGCCGCTGCCCGGAGAGCTCCACGCAGAGCTGCTCAAGCAGCTTGTGAACCTCCGGTACCCGCTGCGTTGTTTGGTCGGCGAGCATCGTCCGAAGCTCGTCGCGACGAGCGCTGAGGAGCTGGTCGGCCATCGCGCGGCCGGTTGGCGTCAACGTTGCCTCCCGGTTGGCGTCTTCGACCACGAGTCCCCGTTCGCGCAACTCGTCTTCGACCGCGGTCACCCGCTCGTTCTCGACCGCCTGCTCGTGTGCCATCTCGCGTGTTCCCTCGATTCCGTAGCTGTCGAATCGAGCGAGCGCCCAGATCGCTCCCGAACTGAGGTCGACGCTGGCGCGAGATCCCACCCTTTCATTGAAGGCTCGTCTGTCCTCACGGCTCACGAGCACGCTGAGCGCGCGGTCCAGTTCAGCCAGCGAGCTCGGGCTCTTCGGCACTGCCAGCGCATCGTCGAGCCCCTGACTCGTCGAGGCGGTCGCGCGCAGCGGTTGCTCACGTAGACGTAGGGCCAAAACGAAACCGAGCGCGCCCACGCCCGCCGCCACGAGAAATACCGGTCGCAAAGCATGCACGTAGGCGTTCTCGTACGCAAGCCTAGCCGCGGCGGGCAAGCTTTCGACTTGAGCGCCGGTGAGACGTGCGCCGCCGGCAACCTGGGCGCCGAGCGAACCGCCGAGCACGTCGTGAAGCTCGCTGCGCAAGCGACTGGAGAAGATCGTCCCGAATACCGCCGCGCCGATGGCGCCACCGATCCCGCGTGAGAGCGTGACGCCCGAGGTGGCGGCGCCGAGCACCGAATAGTCAACCGCGTTCTGCACGGCGAGAACCAGCACCTGCATCACCATGCCCAAACCGAGACCGAGCACCAGTAGGTAGAAATCGGCCGCGGCTGAGCTTGTGCCGATGCCCAGGCGTGAGAGCAGTAGCAGCCCAACTGTCATGGTTGCCGTCCCGGCGATCGGGAACAGCTTGTAGTGGCCGGTGCGAGAGATGACCCGGCCGGAGAGGATCGAAGTGAACACCAGACCCCCCATCAAGGGGATCAGGCGCAAGCCCGCCTGCGTGGGTGTCGAGTGGAACACGGTTTGGAAGAACAGCGGCAGGAACGTCACCGATCCGAACAGCGCAAAGCCGACGATCAGCGAGAGCAGGCCGGCGATACGGAAAACCTCGTTGCGCAAGACGGTAATCGGCAGAACGGGCTCGCGCGCGCGACGCTCGACGGCGAGGAACACGCCAAGTAGCGCTACGCCAAGGACAGCAACCAAGACCGTCTGGCCCGAGCCCCACGCCCACGTTGTGCCGCCGAGGCTCGCGACCAAGACGATCGCGCTCAGGGCACCCGCAAGCACGCCCGCGCCGAGATAGTCGATCGTAGGGCGGCTGCGTACGCTCGCCGCCGGCAAGGTCGTGGCGATCACCACCAGCGCGAGCAAGCCGATCGGCAGGTTCACATAAAAGATCCATCGCCACGAGAGGTGCTCGACGATGACACCTCCCAGCAGCGGGCCCGCGACGCTCGCGAAGCCGAACACCGCGCCGAAGAGCCCCTGATAGCGCCCGCGCTCGCGCGGCGAGACGATGTCTCCGACCGTCGCCTGCACAAGCACGATCAAGCCACCCGCGCCAAGTCCCTGCACCGCACGGAAAGCGATCAGCTCGGTCATCGACTGGGCCAGGCCACACAGACCCGAGCCGAGCAGGAACAACACCACCGCGCTCTGTAGGACACGCTTGCGTCCAAGCTGGTCGCCGAGCTTGCCATAAAGCGGGGTGACCGCCGTCTGGGCGAGCAGATAGGCGCTCGTGACCCACGACAGTCGCTCCAGTCCGCCGAGGTCTCCGACGATCGTGGGCAATGCCGTGGCGACAATCGTGGAATCCAGCGCCGCCAGCAGCATCACGAGCATCAGACCGCCGAAGATCACCCCGAGACGGCGATTCGCGGCGGAGCGGGGAGGGGCGGATGTGGCGGCGACGGTGTTCACTGCAAGTGCTCGCTACCTGGCCGGACGGATAAAAACGCAATCCTACCTGTCATCCGCCGCTGCTCGATAACGTGCGAAGGCGATTCGCGGCAAAGCGGATCGGGCAAAGAGCCGGCGGGCATTGGGCGCCTACACGAGAGAAGGAGCGAAGACATGGAGACACGCGCACTTGGAAACCAGGGACTGCTGGTGTCGGCCGAGGGGCTTGGTTGCATGGGCATGTCCGAGTTCTATGGGCGATCTGATGAGGACGAGGCGATAGCGACGATTCACCGCGCGCTTGAGCTTGGGGTGACGTTTCTCGATACAGCCGACATGTATGGGCCGTTCACCAACGAGAGGCTCGTGGGTCGCGCGATCGCGGATCGTCGCGAGCAGGTGGTAGTAGCGACGAAGTTCGGCAACGAGCGCCGCGAGGACGGCAGTTGGGTGGGGATCAACGGCAAGCCCGAGTATGTGCGCGGCGCCTGTGAAGCGTCGCTCGAACGATTGGGGGTGGACCACATCGACCTCTACTACCAGCACCGTGTGGACAAGACCGTGCCGATCGAGGACACGGTGGGGGCGATGGCGGAATTGGTGAGCGAGGGCAAGGTGCGCTATCTCGGGCTCTCCGAGGCCTCGCCGCAAACGCTGAGAAGGGCGCACGCAGTGCACCCGATAACGGCGCTGCAAAGCGAGTATTCACTATGGACGCGAGACCCCGAGGAGGAGATCTTGCCGACCGTGCGCGAGCTCGGGATCGGCTTCGTCGCCTACTCTCCGCTGGGGAGGGGATTCCTGTCGGGAAAGTACAAGCAACCGGAAGACCTCCCCGAGGACGATTTTCGCCGCCACCACCCACGCTTTCAGGGTGAGAACTTCCAACAGAACCTGCGTCTGGTGGAGCGAATCGAGGAGATCGCCGCGGAGAAGGGTGTCACCGCCGGACAACTCGCGCTCGCTTGGGTGCTCGCGCAGGGCGATGACATCGTGCCGATCCCCGGCACGAAGCGACGTGGATATCTGGAAGAGAACGTGGGGGCGTCCGCAATCGCACTCTCAGTCGATGAGCTTGCACGGATCGATGAGGCGGCGCCCGTGGGAGTGACCGCCGGGGAGCGGTACGCGAACATGTCTACGATCGACCGCTGAGAGGAGCCGTCAGGCGGCCTGGGCGGCGGGCATGACCATCCTCTCCCCCGGCTCGACCTCGATCTCCTGCGAGACGGTGCTCGCTGGTGGACGCAACACAATCAGAGCCGCCACCACACCAATCGCGACGGCACCCGCCCCAACCATGTAGGCGAGGTGGTAGCCGCCGGTGAGGGCGCTCTCTAGCGAGTAACCCTTCGCCGCGAGTGCCTTGGTGTGGTCGGTGGCGATCGTTCCGAGCGTCGCCAAACCTATCGCGCCAAAGAGTTGCACCGACACGTTGATGATCCCTGAGGCAAGACCCGCGTCGCGTGGGGGCACGTCGGCCATACCCACCGTGAGTAGTGGCATGAACGACGCTCCGGCGCCCAGCCCGATTAGCAGGAACGCGAAGAACAGGCCCGGGAAGTAACTCGCGTGCATGCCCTCACCCGCCAGCAGCAACAGGCCGACCGCGATCGTGGCCAGGCCCACCGTCAGAGTGCGCAGCGCGCCGAAGCGCTGCATCGCACGGGCGGAGAGCCCGATCGACATGACCCCAATGGCGGCCGTGAGCGGCATGAAGGCGAGGCCCGTTTCGATCGCGTCATAACCGAGCACGCGCTCCAAATAGAGCGATCCGAGGAAGAAGGCCGAGAACATCCCTGTGACGAGCAACCCGCGCACGAGACTCGAGCCCATGAGCATGCGCAAGCGCAGGATGCGCAACGGCATGATCGGGTTCGCGATGCGCGACTCCAGCGCGAAGAAGGCCGCGATCAGCGCCACCGAAGCTCCGCCAATCACAAGTGTGCGCGCTGAGAGCAAGCCATATTCGCTTGACTTCACGATCGCAAACGCCCCCAGGACGGTGGCGAAGGTGATGAGGAACGACCCCACCCAGTCAACGCCTCCCTTGAGACCGATTCCCTCGTTCTCCTCGATCAGGGCGGAGCCAAGGAGCAACGTTATGGCTCCTATCGGAACATTCACAAAGAAGATCCAGTGCCAATCGAGCGATTGTGTGAGCGCACCGCCGGCCAGCAGCCCGATCGAGCCGCCGCCAGCGGATACGAACGCGTACATCCCCATCGCCTTGGCCCGCTCCGCCGTGCCGGGGAACTCGGTGACGATGATCGCGAGGATCACACTCGATGCCACCGCGCCTCCCACGCCCTGCAGCAGGCGCGCGCCGATGAGCATCGCCTGGGAGCCCGCGACGCCGCAGAGCACCGAGGCGACCGTGAAGAGGACGAGACCGGAGAGGAACACCTTCTTGCGTCCCACGAGGTCCCCCAGGCGCCCGGCGAGCAAGAGGAAGCCGCCGAAAGTGATGAGGTAACCGTTCATCACCCACGTGAGGTTGCCTTGGGAGAAGTTGAGGTCGCGCTGGATCGAGGGAAGCGCGACATTCACGATGGTGGCGTCGAGAACCATCATCAGCTGGCCGAGGCAGAGCACGGCGAGCGCGATCCAGCGGCGGCGCTCGCGCTTGCGCGCAAGCTCAGATTGGGTTGCGGTGGATTGGGCTGCGGTGGAGGGATTGTCGAGGACGGCGGCTTGACTCATGCGGGTGCTCCCTTCTACGTCGGTGAGGCGAGGTGACGCACCATAGCATGGATCATCACTGATACAAGTACGATCTCAAGAAGAGTGATCGTGGTTGGATCGTGGTATAATCGGCTCGTTATGAGCAAGAACAGTGGAGGTTGCGCCCCCGGGTCGATGGTGCTTCTGACCCGCCTGGCCAAGCAGGTGTACAGGCGCAGTAGCGAGGAGCTGCTGGGGATGCATCTGCGTCACCTCATCACCCTCAGCTACCTGCGTGATCACGACCTCTGCCCCCAGCAAGAGCTGGCGGAGGCATTCTGCATGGACGCCAACAACGTGGTGCTACTGCTCAACGAGCTCGAGGACTTGCAGTACATAGCGCGACTACGCGACCCCTCCGATCGCAGGCGCCACCAGGTGGAGATCACCCCTGCGGGCCGCAAGGCGCTCAAGAGCGCCGAGAAGGCCCAGGAAACGATCGAGGACGAGGTTCTGCAGGCGCTCGACCCCCATGAGCGCGAAGTGCTGTGGCAACTACTCACACGCGCGCTGTATGGCTCTGAGCCGGTTTCGAGCGAGCCCGAGCTTGCCGGGACTCACGCAGGCCAATAGCTGGCTTTCGCCTACCCTGACTTCCCAAAAGCAGCTCACCGAGACCTAGCGCCGTCGGCCCTTCGGCAGCGAGCATGGCGCGAAACTGCCCGCCACCGCAAACGGCGGCGGGCAGCACTACAGAGCTACAGAACGCCCTCGATCTGCGAGGTGAAGTCAGCCTGACCGGACACGTTGGGGTGGTAACTTTCAGACAGTGGGTTGGACTGTCCGTTCAACCACTCCGAGGAGGAACACACCTCGTGTGAGGAGAAGGCACTCCTGGGGTCGACAAACGTGAAGCCGTGCGCTTCGGCGCGGGCCTTGATCGTCGTGTCGAGCAGGTCGCCCGTTTCGTTCAGCTTCTTCTCGTTGGAGGAGGTGAGGAAGTTGACGTTGCAGGTCTTCCCTTCCGCCGTGAACAGCCGCGGGTAGCCCAACACCACCACGTGAGCCGCCGTGGCCCTCGACCTGATGTCACCATAGGTCGTGTCGAGCAACCCCGGAAGGCTGTTTTTGATGAACGTGTTGGCTTCGCTTATTGCGCTCCCACAGGTGAAGTAGTAAAGCGCGCAGTTGAGGATCACGTTGCTGAAGCCCGCGTCGTTTCCTCCGATCGTGATCGTCACGAGGCTGGTGGAGCTGCTCAGCGTGCCGAGCTGGGTACTGTTGACATCGGTAGTCTTGGCGCCGCTACACGCCTCGAAGCTCAATGTGTAACCCTTGGCCGCGGCGATCTTCGGGCCGTAGGCTTCGGGACTGCGCTGGCAACTGCCTTCTTCGCTGTAGAACACACGGGTTCCCACGCCCGAGGAGTAAGAGTCGCCAAGCGCCACATACTGCGAAGCGGCGGCGGTGGAGGCCGCCAGCAGTAGGACCCCTACGGCAGCCACGAGCACGCCTATGATGCGAAATTTGCTCACTTCGATCCCTCCGTTGGTTGGTTGTTTTGCGACCCGAAATCCCTCTCGTCCACCGTCGCCCCCAACCGCGGACGATGCCAACCTAATCACGCGGTACCGCAAACGTCAAGTGCCGGATGACGGGAAGATTCTGTTTTTTGAGATCTGGATGGTGCTACTGGAGAGATTCGAGCGTGTGCCCGCTGATCACCGAACAGGGGCTCTCGGCGAGGATGTCCGAGCCAGGCCGCGCATGCTCGTCACGGCGCTTGATGAGCAACCACTGCGGCTTTGTGCCCGGCCTGGTGCGTTGCAGGGCAAAGCCCCCGCGTAGCTTCTCTCCATGGAGTACGAACACGGCGTGACCACGCGTGAGCGCTTGCGGCCACGGCACGCGTCCGCCCTGCTCGTAGGCGCCACGATCCCACACGATCACCCGTCCGCCCTCGGTTACACCCTCAAAGGAGTTGTACTCGATGCTGTGGTCCTCGACCTCCACCGCCAGCCGCTTCACGGCGGGGTCGAGCGAAGGTCCCTTGGGGACCGCCCAAGAGCGCATCACCCCGTCCACTTGGAGCCGTAGGTCGAAATGGTGGGCCGTGGCGGTGTGCTCCTGCACCACAAACACCCCCGCGTGGACGCCACGAATGGCGAACTGCTCGTGACCCTCCACCTTCACCTTCGCCACCGCGACGCCTGCGACCCGGGCCGGCGGACGGCCCTCGTGGAGGAAGGCCACCATCTCTCCCAGCCCTGACTCGGTGCCCTCGGCGTGAACCAGAACAGTTCCGTCGTCTCCGTTGCGCACCCACCCCATCACGCCAAGCGCACGCGCACGCCTCACAGTTGCGTCGCGAAAGCCCACACCCTGCACGGCGCCACTGACGACGGCCCTCAATGCATCGGTTGCTTGGGCCATCACACCCCTCCCCCATGTTTTGACCGTCTCTCGCTCGCTCCGTAAGATCCCGTATTGCCGAACATGGGTACGGTCGCTCAAACGGGTCTCATCGAGCGACCGCTCGATCGGAACAACCAACCGAATGGGAGAAGAAAATGCTGATCAAGACCATGATACTTGCGGTTATAGCCGCGGCTCTGGCGGTCGCGATGGGGGCGAGCGCCGCGAGCGCATACTCGGTTCCCTACGGCAACACCGCGCTTGGTGACGCCATCTGGAACGAGACATGGGCGCCGGAATCCGTGGTGGGGGCGAACAACAACTGCAAACCCACCGCCGCCCACCCATACCCCGTGGTGCTGGTACACGCCACCCTCGCTGACGAGGGATCTAACTGGGTGACGCTGGCGCCGCTACTCGCCAACGAAGGGTACTGCGTGTACGCGTTCAACTATGGGGAAACGGCTGCGTCGCTGCCAATCATCCCCTTCGTCACGCCCGGCCGCATCGACGGCCTCGGGCATATCGAAAAATCGGCTGAAGAACTGAAGACGTTCGTAGGCAAAGTGATCTCGAAAAGCGGAGCGTCGAAGGTCGACCTTGTGGGGCACTCCCAGGGTGGGATGATGCCTAATTACTACATCAAGTTCCTTAGTGGGGCCAGCAAGGTGAACGAGCTGATTGGGCTCGCTCCCTCCAACCACGGCACGACGCTCGACGGGCTCACGAACCTCCTCGAAGACTTCCCCTTCGCGAGCGAATTCACTACGGGATTGCTCGAACTCTTTGGCGCCCCCTCACTACCCGAACAAGAGGAAAGCTCGGCGTTCATCAAAAAGCTGTTCGGTGGCGGTG
>DASXNB010000043.1:0-35693 GCA_036495305.1 Solirubrobacteraceae bacterium | reverse complement strand
GCCGCCGGGCTCGGCCTGCTGCTCTCGCTGATGCTCATCGCGATGCTCCAGCACGTGTTCGACCCCCCACCCGACCAGCTCGCCATACCCTGGGGATATCTCGCCGGGCTCATCGGTGCTGCCCTCGCGACCGCCATGATCGCCACCGCCATCGCCACGCGGCGACTGCGGGCGCTGCCGCTCGGAGCGATCCTCCGCGAGCAGTAGGAGCGAGGAGCGCGAAGAAGATGACCAGCCCAGGGCGTGCAGGTTCTCGCCACGTCGCGGTCGCCGCCGCCCTGTTCGTGAGCGTCGCCGCGATCGTTCTGCTCGCCAGCGCCACTGGCACCGATCACGGACATTCAAGGCGCCAACAACTGGACCTGCGACCCTCCATCTCGGTAAGCACGCCCACGCCTCAAATGCCCATGCGGCGAGTCTTCACCCTCGGGCGTTCGGTCCAGGGAAGACCGATCACCGCGACCGTGCTCGGCGATCCGGGCGCGCCACGACCTGTGCTCGTCATCGGCTGCATCCACGGCAACGAGACCGCCGGCATCACCGTGGCGGACCGCCTCACGCGCGCCGGTACATCGTCGCGCTCAGCTCTATGGATCGTCAGAAACCTCAATCCCGACGGCGTCCACGCAGGAACACGCCAGAACGCCCACCACGTCGATCTGAACCGCAACTTCCCGTTCGCCTGGCGTCCGATCGGCTCACCCGGTGACCAGCAATACAGCGGGCCCAAAGCCCTTTCGGAGCCCGAGACCCGGATCGCCCGCTCGCTGATCCTGCGCATCCGGCCCAGAATCACGATCTGGTTTCACCAGCCGCTCGGCGTGACCGACCAGTCCGGAGGAGACATCCGCATCGAGCGGCGCTTCGCCGCCCTCAGCGGCCTGCCCCTGCGCCTGCTCACACGCTACCCAGGTAGCGCCACTAGTTGGCAAGACCACCGGCTGCCGCATACGACCGCGTTCGTAGTCGAGCTACCCCCAGGCGGGCTCGCGCCGCCGAGAACCGCTCGCATCGCGCAAGCCGTGCTCACACTGGCGCGAGAAAGATGACGCCCGTCGATGTGATCGTGTCGGTCATCGGTACATGGTGCCCCGTGCCTCGCGCTCTGCCAACTATCGCACGGTTGCACACACAAGGCCGCGCAGGGAGTGCACCCGAAGGTGGCGACACGATGAGCGCAAGGGCTGTTGGTAGGACGCTGCTCGCGGGCGTCTCCGAACCATTGCCACTTTAGGCCCGTTCGAGGATCCAGACGGTGAGCGGTTCGTTGCCCCAGCCAAGCTCGTGAAACGATCGCACGGTGTACCTGCGCCCGATGATCGTCACATGCCCCGAGGCCGGCAGGTGGCCGATCGGAGGGGCGCCACGCGACACGCGCACACGTCCACTCCCGCCGCGGGCCACGACGGTGGCCCCCGTGAGGTCGTGCACGACCTTCACGTAGCCGGTGACATCTTGGATCGACACGAGCAGCGTGCCCAGCAGGCGGCCGTGTGAGCGCAGCACGCGACTCCCCGGCGCGACGACGAACACTCCGTCGGCGTTGACCGTCGCATTGACCAGTACCCGCGATCCGCGCACCACGCTGATGCGCGTCACGTGCACGAAGTGATTGCCCGGGCTATGCAGTTGTGCATCCGCCTCGGCCTGGGCGCCGGCCACGTTCCCCCTGCTCAGAGCGTTCAGCAGGATCCCGTCACTCGCGATGCGTGCAAGCTGCTGATGGAGCACCCTGCCCCTGGTCTCCGACAGATAGCTCAGCTTCGCGACTTTAACGGTCTTGTCGATGCGGCTCTGGCGGGGGCGCGCCGCGCCGCGTGCCACGGCGACCGGTGGTGAGGCACGCGACGGCAACGTATGGGCCACCCCTGACCTCGGGGACGATGTCGACGGCTCTGCCGCCGTCTGTGCGGACGGTGTTGATCCGCACGCGACCAGCGCCACCCCAAAGGCGACGATCGCGACCAGCGTCGATCCAGTCCTCGAGCCACGCCGGCCTGTTGCGCGGTGAACCTGCTCGGTCATCTGCCCACCATCAGAAGCGATCGCACCAGCCACCTCGTCTGTGCTCCTGCCGACAGCCATACGACCAGGTTAGAACCCTCGAGCTCAGGCGTTACCGATCAGGCCGAGCTGTTCGAGCAGGTCGGTCTCGCTGAGGTAGGAATGCGATTCGATTATCAACCCGTTGCGGACCCGTATTACGACGCACCAGGGGCTTATCGGTTCTTCGTGTTCTCGAATCTCTCCCAGGATCACGACTCGGTCGGGGTCGTGTTGGCGGATCTCGTGTATGACGACTTCGTACCAGGTGTCGGCGGCGATCATTGCGTTCCACCACGCTCGTACGCCGTCATGGCCGTTATGAGGGGTAGCGCCAGCGAGTCGCGAGGGGTAGCTCACGATGTTCTCGTCTTGAATTGCAAGCATTGCCGGCAGATCGCGATCGTTGTACGCGCCGACATACTGCTCAGCGAGTGCTACGGCTTGCGCACGTGTCAGCGGATCACTGGTCAACGCTTCCGTCTCTCCTTGCCGGCCCGCTCCGATCCCTACGCGAGCAAACGTATCAACGGCCTCTAGCAGAGATCGTAGTCCAGTCAGTGGTTGTTCTGTGCAACGTATGGAGTTTCCCGCGCGAAAGTGCTTCTGGAAGCACCACTGCGACTCTCTCGCGAGCACGTTGCACACCCCGCCGGGATCTGCTCAGCCATTTCGCAGCATCTCCTCGAACCGTGCGCTACGGGGATCGTCCGAACCCAAGATCCGCTTCAGCCACCGCCGAATCTCCTCATCGTCGAGCTCCTCCACGCACACGAGCATCTGCTCGATGTCAAGCCAATCCTTGGGCCGGTTGAAGATCGTCTTGC
Source organism: Solirubrobacteraceae bacterium (assembly GCA_036495305.1). Taxonomy (GTDB): domain Bacteria; phylum Actinomycetota; class Thermoleophilia; order Solirubrobacterales; family Solirubrobacteraceae; genus Palsa-744. The sequence goes on along the minus strand of DASXNB010000043.1, from coordinate 32,823 downwards.
ACACCGCCAAGTGCTCGGGGGAAAGAACGGGGATCGTCTTTTGCCCGAAGGGCTCCTTGCGAATCGCCATTCGCATCGCTTGATGGAGATCGTCGTAGGCGAAGAAGAGATCCACCGGTGTGTTGCCCCAGCGCAGACGACATTGACCGTCACGCTTCACGATGTCCACCGATACTCCGTCGCCCACACCAATCTCTGCGAGGTCTCGCTCGACGGTGGCGTAATTCGATGGCGACACGAACACGTTCACGTCGATGTCGATCGTGGCGCGGGGCTCAGCGTAGTAGGCGAGCGCGAGCGCTCCTCCGAAAGCATGCGCGGTCTTTGCTCTCGCGAGGCGCTCGTGGATTGCCACGACCTTCTCGGGGAGGCTGGGTTCGCTCACGCCACTTGAGATTGGATGCGCGGGAAGCGCGGTTGCTCGCGGCGTTCGCGGCGGGGAAGATGGTCGACGAGTAGGAGTAGATCTCTGAGGGTGTCGCCGCGCTTTCGCGGTGAAGCGCCGATCCACACCGCGGCTGCTTGCGCGTTGCTCGACGGCGCCGTCTCCCCCCCTTGAAGTGCCTCGAGCAAAAGGCGCGCGAGCGCGGGCCGAGGCCGCCGCCCGGCGGCGATCTCCGTGAGCAGCTCACTGACTGCCCGCTCGCCTGCTGGAGGCTCCACCGGTGCGCCCACGCGGCGTGCGGCTTGGCGCAATTCATCTGCGTCGAGCGACCGTTCGGCGCGAGCCTGTGCGTGTGCGATCACCTCAGGCGTGAGCGTCTTGAACGTGGCGAGCGTGCGGCTCCGTGGACCCGATGGGGTGGTGTGCGATTCGCGGATCTCCCACACACCGCTGGCGCGAAGAGTAATAAAAGCCATAGTGGGTAATCATACCACTATTCTCTTTTCGAGTGTTCAGCGCACTGCCTCCGCCGCCCCCTCCAACGGTCGCAACTCCTCGCTCGAGGGCATGGTTTGACGGGTAAGCCGGCCGTTCTCGTCCACGACGTACGCGCCCATGCTGAGCAAGGGGGGTGAGTACACGTGCAGTGTTACCGCCGGCCCATCGCCGGTGTGGCGCACCCGATGGATGTCGGCCGGTGTGAAATGGAAGCTCTCGCCGGCTCTGAAAGCTTGGCTGGTGGGTGCCCCCTCGAGAGTGAGACGCTCCTCGCGCACCCTCCCGCTCACCACCGCCACCGCTCCACAGGAGATGTCGTGGTCGTGAAAGCCCGTGTCGTGGTCCTCCATCCAGCAGATCAACCATGCCGTGACGTGCTCGTCGCTGAACAACTCCTCGTAGGTGCGCTGGGTACGATCGTGCTTGACGTGGTCGATCCACAGTTCGGGACGGGAGGCGAGCTCGTTGACGAACCGCTCGAGTTCCTCGCCGCAAAGGTTGTGCCCGCGCCGTCGCGGTACGTGTGAGAAATCGGCGCTCATCGTGGCGCTCCCTGAAGCACCGCTACTGGTCTGGTGCGCACAGCCCCTCGCTGTACTCCGCGCCTGTCCACAAGTTGATGATTGCCCACCAGGGCTCGCGCGGTGCTTTGCGCAAACCGGCTTGCGGTGGCGCGTGCGTTCTCGGCGGTGGGGTCCACAACCGGCCGGTCGGAGCCGTAAACGAGTTGTCCGGCGCCCACGACCTTTTCCATCGTGCGCAACGCGCGAGGCCCGTAGGAGGAGGTGTCGTAGAAAGTGAACGGGTCCGCGCTCTCCCCCAAGTCCGGGCCGCCTCGCGAGAGCAGGCGCTCGGCGTGAAGTGGAGCGAGGCCGGCGAGCATCGAGAAGACGATGCGCAAGTTGGGGTAGAGGCGGCGCCCTGCCGTCACCCAGGTGAGCCACGCTGCTTGCATTTGGGAGACGTACCGTGTGAGGGCGGGCCACCACAGGGGATCGCCGAGAGAGGCTTCGCGGTCAAGGGGGCGCATTCCCGGTCCCGGGTGCACGAGCAGCGGTACGCCGGCGCTCTGGATACGAGCGAGCGCGGGTGAAGTGCGCGCCAGTAGGTCGATGTTCCCGAGGGTTCCCGCCGGTAGCGAGATACCCACGCAACCGCGGGCCAGCGCGCGGTCGATGTCGTCGGGGTCGAGTGCGTCGAGTGCGAGGGACCCCCAAACGCCAAACGGCTCGCCAAGTGCGAGCGCGCCGTCGTGGTAGGCGTCGATTAGCTCGATCGCTTGCCTTCGCGAGAGCGCCTCGATGCCCAGCGGGCTGGAGGGGACCACGAGCGCGCGGTTCACTCCATCGGCCTCCGCGAGCTGGGCACGCCGAGCGGGTGCTTCACCGTCGAGGTCGATCGCGTAGGGCTGCTCGCCGGCGAGGAACAGCACCGCGAGGCCGTTTTCGTAGCGGACGAAAGGGAACTCGCGCCGTCTCGAGAGTGCTTCTACGAGCGGGGGTGTCCACACGTGTTGATGGATGTCAATAGTCATTGCATAATCCCTAGATTCTCTATCAGATTTATGAAGATTAGCACACAGAACGTGTTCGGGGGGAGCCACCCAATACCGTTAGCGCGTGTCCGTCGCCGAGGTTAAGTTCGTGGAGGTGCTGGGGATGCGTACCCGCTATGTGGTGCGCGGCGCCGGTTCCCCGGTGTTGGTGCTGCACGGGTGGGGCGCTTCGATCGAGGCCGTGGGTCCAATCGTGAGTGGGCTCGCCGCGGTGGCCACCGTGTACGCGCTCGACCTGCCGGGCTTCGGCCAATCGGAGCTCCCGCCCGAGCCGTGGGGGGTGGAGCAGTACCAGGCATTTGTGGCTGCCTTCATGGATGCGCTCACAATCGAGAGTCCTACGGTCGTGGGTCACTCAAACGGCGGGCGCATCGCGATCCGCATGGCCGCCACAGAACCCTCGCGGGCGAAGCGATTGGTGTTGGTCGACTCCGCTGGTATCCGCCCGAAACGCACCCTGCGCTGGTACAGGCGTGTGGGGATGGCGAAGGTGGGCAAGTATGCCGCCCGCTTCCTTGGTGCCCCCGGGGAGCGTTTGCGCGAGCGCCTGGTGGGTAGAGCGGCGTCCGCCGACTACGCGGCCGCTGGCCCGCTACGACCCACGCTCGTGAAGTTGGTGAACACAGATCTACGTGAGTTCATGCCCTCCATCTCCATCCCCACCTTGTTGGTGTGGGGTTCTGAGGATTCCGATACACCTATCTCCGATGCTCACGAAATGGAGAGGTTGATCCCCGACGCTGGGCTCGTGGTGTTGGAGGGGGCGGGTCATTTCAGCTACGCCGACCAACCCAACCGCTTCACGCGGATCGTCTCGCACTTCGTTGCTCCGGGGGGACCCGCATGAGCGTCTTTTTGGGTATCGCCACGGTGCTGGCGCTGGTTGCACTCGCGGGGCGTCTCGCGGGACGCCAGCACCGCCTGCTGCACCTCTTCCAACTCGAGCACTACGAGGGGGCGCGGCTGATGCTGTGGTTGCGCCGCCGCTCGGAGCTCTTTCAGGTAGGCGAACTCGCCGCCGTTACGGTGCTCCTCCTCGCGGGAGTTCTCGCTAACGCATGGGTGTCGGGGTGGTTGTGTGGCGCGCTCCTGCTGCTCGTTACCCCCCTTGCCGCGCTCGGGGTGGCCGATTGGCGGCGTGAGGCGGTGAAGCCGCTTGTGCTCACCGGCCGCGCCAAGCGGTTGCTGGCGGTGGCGCTCATGCCCCCGGTTCTACTCGCGCTCGCCGGGGTGGTGGTTGCCGCGGCAGGTCTCACCACGGCTGCCCTCGCTGTCCTCATGTTCACAGGTGTGGTTCTGCTGGCTGGATCGCCCTGGACGCTGGTTATGGCTAATACCCTCCTCAAGCCAGTGCAGAGTTCCATCAACCGTCGCTACGTGGAGCGCGCGAGGGGGTCGCTGCGAGAGTGGAACCCGCTCGTGGTGGGGATCACTGGCAGTTATGGCAAGACCACCACGAAGTTCTGTGTGGGGGCGGTGCTCGAAGCCGACCGTCCCACCCTTGTGACACCCGAGAGTTTCAACAGTTTCCTCGGCGTGATCCGTACCATCAACGAGCACCTGCAATCCAGGCACCGTGCGTTCGTCGTGGAGATGGGGATGTTCCGGCGCGGGGACATCACGGAGTTGTGCGAGCTCGTGCACCCTACGGTGGGGGTGATAACGGCGATCGGCCCTATGCACCTTGAGCGTTTGGGTTCGATCGAGGCGATTACCGCCGCCAAGGGCGAGTTGCTAGACGCGCTCCCCCCCGACGGTCACTTCGTCACCAACGCAGAGGACCCCCGTTGCGTGGAGCTCGCTGAAAGGGCGCATGTGCCGGTGACGCTGTTCGGCATCGACAGCGAGTCGGCGCAGGTGCTCGCGCGCGATGTCCGTCTCGTTGACGGTCGCACCGTCTTCCAGCTTCACCTCGACGGTCCCGAGAGCACGCCCATCGCCGTGTCGGCGGGGTTGCTAGGGCGCCACAACGTCTCGAATCTGCTCGCCGCCGCCGCTGTGGGTCAGGTGCTCGGCGTCTCTCCCCAACGCATCGTCGAGGGGCTCCAGCGGGTGCAAGCGCCCGCGCACCGCTTGCAACCCATCCACAATCGTAGGGCCTCGATCGTGGTGATCGACGATGCCTACAACTCAAACCCCGAAGGAGCCGCGGCGGCGCTGGAGGTCTTGCGCGAGCACCCCGCCTCACGCCGTTTGCTCGTAACGCCGGGGATGGTGGAGCTGGGGGAGATGGAGGTCGAGCTCAACCGCCGCTTCGGCGAGCAAGCGGGGATGGTGTGCGATGTGGCGATCCTCGTCGGTCACACCCGCACCATTCCCATCCGCGAAGGGCTTTCCGCCGCTGGAGTGGACCCCGCGAACGTGCATGTGGTGGGGGATATCGCGCAGGCCACTACCCTGCTCGGCCGTCTCACCCGTGCGGGTGACGTGGTGCTCTTTGAGAACGACCTCCCGGATACATATGCCGAGGTCGGTGTACCCGTAGGCGCCTGATTTTTTTGTTGGGATAGGACCCCTAACGGGGTCCCGACCGTGGCTGCGCGGTGTCGGACGGTCGCCCTGAATCATCTAGACCCAGATGGGGTGCGGGGGTGCCGGGGGGTCCCACTAATAGGCTAACGGCGAGATGCCACCAAGCGGACTAAGGGTGGGCGTCGCCTTCGGGGGGCGCTCCGTCGAGCACGACGTTTCGATCCTCACCGGCCTGCAGGCGTTGGGCGCGCTCGAAGAGCGCCACTCGCCCATGCCCATCTACATCGCTCGCAGCGGTCGTTGGTTCACGGGCGATGCCTTGCGCGAGCTGTCGGTGTATCAGCAGGACCCCCCATCGCGGGGGGCGGGCGGCGGCGATCCCGACGCGGAGGAGGTCAACTTCGACCTGCACAACGGCCGTCTGCTGCGAGCTTCGAGTGGGGGGTCAACGCTACTGCGCTCCCGTCGCTCCCCTGAGCCGGTGGAGTTGGACGTGGTGGTGCTAGCCACCCATGGAACCCAGGGCGAGGACGGCTGTTTGCAGGGTGCTCTGGAGCTTGCGCGGATTCCCTATGTCGGGCCTCCGGTGGGGGCGGCGGCGGCGGCGATGGACAAGATAACCACCAAGGCCATCCTCGCCCAAGCAGGGCTACCTGCCCTCGATCACCTCGCCCTGCGCCGCGCGGATTGGGAGTCCGACCGCGCCGGCGCGCTTGCCCGCGCCGGAGCTGCGTTTGAGTTCCCCGTATACGTAAAGCCCGCTTCGCTGGGATCGAGTGTGGGAGTTAGTCGCTGCGCCACCGAGACCGAGCTTTCAGACGCCCTGGAGTTGGGCTTCGAGCTCGATCGTGCGTGCCTGGTGGAACCCGCGGTGGAGGGTGGGATGGAGGTCAATTGCGCGGTGATCGGTCGCCCCGGGGTAGCGCCGCGCGCGTCGCTCTGCGAGCAGCCCGTGGCCGCCGAGAGCTTCCTCTCTTTTGAGGACAAGTACATGGGGGGTGCGAAGAACGAAGGCATGAAGGGCGCTCAGCGGCTCATTCCGGCACCCCTCTCCGATGCTCTCACGGCCGAAGTCAAGGAGCTTGCAAAGCGTGCCTTCACGGCCTTCTCTTGCACGGGGGTCACGCGGGTGGACTTCCTCGTGGATGCAAGCGAGCGGGTATGGGTGAACGAGCTCAACACCATCCCCGGGTCGTTCTCCTTCTACTTGTGGGAGCCCGCTGGCCTGCCGTTTTCAGACCTCATGGACGAGCTCATAGACCTCGCGCTCAATGACCATCGCGAGAAGCTCGCCACCACCACGGTGTTCTCCACCAACTTGCTCGCCGAGCGCGCCTCAGGGGCAAAGAGCGGGGGCAAGGCGTGAGCGTCCGTCCCGCCATCGTCGCGATGGGGGGACGTTCGCTGGAGCGCGAGATCTCCCTGCGCTCCGGCCGCCGTGTCGAGCGTGCCCTGCGCGAGCTTGGCTATGACGTGCAAGCGCTCGACGCCGACGGCGACTTCATCGAGCGTGTGCTCGATGAGAATCCCCGCTTCGTGTTTGTCGCGATGCATGGCCGCGGGGGAGAGGACGGCACGCTGCAGGACCTGCTCGAGACGCTTGCTGTCCCGTATACGGGCTCCGACGCCCTTTCAAGCGCGCTGTGTATGGACAAGATGCTGTTCAAGCGGATGCTCCGCCTGCACTCCATCCCCACGCCCGCCTTTCACAGCTTCAACGAGACGGCCTTCCGCGAGTTGGGAGGAGCGCGCACGTTCCCGCGCCTGCTCGAGGAGCTTGGGCTCCCCGTCGTGGTGAAGCCTGTCGCGCAGGGTTCGGCGATCGGCATCAAGTTCGTCTCCTCCCCCGAGCAGCTACCTAGCGCGATTCTCGGCGCCTTCGGCTACGGCGACCGTGTGATCGTCGAGGAGCGTGTCGTGGGCCGTGAGCTTGCGGTTACGGTGATGGACTCTCCCGATGGCCCACGTGCGCTGCCGGTTGTGGAGTTGTTCACACCGGAGAGCTTCTACAGCTATGAAGCCCACTACACAATCGGCCAGCTCCGCATGGAGGCGCCGGCCGAGCTCGGCGAGGACGTGCGGGCGCGCGTGGAGGCGGTTGCGCTCGAGAGTTACACGCTCATGGGCTGCCGCGATTTTGCCCGCGTGGACATGATCCTCGACGTACAAAACGAGCCGCAGGTGCTTGAGATCAACACCATCCCCGGGCTCACCGAGACCGGCATCGCAACGGCCGCCGCAGAGGCCGCCGGCATGACGTTCGCCGAGTTCGTGGCGGCGATAGTCCACCGCGTCGTTTGACTCTCACGCACTGGCGTCGCGCTCCATCCAGGAGTCACCCGACCCGTAGTGTAGTGTTTTCGCCAACAGACGATTGTACTCTTTGGAAAATTAGTAACGAGCCGCTTGTCTGAACGTGCCTTTGCGGGTACATAGAGCAACATGGCTACGCGGCTGGATCAACGAGGTGAAATCGCTATGTACCATGACAGCGAGAGCAGGCGATCCCGCGGGACCGGCCATGTCGAAAAGCGCGGCGGGAGTTCTCGCACGCGGCAACCCGCGACGCGGATACTCTCGGCGCCCGACCCGCGTTTGTCGCGCTCGGTGGAATACGGCGTCGCGATCTTGGAGTGTTACTCGAGCGTTCATCAGGAACTGGGTATCGCCGAACTCGCCGAGCTCGTGGGCATCAGTCGCTCCACCACGCACCGCTACGCCATCACGCTGGTGGAGCTTGGTTTCCTCGAGCAGAACACCAAACGCAAGTACCGGCTCGCCAGGCACGCCGCCGACGCCGGTGGTGTGGCCCTTGGGGAGATACGTAAACAGGTATCCGCCCAGGGGCCGCTCGAAGCCCTGCGCAAGGAAACCCACCACACGGTGAGCATGGGTGTGCTCGACGGAGCGCGCGTGATCTACGTGCATCGCCTGTTGGGTCATCGTCCTGGCCAGTACGCGGCCGATGGAGGGCTGGGTGTGGGCGCAAACGTACCCGTCTACTGCACAGCGCTTGGGAAGGTGCTGCTCGCGAGCATCTCCGACGCCGAGCGCCGGGAGCTCCTCGCTGGCTTGGAGCTGAAGCGATATGCCCCCAAAACAATCGTCGACAGACGAAAGCTCGCGGCCGAGCTCGACCGCGTGAGCCCCCGCGAAGCGGTGGTGAGCGACGAAGAGCTACGAGCCGGTTCGCGGTCGATCGCCGCACTCGTGCCGCGTCCGCACAGCGAGCATCCTCTGGCCATCGAGGTCACGGTTCCCTCCTCGACCTATACGGTGAACCGGCTGCAGAAAGAGTTTGGGCCGCGTTTGAAGCGTGTTGCGAAGCTGATCTCAGGAGAGTGACCAGCACCCTCCACGCCGGCGCCTGGGATTCTCAACCTGCGCTGCCGGATGCCCTTTGACCGGGCGCCCGGAGGCCGCTCAGCCAGACGCCGTCCGCGGCTCGGGTAGCTCGGCCGTGGCATAGCACTCACGGTGGTAGTAGGTGGCGGCGTTTGCTCTTAGGTCTGGCTCGGCGGCACGCGAGGTGGTGCGTGCGCCGCCCCCGTCTTCTGCGACGATGGGCTCGTACACGCCGATCACCTCGCCACAGCCCAGGCAGCGGAAGAATTCGAGCGCATCTACGCGTCGCCCCCGCGTTGCCGGCGTGACGCTTGCAAGGCCGAGCCGAGAGTCCGGTGAACGCGCGAGGCCCGCGTTGCGGGAATCTTTCGACAATTCGCTCACAGGCGCAACAGGTCGTGTCGGAGGGCGTATGCCACAAGTTCGGCGCGCGTATCGAGCTCCAGCTTGCGGTGGATGCGAGCTCGGTGAGTCTCGATCGTGCGAGGTGAGAGTCCGAGCTTGGCGGCGATCTCAACGCTCGTGTGACCAAGCGCGATCAGGCGCAAAACCTCGCGCTCGCGTGGGGTGAGGTTGTCGCCGTCGCTTGACTTCCCGGTGAGCTTGGCTGCCAATCTCGGGCTGACGTAGCGCCGGCTGTGCGAGGCATTGCGCACCGCCGCCGGGAGATCTGAGTCGGCCAGCTCCTTTAGCACCAAACCGATCGCCCCATTGTCGAGTACGCGCCTGGCAAACGAAGGATCGTCGTTCATCGTGAGCACCACTATGTTCGTACCCCGCGCCTCTCTGCTCAAGCGGGTAAGTGCCTCGATGCCGGAGCCGCGATCGGGCATTCCCAGGTCGAGTACCACCACGTCGGGACGGTGAGTTCGTATGTGCCCAATCACCGAGCCCAAACTGTCGGTTTCGGCGATCACCACCAGATCTGTTTCGCTGTCGAGGAGCATCCGTAGGCTTTCGCGCATCGCCGCGTGGTCGTCGGCGAGCACGATGCTGATCGGGCCCGCAGCGGTTGGGACCGGCTGGGAGTTAGGTACTGACGCAAGACGAAGAAATGGGAGCATCACCCAAAGCTAGGGCTGCGATGGATTGCTTCCCAGCGGACAAAACACGTATTTGGCGTGGAAAACCCCTGAATGTTCGTGCTCTCGCGCGGTCCCATTAAGCTCGTTTCATGTCAACCACTTCGTCCCTGTACGCAGTCGGTGAGTGGTAGTGCGCGTCGGGATGCTCACAGGCGGCGGCGACTGCCCCGGGCTCAACGCCGTCATCCGCGCGGTTGTGCGCCGTGGGGAGCAACTCGGGGAGCACGAGTTCGTGGGCTTTCGCTACGGCTGGGCCGGTGTGCTCGAGCGCGATGTGGTGGAGCTGACGCGCAAGAGCACCGCCGGGATACTCCCGCGAGGGGGCACGATTCTCGGCACTTCGCGCACCAACCCCCTCGACGGGCGGAAGGGTGGGTTGGAGAGGGTATGCGACACCTTCGATCAAGAGCGTCTGGACGTGCTCATACCGATCGGCGGCGAGGATACCCTTGGCGTGGCGTTGCGTCTTTCCGAGGAAGGGTTGCCGATCGTGGGGGTGCCAAAGACGATCGATAACGACATCGGCGCCACGGACTTCACCTTTGGCTTTCAAACCGCGGTGCAGATCGCCACCGAGGCGATCGACCGCTTGCACACCACCGCGGAGTCGCACAACCGCGTGATGGTGGTGGAGGTGATGGGTCGCCACGCCGGTTGGATCGCCTGTTACGCGGGTATCGCCGGCGGCGCCGACGCAATCCTCGTGCCGGAGAGGCCATTTGACGTGGAGGAGCTGTGTGACCGTATTCGCCGCCGACACGCGGCGGGCATCACATTTTCGATTGTGGTGGTCTCGGAGGGCGCAACTCCCCGCGAGGGTGGCGCGATGACGCTCGCTGAGGAGAACTCAACCGACCAGTTCGGGCACGTGCGGCTCGGTGGCATCGGCGTCGAGTTGGCAGACGAGCTCGAGTCGGTCACCGGGTATGAGACTCGCGCGACGATCCTCGGGCACGTTCAACGCGGGGGCACACCTACCGCCTATGACCGAGTGCTGGCCACACGCTTCGGCGTTGCCGCGATGAACGCCGCCGCATCGGGCCGCTTCGGTCAGATGGTGGCGTTGAAAGGCCCCGACATCGTGGATGTTTCGCTTGGGCAGGCGCTGGCCGAGGCGAAGCTGCTCGACCCGGCTCTCTTCGAGACAGCCGAAGTCTTCTTCGGTTGAGCAGCTTTATTGCGGATTGGCGGCTGAGATCGACCCGCCGCCCGCCTCGAGCTTGCGCTTGACAGGGAAGCGCGCTGCGATCGTGGTGCCCTTGTTTGGCGCCGAGTCGATCTTGAGCACGCCTTCCAGTAGGTGTACGCGCTCGTGCATCCCTAGCAGCCCGAAACCGTCGAAGTGCTCGGAGGGATCGAAGCCCGAGCCGTCGTCACGAACGCTCATGCGGATCTCAGCGTCATCCTCGTGCACCTCGATCACCGCCCGTTTGGCCTTGCCGTGCTTGGCGGCGTTGGTGAGGGCCTCCTGTACGATGCGATACAGCGCGGTCTCAAGCTCCGGGGTGTGGCGCTCGCGCTCGCGGCCTTCCTCGTAGGCGAGGTCGATGTTCATGTCCACTTCGATGCCGTGCCGCTCGGCGCGTTCGCCCAGCGCCTGGATGGCCGCGGCGGCTCCGAGTTCGTCAAGCGAGGCGGGCCGCAGGTCTGTGATGAGGGCACGTAGGTTCGTGATCCCTTCCTCAAGATGGTCGATCGCGTTGGCCACCGCCAGTTCGAGCGTCTTGGGCTTGCCCGAGCGCTTGGCGGTTGAGAGGCCTACGCGGAGTGCGCTGAGGCTCTGGAGCGTGTCGTCGTGAAGCTCGCGTGCCCATCGCTGGCGTTCGGCCTCGGCGGCGGCGAGGCGTTGGCGTTGGCGCTCGGAGGCCACCGACTGGGCCGTCGCCACGGCGGTGGCGGCCGACGCGGCAAAGGCCTCCAAGAGGCGCTCGTCGTCGGTTGTGAACTCGGGACCGTCGTGGAGGCGGTCAATCGCCACGAGTACCCCGTAGGAGTGGTTTTGGAAGACGAGGGGCACGATCAGACCGCCGCTTGCGTGCACTCCGAGTGTGCCGAGGCCATGTTCGTCAAAGCGCGCGCGAGTGAGAGGTTCCTGTAGGCGCTGCGACCGGCGCGTGCGCAGTGCGGCGCTCGCGCCCGAGTCTCCCAGGGGCATCTGCCGGCCGAAGAGCCCAGGCGGCAGCTCGCCAGCACCGGCGGACACGAGCAGCCGGCCGCGCTGCACCAACTCGATTACGAGCAACCGCGCGTCCACTAGCGCCCTGCCGCGCTTGGCGACCAGCTCGAGGATCACATCGATGTCTGTCTCGGCGCCAACGGCACGCGCGATTTGAGTGGTGGCGTTGAGGGCGGCAACCGACCTTTGCAGCTCGTCGCGGTGCTCCATCGTGCCTGTGTAGCGGCGCGCGTGGTCGATCGCGAAGCCCGCCAGCTCGGAGAGCATGGTGACGGCTTCCTCGTCAGCTTCGGTGAACTCCTCGCCGCCGGTCTTCTCGGTGAGGTAGAGGTTGCCAAAAGGCTTGCCGTCTATGAGGATCGGCACTCCGAGGAAGCTCCTCATCGGCGGGTGCCCGTGGGGGAAACCGTAGGAGCGGGGATGCTCTGAGATGTCAGTCAGGCGCAGCGCTTGCGGGCGGGCGATCAGCTCGCCCAGCACACCGCGACCGCGCGGCAAGCTGCCGATCGCCTCCCGTTCGGAGTCGTCGATGCCGATCGTGAGGAAGCGCTCCAGTTCGGTACGCGAGCCACCCAACACCCCGAGCGCGGCGTAGCGGGCACCCGTCAGCTCGCGGGCGGACTCGAGCACGCGGTTGAGCACCATCTCGACGTCGAGCTCCGCCAGCACACTGCGTGCGATGTCAAGGACACCACGGGCGGCGTCGTCCATCACCCTCGCCCCAACCATGAAACCAACCGGCGTTCACGGTAATCCACCGGTTGTCCAGTCGATGCGGTGTGCCCAGCCACCCTATTTCACATCCCAGATTGTGGCTCCTGAAGCTGGCCCGAGCACGTAGCTTAGCGTACATTTGCGGGTGTTTTTATGGGCCGCAATAATGCGATCAAATCGAACTATTGGAGGATTTGACTATCCCTTGAAGGTGGACGCGCCGTGGTCCCCAAAGGGCTCGTCGCGTTCGCGCACCGCCTCGCGAAAGCCGGCTTGCATAGCGCGCTGCTGGAAGGTGTAGCCCTCGGGTGTGTGACGTGCGGCGCCGTCAAGCAGCGTGCCGAGCGCCTGCGTGGTGTGTAGGCCCTGGGCGTAAAGCGACTGGTTGACCAGAAGCTTCATCATCTGTAGCTGGTTGAGCGGAACGCGGGCGATTCGCTCGAGCAAGATCTCTGTGCGTTCGTCGAGCCGGTCGGGTGGGGGAGCCTCGATCGCAAGGCCCCACTCCAGCGCCTCGCTACCCGAGAGCGAGTCGCCGGTGAAAAGGAGTCGCTTGGCACGTTGGGGCCCGAGCCTGTGCATCCACATGGAAGTGGTGGGTGACCCCCACACACGCGCCGGGGGATATCCGATCTTCGCGTCGGCCGCGATCACGAGCAGATCGGAGCAGAGCGCCATGTCGGTGCCGCCCGCCACGCAAAAGCCGTGCACCTTGCACACCGCCGGCTTGCCGCAGTGAAAGAGGGACATGAACGCGCGCACATTACGGCTCATCATCGCGTAGTCCACCATCGGATCCCATGTACCGGAGGGGTCGTGGTTGGCGGCCATCGTGGCCGGATCGAGCGGCGAGCCGGGTGGAGGTGTGAGCCCCTCTTCGCCAAGGCGCCCCTGACCCTCGGCGCTCTCCACGAGGTCATACCCACCGCAGAAACCCTTCCCGTTGCCCGAGAGCAAGATCGCGTGCACGGAGGGGTCGAGGTCGGCCTGCTCGACGCACTGCTCCAACTCGGTCACGAGTAGGCGGGTGATCCCGTTACCTCGCTCGGGTCGGTTGAGTGCGATACGGGCAATTCGGCCGGTGGTTTGGTAGGTGAGCGTCGCTGGTGCCCGCATGCGGTCAGTTTGCCAGGTGGCCGGGTGGGGCGGTGGTGGCGGTGAGTCCCGATCGCGATGCATGGCTGGCCCCGATGTTTGGAGCGGCGTTGGGGCGGCGCTTGATATGGTGGCTCCAGCGCTCCTGGGCCGCGAGACCAGTCATCTCACTGGACGGTAAAATCCCGAGATTCAAGATTCGGGGTGGCTGTGTCGAATAGGTTGCCGTGAAGGGAGGACTCGATCCAGCGGAGCGAAGGACGCTCCGCCTGAAGGCGAGCAAAGCGACGCTCGACGCTTTGCGTTCTCTCGGTGGAGAATCCACGCGGGAGGAGATCCGCGAGTGGGCGCGGATTCATGGAGGATTCACAAAGCGTGAGCTGGATGCGTTGCCCCCCGAGGGTGGGCGGGGAAAATATCGATGCGCGGTCGATCATCAGCTGTCGTGGACCCTCACCAACCTCAAGCGCGACGGGCTCGTTGAGAATCCGAAGTGGGGCACCTGGAAGCTCACGGAAACGGCCTCGACAGGTGCACCCTCGCCGAGAGAGAGGGTTGACGCGAAGCGGGTGGCAGAACTTCGCACCATGCCCTACCACCGTTATTTGAGGACCCCAGAGTGGCGGCGCACGCGCGCGGCAGCGCTCCTGCGGGCTGGTAACGCCTGTTCGCTTGACGTTGACCACACTGAAAACCTCGAGGTTCACCACCGTTCCTACAAGCGCTTGGGCGCAGAGCTCCCCACCGATCTGCTTGTCCTTTGTCGCCCTTGCCACCAACTGCACCACGGTGAGTACGGCTTGCCTCGCCGCGAGCCGTCCGGGTTTGAGCAAGCCGCCCGCGCGGCCCCGCGCCGCTTGCTCGTCGGTTCAGAGGAAAGTGGGGAGAAGCAGCGCAAACCGTCGCTGCTTCGGCGCCTGCTCGCGGGTTGACCTGCTGCGAGTCACCGCCCCTTGGCCTTGGGATTGGCAGAATGTTTCCCGGTTAGATAAACCCGAGCAGTCCGGGTGTCGCGCCAATCGCGCTGTCCCCGGCCATGTCGTTATCCGGCCATCCCTGGATAGCGCCGGTCCCGCTCGTTGACAAGGCGGTGACCGACCCCGACACGGTGCTCTCGCCGAGCCGTACGATCGCCCCCGTCCCGACAACCACACCAACTGGGTTGTTGATCATTTGCGTGCCGTCGGTCGTGACGCCCACTCCGGCTCCCTGTGCGGAGATGCCACTGCCGCAGTTGTCATAGATGCTTGACCCGTGTACCGTGACCGCGACGCCAGGTGGCGCCTCGACCTTCAATCCGGTGTCGGGAAACCCGCTGATACGCACATCCTCAAGGCTCAAATTGCTACCGGAAAGCACGTCTATCCCAGTCCCGGTACCGGCGGCCGAGCAGCCCGGCGTACTGATGATGTTCAAGTCGCGCAGGATCACATTCGCGCCGGCGCCCGAGTCCACAACGACCCCGGTGGAACCCGCCGGCACCTCGATCGTCGCGCCGGGATTGCCCTGGATCGTGACGGTCCCCGCGTTGCTTGCGGCAGCGGTCAAGACGACCGGACCAAAGTCACCGGGATCGAGTGCATCGACTGTCCCGCCTGTCGCGGTCTTTGCCAGAGCCCCAGCAAACGTCTTGCAGGGCGCTTCACGCGAACACGGATTGAGGTCATCGCCCACCCCCGACACCCAAGTACGGCTCGCGCCGGCGCCAAGCGAGCGGCGAGCACGCGGTTTCTTCACTGGCGCGGGGTGGCCGTCGAGCGTCACGTTGACGATCGCGCCCTGAAATTGCAACACGCCGGCCTTCGGTTGCTGCGCGTAGATCAATCCCCGCCGCTTGTGCTTGGCCTCGCGATAGCTGACCGCGCCGAGCACGCAGCGCGCTTTGGCTAGCGCCTTACGCGCCTTCGCGAGCGTGCTGCCCGAGAGCTTCGGCACCCGACACGTCGGCGGCAGCAGCGCGACGACCGTCTTGACCACTGGGGCCGGAGTCGGCACGGGCGCCGTAAACGGTGAGATCAACTCGACCGGCGTGGCCCCATTCGTTCCATTACCGGCCAGCCGGTTGTCATCGAGGCTAAAAAGGGTCGCACCCGCCGCGACCGACAGACCCGTCGCATTGTCGGCGATTGTGTTCGCGTTGATGGACACCTGCGATCCCGCCCCGGCCGAAACACCTGTAGTGTCATTGCTGATGAGGTTGCCTGAGACCGTCGCCGCAAGCCGCCCCGCTGTGGTAGATGCCACGACACCGCCACTGCAATTGTCACGCAGATCCGAGCCGGCCACGCTCAGCGAACTCCCTTCCGCGCTTGCATTTGCATCGATCGCGTCCCCAGGAAAGCCGTGAATACCGACGTCCTGCACTGAGAGACTTCCGGCGCTCAACAAAATCCCACTGAGCGCCGATCCGCCGGCCGCACACGGTGGCGCATACTCGATAGTCAAACCCCGCAACGTCACTTTCGCGCCCGGTGCGTTCACAACGATCCCATTGGTCCCCGCCACAAGCACACCCGCGAACACGCCGCCCGCGTCGATGGTGATCGCTTTGGTGATCGTCACAGCGCCGAAACCACCCGGATCGAGCACGCTGATAATGCCACCCACTTCGGTCTTGCCGATGGCGCCCGCAAACGTCTTACACGGAGCGGTCCGCGAACACGGATTCGCATCGTTGCCAACTCCTGAGACCCAGGTCTGCGTCGGCAACGCCTGCGCCACCGCAGGCAAACCCAACGCAACCACAACCGCAAACACGGCGCAGGCACGACGACCAACGGGATAGCTAATCGACCTCATTGCGGCGCGCACTCTAACCCCTGGGACCCATAGCGACAACCGAACTCTCGCGATCTGGACCAATGTTGAACCCGTCGACTACCGGTGGCCGCAGTCCTCGCGGACCACGACGCACTCACTCGGACAGCGCCTTCGACGGTACGCGAGATCCGTTCCGGGGGAATGGACCCGGGAAAACGGGGCTAACGGGACGACTCTCGAAACGCGCCCACGCCTGGAAGCGCATCAGTGAGTTGCACAAGAAGCGGTTCGGCTGAAACTGGTAGCTGACGGTCCACAGCGCCAGGAGATGTACCCTTGATATGAGAGCCGACTATGACTAGAATCCTGGTCATGCCTGAGACTCTACCGCTGTCGTCCGTGAAGACTCATCTCTCTGAGCTTGTCGATCGTGTAGAGGACCAGCATGATCGCGTCGTAGTCACGCGAAACGGCAAGCCAGCCGCTGTACTAATCAGCCAGGAGGATCTTGAGGGTCTTGAGGAAACCCTGGCGATCATGTCCGACACCTCGATCGTGACTCAAATCCAAGAAAGCAAGCAAGCGCTTGCTGACGATGAGCCCGGCACTACGCTTGCCGACCTCCGTGCAGCTCTCAGCCGCCGCCGCAACACCGAAGCGTGAGCGACACCCCGTGGGAGGTACAGATGATGGCCCCTGCGCGCCGGCAACTCGACCGCCTGCCGATCTCCGCCGCAGCCGCGGTGATCGAGAGCCTTAGCGCAATCGCATCAAACCCCCGCCGTCTTGGCAAGCCGCTGCGCTTCGAGCTTGAGGGATGCTGGTCAGCACGTCGCGGCCCATACAGGGTCATCTACAGCATCGACGACACGACTCACACGGTCTCGATTCTTGCCGTGGCACATCGCGCTGACGCTTACCGCCCACGCTAACAACGGCTTTATCGTTCTCCGGTGCAAGCCCGCTCGCGCTGATGCGCTCGCAAGAGCGACGCCCACCCCGCCGCGTTGGTCCGGCTCGTCTGGCCGCCTGAGAAGCCTGCGGCTGACTTTCCGCTGGTGGTGCGCGGCCAGTTCGCAGTATCTCGGTGCGGTGCGCGGCTACGATGGCGTCTACCAGTGGTTGGCGGCCAAGCTTGCGGCCCTGGACCTGTCCTTCAAAGCCACTGCTCCGGTCGTGCCGGCGCGCGCGGTCGCCACAGCGCAGACTTGGTGCACTTAAGCTCAAAAGACGCCCATAGACAGACACTTTCTGGCGAAAACGGAGGGGGGGAGATTCGAACTCCCGAGACGGGGGTTGCCCGCCTAACGGTTTTCAAGACCGCCGCATTCAACCGCTCTGCCACCCCTCCAAGCGGGCCTAAGAGGGTAGCTGGATCGGAGCGGTCGAGCCCGGTGGGAGCTCGAACGGCATGACCCGTCCTGGGTTGGCCGGAGGATCGGCCGCCGGGGGGAAGCGATCTGCATTAGCGTCCCTCTGGTGGGGGGACCAGGCAGCGTTGATGTTTACATCGTGGAGCTTGATCGCCCCGCGGCCGAGGTTGCGGCGCTGGGGGCGATCCTCTCGGTTGACGAGCGTGAGCGGGCGGGGCGGCTGCGCTTCGAGCGTCATCGCCGCCGGTTCATCGTATGCCGCGCGGTGCTGCGCAAGGTTCTCGCGTCCCGCCTTGAAATAGCGCCGGAGTCGGTGCGGTTCTTGCTGGGGGAGCACAGTAAGCCGTATGTGGGGAGCAGTGTGTCCTTCAACGTTGCGCACTCCCACGAGCTGGCGCTGATCGCGGTGAGTGGGGATGCCGAGGCCGTCGGTGTGGACCTGGAGCTGATTCGCCACGACCGCGCGGTTGAAGGCTTGGTGAGCCGCCACCTCTCGCCCGTCGAGCAGGAAGCTCTCCGAGCGCTCAGCGAGGATGAGCTTGCCGTTGCCTTCCATTGGTGCTGGACTGCCAAGGAGGCTTGCGTAAAGGCGGTGGGCACGGGTTTGAGCGAGCCCTTGGACAGCTTCGATGTGGCGGTGGACTTGGCGCAACCTCCGAGGCTGCTTGCCGACCGTGGAGCGTTGGGAAAGGGGCCGTGGACGCTGCATCGCCTCGATGTGGGGGATGGATACGCGGCCACCCTCGCGCTCGCCGCCGAGGAATGCCGGGCGCTCGTCCACCGTTTGACTGCCACCGGCGATCGGAGCACGAGCGGGTGTGTCGCTTGAGCGCCGCCCACAGATCGAAGGCGTGAGCGGCTGCCCGCGGGTAGCCCCAACGAATGGCTGATTGTGGACGGCTGTCTGTTGAGTGCGCGGTCGAGAATGCCGAAGCACGGAATGTGCGCGTCTCTCGTTTACCCCTGACCCTGCTCGCAACCCTTGCGCTCGTCTTGGCCTCCGGCGCGGGCTCGGCGCAGGCGGCGGAATCCGGGGTGGTTCTCAACGGCCCCGTGGGCTACGAATCGCAGGGGCACGCATTGATCGCGGGTTTGGGCGTGGGGTGGGTGAGGAGCTTCATCTCATGGAGGGCTTTCGAACCCTCTCGCGGCCATATCGACCAGGGGCAGTTGAGCTGGCTTGAAACGGAGATCGGAAACTTGCCGGCTGGCACGAAGGTGATCCTCGACGTCGTCGATGCGCCACAGTGGGCTTCAGGTTCGACAAACCAACTGATACCTCCGCGCGACGCCAACGACTACGGCCATTTCGTGGGCGCCATGGCCAAGCACTTCGGTGGGCGGGTGGCAGCGTGGGAGATCTGGAATGAGGAGGACGCGCCCCTGTGGTGGCCGAGCGGACCCGATCCAGCCTTCTACACCGCGATGCTGAAGGCCGCGCACAAGGCCATCAAGCAGGCCGACCCGAGCGCAACCGTGGTGTTGGGGGGTTTGACCGGCAACGACTACGAATACCTCGAACAGCTTTACGCCGACGGAGCGAAGGGGTCGTTCGACGCCGTGGCGGTGCACACGGACACTGCCTGCAACATCGTCTCTCCCTACTCGATCCTGCGCAACGGGCGCACAGATAGGCGCATCAACCGCTGGTCGTTCCTGGGCTATCGCACGGTCCACGAAGTGATGCAGGCCCACGGCGATGGCAGCCCGATTTGGATGACCGAGCTCGGTTGGAGCACCTACTCGCAGGTATGCAAATCCGGGGCGTTTGCCGGGCAGAAGGCGGGTGGGGTGAGCGAGCAGGATGCCGCCACGTATCTACTCCAGGCTTACCACTGCTTGGCGCAAGATCCCTACGTGCAGGTGGGGATTGTGTATGGATTGCAGGAAGAACCGTTTGCAACCGACGGGGGGTTTGGTTTGCTCGACTCCAACCTTGTACCCAAGCCCGCGTATGGAGCGCTCGCCGACTATTCGCGCAACGGTGACCGCCTCACCGAACAGTGTGGCGCCGAAAACGGTCCAGCCGTGACGTTGGTGCGCCCAAAGACGGGTGTCCGCTACACGAACACCCTCCCGATCACGGTCACCGCGAGCGATAGCGCCCGGGTGTATGAGATCTCGTTGTTCGGCGATGGGCATCTCATCCGCAACTTCTATGTTCACGGGGGACTACCCACGTTGAGTGGGCAGATGGTTTGGTACGGGGCGCGTCTGCTGAAGCCCGGCAAGCACGTGCTCACCGCACGGGCCTATAACGAGCTCAACAACGCCGGCACCACATCGATCACGATCGTGCGCGCTGGGACCCCCAAGAAGCACAAGCGCCACCATGGTGGCAAAGCCTCCAAGCGGCACAAGCACGGGTAAGCCCACCACGGCGAGTCCTCGCGTGCGCGTCGATCCCTAAACTGGCCTAACGGAGTTCTTCTTGGAGAGGTGGCCGAGTGGCTGAAGGCACTCGCCTGCTAAGCGAGTATGGGGGTTAAACTCCATCGCGGGTTCGAATCCCGCCCTCTCCGTCCCGCTCAGATGGCGGTTTGGTGACCTGCCGGACTGCCGGCTGAAATCCTCTCCTCTCGCGGTGAGGCTCGCCGGTGTCGAGACGATGACCGCGCCCATGTCCACACCGAAGGGGGCGCCGCTGACACAATGCCCACGTGGCCGACCCGGGTTCAGCGAGCGAGCACACCCGCTTGCTACATGTTTCCGCAAGTCCGGCGTTGCCCTTCGAGGACCGCGAGGATTTCGAGGATGCCCACCGCGGGCTGATCGCCACGACCCCAGAGCTCGTGTTGCGCGACGAGCAGGGATGTGCCGTGTGGGACATGGACGGTTACGCGTTCGTCAACGAAAACGAATCGCCCGACACCGTGCACCCCAGCCTGTGGCGGATGGCGCAGCTCAACGGCATCCACGGGCTGTTCGAAGTGGCTCCCACGATCTTCCAGGTGAGGGGCTACGACCTCTCCAACATGACCCTCGTGGAGGGCGAGGAGGGGGTGATCGTGATCGACCCCCTCATCTCCAAGGAGTGCGCGCGGGCGGCGCTCTCCCTCTATCGCGAGCACCGCGGAAACCGCGAGGTGAGCGCGGTCATCTACACCCACTCCCACGTCGACCATTTCGGCGGCGTGAAGGGTGTCGTGACAGAGCGGGAGGTACGCTCCGGCCGCGTGCCCATATGGGCGCCTGAGGGCTTCCTCGAACACGCCGTCTCTGAGAACGTGCTCGCCGGTGGGGCAATGATGCGCCGCTCTGCCTACATGTTTGCACCGGGTCTTCCCCGCGGGGCGCGCGGCCAGGTGGACGCAGGCATCGGTAAGACCACCTCATCGGGGACTATCACGTTGATACCCCCAACCCATCACGTGATGTCCACCGGCCAAGAGGAGGAGATAGACCGCGTGCGTTTCGTCTTTCAACTCGTCCCTGACAGCGAGGCGCCGGCGGAGATGAACTTCGCCTTCCCGGATCTCGGAGTGTTGTGCATCGCGGAGAATGCCGTGCACTGCATGCATAACGTGCTCACCCCCCGTGGCGCGCTGGTAAGGGACGCCTTGCGTTGGTCGAAGTATCTCGGTGAGGCGATCGAGCTCTTTGGAGTGCAAAGCGAGGTGATGTTCGGTGGGCACCACTGGCCGCGGTGGGGGAAAGAGAGGATCTTGCGGTATCTCGCGTGCCACCGGGACATGTATCGCTACGTGCACGACCAAACGCTCCGCTTGGCCAACC
This sequence comes from Solirubrobacteraceae bacterium, assembly GCA_036495305.1. Classification (GTDB taxonomy): domain Bacteria; phylum Actinomycetota; class Thermoleophilia; order Solirubrobacterales; family Solirubrobacteraceae; genus Palsa-744. Next base: position 11,630 of record DASXNB010000043.1, on the reverse strand, counting down.
GCGGTTTTCTGCCCACGGAGATAGCCGAGCAGGTGAAACTCCCATCCGCGCTCGAGCGAAACTGGTCATGCCGCGGCTATTACGGCACCGTGTCGCACAACGTACGCGCCGTGTATCAGAGGTATCTCGGTTTCTTCGACGGCAACCCCGCACACCTCGACCCGCTCCCTCCGATGGAGGCGGGCAAGCGTTATGTAGAGCTTGCCGGCGGCATCGAGCACCTGCTCGCAATGGTGCAAGCGGCGGTGACCCGCGGGGAATACCGTTGGGCGGCTGAGCTGTGCTCGCACGCGGTGTTCGCCAACCCCGAGCACACCGCGGCGCGGGAGCTTCACGCACAGGTGCTGGAGCAACTTGGCTACCAGTCAGAGAGTGCGGTGTGGCGTAACCTCTACCTCGTGGGCGCCCACGAGTTGCGCCATGGTCCGCCGCCCGCACCTGAGGGGAGAAGGGTGGCAAGCGCCGATGTGGCGCGGGCGCTCTCGATCGAGCAGTTGTGGGACGCGATGGGCGCCCGCCTGGACGGCCCCCGCGCGTGGGACACGCAGATCGTGCTCGCCTGGCATTTCACCGACGTGCAGGAGCACTGGACCATTACGGTTGAAAACGGCGCGCTCAGCACCGTTGCGGGGAGATTCGCCAGGGACGCCCATGCCACCGTCACACTCACCCGTGCCGCCTTTGACGCGGTACTGCTGGGGGAAGACGTCCCCGAGCTGTTTGCGAGCGGCGCGTTCGTCGTTGAGGGCGATGGCGCGAAGCTGGGGGAGTTCCTCGGGCTGCTCGACGAGGGAGACCCCTCCTTTGCGATAGTCACGCCCTGAGGGGTCCCCGTTCGTCTGCGTCGACGGGCGACCCACGTTCGCGATCGCACGCCCGTGGGCGTCATGTCGCTCTCCGCCGGCATTGCGGTCGCCCTGCGACTGCCCGGCGGTCAATCTACGGTGAGCACGATCTTGCCTACCGCGCGCCGCTCGTCTATCTCGCGGAACGCGCCAACGGCGTCCTCTAGCGCAAAGGACGATCCAATTATCGGACGTACAAAGCCCTCCTCCACCATTTTCCCTAGGGCCTCGCTGATGGCGCGGTTTCGCTCGGGCTTGCCCATCACGTAAGCGCCCCATCCGGCGCCCACCACCGACACGTTGCGGAGCAGCAGCCGGTTCACCTTCACCTCTGGTATCGACCCCTCGGTGAACCCCACCACGAGTACCCTCCCGTCCTCGCGCAAGCAACGCAAACTGTCTGTGAAGCGCTCGCCCCCCACTGGGTCGAGTACGACATCGACGCCCCCCAAATCCAGTGCCTGCTCGCGCCACTTCCCGTCCGAGCGCAATACCTCATCCGCGCCCGCCTCCCTGGCGACCCGCTCCTTCTCGTCGCTGGACACCACCGCGATTGTGGATGCCCCGAGCCCCTTGGCCACCTGAAGCGCCGCCGTCCCCACCCCGCCGGCAGCGCCGTGCACGAGCACCCGCTCGCCCTCCTCCACACGCCCCCGCAGCTTCAGCGCGAAGTACACCGTGTGGTAGTTGAGGATCACCGACGCCCCCTGTCCGAAGTCGAGCTGCTCGGGCAACGGGAAGGTGAGGTAAGCGGGCGCCACCGCTTCCTCGGCCATCCCCCCGAGCACGGTGAACGCCATCACCCGCTCCCCTTCTGTGAGCCCGCTGCCCTCGGGCGCGTGGGTGACCATTCCCCCAACCTCCGAGCCGGGGATGAAGGGGAGGTCGGGTTTCAGCTGGTAGAGCCCTCGCGTTTGCAGGACGTCGGGAAACGACACCCCGGCGGCCTTAACGTCGATGAGCACCCCCTCGCCGGGGGTGAGCATGTGGTTGGGCTCGGGCGCGGGGGCATCCACCACCTGGATCGCCTCCGGCCCCGACAGCTCGCTGATCTGCACTGCCCGCATCGGGTGCAAGCTTACGGTAGGAGCCTCCCGTGGGTTTGTGCGCTTGATGCCGTGGGGCGTTGGTATGTTCTGAAAATGGGTGACTCGCGCGCGCGCATGTGAGCAAGCTCTACTTCGCGCGCGCACGCGCGAGTCACCTCCTTTCGGGCAACCCCACCACCCGCGTGGAGTGGCCCGGTGAGGGAAGTCTCACCGCCCCTTTGGGCTCCGTTTAGTCGCCGCCGCGAGTGTCATCGCCGCCGGCAGCGCCCCACTCGATGACCGACAACCCCCCCGACATCCCTTTGGACATGTCCGCGCGTCGTAGCCGCCGCGAGGCGCAGCGTTCCCGCTTGCGCCGTCGCCGCCGCTGGATCGTCCCGCTCGTGGTGGTTGTCCTTGTTGTGGTCGTCCTCGTGGCAAGCGGCGTCGACGGCTCCCCTCCCCCAAAGCGCGTGTCTGGCGCCACCGTCACGAAGAACGGGGGGTCGTCCACCACAGCTCGAATCCCCATCGTCTCCGGCGGTCCCCTCGCCCGTGTCGCCGTGGGTGGTCGTCCCGCGCTGTGGGCCCCCGCGAATGTCGTCGGCACCCAACCCTCAACCGCCGCCGCCTATGCCGCCGCATCGAAGCTCGCTGGACTCCCCGGATACCTGCTGATAGCCGACCGTGGCAACAACCGCATCCTCGTGGTGAATCCCAACCACGAAACCGTCTTCTCCTACCCCAACGCGTCCGACCTCGCGAAAGGGCGCAAGCTCGTGTACAACGACGACACCTTCGTCGAGCCCGGGGGCAAGGCGTTGATCGCTAACGAGGAGGACAACAACGACGTAGTTCAAATCAACCTCGCCGACCGCTCGCTGCACGTCCTCTTCGGCCACCCCGGTGTCGCCGGCTCCGACAGCTCGCACATGCACACCCCCGACGACGCCTACATGCTCCCCTCCGGCACTTTCACCGTCGCCGACGCCTACTCCTGTCGCGTCCTCTTCGTCCGCTCCCACCGCATCGTCAAGCAATTCGGCACCTCCGGCGTTTGCCGCCACGAACCCCCCCGCTATTTGAATGCCGTCAACGGCGACACCCCCCTTCCCAGGGGAGGGGTGCTCGTGAGTGAGATCAATGGGAGCTGGGTCGATGAGATCTCAGCCACCGGCAAGCTGGTGTTCGCCACGAAAGTGCCCGTCACCTACCCCTCAGATCCGCAACCCCTCCCGGGCGGGCGCATCCTGCTGGCCGACTACTCAAACCCCGGGCACCTGCTCATCGTGGACCACCACGGCAACGTCCTCTGGCGTTATGCCCCCACTTCGGGGAGCGGGCGGCTCGACCACCCCTCGCTTGCGATGGCCCTCCCCAACGGCAACATCGTCGTCAACGACGACTACCGCGACCGCGTGGTGGTGATCGATCCCAAAACCAACCGCATCGTGTGGCAGTACGGCCACACCGACACCCCCGGCACCGCACCCGGCTACCTGCATATCCCCGACGGGATGGACTTCGTCCCCGCCGGCCCCAAAGGGCTCCCCGACTACGCCGCGGTGGTGCATCCGTGAGGGATTCCCCCCGCCGTGGTGGCGCACCCTCAAGGCGTCTCCCTCCCCGCGGTGGTGGCGCACCCGCGAGGCGTCTCCTATCGGGACTCCTCGCGGCTGCCACCCTCGGGCTGCTCGTTTCGTGTGGCGGTGGGGGGGCGTCCAAGTCTGCCACCAACACCGCGGCGCTCGCATGTCCGGTGAGGCCTTTGGCCGTGACGGTAACCCGCACCGGCACGCTCCCCGCCGCGGTGCAGGACGCCGCCGCGGTGGCGTTTGGGGCGGAACGCTTTCTCCTGCTCGGTGGCATCGACCAGGGCGAAGCGTCGGTGGCCGACATCGTGAGTGCCACCCTCACGCACGCCACCCGCATCGGCACTCTCCCCACCGCTCTGCACGACGCCGCCGCGGCGAACCTCGGTGGAGCTGCCTATCTCTTCGGCGGTGGGGTGGTGGCGTCGTTTCCCACCATTACCCGCTTTGAAGCCTCGGGCGAAGCGCGGACGGTGGGGCGCCTGCCTACGCCCGCCTCCGACGTCGCCACGGCGGTGGTGAACCACACCGTTTACGTGGTGGGTGGCTACACCGGCGTCACCCCCCTGCGCACGATCCTCTCCTTCCGGCCCGGTGAACCCCCGCGGGTGGTTGCCACCCTTCCCAAGCCCCTGCGCTACGCCGCCGTCGCGAGCGTCAAAGGTCAGGTGCTCATCGCGGGTGGTACGAGCGGGGAAACCGCGAGTAGGGACATCTACCGCTTCAACCCCACCACCCTCACCCTCGCCAAGATCGGGGTGCTCCCGCACCCACTCACCCATGCCGCCGCCGCCACCCTTGGTTCCACCGTGCTCGTGTTCGGTGGGCGGGGAGCCTCTCCCACGAGCCAAACACGCACCATCCTCGCGATCGACAGCAGCGGGAAAATCCACACCGCCGGTTTCCTCCCGCAACCGCTCTCAGATCTCGGCGTGGTGGCAATCGGCGGGAGGTTGGCGCTCGCCGGTGGGCGCAACGCGGGGGGGCGCGTGCAAAACGCGATCCTCACCGCCATCCCCGCAGGCTGAAGGAAATCATTCACTCCCCCCAACCGCCGGGGAGGTGGAGGGGGCGCGTTTACAATCGCCCCATCGCCTGTCTTCTTCAGATCCCGACCGGCACAGTGAGATGAGCAGAGCCGCACGAAGCACACCGTCGATCCTCCTCGCGGGCCTCCTTGGCCTGGTGGCGGTGCTCGCCTTCGGGATGTTCGCCTACGACCACACCCACCGCAACCAGGTCGCAAGCGGCGTACGTATCGACGGCGTGAATGTAGGTGGCATGAGCGCCTCCGCCGCCACCGCCAAGATCGAGGGGGGGCTCGCCACCTCGATGGAACATTCCGTGTCGGTGAGCTACCAAGGCCACACGTGGCACATCTCCCCGCGGAGGGCGGGCGTTGTCGTGGACGTTCCCGGCACGGTGTCAGAAGCGGTGCAAGCGAGCCGCGGGGGGTCGATCTTTACGCGTACCTTCCGTGGGCTGTTCGGCGGGGCTGTCCACAGGGATGTGCCGTTGAAGGTCACTTATTCAAGCGTCGCCCTCGCAGGCTTCGTCGATGAAGTGCGCTCCGCCGTGAACACCGAACCTGTGAGCGCCACGGTCGAACCAACCGCGAGTGGACTCACCCAGGTGGCGGCACGCCCCGGGATGGCGGTTGAGCAGAAGCGCCTCACCGCTCGTGTTGCCCATGCGCTCACCGTGCCCTATGCCAAGCACACCGTCACCGTTCCCACTTTGGTACGTAAGCCCGCAGTCACCACGAGCGAGCTCGCCGCCAAGTATCCCGCCTACATCGTCATCGACCGCTCCGCCTTCCGACTCCGCTTCTACGAACACCTGAAGCTCACCAGCACCTACGAAATCGCCGTGGGGATGCAAGGCTTGGAAACCGAACCTGGGCTCTACCACATCCAGTGGAAGCAGGTGAACCCTCCGTGGTACGTCCCCAACTCCGCCTGGGCGGGGGCGCTCGCGGGTAAGACCATCCCTCCCGGCCCCGAAGACCCCCTGAAGGCGCGCTTCATGTCCTTCAACGGGGGCGCCGGAATCCATGGGATCGCCCCCTCCGAGTACTCCTCCATCGGCCACGACGCCTCCCACGGGTGCGTGAGGATGCGCATCCCCGAAGTCATCGCCCTCTACTCCCGCACCCCCGTGGGCACCCCGGTGTTCATCGTCTGAGGCTCCCCTGCCTGAGGCGCCCTCCCGTGGACTCATCGGGAGGTTGTTGTTCTCCAAAGGGATGACTCGCGTGCGCGCGTAACGCGCGCGTGGGCGCGAGGCGGGTCAGCGTTCGCGGTTCTGGTGGCGCTCGCCGGCGATGAGCACCGCGATGAACACCACGATCACGTTCACGATCAACCCGATCCCGAGGAAGGTGGCGAGCAAACCGATGTCCTTGCTCGTGGCCGCGGAGGCAAGGATGAGGGCCGGGAGATCCATTGTCCGTGGAACCCTACCAACGGCGATGGCGCTCGTGTCGTAGCCTTCTATCACCGCTTGCGCATCGCAAGCCCAAAGGAGAGGTGCCAGAGCGGTTGAATGGGCGCGACTGGAAATCGCGTAACGGGGGTTGACCTCGTTCGGGGGTTCGAATCCCCCCCTCTCCGTCAAGGTTTTCGAGTCGAATCGGAATCTGAGCCCTAATGCCCAGGTTGTTATACTCGTCAGGTATGACTGGGCGGATTGGCGCGAAGGGGCAGGTTGTGATCCCGAAGGCGCTACGTGATCGTGTGCGTCTGCACCCAGGCGACGAGGTCGACTTCGAGTTGCGCGACGAGGAGATCGTGCTCGTTGCCCGGAGGGTTCCAGCTCGGCTCGGTGGCCGGTTCAGGAACACTGGAATGGCCGCGCGTCTGCTCGAGGATCGGGCACGCGAGCCTCGGTGAGCGTTTGCCTGGACTCATGGACGATTCTCGCCTGGCTCGACGGTGACGAGCCCGCACTCTCACGCATCGAGGGATTGATCGACACAAGGCCTATCGTGAGTTGGGTGAACCTGGTTGAGGTTTACTTCCGCGTTGAGCGTGATCACGGACGGATCGCCGCTGACGACACGCTCGCGTCCTTGCGGGCTGCCCTCTCACTCGATCTCCCCGGCACCGCACGGATGATCGAGACCGCACGTTTGAAGGCTCGCGCATCGATCGCGCTCGGGGACTGCTTCGCGGTCGCGACCGCCGCTGCCCACGGACTCGTGTTGCTCACAGGCGACCCCGAGATCCTCGAGCTACCGGACTCGCCATGCACAAGTGAGGATCTACGCCCTCGCTGAGCACAGCCACGCAGCATCCTAACTCGCTCTGAGATTGACCCAAGGGCTACAAGTCATTGAATCAGCTGAGCGATTAGTAGCCAGGGTGGCAAGCCGGGTGAGGTGGAAGCGCCGGGCGTGTAGCGACCGGATAGGCCTCCAGCGGAGGGCTTGTTTCGAGCTCCCTCTCGTCAGGCCCGTTTTTTCGGCTCCCGGAGCGGGCTATATGGTTTTGGTCCGGTTCCCATCAAGGAGGATGTTGTGCGTACTCGGATCGTCGTGGCCTGCTTCACCGTCGTAGGACTACTCGCAGTGCTCGCGTCGTCGGCGTCGGCGCTTACGTTGGGCACGACCACGTTACCCGCGGGCGCAACTGCGGGTCCCTGCTTCTCGGCGTTCCTCGTGCAACAAGCGACCGAACCGGCAGGCCAATATGTGGTCCCCGCGGGCGGTGGGCAGATCACCTCGTGGAGCACCAACGCTGAAGGCGCCACGGCGGGCACACCCTTGACCTTCCTGGCGCTCCGACCAGGGGTCCCCGGCTCCTACACAGTCGTCGGATCTGACAGCGAGACCTTGCCCGCGGGTGGCATCGCCACCTTCAACATCGCCAAACCGATCGCCGTGAACGCCGGCGATGTGATCGGCCTGTACTCGACTACGACGACCGCCTTCTGCTTCTTCACGGGAGGCTCGTCGGCAGCCGATGTGGTGTCGGCCGGTCCGGCCGGAGCTCCGACCCCCGGCGCCACATACACGACGAAAGAAAGCGGCCCGACCGATCTCGTCAATGTCTCGGCCAACTTGGTTCAATCCCAGGACGTGGTGCTCGCGGGTGCCGCCACCCCAGCGACGATGGTCGCGGGCGGGGCATCGTCCTATCTGTTCACCGTCACCAACAGCGGCCCGGCCGCCAACCCGATCAACTTCGCCGACGCGGTGCCGGCGGGCTTGACGATCCTCGCGGCCTCTGCCGGCTCCGGCAACTGTGCGATCGCCGGCCAGACCGTCACGTGCACGATCCCCAACCTGGCCGTGGGTGCCAGTGCACAGGTGTCGATTCTCGTGACTGCCTCCAAACTCGGCATCTACACCGACACGGCCACCATTTCGAGCACTCTCCCCGATCCAAATTCCGCCAACAACACGGTGGGAGCGACGCTACACGTGGCTCGTGCGCTCTCGTGTAAGCTCGTGAACCTGAAGGGCACCCCGCTCGCCGTCGCCAAGACAGTGATTTCCGCACTTGGCTGCAAGGTGGGCAAGGTCACCAAGAAGGCTTCCAGCGGCGTCACCAAGGGATTTGTTATCTCCACGAGCCCCGGTTCGGGCGTCACGAAGCCCGTCGAAACCGCCGTGAAGATCGTGATTTCCTCGGGTCCGCCCAAGCACAAGAAGAAACATTGAGTCGGGCTCCCTCGGCCCCGGCCGGGGGAGACCACTAAACTACGCCCCTCTGCGCCCTTAGCTCAGCTGGATAGAGCGTCGGTCTACGGAACCGAAGGTCGGGAGTTCGAATCTCTCAGGGCGCGCTAACGAAAAGCCTGCAAAACAGTAGTTTAGCACGACGGGACGGCAGAAGCACAAGCAACTTTCTCCCGAGATTTTCTCCCGAGATCGACCAGCAGATAGCCATAGAAGCGGCCTGGATGCGGGCCGAAACGTCGGGAGAGCTACCGTCACGGCGAGCTGTAGAAGCTTCTTGAGGAAGAAGATCGCGCTAGACGGCAAGCATGTCCGGTAGATCGGTGAGGCTGTGGAGGATCTCGGCGCCCGCGCTGCGCAGTGCGGTCTCGTCGCTGTCGGCGGCGTAGCCGAAGGCGCGCATTCCGGCTGCCACGGCCGCGGTGATGCCCGAGACGGTGTCCTCGACCACGGCGCAGCGCGAGGGCTTTGCGCCCATCGTCGTGGCTGCGTGCAGGAACAGGTCTGGATGGGGCTTGCCGCGCGGCACAAGCTGCCCGGAGAACAGCGCGCCGGCCGGGAAGAGCGAGCGTAGCGCGGTTAGGCCGAGGGTCATCCGGGTCTTCTCGAGACTGCCCTGCGAGGCTACGCAGACGGGAATGCCGGCGTTCTTTACGCGCTGCACGGTGCTCGCTGCGCCGGAGACCGGCTCAAGGTCTCGATGAAACGCCTCGGTACGATCGCGCTCGAACCGCTCGACCCAATCGTCGGCCAGGTCTCGTCCGAGGCTCTGCTGTGCGCGTTGCACGACCTCGCTGAGCAGCAGGCCCTGGTATTCGCGACGGGCCTGCGCGAGCGTGGTCGGCAACCCTTCGGCAGTCAGGGCGCGAGCGAGCACTCCGTTTGAGATGACCTCGCTGTCGACGAGCACGCCGTCGCAGTCGAAGATCACCAGCTCAGGGTCGCTCATCGCGATGAGGTGGCGGCGAGCGCCGCGATGAACGGCTCGCGGATGGCGGGGTCGCAGTGTTGGCGCTCGAGCAGTTGCTTATCGGCGTCCGGGTCCTCGCCGGCGGGATGATCGTCTCCTGGCCCGCACGCCAAGGGGAGCGCTGAGTGTCCGTCCCATCGCGGACCGGGGAACGTCGCGTCTATCGCGACGCGCTGTCCGCCCACGCGGATCGTCAGGTACCTGTGGACATCGATTAGGCCGTTGTGCTTGGGGACGGCATGCGCGACCCGCTCGCCGTAGAGATCCTTCGCGGTCGCGCGGTCAAGTCGGTAGACGCGATGGACGATCAACGGTTCGGTTTCGGGGAACCGCTCGGCCAAAGTACGGGCGAGGAACAGGTGCTTTGTCGAGCAGGTTCCGCGACGCTCGCGCAACATCCCCTCGACGGTACGGTCGCTCGGACGACCATACGGCAGATCACGCATCGCTTCGACAAGCTCGAGAAGGGAAGCCCTTGGCGCGGGTAGGGGGGATATGCCCATCGGTTTCTTATTATCGAGGCTGATGTCCTTGTAGAGCGAATGCACCCCATCGGTTAGCTGAGCATTCGCCGCGTCAGTCGTCCGCCGCCGGCCGCCGTCGCCTTTGAGCGCGACGCAGCTCAGTCAGCGCCTTGTGGGCAAGGCACGCGGTATTCGGCTGTGGTGTGCGTGCCCCCAAGAAACTCCAGCTGCATTGCGAATGGGAAGCCGCCGTGCGGACAGCGCTTCGGTAGCCGTATTCCTCGGGGCTTGTACGCCACAACTCGACCGTGAACGCTGCGGTAGTAGGTCAGGTGCTCTGGTCCGATCGTCGTCTGGAACGTCTCTAGCAAGAGGTCGGGTCCTTCCGGCCACGCTTGCACCAACGGAACGGTCGTCGTTAGCTGTTCACCAAAGGGAGCGGCGGCTTCTTCAAGGACGCTGGGGAGGACGAGTTGGGCGAATACTGGACTGAACGCCTCGAGGTAAAACAGCACTTCGACGCGATCCTCGGCTGGTTCGCCCATAAGGGCGTCGATCGTGCCCGTCTCGAAGATCGACTGCGCTTCGAGCGGAACCACGGCGGTGGCGGTGCCGACCCCGAGGCGCGCATCCGGCGAACAGCCGGCAAGACCGTCCGCAAGCAGCGCCGCACGCTTGCAGTTGGCCTCACCCAATGTGCTCGTCGCTATGCCCATCCCGGTCGGCAGTCGAAGAGCGAACCGCGTCACAGGTAGCGTCGGAGGGCCTACGAGCCGCAGCGACAGCGTGATGGTGGTGCGGGCGCCCGCGCGATCAGGCAGGAATGTAACCCTGAGCTGGGCAGTCTGAGCCGCGCGCGCACTACTCACCAGGAAGGCACACGCAACAAGTACGACCCCCAACGGGTGTGTGCGACCTATTGCCACGAGCTGGAAGCGGTTACAGGTTCAGTTCACCTTTGGCTTTGACTTCCGCTTCATAAGTTTCACGATTGATAATGCCGGAGAACCCGAGAGGTTTATGGTTCACCTCGGATGCGTGACTATACTTTCCGGTCCCTTTCGAAACGGTAAACTCACCGCCAAAGTAGGCAAGTTTCCCAACGATCTTGAAATTGGCGTGCGCCGAGCCTCGGATCGAGCCGCCGCTTAGATAGAAAGCAACCTTCGCGTCCACGATCTTCGGGTGGATCGTGAATGCCACGGTAACAGGTGCGTTGTATGTCCCTTTGGCCTCTCCATGCTCAGTGATGGCGGACCCTTCTTCGCGGCTCGGCGGTTTCAGCCTAGCTGCCTCGACCAAGTAGACCCGGCGAGTCGCCCTCGCAATCGGTCTCGACGGTGATGCCTGCGCTTCGCTTGCGAGGGAGGCTAGGCACAGCCCCGCAATGAGCAGTATTCCCATTAACCTCGCGCTATATTCCATAATTCCTCCTAATCGCCGCAGCCAACCCAGCGGCCCCGCATTCGTTGCTCTTGTCCATTTCGGTTTCGCTGAGGGTACTACTGGTAGACACCAATGTCTCTCTGCGAGCACGGGAGGATACCCAGTCTGGTTGTGTGGTCTGTCCGGTCCCTGATATCGCGACGGACAGGCGGCGGGGCGCCGGGGAGCGATGGAGTCATCGACCAAGGGCGCCATCGCGGGGAAGGAGGCGGCCTATTCAGACGGAGTTGGGCTGCGTTGCCGGGTCGAAGTACACCGGGACGCGCGATCGGCGAACATCTGTAGGCTCGTGGGCGCACGAAGCGCATCGGGGTCTTATGCTGCCATCGTGTCCTTCCTGGTCGGGTGAGCGTGGATAGCTGTCGTGTCGCTTTACACGACTGAGCTACCTGCTTGGGATAAAAAAACAGCGGATAGACGTGCAGTTCTATAGAGTCTTGTGCCAGTGATGACCGAACACACATTGGTTTTGGCTGGTGTTGGTAAGCGGTTTCGGCGTGGTGATCGCTGGCTTTGGGTATTGAAGGATGTATCGCTGACGGTCGGTGCTGGTGAGGTTGTTGGTGTTCTTGGTGGGCGCGGTGCAGGCAAGTCAACGTTGCTG
>DASXNB010000042.1:0-54156 GCA_036495305.1 Solirubrobacteraceae bacterium | reverse complement strand
CATTCAGGGCCGGGTCGGCGCGAAGGCCGGCGAGATAGCGGTCGACCATCCGCGCACACTGGCGGCCCTCGTTGATGGCCCACACGATCAACGACTGACCGCGACGGGCGTCGCCGGCGGCGAACACCCCCTCGACCGAGGTGGTGTAGGGCTTGACGGCCTTCACGTTGCCACGTGGGTCCTTCTCGACACCGAATTGGTCGAGCAGCGGTTGCTCGGGGTGTAGGAAGCCCATCGCGAGTAGCACGAGCTGAGCGGGCAGCTCACGCTCTGTGCCGGGAACGGCGGCAAACGGCGGCGCCGACTCCGCTTGGGCGATGTGCAGCGCCGCGACATTGCCGTGCTCGTCGCCTGAGAAGCGGGCGGTGGTGACGGAGTAGTCCTGCTCCCCTACTCCCGTAGTACGGGCCTCCTCCATGGCGTAGGAGAGGCGGTACTTCTGCGGCCACTCCGGCCAGGGGGTGCGCTCGTCGGGACGGTGCTCGGGCGGCTCGGGGAGAAGCTCGAGCTGGACTATCGAGAGGGCGCCCTCGCGCAGCGAGTTGCCCACGCAGTCCGCGCCGGTGTCTCCCCCACCGATCACCACCACGTGCTTGCCAGTGGCGGTTATCTGCTCACCCGCCCGCGGTTGGGCGACCGTCGGCTCGGGGCCGAACTCGCCCGCCACCCAGCGGTTGCGCAGGTAGAGATAGTCCATCGCGAAGTGGATTCCACCCAGCTCACGGCCGGGGGCGGGCAAATCTCGGGGTACGCGCGAGCCGGTGGCGAGCACTACGGCGTCGAAGCGCTCTTTTAGCTCCTCGACGGAGATATCGACGCCGACGTTCACGCCACAGCGCAGATCTACACCCTCGGCAACAAGCTGTTCAACGCGCCGCTCCACGACGGTCTTCTCGATCTTGAAATCGGGAACCCCGAAACGAACCAGTCCACCGGCAGCCTCGTCGCGCTCGAACAGCGTCACCTTGTGCCCGGCACGGCGAAGCTGTTGTGCAGCGGCCATACCGGCGGGACCCGACCCGATCACGGCCACCGACTGGCCGGTCTCGCGGCGGGGCGGCTCGGGTTTGACCCACCCTTCCTTGAAGGCGCGATCGATGATGGAGAGCTCGATCTGCTTGATCGTCACCGAGTCGCCCTCGCGGATCTCGAGCACGCAAGCCGCCTCACACGGGGCGGGACAAAGCCGGCCGGTGAAGTCGGGGAAGTTATTGGTGGCGTGCAGTTGGGCGATCGCCTCCTGCCAGCGGCCGCGGTAGACGAGGTCGTTCCAGTCTGGGATGAGGTTGCCCAGCGGACAGCCGTTGTGGCAGAAGGGCACGCCGCATTCCATGCAGCGGGCGCCCTGGTCGCGCAACTCCTCTACAGGACGCTCCACCACGAACTCGTGGTAGTTGCGTGAACGCTCCGTCGGGTCGGCATAGGTGATGCCGTGACGCTCGATTTGAAGGAATCCTCCGAGCTTTCCCATCAGGCCGCCACTCCCTCAGACTGCTCCTCGGCTTCGACCAGTTCGGCCAGGACGCGCTTGTAGTCATGGGGCATCACCTTCACGAAAGCGCCGGCCGCGAGTAGCTCCTCGAAGCGGTCGAGCACGTTACGCGCAACAGGCGATTCGGTGCGAAGCGCGTGCTCATCGATGGTCTCTCGCAGCTCGATGGCATCGGTGGGCGAGATCTCATCGAAGCCCACCATCCCCATGTTGCAGCGCGCCGGGAACTCGCCCTTCTCATCGAGCACGTAGGCGATCCCTCCGCTCATACCGGCGGCGAAGTTGCGCCCGGTGGCGCCCAAAACAACCACTCGCCCGCCGGTCATGTACTCGCAACCATGATCGCCCACACCCTCCACCACGGCGGTCGCGCCGGAGTTACGTACGGCGAAGCGCTCGCCCGCGAGGCCCCTGAAGAAGGCGCGACCGGAGGTGGCGCCATAGAGGACCGTGTTGCCGATGATGACGTTCTCCTCAGCCACGAAGTGCTCGCCCACGTTACGCGGCGGACGCACTGAAACGACACCGCCGGAGAGACCCTTACCCGTGTAGTCGTTGGTATCGCCCTCCAGCTCGAATGTGACGCCTGGGGCGAGCCACCCGCCGAAGCTCTGCCCGGCCGAGCCCTTGAAGCGGACGTGAATCGAGTCAGGCGGTAGCCCTTGGGCGCCGCGGGCACTTGCGATGTGGCTTGAGAGGATGCCGCCCACGCAGCGGTTTACGTTGCGAATCGGCAGATCGATCTCTACGCGCGCACGCGAGTCACCTGTTTTCAGAACACCATCAACCCGCACAGCCGCGTCCGAGGACCCATCGCCGGCATGGTCGATACCCAGCTCGCCCCCCCCACCTTCAATGAGCGCCTGTGAGCGCTTCACGAGCTCCCAATCGAGCGCGTCCTCTAGCACCGCCGGCGGTGGCTTCACGCGATGGCGCGGGGCACCCTCGGGAAGCTCGATGTGGGCGAGGATGTGGGTGAGATCGACGCCACGCGCCTTCCAGTGCTCGATCGCCTCGCGCGCACCGAGCAGGTCGACGCGGCCGATGGCCTCCTCCAGCGTGCGCAAGCCGAGCGAGGCGAGGATCTCGCGCACTTCCTCGGCGAGGAAGAAGAAGAAGTTCACGACATGCTCGGGGCGACCCTTGAAGCGCTTGCGCAGCTCAGGGTCCTGCGTGGCGATGCCCACTGGGCACGTGTTGAGATGACAGGCGCGCATCATGATGCAGCCGGTGGCGATCAAGGGAGCGGTCGAGAAGCCCATCTCGTCCGCACCGAGCATCGCCGCGATGACGACGTCGCGGCCGGTCTTCAGCTGACCGTCTGTTTGCACCACGATGCGGGAGCGCAGGTCGTTGAGCAGCAGCGTCTGCTGGGTCTCGGCGAGGCCTATCTCCCATGGCACGCCGGCGGATTGAATGGAGGACAAGGGCGACGCGCCGGTGCCTCCGTCGTGACCGGCGATGAGCACCCGGTCGGCGTTGGCCTTTGAGACGCCGGCGGCAACGGTACCCACGCCGACCTCGGAGACGAGCTTGACCGACACCTGCGCAGAGGGGTTGGAGCAACGCAGGTCGTAGATCAGCTGCTTGAGATCCTCGATCGAGTAGATGTCATGGTGGGGGGGCGGGGAGATCAAACCCACACCCGGTGTGGTGTGGCGGATCGAGCCGATGTAGGCGTCCACCTTGTGACCTGGAAGCTGGCCACCCTCCCCGGGCTTTGCGCCTTGGGCCATCTTGATCTGCAGCTCATCCGCGTTGACGAGATAGTGGATCGTGACCCCGAAGCGTCCTGAGGCCACCTGCTTGATCGCCGAACGGCGGCGGTCGCCGTTGGGGTCGGGGGTGAAGCGGGATGGGTCCTCCCCACCCTCTCCTGTGTTAGAGCGCCCACCGAGACGGTTCATCGCGATGGCGAGCGTCTCGTGAGACTCGCGGGAGATCGAGCCGAGGCTCATCGCACCAGTGCAGAAGCGCCGCACAATCTCCTTCGCCGGCTCGACTTCTTCAAGCGGAATCGCCTTTGCGTTCCCAGCGCCGATCTGAAGCAGGCCACGCAGCGTGGCCTTGCGGGCCGCGTCCTCGTTGACCGCGGATGCATACTCC
Source organism: Solirubrobacteraceae bacterium (assembly GCA_036495305.1). GTDB lineage: Bacteria > Actinomycetota > Thermoleophilia > Solirubrobacterales > Solirubrobacteraceae > Palsa-744. The sequence goes on along the minus strand of DASXNB010000042.1, from coordinate 50,558 downwards.
CGGTACTTGGCAAACGCGGGGCTGTCGCGCACTTCGTTCCCGGCGGCAACGTCACCCTCCAGCGCGGCGGTGACGTTCCCGTTGGCCGAGCGCACCGCGTGTTGCACGAGCGCGATCGTCTCCGGGTTCCACATGTGGTGCTCGCCGTCGCGCCTCCACGCATATACGCCCCCGACCGGGAGTAGGTCGTCATGCGGGGTTGGATATGCGCGCGCGTGGCGCTCCAGCGCCTCGGTCGCGAGCACGTCGAGGCCGACGCCTCCGATGCGCGAGGCGGTGCCGGTGAAGTGACGAGAGATCAAAGCGGGCTCCAGGCCCACAGCCTCGAAGATCTGCGCGCCGCGGTAGGACTGGATCGTTGAGATGCCCATCTTCGAGATCGTCTTGAGCAGACCCTTGCCAATCGCCTTCACCGTGTTCTGGGCGGCCTGCTCGGGTGTGAGCGACGCGGCCGGAGTGCCGTTGGCGGGTGCCACGATCCGTCCCTGCGCCACCAGTTCGTCGAGCGTCTCGAGCATCACGTAGGGGTTGACGGCGGAGGCGCCGTAGCCGATGAGGGTCGCAAAGTGATGTACCTCGCGCGGCTCGCCCGACTCGAGCACGATGCCGGCGCGCAGACGGGTGCCCTCGCGCACGAGGTGGTGGTGGACCGAGGAAACCGCCAGCAGCGAAGGGATCGGAGCGCGTTTTGGCCCGACCAAACGGTCGGAGAGGATGATGATGTTGACACCCTCGGCGATCGCCTCGTGCGCTTCGCGGCAAACGCGCTCGAGGGCCTCCGCCATCCCGGTAGGGCCGTCAGTCGCCGCCCAGGTGATGTCGAGCGTGCGCGAGGAGAAGATGTCGTGGGAGATGTGACGCAGGGTCTCGAGCTCGCGGTTGAGCAGGATCGGTTGGTCGAGCTCGAGCTTGTGGGCATGCTCAGGGGTCTCATCGAAGAGGTTGCGCTCGGTGCCGAGGCTCGTGGAGAGGCTCATCACGATTTCCTCGCGGATGGGGTCGATGGGCGGGTTGGTGACCTGCGCAAAGAGCTGCTTGAAGTAGGAGAACAGCGGGGGCGCTTGGTCGGAGAGCACCGCCAATGAGAGGTCGTTGCCCATCGAGCCGATCGGCTCGGCACCGTCGCGGGCCATCGGCTCGAGCAGCACGCGCAGGTCCTCCTGGGTGTAGCCGAATGCGCGTTGTCGCGCGTGCAGCGGTTGGTCTGAGAGGGTCACCTGCTCAGAGGGCTCCATCTCGGCGAAACGCACCGCGTTGCGGGCATACCACTCGCCATAGGGTTGTTGCGTTGCGACGCGGTGCTTGACCTCTCCGTCATCCACCACCCGACCCTGCTCGAGGTCGACCAGGAACAGCTTGCCCGGCTGCAGACGCCCAAGACGGAGGACTTCCTCGGGCGGGACGTCGAGCAGTCCCACCTCAGAGCCAAGCACGACGTGACCGTCCTTGGTGATGACCCAGCGACCGGGGCGCAGCCCGTTGCGGTCGAGTGTGGCGCCCACCACGCGGCCGTCGGTGAAGGCGACCGACGCGGGGCCGTCCCACGGCTCCATCAGACAGGAGTGGAAGGCGTAGAAGCCCTTCAGCTCGTCCGGTAGGTCTGTCCGGTTGCGGTAGGCCTCGGGGATCATCATCATCACCGCGTGCGGGAGCGAGCGTCCCGCGAGCATCAAAAGCTCGAGCACGTTGTCGAACGTGGCGGAGTCGGAATTGCCCTGGGTAACGACCGGGAGGATCTTCTGGAGGTCCTCCCCGAACAGCTCGCTCGAGAGCTCCGACTCGCGGGCGCGCATCCAGTTGACGTTGCCCATCACGGTGTTGATCTCGCCGTTGTGGCAGATCACGCGGTAGGGGTGGGCCAGCTCCCAGCTGGGGAAGGTGTTGGTGGAGAAGCGCGAATGAACCAGCGCGAGGGCGCTCTTGCAGCGCTCGTCCTGCAAATCGGGGTAGAAGGCGCCGAGCTGGTTTGAGATCAGCATGCCCTTGTAGTTGACGGTCCGCGAGGAGGACGATGTGACGTAGAAGCCGGCTCGGGCATCCTTGGAGGCGCTGACCGCTTGCTCGCAGACGCGCCGGATCACATACAGCTTGCGCTCGAAGGCATCCTGCATCGTGCCCTCGGGGTAGTCGAGCCCGTCGGGCGCTCCCACGAACAGTTGGCGGATGTGCGGGCGGCAGGCGGCCGCGGTGGCGCCCGTGTGCTCGGGGCAGACGGGAACGTCACGCCATCCGAGTAGCTGCTGGCCCTCCTCGACCACGGTCCGCGCGAGCAGCCCCTCGACCCGCTCACGCGCGGGAGCGTCGGTGGGAAGGAAGCACATCAGCACTCCGTAGGCCCCCACCGGGGGCAAATCGAAGCCCGCCACCGCCCGCAACAGCTCGTCGGGCATCTGCATGAGGATGCCGGCGCCGTCGCCGGTGAGCGGGTCGGCCCCGGAGGCGCCGCGGTGCTCGAGGTTCTCGAGCGCCTTGATCGCGCGCGTGATGACCTCGTGCGTTGGGAGGTTGTCCAGGCGTGCCACCATTCCCACGCCGCACGCGTCGTGCTCATAGCGAGGGTCGTAGAGTCCAGCGGCCTGTGATGGCATTGTTTGCGAAGTCATATGAGTGCTGCCTTTTGAGCGACGCGTCCCCGAGGATCGCGGCGCCTTCTCGGGCATGAGGGGTCGGCACCTGAGGCGGAGGAGAAAGCGTAGCATCGCGGGACACCAAGAAGTCAACTTGGAGGTGTGAAATACGTCCGTCGCGGGGATCACTATCAGGGAGACAGCAGGCCACATCGGCACGGCAGAGCGCCGCGGAGAGGCAATGACGCCGGACATGGAGCTCACGCTTCCAGCGCGGGCGGAGAACATCGCGATAGTTCGGCACGCTCTCGGAGGCTTGGGCGAAGCCTTCGGGGTGCCTGAGTCGAAGCTCTCAGACATCAGACTGGCTGTTACCGAGGCCTGCGCAAACGTGGTGGTACACGCCTATCCGGAGGACATGGAGGGCGCGATGGAAGTGCATGCGAACATCGACGGTCCCGAGATGACCGTGATGGTGCGCGACTGGGGACACGGCATCAGGCCACGCTCGGACAGTCCTGGGCTGGGCTTGGGACTGTCGTTGATGGCGGCCTTGGCGGAGAGGGTGCAGCTCGGGCACGGAACCGAAGAGCACACGGAGGTGCGAATGACCTTCGGGCTCGATGGGGTTGAGAGGACAAACGAGGTCATCTCGGGCATGATTACCCTCACGGGCACAAGCGGGCTCGCGTGAACGGCCCTACCACGCGCGAGTACGAGCCGAAGGCAACTAGCGCTGTCAACCGGCTGCGCCTGGCGAGCGGGCCGGCTCTCGGACCGGTGTTGTGCCGGGTGGTGTCGATGGTGCTCACCCGGGCCGACTGGCCCGTCGACCGGCTGGAGGAGGCGATGCTGGTGTGCGACGCGTTGTGCGCGCACGGGCCTCGTCATGCGAACAACGGTCACCTCACCTTCAGCATGCACGCAGACGAAAGTGAGGCCGAGATGCGCGTCTATGAGTTCGAGCGCGAGGACGCGGAGGCGCTGCTGCGCGATACCAGCCTGCCCGTCGTGGGCAACGTACTCGAGCAGGTGGCGGATCGCGTGTCGGTGGTGAGCGACGAGGACGATCCCGAGCGGGTGCAGATCGTCATCGCACTCAGCGCAAGCTAGGCAGACGCGTTTCGAGGGGACCGCTCAAGCGGCACGCATACGCTCTTCGCGCGCCAACGCATCGGAGTCGGCCTTTGCGAGACTTGCTTCAAGTGCCTTCATGAGATCGCCAGATTCCGGTGGGGGTTGGGGCTCGGGACCGAGCTGTAGCGGCTCACCAGCGGCCTTACGGTCAACGAGGTCGAGTACCGCCTCGCGGAAGTTGTCGCGGTAGCGGTCTATGTCGAAGGGGACCGCCACCGAAGCCACCAGTCTGCGGGCGACCTCCAGCTCACGCCCGTCCACCTCGCCCTCCTCGACCGCTTCCAGCTCGCGTAGGCCTACGGTTGGGTTGACCTCTTCGCCATAGCTCATCGTGAGCATGAGTAGTGCGTTCTCACGCGGGCGGATCATCACGAGGCGTTCTTTGGAGCGCATCACGATCCGCCCGATTGCCACCTTTTCCGCCTCGCACATCGCCCGGAGGAGCAAGCCGTAGGGATGAGCGCCCCCCGGTCCCGGCACCAGATGGTAGGGATGGTCGTAGTAGATAGGGTCGATTTCCGAGAGCTCCACGAAGTCCTCGACCTGGATAGTGCGGGTGAACAGGGGTTCCAGCGCCTGAAGCTCGCTTGCCTCGACGGGGACATAGCGGTCGGGGGCGATCTCATAGCCCTTTACGATCTCCTCCAGGGGGATCTCTTCGCCATCAAGCGAGCACACGTGCTTCTGATGGATACGCCCCGAATCGAGCGCATGGATCTGATGGAAGCGAACGGTCTTGCGCGTGACCGCGGAATAGAGCTTCACTGGCACACTCACCAAACCGAAGCTCAGCGTCCCCATCCACATTGCTCTTGGCATCTGGGTACATGTTGACTCTATATTGAGACAAAGTCAAGTCTTACCGTCAAGCCAACGCACGTGCGAGCGGAGGACCGCCTTACGCGCACGGCCAGGGCGGCGGGGGGGCGCTCAGGCGACGGTGTCGACGCTCGCACGCAAGCGCGCCACGGCCTGGCGAATCAGGCGCGATACCTGCATCTGTGAGACGCCGATGCGCTCTCCGATCTCCGCCTGGGTGAGGTCGTCGGCGAAACGCAACCGCAAGACGATGCGCTCGCGCTCGGTGATGGAGGCCATCAGTGGCGCGAGTGTGGCGCGTTCCTCGGCCCGGTCATAGCCGTCGTCCGCGGAGCCGATCGACTCGGCGACGGTTTCGCTCTCTTCTTCGCGCACCGAGCGGGGCACGTCCAGGGAACTCGCCCGATAAGCGCCCATCGCCTCCATCGCCTCCAGGACCTGCTCCTCCGAAGCTTCTACCGCGCGGGCGATTTCCCCCACCGTAGGGGAGTGACGGCGGCCGTGGGAGAGCCGCGTGACAGTTTGGTCTACTCGCAGCGCGAGCTCCTGCAGGTCGCGAGGGACACGCACCGACCACGTGCGGTCGCGGAAGTGACGCTTGAGCTCGCCCAGGATTGTGGGGACGGCGTAGCTCGAGAACATCACGTCGCGCGAGCAGTCGAAGCGGTCGACTGCCTTGAGCAGACCGATCGAGGCGACCTGCACCAGATCCTCGTTTGGCTCGTCGGTGTGCTGGTAGCGGCGCGCAAGGCGACGGGCGAGCGGCAGGTAGCGCTCGATCAGGAGCTCGCGGGCACGCGGTTCCTCGCCTGAGTGCAGGCGGGTAAAAAGCTCACGGTCGGGTAGTACCGACGGCGCTTGCGTGTCGGTGTGAGCTGACCTTTCCGCAGCTGTGGCCATCCGCTCCTCCTGCCCCGTGAGCCACGCCCCTTTGCATGACCCTGCGACTCAGAGTTTGAGCCTACCCCCTTATCGGTCGGATTCCAATGGGGTGGAACGTGCAGCCATCGTGCGGGTTTCCCCCCAAGAGCACAAACCTCCACGACCGGGACAGGTGAGACAGAGCTCTCTGTGTGGTGTGGGTGTCACGGCGAAACCCTTCTCGCGCGCGAGGTTTATGCGTGTGAGCAAGCGCTCGCGCAACTCGGTTCGTTCGCTTGCGAGGAACCGCTTTGCTGCCCAGTGGTTGGGGCGTTCCAAGAACCAATGCGCCACTTCGACTTCCGCGGCCCCGTCTTCGATGGCGGCAAGGGCGTAGAGCAGACGCTGAAAGCCATAGTCGCGCTCCACCAAACTCTCCAAATCCCCCTCCGTTGAGAGCCGGTCGCTCTTGTAGTCGACGATCAGGGTGGCCCCCGCGGGCGAATCGACCACGAGGTCGAGAAAACCCGTCACCAGCGGCTCAGATGGACCGAGTGAAAACGCGAACGGGTACCCGCAGCGCACATTACGAGCCTCGCGGAGCAGTTGCGCGGGCTCGGCGGCCAGGGCGCCGGCGATGAGGGCGGCGATCTCCTCGGTCTCCCCCCTCTCCACCTTCGCGCCGAGTCCTCGGGCGACGCGCTCGACCTCCTCCGGGGAAGGAGAAACGGGCCGGGTGAAGTCAACCGACTCCAGCAGGAGATGGACGATCGTGCCGCGCACACGCGCATCGAGTCCCCCATCTTCGGAGACGGAGTCCGAGACATCACGCCGCTCCGCCAGCCGTAGGACGCGTTCAAGGTAATAGCGATACCCGCACCGCTCCAGCTCCGCGAGCGAGCTGTAGCTCATGGTGGAGTCGGGATCGACAAGTGGGAGGCTCTCCGGCGCCGGGAGTCTGATCGGCTCCGCCGCAGGAGAACCCGCGTTGGGACGCGCGGGCACGAGCACCGACGGGTCCTGCTCGGTGGAAAGGGGCTCAGTCGCTGGCGCCGCGGGCGAGGTTACGCCGGGGAGCAAATAGGGGGCCACTTCGCGCGTATCGAAGAGAGGGGTCTGGTCGTCGGGGACAGGCGCGTTGAAGACGCAGAGTACGGGCAATCCATCCCCCAAATCGACCGTGAGGGCGCCTGGGCGCTCCGCCGATCCCGCGAGCGACGGAGCGTCGGGTACCAGCGCGGGTGCCAGCCAGGCGATCGGCGCGACACCGGGCTTGACCACCGGCCAGCGCTCGAACGGGATGGCGCCGCTCAACAGCAAACGGTTCTCCGCGCGGGTGCAGGCAACGTAGAGCACTCGCGCCTCCTCCTCTTCTTGAGCGGCGCGGCGCTCCTCGCGGAGCTCCTCGTAGCGGAGCGCTGCCACCGGCTCGGGGTTGGCGAGGTCGAGCAAACGCAATCCCACGCGCTCGCCGGCGGCATCGACTAGCAAGTCGGGTTGGCGCAAGTTGGGCTCGCGGCCGAGGTCAGCGACGCACACCACAGGGAACTCGAGGCCCTTCGCCGCGTGGATGCTCATCAGACGCACCGAGTCGAGCTCGCCCTCGGCGACGGGGGCATCGGGCTCACGCCCGCCAATCGCCCCTTCAACGTGAGCCACGTGGTCGAGAAAGCGCCGCAAATCGCGGCCCTCCTGCGCCTCAAACGTGCGCGCGAGACGGATCAGCTTGTGCACGTTTGCCAGTCTTCGCTCGCCCCAATTGAGGCTCAGCACATACAACTCATAGCCTGTGGCATCGATCGCCCGACGCAGCAATTCGGGGATCGAACGCAGCGGAGCGGCTGCACGCTCGGCGGCGAAAAGCTCGCGAAACGCCGACACACGCTCAGCATCCAGGGGGGCGAGTGTCCGTTGGATCTCCTCCTCGGAATCATTCATCGCTTGCCACACTCCCCCACGGCCCGCCACGCGTGCGATCAGCGCGAGGCCGTCGCTTGAGAGGCCCACCAGGGGTGAGGCGAGCGCAGAGTAGAGCGCGAGCTCGTCGAGCGGATTGGCGAGCGCGCGCAGCCAGGCCAGCAGATCGCCCACCTGCTGGTGGCTCCAAAAGCCACCCACCCCCGCGAGCGTGCGCAGGCCGAGGTTGCGCAGGGCGCTCTCGTACACGGGCAGGTCCCCGAGCGCGCGCATCAACACGACGATCTCCCCCTCCCGCGCCTCGCCATTGAGCACGAGCTGGGCGATACGAGCGGCGAGCAAACGGGCCTCTGCCTGGCGCCAGGGCGTGGCGTCGGGCAGCCCCTCGAGTTCTTCATCGACGGGCGTCGAGTCCCAACCGCGCTTGTCGGTAAGCAGCAACTCCACGATGGGAGAGTCGTTTTTTGGGGATACACGCATCGTGCGAAGCGGTGTAAACCGCTCCCCCAGGCGCGTTGCGAAAAGGCGATTTACGGCCTCGAGGATGGCTGGGCGACTGCGAAAATTGGCGGTGAGCGCGAGACTTGCTCCACGGGCGTCGAGTTGCTCGCCACGCTCGCGAAAGAGCTTCACGTCGGCGTGGCGGAAGCTGTAGATCGACTGGAACTCGTCGCCCACCGTGAAGAGGTTGTCGCGGTCGAGCGCCGCGAGGATTTCGAGCTGGCGGGGGTTGGTGTCCTGGAACTCGTCCACCATCAGCAGCTCAAAGCGCGTAGCCCACGCTTTGCGCACGTCTTCACGCTCCTGAAGCAGGTCGCGGGCGAGCAGCTCGAGGTCGTCGAAGTCGAGCACCGCCTGGGAGTGCTTGCGCTGTGCATAAGCCTCCCCGAAGCGTGCGAGCAGCTCGTCGATTTGCCCGCACGCTCGCCACGCCTCCTCACTGCCTTGGGCCGATGGGTCCCCAGAGGGAGTAGGCACCTCCTCCCACAGCCGCGCTTGCACGGGGGTCTCCAAAACCCTTGCTTCACCTTCGGGGCGGGGCTGGGGTAGCCGTGGCGCGGCCTGTCCCTGAGAGCGTAGTTGCGCGTAGGCCCCGAGCACCATCGCCCGTAGTTGATCTGCCCCGTAAGCCGCCACGAGATCGACGGCCTCTACGCGCTCACCCTCCACGAAGCTGGCAAGCGCGTCTGAGAAGGCGAACATTCGCAGGCGGTCGGCAAAGGTTTCCTCCAAGATGCGAAAGCCCGGCTCGACGCCGGCCTGCAGCGGGTGGTTGCGCAAGAGCCGCGCGCAGAACCCGTGGAAGGTGCTCACGTTGGCCGCCTCCGCATCGCGCGCCGCGTCGCGCTCGCCGAGCTCCAAGAGATGTGCCCTCACCCGCTCGCGCAACTCCCCCGCGGCGCGCTCGGTGAAAGTGATCGCGAGAATCCGCCCCGGGGTAACCCCATCTACCCGCACGGCCCGCACGAAGCGCTCCACCAGCACCGAGGTCTTGCCGCTACCCGCGCCCGCGGCCAGCAGTAGCGAGCCCTGGCGGCGCTCGGCCGCCTGCTCCTGCTCGTCGGTGAACGACCGCTCGCTCATCGCTCACAGCGGCAGATCGTGGGGTATGAGCAGCCCCCTTTGAAGGCGCAGGTGTCGGGCCGGGGTTCGAGCGCCCCCGAACGGGCCTCGCGCGCGGCCTGACGGGCGCCCTCCATGCACGCCTCCAGCAACTCCCGCGTGCCGGCGTGGTCGAGCTTGTCGGTGCGCACCACCTCGAGCTCAACGGCACTGTCGGTGTCGAGCACTCCCCGCGGTTTGATGTCCCTGCCCGCCAGCGGTTGGTAGAAGCCGCCCACGGCACCCACGCCGAGCAATTGCTCCACAGCGCGCATGTACAGCGCCACCTGAAACGTCCCGTCGCTTGCCCACTTCGCCGATGGGGGTGCGGCCCGGCCCTTGTAGTCGTACACCACCGCTTCTCCCGCCGAGTTGAGGTCTACACGGTCGATGCGCCCACGCAACATCACCCCATCGCCGAGGTCAAAGGGCGGTAGATCCTCCTCCTCGAAACCAAACCCAAGCTCGAAGTGGGTGGGCTCGAGCGGGCTCTCGCACTCGGCGGCACGATCGAGGTAGCGCTCCAAGTCGACCCCCAGCCGTCTGCGAGCTCCCGCCACACGCTCGGGGGCATGGGTGAGGGGGTGGCGGGGCTCCAGTTGCACGAGAGCTTCCCGTAGGAGTCGCTTGGCCCTACCCACGCTCGCCGGGGTGAGCCTGGCCGAGCCCGTGCGCTCGCGCAGCGCCTCGAGCGTCTGCTTGAGCGCGGCATGCGCGAGTGCGCCACGGGCGATGGGTTCGGGGTCGGGGTCGATATCGGCGAGACGCAACCACCGCTCGACAAACCACTTCACGGGGCAACCCGTGAAGCTTTCCAGAGATGAGGCCGACCACAGTGGGCGCTCGCGCAGCGCCCCAATCGCCGTCTCGCTAGTCAACGGCGCGATCCGCGGCGGACGACCGCCAGACGGCTGGAGCGATAGTGGTGCCTCACGAGCACCCATCCTCCCCACCGGCACCCCGGGCCCCGGCCACGCTGCGGCGCCCGCGTGGCGACGGCGCTTGCGTTCCTTCAAGGTGGGCTCGAACAGGTCGCAGACGTCCTCCAAGAACAGCGAAGGAGCCAGCGGCGTGCCGTCCTCCGCCGCGATGTGCCAGCTGAGGGTAAGCCGCTCCTCGGGGCGTGAAGCAAGCGCGTAGAGCAGGTAGCGCTCGGCGGCGAGGGTGTCGGGTTCGCCGCCGAGCACGAGCCCGGAGCCCTCCGCGAGGCGGCGACGCTGATCCTCGCCAAGCAGCGGGTGCGGAGAGGCGGCCGCCGGGAACACCCCCTCTTGCATGCCGCACGCGAACACCATCCGCACCCGCCGCGCACGCAGGGAGAGGGGGTCGAATACCGCCACACGGTCTTGCGCGGGGAGAGCTCCCCCCTCCAGTTCCATGCGCTCCAAGGAGTCGATCAGCTCCACCGCGGTGGGCGCCAGTTCAGGTGCCGCGCGTGCGAACTCCCGTAGCTCTTCAAGCGCGCGCCTACCGCCCGCAAGTGCACGTGCCTCGTTGAGCTCATCCTCGGCGAGCACCGGAGCGGTGGAGCTTCGCGGGGCGCGAAAGAGCCGCTCCAGCTCCGCCACCAGCGCACGTGCAAGCGCGGAGAAGCCAGCGCCACAGGCCTCCCGCACGCGGTCGATCCGCTCGAGCGGCCAACGCTCCGCTTCCCATATCTCCCTCGCGCTACTCGCGGACAGAGCTCCCGTGCGCCGCGCAGCCACTTCAAGCCAATCCGCCAGTTGGGGGTGGTCGAGTACGCCCGGGGTGCGCAGCCAGGCGAGCAGATCGCCCGCCCGTGCCTCCCTCCCCACTGCCTGATCCCCCTGTGCGCCCGACACGGCGCACCGAAGCAGCCCCAACAGCCCCGCCCCGATGGCGGTGTCGGCAAACTTCACGCGCAAACGCATCGCGTGGGGGATCTCAAAGGCGGCGAGCACTTCGCCGAGCAGTCCAACGATCTGCTCGGGCGAGCGATGCACGATCGCGATGTCCGCTGGAGGAACACCGTGGTCGAGCAGGGCCCGCACCTCGCCCGCGACCAGCTCCAACTCGGCGCGAGGACTACCCCCCTCCAGCAGCGACACGGCCTCTCCCGGCTCGACACGTATGGAGTCCTCAGCAAGCAGCGAGCGCTCGAGGTGATGCAGCGCTTCGCGCGAGCCCGCCTCGTAGTGCTCGGCGCGCGGAGGGAGCTCCGTGTGGTTATCGGCAAGCGGAAGCAGCCGTTGGAAGGTGGAAGCACGTCCGGCGAACACCACCCTCCCGGGCTCGAAGGCGAGCGACACGGTGACCCTCGCACCGACGATGCCCCCAAGTGTGTCCACCGTGTCGAGCTGAAGCTCGGTGAGATCGTCAAAGCCGTAGAGCAATACAGGCGTGGTATCCCACCGCCTGGGCTCCCGGCGCAGGGCGTCGAGCGCGCGTGTTACTCGCAACTCGCGATCGGCGCGGCGCATCTTTGCAAGCGTCTGGTGATAGCGCTCATAAACCTCACACACGCGCTCGAGCGAGGTGGGAGCATCGCCCAACCCGCCGATGGCGCGCGCCTCCCCTGGAACGTCCTCGGCCGACCTCAACGTCCGCAGGGCGCCACGCAGGCGCGCGGGCGTGACACGCTGGGTCTCGAGCTCGGCGATGAACCTCGCCAGCGCACTCGCCAAGCCGGGACGCGCGCCCGCGATACGCGCGAGCAGGCGCTCGCGCGCGTGCCCCCCCAGCGGCGTTTCTGACAGGCCGGCGCGTGAGACGACCTCGGAGAGCAACCCCTCGAAGCGCTCCACGCGGGCGCCAAACACCAGCCCCCCCTCGGCAAGCTCGCGCCGGTAGCGGGCTTGGTCGGCGTGCGTGGGCACCACCAACAATGGTTCTTCGCCGCGGGCGACGTGCGCGCGGAGCGTCTCGAGCACAGCATTTGCCTTGCCCGCGTTGGCGGGGCCGGTTACCAGAGCGATGGGCACACTGCCCATCCTCGCGCACAGCCCCGACGGCGCTCGATGCAACTGTCACACGCCCGACTGCCCCGGGCAGGGCGGACGCTCGGCGCCACCGGCAGGCGCTAAGCCGCGCTTGCGGCGACCGTCTCCTCGCCCTCGGCGGCGACCTCGGTGTCGGTCTCTGACTCTGGGGGCTTGGCGCCCTCCTTGGCCCACGGCTCGTTGAACTCCACGCGCCATTTGCCCTCTTCATCTTGACTGAGAGCGAGATGCCCGCGGAAAGAGCGGCCCGAGCGCGCTTTGAAGCCGGAGACCGCGCGGGCGGTCTGGCCATGGGCGATCAACTCGCGGGCGATGGCGATCGAGAGCTGCTTGCCTGACTTGCCCTTCCAGATCACGAACCCGCACCCTGGATCGTCACGGGCCCAGCAGGAGTAGCCCTTGCGGTTCTCTTTGATGTCGTGCCCGCACACCGGACAGGGCCCAAGGTTTGCGCGGGGGATGCGCACGTCCTTGAGTTTCTCGTCGAGCTCTTTGACCGTGAGCTCGGCAAAGCCGGCGATATCGGCCATGAACTGCTTGCGCGAGTCCTCCCCGCGCTCGATCTTGTCCAGACGATGCTCCCACTGGCCGGTCATGTCGGGCGACGTGAGGGCGTGCTCTCCAAGCAGCCTGACCACGTTGAGTCCCTTGTCGGTGGCCACGAGCGCACGGGCCTCACGTTCGATGTAGCCCACCTGGATCAACCGCTCGATGATGGCAGCGCGGGTGGCGGGGGTACCGATCCCCGACTCCTTCATAGCCTCGCGTATCTCGTCGTCGTCGACCAGCTTGCCGGCGGTCTCCATCGCGCCCAGCAGCGACGCGTCGGAGTAGCGCCGGGGGGGCTTGGTTTCCTTACGCGCGGAGGCGATCTCGAGCGTCTCCACCGTTTCGTCCTTCTCGAGCTTGGGCAACTGCTGATCTGCGCCCTCGTCTTCCTCGGCTGCCGACTTCGCCTCGGAGGGCATCTGGCCGTACACGCCGCGCCAGCCGGGCACGAGTAGGAGCTTGCCGCGTGTGCGGAATACGCAGCCCCCCGCGTCAGAGCCCGCGGGCAGCACCGTGGTCTCAACGCGTGTGTTCTCGAACACGGCCTCCGGATGGAAGATGGCAAGGAAGCGGCGCACCACCATGTCGTAGACGCGTTTATCGTCGTCGCCCATGCGCTCGATGTCGTGCTGGGCCTTGGTGGGGATGATCGCGTGGTGGTCTGTGACCTTCTCGTTGTTCACAACGCGCTCCAGCGGGAGCACGTCGAGGTCCGTGACGTAGGCGGCGGCCTTGGCGTACTCGCTGTGACCGCCCACCAGCTCGACGGTTGGCTTTATCTCCTCCACCATGTCGGTGGTGAGGTAGCGCGAATTGGTACGTGGGTAGGTGAGCGCCTTGTGCTCCTCGTAAAGGCGCTGTGCAGCGGCCAGGGTGCGCCGCGCAGAGAAGCCATAGCGGGTGTTGGCGTCGCGCTGGAGACTCGTGAGGTCGTACAGCATCGGCGCGCGCTCGCGTTGCTCCTTCTTCTCGAGCTTGGTGATCGTGCCCTGCTTGCCCTCGCAGGCCTCAACTATCGCAAGCGCCTCCTGCTCGGTGGCTATGCGGGGCTTTGCGCCCATGTGGAAGCGGCCCGCGTACACACGTGCACCGTCCGAGCCCTCATCCTCGGACGTTTGGCCGGCGAGCGCGCCGGCGTCGAACTTCGCGTCCACCAGCCAGTAGGGCTCAGGCACGAAGGCCTTGATCTCTTCCTCGCGGCGCGCGACGATGGCAAGCGTGGGGGTCTGCACACGCCCCAGCGAAACGGCCCCGTCAAATGAGGATTTCAGGCGTATGGTGGCGGCGCGGGTGGCGTTCATACCGACGATCCAGTCGGCCTCCGAGCGCGAGCGGGCGGCCTGCTCGAGCAGGGCGTAATCCTCGGCCGGGCGCAGCGCCTCGAACGCGTTCTTCATCGCGGCGGTGGTCATCGAATTCAGCCACAACCGCTGCACGGGCTTCTTGGATTTCGCCTTCTCGTAGAGGTAGGCGAAGATCAGCTCACCCTCGCGGCCGGCGTCACAGGCGTTGATCACCTGCTCCACATCATCGCGGCCGAGTTGGGTTGTGACCACCGACATCTGCTTGCGCGAGCGCTCGTCGCGCACGACGAGCTTGAACTTGGGGGGGACGATCGGCAAGTCGGGCATCCGCCAGCGCTTGTACTTGGCGTCGTATTCGTCGGGGTCGGCGAGCTGCACGAGGTGGCCCACCGCCCAGGTGATCACGTGGTCGGGGCCCTCCAGCCATCCTTCCTGCTTGGCGAACGGGCCGGTGAGGACACGCGCGAGATCGCGCCCCACCGAGGGCTTCTCCGCGATCACCAGGGTCTTCGACATGGCGCCCAGCGTAGCGGGCCGCGCAAGGAGACGGACTTCGCGGCTCGCGCGTTGACCCTCAGCCGCCGATCGGCGCCCGCGGGCTCGTGCCCCAGAAGACCTCCGTGCCGAACATCCCGATGAATGTGACCAGCACGAGGTTGAGCACCATCGACTTGGCGGTGGCGGCACCCACACCCACCGGCCCCCCAGAGGCGTTGTAGCCGAAGTAACAGGCCACGAGTACGACCGCGGTGGCCATGGTCATTCCCTTGATGACGCTAAAGAGATAGTCGAGGGGGTTTTGGTATTGCCAGAAGACCAGCAGGAAGCCGCCCGAGGTGACGGCCCCGACCTGGTGGACCACCGCGATGTAGGAGGCGAAATAGGCCACGCCGACGGCCGCCATGTACATGAAGGGCAGCACGATCCAGCTCGCGAGCAGGCGGGTGGCACAGAGGAAGAGCATCGAATCGACCCCCATCACTTCCAGTGCGTCGATCTCGTCATTGATGCGCATAGCCCCGAGCTCGGCCACGATGCCTGTGCCTACCTTGGCGGCCATCATGTAGCCAAACGCGTAGGGGACCGCCTCGCGCAGATCGCACCACGCCGCAAAGATGCCGGATATCGACCCTGCACCTTGGGCCTCGGCGAAGTAGGCACCCTCGATGCCGCAGGTGCCAAGGCCGATGATGAACACCATGATCCACAGCACAGCGGTGGAGGACACGATCAAAATCCCCGACTGGCGGACCGTCTCGCCGAAGAAGCGCAGCACGCGCAGCGTCCAAACGTCGCGCACGATGCGCCCCGTGAACTGACCGATTTCGCCGGCCGAGGCCAGCCATTCGCCGGGATTGACGGCGCGATCACTCATCGGATCGACAGGAGATTGGGATGCGTAGCGAGCAGCATCTGGGTGAAGACGTAATTGAACGAGCCGAACGTCAAAAACGCAGCCACCACGGCCTGATTGACGGCGCGGCCCACTCCCTCGGCGCCGCCAGAGGCGGTCATGCCCTTGTAACAGCAGACGATCGCGATGATCGCCCCGAAAATCGCCGTCTTCAGCGTCGAACCCCACAAGTCGGTGGTGGAGGTGTTGGCAAAGAAGGTCACCCAAAACGGCCCGAGCGACTGGTGGTTGACTACGGCCGCGAGCACGCCACCGAAGAGCCCGAACAGGATGGCGTAGATGTTGAACAGCGCGGTGGCGACCATCAAGGCAAGGAAACGGGGGACCACGAGGTTCTTCACGGTGTCCACCCCAAGTACTTGCAGCGCGTCGAGCTCCTCGCGGATCTTGCGGGCCCCCAGGTCCGCGGTGATCGCGGTGCCAGCCGCGCCCGCGACCATGACGGCCGTGATGATGGGCCCGATTTCACGTACCGCGGCGAGCACGAAGAAGCCGCCGAGCCGGTCGAGGCTTCCGAGCAGGTTGAGGATGTTCGCCGCCTGCAGGCCAGCGGCGCCGTAGGAGATCGCGAACGTGGAGAGCAGCAGCGGCAGCCAGCAGATTCGCAACGTGAAGAGAAACTGAGAAACGAACTCCTCGCCGTAGGGATACGGCGGGCGTACCGCCGCCCGGATGGTCTTGCCGGTGAGGATCATCATGTCGCCGATTTCCTCCATCAGGCTTCTCGCGGGTAGAAGCGCGCGACTGAGTGCCTGTCCGCCATCACCCAGTGCCCGATTGAAAGCCTCTCCGCCACCACCCAATTGACCCATAGACATAATGTACTAGTTCACTAGCACTTTGTGTTTCTCGATTTGGAGCGTCTACCCTTGAGGGGTGACTGGAGCGCAGATAGACCTCGGCGATTTGAAGATCAACCGTGAGGGTGAGGTGCCGATCGGGGTGCAACTCGCATGGGCGCTACGAGCGAGGATCGGCGACAGGCGCCTATCGCCGGGGCAGCGCTTGCCAGGGTTGCGGGAACTCGCGGAGATGGTGGGGATCAACGCGAACACCGCACGCGCCGTGTACCAGCGCCTCGAGCAAGAGGGGTTGATCGACAGCAGGCAGGGCACCGGGACATTCGTGGCAAGTGTCGCCCAGAAGCCCTCGGCCGTCGGACAGATCGCTGCCGACGCCGCCCGTCAAGCACGTAGGACCGGTGTGGACCCGCGCGAGGTGGCGGCCGCTCTGTACGTGAGCGCCGATGAGCCGCCCGCACGCGATGCGGCGGCCGCCGGCGAGCGCCGCCGCGAACTGCGCGCACAGATCGCCGCTTTGGAGGGCACCCTTTCAGAGCTACAGGCGCTCAACCCCGGTTCGATCCCCGCTCCCTTAGAGACCCCGAGACACGCGGGCCCGCGCATCTTGAATGCCGAGGAGTTGGAACTCGTGCGTGCACGACTCGTGCGTCGCTTGGCTGAAGCCGAGCCACTGATCCAAGCCAAAGAAGAGCGCGAGCAGGCCGCCGTACGCACGCGCGTTGCGGCAAGCGCGAGTACAGGCCAGGTCGAGGACTCCCCGCCAACCAAACCGGCGAGCGCGGCCAAGGCGGGGAGACGCCGTCCGAGCACCCGCCCCTCGACGGCCTGAGTCGCCCGCGTGGCGAGCACGATCGCACGCTGAAGAGGTGGCTTGCGACGTGCTTACGCTAACCGGCGCTGCAGTCGCCGGTACCCACCATGCCACCAGCCCTTGCAAGAGTGTGGGAAACGGTGATATTGGCGACTCCATAACCCCCGTGTACGCCCCCTCCGGTCGTGGAGGCGAAGATGGTGGTGAGAACAGTCCCCGTGCGATCGACTAGCGGACCCCCTGAGTTTCCCGGCCGGACGAGTCCACGAAGTGGTGTGAGCAGGCGCGACACCGGCCCGCGGCCATAGGCGTCGTCGGTGATGATGCTCCTGGTTTCTCCGATACGCGCCGCACGCGCATCAAAGGGGCCGTTCTCGGGGTAGCCGAGCACGGCGCCGGCGCGGCCCGAGGGGGGATTTGAGGCGAGAGTGAGCGTCGGCAGATCGAGCCCGGGGACGCGCAGCACAGCGATGTCGTCGGTGGGGTCGAAGGCAATCGCGTAGGCCGAGAGCGCGGGTTCGTGGCCAAAGGGCTCAACCGTGGTGTCGTGCTCGCCGGCAACGACGTGAGCGTTGGTGACCACCACGCCCGGCGCGGCCACCCATCCGGAGCCCTCGATGGCAAGGCCACAGGCGGTGCCGAGTACGCGCACAACGCTGCGCGAGGCGGCCCGGATGGCGGGCTCACGGGCGATAGCCGCGGGCGGCGGCCCGACATTCGGAAGCGGCCCTGAGATCGAGGGCAGCGGGTCGAGGCTCGCGAGCATGTTAAGGATCGGCCCGGTGGGGGGCATCAGTTGGTTGAGCTCGCGCAGGATCTCCGAGCGTTGAATGTCGGCGCGCAGAGTGGCGGTGGGGGTGGCTTGCAACACGACCGCGGCCAGAATCCAAGCGATCGCGAGCCCAAGGCCCGCGCTCAACAGGGCGCCGAGGGCGCCATCGAGCAGGCCCAACCCCGGAACCACGAGTGTGCGGCGCAACCTCAAACCGACTCCCTCGAAGCCGGTGGCGAGGATCGCCCCGGCGAGCAGCGCCCCGATCAAACCAAAGGCGGGTGCGTACTCCGAGGTGCGGCCCTGCGAGAGCAGTAGAGGACCGAGGCGTGTTCCGATGAATGAACCAATGGCAAAGCCGCCGAACGACAGGGCGGCGACGATGAAACCTCGTCGAAACCCGAAGAACGCGAGTAGAGCAACAAACACGACAATGATCCAGTCGAGCCGAGACACCTCTCATGTTCTACCGTCCCGGGCTGTGAGAAGCCCCAGTGAGCGTCGTATCCGCGCACGGCGCGCGCGCCCGGTGATCGCGCTTGCGGCCGTCGCCTTCGCCATCGGCGCGATAGTGGGCGCAGGAAGCAAAGCTTCGCCTCAGTTGCGTGTAGCGGAGAGCTTCGCCAATGCGTGGGCGCACGGGGATTACGTGGGGATGTACGCCGACGTCGAACCCTCGTCTCTGCACGGACTGTCTGCCAGTGCGATGGCAAGCGAATATCGGGCAACCGCGCGGAGGGCCACCGAGACAGGTATGACCGTGTTGGGGAAAGCACGCAGTCAGGCCGATGGCACGATCGCGGTGCCAGTGCGCGTGAACACGCGTCTATGGGGGGCGCTCGATGAGCAACTACGGATACGGGTGAGCGAAAGCGAAGGCAGCGCCCGTGTGAGTTGGTCGCGTGCGCTCCTGTTCCCAGGTTTGAGGGCAGGTGAGAGGTTGAGCAGGCATACGAATCTGCCCGCGCGGGCGGCGATCGAGGCGAGCGACGGGTCGGTGCTGGCAGCGGGCGAAGCGAGTGGCGCCGGCACGAGGAGCTCACCACTCGGCGTGGCCGCTGACGCGGTCATCGGCGAAGTCGGAGCAATTCCCTCGGCGCGGCGGGGGGAACTGGAAGCCGAAGGCGTGCCCGCCGATGCGATCGTGGGAGTGACGGGCCTCGAGCGCGCGCTCGACGCGCGGCTGCGCGGCAGGCCCGGCGGCGAGCTGCTCGCGGGAGAACGAGTGCTTGCGAGCACAACACCAAAGGAGAGCGGTGCGGTGCGCACAACCATCTCCGCGCCATTGCAGCGCACAGCGGCGGCGGCACTCGGCGGCCAGCTCGGGGGGATCGTGGCGATGAACCCCAAGAACGGCGACATCCTCGCGGTGGCGGGTTTGGGCATAGACGATCTGCAGCCACCCGGTTCGACGTTCAAGATGGTGACGGTGACGGCGGCGCTTGAAGCCAAAGCGGCGAGTTCGAAAAGCACCTTCCCCTACGCAACCTCCGCCACGCTCGATGGGGTGAAGCTGGAAAACGCAAACGGCGAGTCGTGCGGGGGGAGCCTGGCGCTCGCGTTCGCGGTGTCCTGCAACTCGGTGTTCGCCCCCCTCGGGGTGAAGGTAGGCGCGAGCGCTCTGGTGGCGACGGCCGAACGGTATGGCTTCAACCACGAACCTGGCGTGGGAGGCGCGGTCGAGAGCACGCTGCCACAACCCTCTGAAATACAAGGGGAACTCGATCTCGGCTCAACCGCGATCGGGCAGGGCGAGGTGCAGGCGAGCGTGCTTCAAATGGTGACCGTCGCGGCCACCATCGCCGACGGCGGCAGACGCCCTACACCGGGATTCGAAACCGGCAAGACCGCGCGCAAGCGTGTGATCGCCGCGGCTACTGCCAGTACCGTTCGGCGCTTCATGATCGACGTGGTGCGCGAGGGCACAGGAACCTCGGCGGCCATCCCAGGGGTCACCGTGGCCGGCAAGACCGGCACCGCCGAACTCGGCGAAAAGCACTGCCCCAAGGGCGAATCAAGCTCAAAGGAAGGGGAATCCAACAGCAGCGAAGCGCAAGGCGCCTCGAGCGAAAGCTGTGCGAGCGGGAGCAAAGACCCGCAGAACACCGATGCCTGGTTCGCGGCCTTCGCGCCCGCGCTCAAGCCGCGGATCGCCGTGGGTGTGCTGCTCGTGAAAGACGGCGCGGGCGGGGACACCGCCGCCCCGGTCGCGCGCGAGGTGCTCGAAGCGGGCCTGCGCTAGACGTCGAGCTCGGCGGAGGCCGTTTGAGAAGGATCGAGTGGATCGACGATCTTCAGCTCGAGCGGGCGGTTATCGAGTGAGACGACTTTGATCTTATAGAGCAGGAGCGCGCCCTGGGTGGGACCGTCGGCGGCGACCGTGTTGAGCGCGGGGATACGAGCTTTTGGCGCAAGCAATCCCCCGCGATAGGCGAATTCGTTGGTGATAGCCGGCACGATGGGGGTGTAGATGTTGTTTTGGGTATCGCTGATCGTGAGGTTGGTGGCTGCCGGGTGGGGGGCTGAGCTTTCGTTGTAGACCTGCATGAACACCCCGAACCACTCTTCGCCCGGATTCAGCTTGCGCTGCCGGGGAGTGAGACCTTTGAGGTAGGCCGAATCCTCCGTGTCGGCCGGGTTGAGCTCGCGTGAGAGCTGAACCTCGTAGATGAGCGGACCCACGTTCAGGTAGGGAGCGTTCTGACCCGACTCGCCGGCGTAGGTGCCGGTGGTGACGCGGGTGTGCGAATCGTCCGAGCAGGCTCCGAGAGCGAGCGCGAGCGCGGCGAGGAGGACGAACAACGAGAGCCCTCTGAGAGTGCGGCCCATGCCGGGGGATGTCACCTGGGTGGGGGTCATGCGAGCGGGCAGTCTATCCGCCCGCGAGGGTGACACGCTCTCCGCGGCCGGCCCCCGTCTCGATGATGGAGCGAAGTCTGCGCATCGCCTTCTCGTTCTTGCGCTTCAACCACGCCCTACCGCCAAGCGCCTCCTGGATGCGGTCGGAGAGAACCGATGCCTGTGTCTCGAGCGTGAACTGCACCCGGGTGGCCCCGCCGGGCGCCTGGGCGAGCTCGTAGACGCCGAGCGTGCGGATGCGGTTGGTCTTTCCGGTGCGTCCCACCTCGACGATCCTTTGCGGGCGAACCACCTCGGTGAAGGTGGCATCGCCCCAGCTGAAACGGCTCCCCGGCGCCTTCACGCGAAAGCGGGCGCCCGCGCCGCGGCCGACGGAGTCCTCGCGCGTGAGATGCCAGTCGACCAGATAGTGGTCGGTGAACTCGGAATGGTTGGCGATGTCCTGCAGGTAGTCGAACACCTGCTCGCGGGGGGCGCTGATGACGGTGGAGACGGTTACTGGGTCCACGGCCGGGCAGTCTAATGACTGCGGGAGCGAAACTACGCGGCGCGAGCGGTGAGCCGCACGGTGTGACCGAGCTCCGAGTGGCGGACTATCTCCGTAGCGGCGGGCTCGCCGCGACGGAGCGGCCGGCACAGCTCGCACACGATGCCCGAAAGACGCTCGTAGAGATGGACGCGCTCGCCCACGAGCGGCGTGCGGGCGCAGTCGACGCAGCGGTCGCGGTCGGCGATGAGCGAGTTGACGCTCCGTCGCAACAGATAGCGCTCGAACTGCTCGACGTCGACGTTGGGGGAAGCGGCCATGGGGTTAGCTTCGTCGGAGCAACGCCCTCTCCTGCCGAGCCCTGCCACGCGTGCGCGATCGTGCAAGTTGGAGGACCTCCGGGCGCCACATCACGAGCTGGTCACGACTTCTTCGCGCGTATTCGTTTGACTGCGATGTGGGCCGGGTACGCTCAAAGCAAGCGACTCGAAGTGTGCTGTTCGGCTGGTTGAACGCCGAAACACGATTCTTAGAAAGCTGTGTGGATTAGATGGTTATGATTGCCTCCAGATTCCACCCTGCAGAAGGTTCCCACAGAGGAGGGAACAAGAGAAAGGGGACGCACAGCATGGAGTCGCTCACTTCGGGCACGTTGGCCGGGACAGGATCTTTTAGGTGTCAGCGTTGTGGATACGTGTTGACGCTCACCTCGATGGACGCTCTACGCGACTGTCCGGGTTGCGGTGGACACGACTTCACGAGAGCGTCGTTGTTCAATGCCGCGCACACGGGAACCGACATGCCGGCGCAACCGGTTCAAGGGGCGGAGTCGAGCCAGGAATGGGTTCAGGCCGCGCGGGCGGCGTTGAGCGTGCCAGGCGAGTATGTGCTCTACGAGGACGGCAAGGACATCAAGGCTGTGGCATTGACACGCGAGTGGACTCGCATCGGGCGCAGTTTGGCGGCTGACATACGTTTTGACGACCCCACCGTGTCGCGGCGCCACGCGCTGGTTGTGCGCCAGGCGGACGGTGTGAGAGTGCTGGACGACAGGAGCCTCAACGGTGTATTCGTCAACGGCGAACGTGTCGAGTGGAGAGCGCTCGAGGATGGCGACGAGATCATCGTGGGTCGCTACAGGCTGACGTTTGTGAGCCTCGGGACGTCAAACGAGATCCCTGAACCCGGCACGCCGATCCAAGCCGTCGGCTGAGGCACACCCCACGCGCTCCAGCCGGACTCTCGCGGGCAGGCCCCTGGCGCTTCCCGCATCTGTGACCCGCCGTGGCTTGGTTTCGCTGGAGTGGTCGGCGCCTGCGAGCCGAGAAGATTGCATTCCCCGTACTATCGGCCGCAATGGCGCAGACGATCGCGGTGCTCTCGCAGAAGGGCGGGACGGGAAAGACGACCACGGTGAGGACGCTCGCGGACGTGCTCCGGCGGGTGGAGATTCGCACACTCGCCGTAGACCTTGACCCACAGGGAAACCTTTCGGACTACTTCGATGTGCCCCCCGACAGCGAGCCGACGATTGCCGACGTGCTGGCGGGCACGGCCACCGCCAAGGAGGCGATCCATGGGGACGTGATCCCGGCGAGCTTGAACCTCGCCGAGACGGAGCTGATGCTCGGCGGGAAGATGGGCCGCGAGATGACGCTCCGGCGAGCGCTCGGGGGGGTGCGGGAGCAGTACGAGATAGTCCTTGTCGACTGTCCCCCCTCACTGGGCCTGTTGACCGTGAACGCTCTGGTGGCCGCCGATTATGCACTCGTGACGGCTGAGGCACAGTACTTCGCTCTGCAGGGTGTTGAGCAGGCGATGGAGGTGATCGAGGTGGCCCGGGACAGTCTCAACGACGAGCTCGAGCTGGTGGGGGTGTTGATGAACCTCGCGGACATGAGAACCGTGCATTCGCGCGAGGCGAAGGCGTCGCTTGAAGAGCGCTTCGGTGAGAAGGTGTTCGATACGGCGGTTCGCTCGTCTATCGCGTACGCCGAATCGGCCGAGCGGGCGACGTCGATTCTCGACCATCGCCCTGATTTGGGCGCGGATTATGTGGCGGTTGCGGACGAACTGCTGGCGCGTTTGCCAGGGATGGCGGACGCGCGTAAGCGGTTGGCGCAACTGCGCTAGCACGCTTTTGCGCTAGTGCCGGGCGTCAACCCGCAAGCTGCGGTGTGGGCTGCCCCTTCTCGATGCGACGACGCTCGGTGGCGGCGACCATTTCAAACTCGGGGACGCACGAGCCGTGGGTGAGCGAGCGGGGGGCGAGCATGCGCGCGAGGCGCCCCAATGCGAGCACCGCCGCGCACGCTGCCCGTTGGGCGGGGGTGTAGGTGAGTCCGTAGAGCTCTCGCACGCGCGGTGGGAGCGAGCCGAGCATGACGAGATCGTGCACGTACTTGGCGGGGCGCCGGTTGGAGGGCATCGGGATCTCGAACGCCGAAGCATGGCCCATGAAGCGGGCCTCCTCGGTGAGGTGGAGATCTTCGCCCGCGAGCTGCTGCTCGTACCATTCGCGAAACTCCCGGTAGGTAGGAGGAGCAACCGAGCGGGGCATCTTGAACAGCTCGGCGAAATAGATGTACTCCTGCCACAGCGCTTCGCGCTCGTCAGCCGTGAGCGGTCGCACAAGTCGGTTATAGAACCAAACGGCGGAGTCGGCGATGACCGCCACGGTCCACAACATGAGCTCGGGGTCGAACGCCGAGTAAGGCGTGCCGGCGGGATAGTGCGGACCTGCGTCTTCTGGAAGCTCGCCAAGCACCCGTTCGTGCATGACGTCGACCGCGTTCAGCACGCGGTCGGCTTGGGCGCGGGTGCCGAAGAAAACGGCCTCGAACATCCCCCCCGTGTGTGTGATGCGCCGAAACGGGGTGCGCTTATTGTGGGTGTGTTCGCTCGTGCCGACGTAATTGAGCGGCTTGACAGCTCCCACGCAGAGCGCGCGCTGGCCGTACATGAGCCCGACAGCCTTCTCTTCATGGACCATCCGCAGGATGGAGGTGGCGCGCGGGAAGTAGCAGTCTTCGTTGGTCATGCCAAAAGCCTACATCTCCGCCACGTAGGCGCCCTGCAGCTCAAACGGGGCCCTCAGGAGCGTCGCCCAGCCCTCGATCTCCGGCGTGAGCGCATCGACCACGGCGCCGGTTTGCTCGTAGAAGCACCACACGAGCACCGTGGGTCCGGCGCCCGAGATGGTAGCTCCGAGCGCCCCCAACTCGGGGGCACGGCGGGCCAGGTCGTAAGAGCGCGGGAACAAGTGGGAGCGACGCTGCTCGTGCAGACTGTCGTGCAGGCCGCGGGCCACGAGGTCCCAGTCGCCGCGGGCAAGCCCGAGCGTGAGCAGGGCTCCGTGGGCGACGTTGAAGACGGCCTGCTCGATAGGCACCCGCGACGGTAGCGCGCGCCGAGCCTCGGCGGTGCGGACGGGTTGCTCGGGGACCACCGCCAACGCCTCCAGGCCTGTGGGCGGGTCGAAGCGAACGGCCTCGCCATCGGCACAGACGACAAAGCCGCCGTTGATGGCGGCGGCAACGTTGTCGGGGTGACCCTCGATCTCGGTGGCACGCGCGAGCAGGTCGATGTCGAGCTCGAAAAGATGGTCGGCGGCGAGCAACCCCGCCACGATCGCCGCCGCGCTGGATCCCAGTCCGCCGCTGAGCGGGATGGAGGATCTGATGCGGAAGGTGAAGTCATCCGGGGGATGCAGGCTTGCGAACGCCCGCACGCATAAGTTCTCGGGTCCCCTCGCGACAGCCAGGTCTGTCTCTAGGGCAAAGCTGCCGGTCTCCAACACCTCGAGCTCCAGATGCAACCCGAGCGCCGCCGCCAGACAGTCAAAGCCAGGGCCGAGATTTGCCGAAGACGCCGGGACGCGGACGACGCGCCGGCGGATCACCCAAGTACCGCCTCTTCGATTGCGCCTATATCTGCTGGGCAGGAGATGACTTTGCCCCCGTTGTGCTCGATGGCGGTTTGGGGGTCCTTGATGCCGCGGCCGGTGAGGACGCACACGACCTGCTTCGCTCCGTCGGCGCCGTACTTGAGCAGACCCGCCACTGACGCGGCCGAGGCGGGCTCGCAGAACATCCCTTCCTTGGCTGCCAGCAGACGATAGGCGGTGAGGATCTCCGCGTCGCTGACAGCCCGGATCGCACCGCCGGACTCCCCGATGGCGGTGAGTGCGTCCTCGCCTCGTACGGGGTGACCGATGCGAATCGCCGAGGCGACCGTTTCGGGGTGCTCGACCGGATGACCCAGCACCAGCGGGGCGGCGCCCTCGGCTTGGAAGCCGAACAGCTTTGGTTTGGCTCCCATCTCGCGAAAGCCTCTCCAGTAGGAGGTGATGTTGCCGGCGTTGCCCACCGGGATGCAAAGCGCCTCGAGCTCGCCGTCGAGGTCCTCATGGATCTCGAACGCCGCCGTCTTCTGGCCTTCGATGCGGAATTCGTTGACGGAGTTGACGAGCACGATGGGGTGGGACTCGGCAAGCTCGCGAACCAGCCGCAGGGCCTGATCGAAGTTGCCGGCGAGCGAGATCACACGGGCGCCGTGGATGAGAGTCTGGGCCATCTTGCCTTCGGCGATCTTCCCGTCGGGGACGATCACCGCGCAGGTGATGCCGGCACGCGAGGCATACGCGGCGGCGCTCCCCGCGGTATTGCCGGTGGAGGCGCAGATCACCGCCTTTGCGCCAGCCCGGACGGCGGCGGACACGGCGCAGGTCATACCGCGATCCTTGAACGAGCCGGTTGGGTTGGCGCCCTCCAGCTTCAAACGCACGCTCACGCCCACCATCTCCGAGAGCACGGGAGCGCGCAGCAGCGGCGTCGACCCCTCCTGGAGACTCACGATCGGGTCGCCCTCCTCAAAGGGGAGGCGGTCGCGGTAGCGTTCGATCAGCGGTACGTGGGTCTTGCTCGTGGCGGTGTCCAGGGTCACATGAACTCCTCTTCTATTACACGTATGGCCCGCGGCGTGGAGCGGAGGAAGTCGAGCGCGGCGACTCGTTCGAGTGCCTCGCGCACGCGCGATTCGGCGAGCGGGTGGATAACCATGACAAGGCGCGCGTGCTCTCCAAGGCCGCGTTGCACAACAGACTTGATCGAGGCGCCATGCTCGCCGAGCACTTGAGCCACCGCCGCCAGGGCTCCCGGGCGATCGGCGACCTCCATGTGGATGTAGAAGCCACTCTCGACATCCTGCACGAGCGGGAGCGGGTCGACCGGGGGCGGGGAGACCGGTGGAGGGAGCATCGCCGACACAAGGTCGCCGAGCACGGCACTCGCGGTCTGCCTCCCCCCCGCGCCGGGACCGGACATCGTGATCTCGGTGATCGCGTCCGACTCGACGGTGACGGCGTTGAAGGGCCCGTTCACCGAGGCGAGGGGGTGGCCGGAGTAGAGGAACGCGGGATGTACCCTCACCGACAGCCCACCGTCGCGACGCTCGGCCGTGCCGATCAGCTTGAGGCCGAGTCCCAGCTCGCGCGCGTACTGGATGTCGTCGGTTTGCAGGTGCTCGATGCCCTCGTGTGGCACCTGGTCGATGTGGACGGGCGTGGAGAAGGCCAGACGCGCGAGGATCGCCATCTTGGCGGCGGCGTCGCGACCGGACACGTCTTCGGAGGGGTCGGCCTCGGCAAAGCCTTGGCGTTGGGCCTCGGCGAGCGCCTGCTCGTAGCTCGACCCCCCGGTCATCTCGGTGAGGATGAAGTTGGTGGTGCCGTTCACGATGCCGTGCACCCGCTCCACGTAGGCGGCGGCGAGCGACTCTGAGAGGACGCGGATCACTGGCACCACACCCGCGACAGCGGCCTCGAAGCGCAGCTGAGCGCCGCCGGCGCGCGCGGCCTCGAACAGTTCCTCACCGTGTTGGGAGAGGAGCTTCTTGTTGGCGGTCACCACGTGCTTCCCGGAGGAGAGCGCGGCAAGTAGATACTCGCGAGCTGGCTCCACCCCACCGATCAGCTCCACGATCAACTCCGAGGCGTCAAGGATCTCTTGGAAGTTGCCCGTACTCGTGGTTAGTGTGCCGCTCAACTGTGGCCTGCGGCCAGCTACGCGCTCGATCTCCCCGGCACGTTCCTCGAGGAGCGTGGCGAATGCGGCGCCCACCGTGCCATAGCCCAGTAGCCCCACGTTGAACGGCGCTGCCGCGGCGTTCGCCGGCCCTTGCGATCCAGTCGCATTCGCCGCCACCTCGGGGGATGGGGTCTTGCTAACCGACATCGCGGGCCGTGAGTTCCTCGAAGCTCTCGCGGCGCACCACCACGCGGGCGTCACCGTCGCGGCAGAACACGACGGGAGGCCGTGGCACGCCGTTGTAGTTGCTGGCCATCGCAAAACCATAGGCGCCGGTGGTGGGCACGACGACGATGTCGCCCATTTTGGGGTCATTGAGTTGCGCCTCGCGCACGATCACGTCGCCTGACTCGCAGTGCTTTCCGGCGATCACGCAAGGCGTGTTGCGCGCGCCGGGGGCGAAGCGGTCGGCGATGTGGGCTTCGTAGACGGCGCCGTAGAGCATCGGGCGCAGGTTGTCTGACATGCCGCCGTCCACCGCCACCCAGGTGGAGACATTGCGCTTGACCGACTCCACCGTGTAGAGACTCACACCCGCGTTCGCGGTGAGGGCGCGTCCGGGCTCCACCATGATGCGCGCGTCGGTTTTGATGCCAGCCTCGTGGGCGGCTCCGATGACGGTACCCACCCAATCCTCGATCGCGGGCGGGTGCTGGGCCTCGCTGTAGGCCACCCCGAGTCCCCCGCCGAGATCGTAGGTGGAGAACCCGCCCACCCCATCGCCGATCCGGGCGAGCGCGGCGGCCTCGCGACGGTAGGGCTCCAGCTCCAGAAGTTGCGACCCGATGTGGGCGTGGATGCCGCGCAGGTCAAGTCCCCTCACGCTCCGCACGCGCTCAATCGCCGCGGGAATATCGGCCATCGAGAAGCCGAACTTCGAGTCGGCCTGCCCGGTTGAGATCTTCTCATGGGTATCCCCACGCACATCGGGTGTCGCGCGCAGTAGGACACCTTGATGCCGCCGGTTATCGGCCCTTTCCCCCAAACTCTCCAGGCGCTCGATCTCATCGAAGTTGTCGATCACGATCAGACCGATCCCATGCTCCAATGCCATCCGTAGCTCGGCGAGCGACTTGGCGTTGCCGTGCATGAGGATCCGCTCAGCCGGGAAGCCCGCGTTCAGCGCTAGGTGCAGCTCGCCACCGGAGGCCACGTCACACCAGAGCCCCTCCTCGGCGAACAGCGCGAGCACGGCGGTGCAGGGAAACGCCTTGGAAGCGAACACCACCTGGAAGTCGTCGTGTCCGGCCTGGATCCCGGCTTGTACGAACGTCCGCGCACGGGTTCTGAGGTCGTCTTCGGCAACCACATACGCGGGCGTGCCGAACTCGCGGGCGAGCTCGATCGTGTCGCACCCCCCCACCTCCACGCGACCGCGCTCATTGAGGCGACTGCCGAGGGGGAACACGTGCGAGAGGGCGATGCCGGTTGCCATGCACGGGATTATGGCGGTTGACCCGCGACGGAACTCGGCGTGGGGGACGATCGCCGCACGTCTTGGGTGTTTCGAAAAAGGGGTGACTCGCGCGCGGGTGCTTCTTTAACCACAAGCCTACGTTCAAGCAGTGGATACGCGCGCGCGCGAGTCACCCCCTGAAAGAACGACACCACCCCCACTCCCAGGCACCCCGAAACCACCCCTGCGAGCCATCGCCACGAGCAGCACCACACCGATCGCCATCAGCACGATGCTCTCGAGCTGGGGCGCGGTGAGACCGGCGAGGATCTCTTTGTTACGGCGAATGAACTCCACCAGGAGCCGCTCCAAGCCGCTCAGCACCAGGTAGATCCCGAGCACCACCCCCGGACGCACGCGGTCGCGCAGCTTCCACAGGAAATAGGCGAGCAAGCACATCGCCAGCGTCTCGTAGATCGGTGTGGGCTGCACAGTCACCCCCGGTGGCGTAGGGACGGTGCCATGCGGATAACCCATCGCCCACGGCAGTTTCGAAGGGATGCCGTAGTCGCCATCGCCGGACACCTGGCAGCCGATCCGCCCAATTCCGTAGCCCAGGGCGAGCACCGTCACGCACATGTCGAACATCACGAGGTTGAGCGCTCGCCGCCAGCGCATCCAGGCGATCACCCCGATCGCGCCACCGATCGCGCCGCCGTACCAGACGAGCCCCGACCCGGAGAAGATGGACCCGATCAGGTTGCCCTTCACCTGGTTGTAGTTCTGGATCACGTAATACGCGCGCGAGCCCACCAGCCCGCCGATGAGCGCGGCGAACACGATCTCATAGGCCCAGTCAACGGGCTTGCCGAGCTCGCGCAAGCGCCTCGCGATGACCATGCCACAAGCCAGGAAACCGAGCGCGAAGGTGACCCCGAAGGTCTTGATCGATATGCCGAAGACGATGACTTCGGGCTTCATCCGCAAACGCTCGCTGAGATCATGTTCAGGAGGGACTGTACGTGACCGTCTCTCCTCGCAACGCCACGTGCGGTGGCGGAATCGGGGGACGCTTCTGCGACAATCAACTCTAATGGCCAAGCGCCCCTCAAACTTCGGCAAAGATGGCGGCCTGCAGGTGCGGATGCTGCTCACCATGTTCCTGCTGGGACTCGTGTACGTGGTGTTCATAGGCGTCCTCTTTGCCGCCGGCGCCGCCGCCGGTTTCATCGTGGTGATCGCCGTCTTCATGCTGGCGATGCAGTTCTTCGCCTCCGACAAGATCGCGCTCTCCACGCTCGGCGCCAAAGAGGTGACTCCCGAGGAACAGCCGGAGTTGCACGGCATCATCGAGCGGCTCTGCGTACAGGCCGACCTGCCCAAGCCGAAGGTGTGCGTGATGGAAACATCCATGCCCAACGCGTTTGCGATGGGTCGTTCGCAGAAGAAGGCCACCGTGTGCGCCACCACCGGGATCCTGCAAATGCTCGACCCCGCCGAGCTCGAAGGGGTGATGGCGCACGAGCTCACCCACGTCATCAACCGTGACGTGATGGTGATGACCATGGCGAGCTTCTTCGCCACGCTCGCCGCCCTGATCGCCCAGTTCACGCTCTTCTTCGGCGGGGGGTTCGGTGGCGGTTACGGGCGCAGCCGCGAAGAGGAGGAGGGGATCATGCTCGTGTTCCTCGTGTCGGTGCTCGTGTACGCGATCTCCTTCCTGCTGCTCCAGGCGCTTTCTCGCTACCGCGAGTTCGCCGCCGACCGCGGTTCGGCGGTGCTCACAGGGAGACCGTCCGCACTGGCGTCCGCGCTCTTGAAGATCAGTGGCACGATGGAGCGGATCCCAAGCCAGGACCTGCGCACCGCCGAAGGGATGAGCGCCTTCTTCATCATCCCCGCCCGCACGAAGCAGTCGCTGATGAACATCTTCTCCGACCACCCTTCGCTCGAGAAGCGTTTGGACGCGCTCAGCCGACTCGAGTCGCAGCTGCAGAGTGCTGCATAGTCGTCTTGCCGACCAGCATCCCGCCTCCAGCATCGCACCACCTCCACCGAGCGCGAGAATCATGAGCCTCAAAGACATCCTCACTGGCCGCCACCAGGTCAAGGGCCCGGCCCCCGACCACCTGTTCGCCATCTCAACGGCCTACATCGCACTGCAAGCCGAACACGACATCGCACCGGGGGGCGCCGCCGCGATCGTGTTCCAGGCCCTTCAAACCAGCGAGTTCGAAGGCGTGATCAAGGAAATGGAAGAAGTGGTGGTGGCCACCGGCAGTGAGAACGACACGCAGGTGCACACCGAGGACGACAAGTTCGGCTACCGCTGGATGGTGCTGAAGGACGGGTCCATCGAAGACCTCGCCGTGGGCATCAACGCGGTATCCGGGTCGATCGAGACCGCCGGGCACGGCGAGCGGCTGCTGTGCGCGGTATTCGCCTTCGAGGACGCCAAGAGTCGTTCGGTGTACTTCATCTACAACTACAAGCGCGGCTACTGGTACCCGTTCGTACCAGCATCGGGCTCGGAGCGCTCCACCGAGCGCGAGCTGCAGCTCAAGGCGCAGATGGCCTCCGAGCTACCGATCGAGCCGGAACTGGAGCGATGGTTCCCCTTGTGGGGAATCCCGATCTAATCCGGGATCAGACCCTCGCCTGTGAATTCCTCCGCAGCTTCGGCGAGTGTGATGTCGTCGGGCGGCAGGATCAGGTCGGAGGTCTCGATCTCCTCATCGCCCACCGGCGAGCCGTTGGCGCGGACGAAGCCGAGCAGGTCTGAGAACGCGGTATTGAAGATAGCTTCGTCTTTGCTGTCAACTGCCGCGAGCACAGCGGTATCGAGCTCGTTGAGCTGACTCTGAAGGGAGTCCTCGATGCGGTACTGATCCTCGCCTGAGATGCGCACGATCATGCCGACTGCTCCTTGGCCTCAGCGCCCTCGCTCCCCGCGGGAAGCTCACCGGCTCCCGAGGATCCGCCCGCGGCGAGCTCGCCCTTGAGCTTGGCCAAGTCGTCGTCCACAGCCGACTGCGAGGAGAGAGATTTGAGCTGACGGTCGATGTCGTCTTCGCCGGGACCGAGGGCGGTAATGTCGTCGAATGTGCCGGCCGCTTCGAGCTCCTGCACAGCGTCAGCGCGGGCCTTCATGTTTTCGGTCTTGTCCACGGCCCGTTGCATGGCGAGGCCAACGTCGGCCATCTGCTCGCCCACTCCCGTGGCGGCTTCTGAGATCTTCACTTGCGCTTCGGCGGCGGAGTACTGGGCCTTGATGACCTCCTTCTTGGTGCGGAAGGCTTCGATCTTGGCGCGCAGCTTCTGCTCGGAGTCGGTGAGCTTCTCCTGCTGGGCTTCGAGTTCTGTGACCTGCGTGTCGAGCGACTGCAACTCGGTTTGCGCGACGTTCTTGCGTTCGAGTGCCATCCGCGCGAGGTCTTCCTTGCCCGAGGACACGGCTTGGCGCGCCTGTGTGTCGAGCTTGACCACCTGCTGCTGAAGCGATGTCTCCTGCAGTTGCAGGCGCTTCTTGGCGGTCACCACGTCGGCGATGCCCTTCTTGACGTTCTGGAGCTGTTCGACCTGCTTCTGGTAGCTGTAGTCGAGCGTCTCGGCGGGGTCTTCGGCGCGATCCAAGAGCTTGGACACCTTGGCCTTCACGACGGTTGACATGCGCCCGGTCAAACCGGCCATCTGATCCTCCTGTGTGGAGCGGGGACGTGAGCTACAAGCGTAGCCGACGATCGGCTACAAGGCAGCGGGGTGGCGGACGCTGAAGCCGCTATTGGCGGGCCGCAGCGGACGCCAACGCGGGCCCTGCTGGTTGGAGGGATCGTCGGCCGAGCTCGTGTCGAGCCGCAACCCGGCAACCGTCATGTAGGCGTGCCCAGGGTTGGTGAAGACCGTCACCCAGGTACCGACGCCGTGCGAGCCGAAGCCCATGAATTCAGAGGAGTCCTCGGGAGTGGAGAGCAAATGGCCGCCGTGGAGGGCGAAGGAAACCGTGCCTGAGCAGTCATACCCGGGCGAGCTGAAGGATGCGTGACCCCCACCCCAGATGTAGGGCAGTCCAACTATTTGGTTACCCGCCCAAATGATCTTCTGCACTGCCAGGGGCGCCGACATGGGCGCCGCGGCAAGACCGCTGAGATAGCGAGCAGTGTGACCGGGGACGAGCAGGTTGGGCTTGCCGGAGACCATAACCCCAGCGGTGGCGCCACCGGCGACCGAATTGAGTTCCCCGGAGGCCTGAGCGGACACGTAGGGCACCACCTGGCCGGAGGAGAGCTTCTCGTAGACCGGGCCTTTGTAGGCGATGTTCACGGAGTTTGAGGTGACGGGCGCCGTGTAGGGCTTCTTGACGGGCGCTTTGCCCGCGGGAGCCGCGCCACCTGAGCCGCTAGTGGATGTATGCCCAGAGGTGCTCCCTCCGGCCGATACGCCACCAGTGGTGGCTAGCGCCGAGGCGGGGACCGCGACACACATCAACATGCAAAACACCGCTGAGCAAATAGCTCGAAACCGCACAGCGTCAACCTCTTTCGTAGGCCTGCGGGGTTAGCTGACGGGCTAGCGCTGAAAGAGCCTGCGCTTCTCACGGATTACCGTGTGATTCGCCCCAACAATTTGGGTCCCCCGTTCCTTGACTTCTGGTCAAGGATTCGGCGTTCGGGGCGGCAGGCTATCAGAGTGCAATGACGCTTGCATGGGTTGCATCTCTTCGCCCGTCCGGTTGACCACCTTTTTGGCGCAACGACCGGCTATTCGCGCAGCCGTCGGGGTGGGGGGGTAGCGTGGCGAAGGTGCTTATCCCCACCAGAGGCATCGTTGTGGCGACCGCGATCGCCTGCATAGCCATGTGCGGCTGCGGCAAGAACCTGCCCGCGCGGGTTCCCGGAGGGGGCGCCGGAACGGGCGCGCCGGCGGGAGAGTCCGGCGGGGGGATCCCCGCCACGAAGAACACAACCCGGCTGGGCGGCGCCAACAGCGTGGTGGACGCCGCGGCGGTGGCGACGGCGATATACCCGGGCCTCACGCCCGCGACCCGCCCTGAGACGGTGGTCGTGGCAGATGCGAGCGATTGGCAGGCGGCGCTAGTGGCCTCGACGTTCGCGGGTCGTCCCCTGCACGCGCCGCTGCTGTTCAGCGACAAAGGATCGCTTCCCGTAGAAACGGTGAGGGCACTGCAGACGATGCGGCCCAGAGGCGCCCCTACGCTCGAACGCACCCAAGTGTTGGCCGTGGGTGACACGAGTGTGCCAAGCGGCTATGTGGCGCGGGCGGTGACAGGCGGTAGCTCGGCCACGCTGGCGGTGGCGGTGGAGCGGCTTGCCACCCAGTTGCGCAAGCGCGCGCCCCGCGAGGTGATCGTGACCGCGTCCGACGGAGCCCCAGCGATGACAGCTCCGGCAGCGGGATTGGCGGCACAGACGGGGGCGCCGATCCTCTTCACGGATAGGTCGAGTGTGCCCAGGGCCACGATCTCCGAGCTCGAACGGCTCGGAAGGCCGTCGATATACGTAGTTGGACCGACCGGTGTCGTCGGCGAAAGCGCTTTGAAGGAACTCGAAAGTCTCGGCACAACCACGAGGATCGAGGGCGCCGATCCGTCGAGCAACGCGGTGGCTGTGGCGCGCTTCAGCGACGGGACGTTCGGTTGGGGTGCGGTGGAACCTGGGCACGGCCTCGTGTTCGCAAATCCCGACCGCCCGCTCGATGGCCCGGCGGCGTCGCCGTTGGCTGCTACCGGCGACTACGCGCCACTGTTGCTGCTGGAAGGGCCAGAACGGTTGGGGTCTGCGTTGGGCGCCTATCTCTCCGATCTGCAGCCCGGCACGCCGCCGTTGGGGCCTGTGCACGGTGTTTACAATCACGGATGGGTGATGGGTGATGAAAGTGCGATCACGGCCACAACCCAGGCACGTATCGATGCAACGCTAGAGATATCACCCAAGCAAGCAAGCGAACCTACGCCCGCCTCACAGACGACGGGCGCCGAATCGACAGGACCGTGATGAGTCAGGCCGAGAAGCCCAGCCGTTTGGAGAGAAGGCGCGCGGGAGACGTGAGCGTAGAGGATGTGCGCGAGCTGATGGGCGCCTCGACACCCCATTTCGCGTTGCAGTTGCGCAACCGCATCGCGTGCCTCATCGACGGTCTCCCTGAGGGAGATCCGGCGAGAGCGGAAGGTGAGCGGGAGATCGCCCGGTTGCAGTCACTTGGACTGAGCGGGGAGATACGGGGCGAGGCCGGCAACGAGGGCGAGCGCCCGCTGCCGTCGCTGAGCGTCGGGTAGTCGGTCAACTCCTGGTGGAGGCGCGCGCACGAGCGTCGAGGAAACGCGTGCGGAGCAGCCTGAACAACAGCACGAACACAGCGATGTCAATGGCGAACATGCCGACATTCACCACTTGGGAGGGTTTGGCAAACGAGGCCCAACCCAACACCACGGTGGAGTGCAGGACGATGACGGGGAGCAGCGCGAGCAGGAGCGTGTGGGAGCGAAAGCCACTCGAGTGCTCGCGCCAGGTGACCTCGAGCGTGCCGAGCGACACCGCCGCGATTCCCGCCAGCAGCAGTGGACCGCCTGAGCTGGGGCCATGACGTAGGCGAGAGACGGCAAGCACAAAGGCGATGGCACCCACGAGGATGAGTATCTCCGAGAGCGGTAGCGGATGCCAGGGCGCGTTTGGGCGCTCGCCGAAGGTGCGGTGGGGAGCGACCGGCGTACGGGCGACACGACGGGCAGAGCCGTCGCGACCGGCGCGCGAGCGCTTCACCGATGCAGAGGGTGGCGCACCTCGCGTTGGCGAGGGCATCGCGGCGCCGGTGTCAGGCTGTGTGGCACTTGGGCGTGGCTTGCGCGAGCGACCGCGCGGACCCTTGGTGTGACTCGGCATCTACGGAGAGTGTGGATGAGAGCGGAAGCGCATCCAGTCGATCCTACCCCCAACGGTTAAGCTGGCCGCTGTGAACGCACCATCGAACACCTGGGAGCTCGTGGGGGACTTGCCGCTTCGGATCGACTCCTATGACTTCCAACCGCTGCAAGCGCTGGTGTCGAGCGAGTTCGAGCGCAAGAGCACTGTGATCCAACTGCTAGGCGGAAGCGATGTGGGCTTGGGGGAGGACGTGACCTACGACGCCGTGGACCACGAGATATTGCAGGCCGGCGGACCCGACCTTCAGCTTGCGGGAAGCTGGACCATAGCGTCCTTTTCAGAGCACCTGGCGTCGCTCGATCTCTTCCCGCAAGCGCCCCAACGAGAGGTGTCGAGGAGGTATCGCGTTTGGGCGTACGAGTCCGCCGCGCTCGACCTTGCCTTGCGCCAGTCGGGTACGACGTTGCACGAGGTTCTTGGTCGGACGCCACAGCCTGTGCGCTTCGTGGTTTCGTTGCGGTTGGGCGAGCCGCCGAGCATGGAGCCCCTGACCAAGCGTTTGGGGTTGTACCCGAACTTGCGCTTCAAGCTCGACCCGACTAGCTCATGGGATGAGGAGTTGATCGCCGAGCTAGTGGCTACCGGAGCGGTGGAGTCGGTGGACTTCAAGGCGTATTACTCGGGGTCGATCGTCGATCAAGCCCCTGATCCCGTGCTCTACCGACGCGTTGTGGAGGCCCTTCCCGAGGCGTGGATAGAGGACCCCGCGCTGACGCCTGAGACCGACGCGGTCCTCGCGCTACACCGCGAGCGCTTCTCGTGGGACGCGCCGATTCACTCGGTGGCGGACATAGAAGCGCTGAAGTATGCGCCGAAGATGGTGAACATCAAGCCATCGCGGCTCGGGGGGTTGCGTAATTTGCTCGATGCCTTCGATTTCTGCGCGGCGCGTGGGATCGGCAACTACGGCGGCGGACAGTTTGAGCTGGGCGTTGGACGCGGACACATCCAATATCTTGCGTCGTTGTTTCATGCGGATGCGCCGAATGATGTGGCACCCAGCGGATACAACTTGCCTGAACCGTCGGCGGGGCTTGCACAGAGTCCGCTCTCGCCGGCTCCATCGGCGAGTGGGTTTCGCTGGGAATAGAGAACGGGGCCGCCCTTGGCGACCCCGTTCCATGCCTCTAGAACTTCATGGCGCTACGAGCGAAGATGAGGCTTATTTTTCGCTTGCTATTACCGCTGCAACCCCGCCGATTTCCTGATTACCGTTGAGGATCGCCGTGTTGTTACCCGGTTCAGAGGGCAACCCCACCTCGGCGTTGACGGCACTGTCGATGATGCCGGTAAAGAGGCCAAAGAGAATCTGAGAACCGCACCCTTCCGAGGTGGGCGCTCCGAATGAGTTGTTGACCAGACTGTTTTTCTTGTCGATAAACAATGCTCCTTCGTCCTTGACTTCGAGTTCACCGCTGCTACCTTTGATGGGTTTGTTCGGCAGCGGCGGGCTTGTGGTGCCCGTCGTCAGTTCGACGTTGACCGGTTTTGCTTTCGAGCCCACGTAGCATTTAGGACCGAGGAATTCGTTTTCAAGGTGCACCCTCACAGGGAGCGACAGGCCCGTACCGCTGCCAAACAACACGTTAAACGGGAACAGGTGAGGTTCACCGACGAGTTCGGTTGAGGCCGTTACGCCAGTGATGCCTTTGTTGATGAATTCGTTGAAGATTTTCGTCAACGGTTCGCCAAAGAAAGATGGCGCGAGGATTTTCAACAGTCCACCCGGCACAGTCTGCGGTGTTTTGGAGAGTGTGTTGCCGTCCGTTGCTCCAACTAGGCGAAGGTTTCCTTCGCTTACTTCGGCTAGACCACTTTGCAGTGTTATTGTTTTTGCAATTGGCACTTCGGTGGAACCGATCTTGAATTCGCCACTCGTCGTCTGCGCATATAGACACGAGATCACCACGGGATTGGAAACCGGACAATCACCGAAATTCACAAAATCACCCGTCGGTTTGAGAGCAAGCGCTGACGATGCAAACGCAAGTACAGCAAGCGACACAACGGTCGCCGCGAGAAGGGAGGCAAAACCACGTGCCCCCCGCCTTGTATGCATGATGCCCAAATTGGTCATCTGATCCATCCTCCTGGGTTTGGTTGGACGACGCGCGCACGACAACCCTGGGTCTGGCAAGCAGCACTAAGCACCCGCCGGCGACCAGTCGATAGCGTGACGTCATTGCGCCGAATCGCTCACGCGAACCGACTTGGTAGTAGCCTCCGCCGCGCCCCTCCCCGGCGATCCGCATACGCGGTCCATCGCACTTGTCGGAACACCACGTGACTTAGCTGTTCTATATCAAACGCTTGCGCATGTCAAGCTGTAAAAGTCGATTTTGTTAAGCCTCCGATACCGAACTCGTGCATGCAATCGAACTCATGCCGAAGAGAGTCGACTAACCGGGATGCAGCAGTCGAGTAACCCCAACCAAACAGGCATAGCCCTTGCGCAACTTCCCTGTCGTGCGCCTGTTTGGGGTCCAAGCGGCGCTAACGTCGGGCGTCTCTGACTACAACCGCAAGCGGAGCTGACGGTAGTTCGGATTGAGCCCGAAGCGGGAAGCGCGGGAGGATAGTTCTTGGCCAGAGCATCTCAAAACAAGAAATCGGACGCCACCGCTATCCGGGCCACAGTGCTGGGGCTTGGTTTGGTTTGCTCAATGCTCCTTCTGCCGAGCGGAGCCTCTGCGGCCATTGGCGTCGGCGGCGCAGCGGCCCCAAACGGCTCTTTGAAAGCGCCGGCCGTCGGAAGGAATACGGGCACGGTGACGATCTACGGTGCCAAGTGCGTACCGTCGATCCACTGCTCCACCAATCCACACCAGGTTTCGCTACACGGAGAGCTACTGCTCAAGGGGTCAGCAATACACAAAGGGATGGTGGTCGCCTTCCCCCGCAGCTTTGGAGCCCGTATAGCCCGCAATTCCCCAACTGCTCATCTGGCAAGTTCGAGCCTCGGGCTGGTAGTGCACGTGCCGGCAACGGCCCACTCGGGCCGAATCATGATCCTGCTCGCGCACGGACACCACTCCAACTCCTACGGTCCGATCCAGGTCGTGCGCTATGCACTACACCCCCCCTCGCCCCCAGCGGCGCCCTCCACGGCGCCACCGAGCGGTACAGGCTTCGACGGCCAAGGCATGTGGATCTGGTATGTGAGCCAATCCGACGGCGGCAACCCCGCGTCGATCGCCGCCCAAGCTCACGCTGCCAACGTGAGCACGGTGTTCGTAAAGAGCTCCGACGGGTCAACCAACTACTGGAGTCAATTCAACTCCACGCTCGTGCAGCAACTCCATGCGGACGGCCTGAGAGTATGTGCATGGCAATACGTATATGGCACCAACCCCGCCGGAGAGGCGAGCTTGGGGGCCCATGCGGTGGCGGCGGGGGCCGACTGTCTTGTGATCGACGCGGAGGCAGAGTACGAAGGGAAGTACGGCGCCGCCCAAACCTACATCTCAGACCTCCGCACGCAGATCGGCGGCGCATATCCGCTGGGGTTGGCGTCGTTCCCCTACGTCTATTACCACACGTCCCTCCCCTACTCCGTGTTTCTCGGTCCAAACGGCGCTCAGTTCGATGCGCCGCAGATGTATTGGAAGGCGATAGGCAATTCGGTGGACACCACCTATGCGGACACCTACATCTCAAACCGCCCCTACGGCCGGCCGATAGTGCCGCTCGGGCAAACCTACGAAAACCCCTCTTCGGCGGATCTTCTGCGCTTCCGTGAGGAGGCCTCCCTCTACGGAGCAAGTGGGATCTCCTTCTGGGATTTTCAGGAGACCTCCGCGAGCGGATGGAAGACGTTGGGAACACCGCTTGCCACCTTGACCGGCGTCACCCCCAACCCCGCCTGGTCGGAACTCTCGCAGGGAAGTAAGGGCGATCCCGTGCTATGGATGCAAGAGCACCTCGCGAGCGCTATCCCCACTCAGGCGACCACTGGTATCTTCGACGCTACAACCAAGGCCAACCTGGAGCAATTCCAAACCGCACATGGCATCGCACCGAGCGGCCGCACGGAAGCCGCCACATGGCAGGCACTACTGGCCCTCCCGCCGGTCACAGTCAACTGGACCGGCGGGGGACCGAAGGGTTGATCAGACTCGCTGGATGAGCGTGCCGGTGCCTAGCCCACCGCCACAGCACATCGTGACGAAGCCGATCTCCTTGTCCGAGCGCTCGAGCTCGTGAAGGAGCGTCGTGATGAGGCGTGCGCCAGTTGACCCGAGTGGGTGACCGAGGGCCATCGCGCCCCCGTTGACGTTCACGCGGTCCATGTCGGGGTTGTGCTCGCGCCGCCATGCCGCCACAACCGGCGCGAACGCCTCGTTGATCTCGATCAGGTCGATGTCGTTGATGGTCATGTTGTTGCGTTGCAGGATCTTCGCCGTCGCGGGGATCGGACCCTCGAGCATCTTCACTGGGTCACAGCCAACGGTCGTTTGATCTACGATGCGGGCCCGGGCTTTGAGGCCAAGCGCCTTGGCCTTCTCAGCCGACATCAGCAGCACCGCCGCCGCGCCGTCTGAGATCTGGGAGCTGTTGCCGGCCGTGATCTTGCCGTCGGGCTTGAAGGCAGGTTTGAGCTGGGAGAGCGCCTCGAGGTTGGTGTCCGGGCGGATGCCCTGGTCGGTGACATACGTGTCGCCGTTGACAGCGAACGGCACGATCTCGCGCTCGAAACGGCCCTCCTCGGTGGCCTGGTGGGCCAGTTTGTGCGAGCGCACCGCCAGCTCGTCGAGCTCTGAGCGGGATATCTCCCACTCGTCGGCGATCATCTCCGCGCCGAGGCCTTGGCCGACGATGTTGTGCTTTGCCATCAGCTCGGGGGTGAACGCGAAACCGAACTCCTGTTGGGTCTTCATGCCGGCAGCGAAGGGGAAGTGGCCCATGTGCTCCACGCCTCCACCGATCATCGTGTCGTGCACGCCCGCGGCGATGAGAGCGGCGGAGAAGTTCACGGCCTGCTGGGCAGAGCCGCACTGACGATCGACCGTGGTCCCGGGAGTCTCGATCGGCAAGCCCTCTTGCAGCCAAGCGTTGCGGGCGATGTTGAAGCCCTGCTCGCCGAACTGCTGCACGCAGCCGGCCACGACATCCTCGACGACGGCAGGCTCGATGCCCGCGCGCGAGATCACCTCTGTGTAAACCTTGCCGAGCAGCGCATTCGGGTGGGTGTCCTTGTAGTAGCCCTTCTCCAAATGACCGCGACCGATCGGTGTGCGAACCGCCTCGACGATCACGA
Organism: Solirubrobacteraceae bacterium; assembly: GCA_036495305.1. Taxonomy (GTDB): domain Bacteria; phylum Actinomycetota; class Thermoleophilia; order Solirubrobacterales; family Solirubrobacteraceae; genus Palsa-744. The sequence goes on along the minus strand of DASXNB010000042.1, from coordinate 10,019 downwards.
CCTCACGGCCGTCTGCTTGCCTCATGATGGAAGTCCTTTGCTCGTCTGTTGCAGGTGTGCCCTGGCGTGGAGCCTGGCTTGGGTTTGCGAGACGGCCTGGACGCGATCTCAGGAACGCGGTCGGTGCTCGCTGCCTCTACTGTATCGCTCAACACCCATGGATTGACTGGCCAGTCAACCAAACGCCGACGTACCGCCACTAAAGCGAGGAACCTTGAACGAACGCATTGGAATAATCGGCAGCGGCACGATCGCCTGCGGCTTGGCCGCAACCGCCGCCCACCACGGACCTGTGTTGCTGTTGGCCCGCTCGGAGAGCTCGGCCGACCGCGCGAAGGGCACCGTTGAGAAGACGCTCAGCCGCATGGAAGCTGAGATCGATCCCGAGCACATTCAGGTCGTAACCGACATGAGCGCGCTGGCGCATGTGTCGTTTGCCGTGGAGGCGGTGGTAGAGGAGCACGAGGTCAAGGCGCCGATACTCGCCGAGCTGAACAACATCCTCGACGGTGAGGCGATCATTGCCTCCACCACCTCCTCACTCTCGGTGGAAAGGCTGGCAGAGGCATCCGGCCGGCCGGAGCGTTTCCTCGGCCTGCACGTGTTCAACCCTGTGACACGCATGAAGCTCGTGGAGCTCGTGTTCCCCGCCGCCGCAACCGAGGAGACGCGTAGTCGCGCGCTGGCGCTGTGTGAGGCGTTTGAGAAGACAGCCGTCGAAGTGCCTGACGTGCCTGGGTTCGTGGTGAACAGGTTGCTCTTCCCCTACCTCTTCAACGCGGTGAGATTGCTTGAAGAGACAGGCATGGAGGCGAACGACATCGACACCTGCATGAAGCTCGGGGCGGGCCACCCGATGGGACCGTTCGCGCTGCTCGATCTCGTTGGCCTGGATGTGTCGAAGGCAATCGGGGAGACAATCGGCGAGCCGATCCCACCGCGAGTGAATGAGCTGATCGGAGAGGGAGCGCTCGGACGCAAGACCAAGCGGGGTTTCCTCACCTACTGAGAAAAGTGAGGGATTCCCCCCACCCACCGAGCGACGTCGGTGAGACTTTACTTACGCTGAGCCCACTTTTAGGGAGCCTTCATCAACACCGAGATACTTGGAGGTGCGAACTCGATTCGCACGCACACGCCTCCTCCCAGTGCACACGTCCGGCCCGCACCCCCCGCGGGCCGGACGTGTGTCTGGGCAACATCTCATCCCCCTGACGCTTCGCGGCGAGCGTCCTCCACGCGATCCCCCTCCCCCTCGCGCGCACGCACCGGCCTGCGCTCGCGGATGCGAACCGCCTCGACGCGGTTGTGATGGACCGACTCGACCCTGATCGAGAAATCGCCCGAGGCGATGGTGTCGCCCCGGCGCGGGAGCCTCCCAAGCTCGGCGAACACGAACCCTCCGACCGAGTTGTAAGCATCGCTGTCGACGGGTAGCTCCACGCCGTAGTCGAGCAGGTCGGCGATGGAAACATGACCGCGCACGAACAGATCGCCGTCGGCGAGGCGACGCACCTCGCCCGACGCGGAGTCGGTTTCGTCGGCGATCTCCCCCACCACCTCCTCGATGATGTCCTCGATCGTGACGATCCCCACGACGCGGCCATACTCGTCCACCACCACCGCCAGTGAGGTGCGCCTGCGTTGAAGATCGGCGAGCAGGTCGTCCAGCGGCTTGGTCTCCGGGACGATCGGAGCATCGTGCATGATCGGCTCGATCGACGCGGTCGGACCATCGTGCATGAGCCTGCGGGCAAGCGAACTGGCATGCACCAACCCACGCACGCGGTCGCGATCCTCGCCCTCGATCACGATGAGGCGCGTGTGACCGCTCGAGATGCACAGCTCGAGCGCCGTTTGCACGTCTTGGGAGACATCCACCGCGATCACCGCCGGGATTGGTGTCATCACCTGTCTTGCCTCTTGCTCGTGCAGGTGAAACACACCGGTGAGCATCCCCGCCTCGCCCGGGTCGAGGTGGCCCCCGGCGTAGGACTCGGCGATCAGTCGCTTGAGCTCGTCGGGGGATCCACCTTCGCGCTCGCTGGACATTTCCACGCCGAGCAAACGCAGGATGCGCCCGGAGATTGCCGTTAGGCCGATGATGACGGGATGAAACAACGCGCTGAACGCCTCGAGTGGACGGGCAATACGACGGGCGATGGTCTCGGCACGGTCGATTGCATACAGCTTGGGCACCATCTCGCCGGCGATCAGTTGGGTGGCGGCGATGAGCAGGAACGCCACGATCACCGAGATGGCGACGGCGGCGTCGTGACTGGGTGTGCTCCCGAACCAGCCCCTGAGAATCTCCGAGAGCGCGGGCTCGGCGAGCGCGCCGATGGCTATCGATGTCATCGTCACACCGATTTGCACCGCTGAGATGTATTCATTGATGCGATCCAGCTGCCGTAGCGCAAGCGCCGCCCCACGAGAGCCTTCCTCGCGCATGACCTCGAGCCGAGCGCGACGGGAGCGCACGAGCGCATACTCCGCGGCGACGAAGAACGCGTTGATCGCCACCAGGACGATCGCGAGGATGAGCTTCAGCCCGTTCACGCCGGACGGGCCAGCAAAAGGGCCAAGCTACTTCGGGGAGGTTTGTCGTCGTCTTTCATCGGTTGCCGACGGCACAACCGTAGCAGGGGCACTGGTCGGCCTGACATCCAAACCAGCTCCGTGCCAACGGAGAGAAGACCGTCGCGATCAGGCGAGCCCGTCGATACGTGCCGCCATGTCGAAGTCAGCCTGAGTCAGGCCGCCCTCCGAGTGGGTTGAAAGCTCGAGCCTGACCTTGTTCCAGCCGTGGAGGTGGATGTCGGGATGGTGGTTGGCCGTCTCGGCCGCGTCAGCCACTCGGTTGACGAACGCAATCGCCTGTACGAAGTCTGCGAACTCCCATTGGCGGGTGATGCACTGACCGTCGCGATGCCAGTCGCTCGCGACAAGCGAGGCGTCAATCTCCATCTCGGAGAGGAGAAGGCTCATAGGGCCACGATAGCTCGCCGTCAAGCGATGCCTGTGCCCGTCGCACCGGCCACGGCGATCGCTCCCACCACCGCGGCCACCGATAGGGCCACACAGGCCGCCAAACCCATCCACGAACGGTGGCGGTCGTCGGCTGTCCTTATCGCCAGTCCCGCCAGCGACCCGCCGATGAGACCGCCAATGTGGGCCCCTACCGATATGCCCGGTATGGCGAAACTGATAACCAGGTTGATGACTATCAGCCCACCTATGCCTGACTCCATGACGCTCATCCGGCGAGATCTCAGCTCGACGGCAGCGGCCCCCATCAAACCGAAGATGGCGCCAGAAGCGCCGAGCGTCGGCCCCGCCGTGGCAAACAGAGCACCGAGCGACCCGGCCAGCAGGGACGTGAAGTAGATCGCGGCGAACTTCACCGACCCGAGCGCGGGCTCCAGCATCATGCCCAGCAGGTAGAGCAGATACATGTTGAAGCCGATGTGCATCACATTCTCGTGCAGGAAGCCACCAGTGACCAGACGCCAATATTGGTGTTCGACACCGACGCCGTAGCGGTAGAGCACGCCTTCTTCAAATACCTGACCGTGCACGGTTGATCCGAACAAAGTGAGTTGGCCCTGCTCCGCGAGAAACACCACGATGTTGATCGCGATGAGCGCGAACGTCACGCGCGGCCGGGAGGCCATGTTGCGCATGTTCATGACACGGGTCTTCTTAGAAGCACACTCCGGGCAACGCATGCCCACCGGAGTGACGGTCATACAGTCGGGACAGATGGGTCGCCCACACGAGGAGCAGGCGACGCCCGTCTCTCGCGAAGGATGGCGGTAGCAGGTGGCCATTGGGCTCGCAGACGCTAGCAGCGCCCCCGGGCGACGGTGGTATCCCAAATATGGCGACTCGCGTGCGCGCGTACGTGGAAGTACGGCTTTCTACGCGCGCGCACGCGAGTCACCCCCAAACACACATACCTACCTCTCCGCTGCCCGCTCCCTCGACGGGGGCATACCGACTGCCCGAGCGACCTCAAACCGTCGCAGGAACGGCAACCGCCATCTTGCTCAATCCGAGGCGCATCCGACCCTTGACGGTTCCGATCGGCGTGTCGAGCATGGCGGCGATCTCTGTGTGGGTATAGCCGCCGTAGTAAGCAAGGGTGATCACACAGCTCTGCTCAGCCGGCAGACTGCCGAGCGCCTCAAGTAGTTCGCGCGAGCGCTCGCGGCGAGATACCTCGCTGTCAGTGAACTCGAGCGCAGGAATCGCCTCCTCCACGCCCTGATCGCCCGGAGCCTCAACTTCGTGGGTGGCGCTTTGGCGCAACACATCGATGGCGCGATTGCGCACGATGCCAAGCACCCATGTCCTTACGCTGCCACGCCGTCGATCGAAGTTGCGACAGCTGCGCCAGAAGGAGAGAAATGCCTCCTGAACGACCTCCTCGGCGATTGCGGGCCGCGGACACATCTGCGCGGCGAGCGACGCGGCGGCGCGTGCGTGACGGCGGTATAGCACCGCAAATGCGTGGGCATCGCCCTCCATCACCAGCACCATGAGAGCCTCGTCGTCGAGACCCCCAAAACCTGGCCACACAAGCGGCGCGGCAACTCCGACGGCCGCATGTAGCTGGCGGCGCGAACTTACGAGAACCCTTGCGATGGGCCTAGCAGCAATGGGCGCTTTGTCTTCAATCCGTTCCATATGCCTGACAATCCGAATAATTCTGCCTTCCACACTGTGAAGGGAACGTTGTCCGATTGCAAGCGATGTTGCACTCTGAGGCCGCACGCAGCGGGAATCCGGCGAGGCACTAAGCCGCATCGGGCCATACGCCCGCACGACGTGACTAAAGCTGCGACGAACAGGCTCGAGCTAACGGTCACCGAGCAACCGACGGGCTTGCTCGCGCAGATCCTCCGCGACTCGCTGCGCCGCGGCGCGAGCGCCGGAAAGACCACCTTCTTGTGTACGTGCGCGCTGACGAGCGCGAACGAGCACGAGCGCCCCGCCGGCGCTCCCCCCCACGACGATGGCGGCTGCTGGACGCACCCAGTTGCGTGGGTCGCGCATCGCCGAGAGCTCCCATGCCTCAAGCTCCTCGACGGCGCTCTCCGTGAGGCTCACGAGGGCACTCTCCAAACGTCTACCGAGATCCTCGGGCGGATCGACAGGCGACAGCGCCTGATGTAGCAGTCCCTCAAAGGAAGAAACGTCACTCATCCGCCGATCCACCTGCCTTCACGTCCACAATGTCCTCGAGCTGTTTGATCGCTCGATGAATGAGCACCTTCGTGGCTCCGTCGGAGCGCCCCATGGCACGTGCGATCTCGCGGTTGTCCATGCCGAGAGCAAACCGCATGATCAAGGCCTCGCGGCGATCGTCGGGCAGGCGTTGCACCCCGTCGAGCACACGCGAGAGCTCGTCGCGACCCTCCACCAGATCCTCGGTGGTGTGGGAAGCCGCAAGCTCGGAGGTGTCTTCGAGCGGCGAGGCAGGCCGGCGCGAGCGATCGCGGTAGAGGTTGGCGGCAAGGTTGTGGGCGATGCGGATCAGCCACGGCCTCAACGGTCGACCGTGCGACTCGCGCTGGGCGCGCTCGAAATGACGGTATGCCTGCAAGAACGTCTGCTCGGTGAGATCCTCGGCGTCGTGATGGTTGCCAACCCGGTAGTAGGCATAGCTGTAGACATCTCTTAGATGGGTGCGATAGAGATCTGAGAAGTCGGCGTCGAGCTTCGCCTTCGCCTGCTGTGGTTGCTCGGGTGACACTCATCGAACCCTATCCTCCCGCTGGTCCGGTCCCGGCTCTCAGGCGGCGCGCGCGTGGCGCTCGGAAGAGTCGTTGGGGGTCTGCTCAACCTGAGCGGCGCCTATCCCACCGAGCCATTCCCACTGAAGGCTGACACACGCCCAGATGCGCTCAGCTACCCCAAGTGCCATCGATTGGGAGGGATGTTCGGCGACCGGAAAGCCAAGTGGACGACCACACCGAAGGGTGACCTTGCACGGACGGATGCGCCATCCACGCCGAACCTCTTCCGTGCCGATCACGGCAACCGGCACGACCCGGACGCCAGTTTGCAACGCGAGACGGCCTACACCCCTGTGGGGATGCCCGAGCGAACCTGATCGCACACGGGTGCCCTCGGGGAAGATCACTACACAATCGCCCCTTGCGAGGATCTCCTGGGCAGTGGTCATCGCATGCTCGTCGCCTGCGCCCCGATCGACGGGAAAGGCGCCAAGGCCGTTGAGTAGCCACGCCTGCCAACGATGGTTGAAGAGCTCACGCTTTGCCATGTAGTAGACGGGCCGTTTGGCGAGCGCGCCGATCACGAAGGGGTCAAGAAAGCTCCGGTGGTTTGCCGCGATCAGGACCGGGCCTGACGCCGGAATGTGCTCGCGTCCAATACGGTCGAGGCGGAAGTAAAGAAGGAAAAAGGGCAACAACGCCGCCCTCACGACGCGATAGAGCAGTGGGTTGACGCCGTAGGCCAGCGATCGCTCTCGCAAGGCCCCGAGGGCGGCGGCATCGGGTGAAGGGTCGAGGTCTTTCGGGGTCTCGCGGTCGACCGCAACCTCACGCTCGGTTTGCGACCCGACTGGCACCCCCGTTTCGGCTCCGCTCCAGGAGGTGGGTGAATTCGGCGACATACGTAGGGATACCCGTGCGGGCTGGCCCCGTTACAGCACGAAAGGACGCTACCCTCGATGCCCCGCCGGAGTAGCTCAGCTGGCCAGAGCACCTGTCTTGTAAACAGGGGGTCACGGGTTCGAATCCCGTCTCCGGCTTCTCGCGGGTCAGGCCCTCCACGGGACATTCAAAATGCGCCCGAACGACCGCTGAGGCGGCGTGAGCCATCGGCTTGGTCCCATTCTTGGCCATAGGGCCAAATGAGAGCCTCAATGTTTCCGACTCAGTCAATCGATCCCGAGGATCTCAATGGCCGTCAGGCTCACTCGATTCTCAAGCGCTGGCCCCGTAAAGCAGCATGTGAGACGTGCCCGGGACCCTCTAGCCAGTGAGTCGGAAGCCGTAGGGATGTCGAGCAATGAGGCGAAAAGCCGCGGTTGGGAGACCACCTTCGACTATTGTCACGTGCTTGCATAAAGTCCACTGGTTCGAAGATAGGGTCGCAGCCGGTGTCCGCTAAGCACGCCGTGCTTGGGCTCGTGATCGAGCGACCCGGGTACGCCTACCGAATCGCTTCGGGGGTGCGCAGGCAGTTGCGATTTGCGGACCTCGCAGACTCTTACCCATATTGGGCACTTGAGAAGCTCGAGACCGAAGGGCTCGTGCGGAGAGTGGACGAGAATGGCCGACCACTCAGCAACGGGACGTCGGGAAGGCGGGCGATATACGAAGCCACTCCGAGCGGGGTGGCTTCCTTTGAGGATTGGCTGCTGTCCACCGCCGCGGAGCCTCCGTTGCGCGACGACTTGCATTTCAGGATCGCGCTGTGCCGCCCGCGCGACGCGACTCGAATGATCGAGTTGATTCACGGCCAGGAGCTTGTGTGCTTGGGGCGGGTGCAGGATCTCAAGCGGGCGCGTGAAGAGGACGAGGTGGAGTGCACCGAGTGGGATCGGATGGTGACTGTGGTGTCGCGCGACGCAGAGCTCGCGTTTTGGAACGCGAGGATCGAATGGTTGAGGGGAGTTCGGGAGCGACTGGAAGGATTGCCAGTCGACGGTACCGAGGGGCGGTTCAGCGCTGAAAGATTCAGAGCTGACTAGCTCGAATGGGTCCAATTGGCCACAATTGATCGCGTTTGAGGCAAGTAGGGGAGCAAGGAGCACGCGAGTGGAGCGCAGGGAAAGGAAGCCCAACCTATGACGACCATGTCCCCCATACGGGGAGGTGTTTTGCATTTGCCTACATCTCACGAAGGCCGCTACTCACAGTCGCTCGAGCGTGGTTTGGCGATTCTGCGGGCGTTTACCCCGGAGCGCCCGTGGATGGGGATAGCGGAAATCGCCGAAGCACTTGAGATGAGCCGCCCGACTACGCATCGTTACGCCTCGACGTTGGTGGCACTCAACTACTTGGAGCAAGGCCCGGGGCGCAAGTACAGACTCGGCATGCGGGCGGGCGACCCCGGACGGTCGGCTATCGGGTCGACAAGCTTGAGGAGCCTCCCCCACCAACTACTCGCAGACCTGCGAGACAAGAGCGCGTGTACAGCGAGTATCGCCGTACTACATGGGAAAGACATCGTGTACATCGACCGTGCCCGCAGCGCGTGGCAGGGGCAGAGCGAAGTGGCTTCGAGATTGGGACGTGGGTCGCGGCTACCCGCTCAGGAGACCGCTTTGGGGAGAATCTTGCTCGCACATCTCACGGAGGAGCAGCGCTTCGAGGAGCTCGACGCGACTGTGTCGGGGACAAGTGACAAGGACGCGGCAGGGGGGGACAAGCTCGCGGAGGAAATCAGGCGAGCAGGGGAGAAGGGCTTTGCGATAGCTGACCAGGTGCGCGTGAAGGGCCAGCTATGTGTAGCGGCGCCAATCAGGTTGCCCTCAGGCGAGGTGATTGCCGCAGTGGATGTGGCGGCACCGAAGTCAAACTACTCGCGAGCACAAGCACGAGAGAAACTGGCGCCACTTGTGGTGGCGAGCGCGGAGGAGATGTCCGCGCACCTGGGCTTCACGCCATAGAGCGGTCAACCGTCCAGCAAACCGATGTCTAAGGCTCGCCCTACAGCGTCGGAGCGAGAACAGACATCGAGCTTGCGGTAGACGGCGTGAGCTTGTGTCTTGACCGTGTTGGTGGAGACGTGTAGTCGGTCGCCGATCTCGCGAAACGATAGGTGGGTGGGTAGGAAGCGAAGGATCCTCAGCTCGGCCATTGTGAGTGTGGAGGGGCCGGCGAGTGCCGCGTCGGCGGCAGCATCGATGAGACCCCACGCTTCGTCTAGCCAGCCGGAGAAGAGCACGGCATCGGGGATGCGTCGCGCGAGGCGCGAAGCCTCGGCAAGCAGGGTACGCGCAGTGCGAACATCAGCGAGTCGTAGCGTGGCGCGGGCAAGCGTGATGCGGGTCTCGGCTTCGTACCACGGGATGAAATCGCGGAGCCCTCCGAGCAAGTGGGAGGCCTTGCGAGCGTGGTGCTTGCCCTCGTCGACGCGACCGGCATGGGAGTGGACGTCCGCGGAGACCGCGAAGGCGAGCGCGGAGCTGGGATACGAGGCGAGGTTGTGTAGTTCGATTTGGGAGATAGCGCGGGCGATGAGGTCGACCGAGCGCTCCCAATCGCCCTCTTCGACTGTGATCATCGCGAGTTGGGAGAGACAGAGGCTCTCGATGGGGGGCGCTGCGATGGAGCTACGGTGGATGCCATTTTCGAGATGCGCGCGCGCCTGAAGACGATCGCCGGTGAGATGGTCGGCGACACCCTGCAGGAGCGAGAAGATGGGCCGCCACGGGCTTCCGTCCTCCTCTTGCTCAAACGCGCGGGCAGCGTCGCGACCCATCGAGCTGAGGCCGGAGCGCGAGACGGCGGCTTCGATGACGGCGACCCCCGCGGGTAGGGAGGCCACGGTTGGAGTCGTTGTGGAGCGCGCAAGCGCGGCGGCGCCCATCAGCCCCCAGTGCTCGGCCTGGCGCAGATCGCCCAAGGCGAGTGCGCTGTGGGCGGCGGTGAGCGCGAGTGGGGCACTTGCTGAGAGCTGGTCGGGGGTGAAGCTCCGCAGCCACCCTTGTAGGAGATCGTTGCGTCCGACGGTGACATAGCTCGGGAGGTGTTCCCACAGGAGCTCGCCGGACCGGAGGGCATCGCCGGCTGCAACCGCGTGAGCTATAGCGCTGTCGAAGTCGCCGTGTTGAGCGTGGTAGCCACTCGCGCGCCTATGGGCGCGAGTGGTGTGGGCTGGACTTGAGTGGTGCAGCTCGCCCAGCAGCATTTCGCGTAGCAGTGGATTGAGACGGTGGATCTCGTGGGTGCTGTCGGCCGGCGCGATGGGGAGCGGGCCGTGGACGAGCCGGTCGAGCGTGGTGGCCGAACCGGTGGTGTCGAGTAGGGCGTCGCAGA
>DASXNB010000041.1:0-18262 GCA_036495305.1 Solirubrobacteraceae bacterium | reverse complement strand
CCTCGGCCGATCCAGCTACGCCGCTCAAAGAGACGGGACGGCGGCCTCGGTCGAGACGAGGATCGCACCCTCTCCCGTCGCGTATGCCTCCTCGCCGTGCTGCACGATGTCCATGCCAAGCGCCTCCTCGTGTTCGGTGGCCCTCAGCGGCGCGAACAACCCGATCAACTTCAGCAGCAGAAACGTGGCTGTGAAGGCATAAACCGGCCCGGCAAGCGCGGCGATAGCTTGATGGCCGAGCTGGGCCGCATTGCCGTACAACAATCCGTTCGATCGGCCGTTCCAAGCGAGCTGAGCGACGAACCCGATGAAGAGGATGCCGGTGAGTCCCGCCGTGCCGTGGGCCGCGAGCACGTCGAGTGTCTCATCCACGCGCGTCCGCGGGCGCCAGAGAATGATCGCGTAGCTCGGTAGCGCCGCCAGCGCCCCCAACCCCATTGCCCACGCCGGGCTTATGTAGCCGCCCGCCGGAGTGATAGCGACGCAGCCGACGATGATCGCGGTTGCGGCCCCAATCGCGGTCACCCGCCTACCTCGCATCAGATCCAGCACAAACCAGACAGCCAGCGTGCAACCAGGTGCCAGGAGCGTGTTGGTGAACGCGAGGACACTTGAGTGGCCCGTCGAGAAGCCACTGCCACCGTTGAAGCCAAACCACCCGAACCACAGAAGTCCCGCGCCGAGCAACACGTAAACCGCGTTGTGTGGCAGCAGGGCCTGGCGCCCGTAATCCTTCCGTGCCCCCACAACCAGGGCGGCCGCCAGGGCGGAGAAACCAGATCCCATCTCGACGGGCACTCCGCCGGCGAAATCGAGTGTTCCGTGCGCTTGTAGCCACCCACCGCCGAATGCCCAGTGCGCAAGCACGGCATACACCACCACTGACCAAAGAGCCGCGAAAATCAGGAAAGGACCGAACCGCATCCGCTCAACGACAGCCCCCGACACGAGCGCAACCGTGACGATGCAGAACGTCGCCTGGAAGACGAAGAACACCAGTTGCGGGATTTCCATCCCAGCCCTCGGGGAAAACCCAACACCTTGCAGCAACACGTGACCGAAACCACCGACAAACCCGTCGCCCTTGGTAAACGCGAGCGAAAAGCCCACGAGCGCCCATGTAACCGTGGCGACCGCGATCGCCCCGATCGACATCATGAACGTATTGAGCGTGTTCTTAGAACGCACGAGGCCCGCATAGAACAGACCGAGCGCGGGAGTCATCAGCAGCACCATCGCGCTAGCCACCAGCATCCAGGCCGTGTCCCCCGCATTCACGTGAGCGGACACGGCAAGCTCGCCCACCGCCATTACTTCGCTACCGGTGTAACGGCCGCTTCATCGGCCTCGCCAGTGCGAATCCGAACCGCTTGCTCCAGCGGCAGAACAAAGATCTTGCCGTCGCCCACCTCACCGGTCCGGGCACCAGCGCAAAACGCGTCGATCGTCGGCTGCACGAACGCATCGGAGACCGCAACCTCGAAGCGCACCTTCTCCGAGAGCCCCATCTTCACAGTCGTGCCACGGTAAGTCTCGACGCGATCCAGCTCACCACCGTGCCCCTGGACACGGCTCATCGAGATACCCCCCACCTCGGCACGGAAAAGAGCCTCCAGTACGTCGTTTACCTTCTCCGGGCGCACAATGGCGATCACGAGCTTCACGAGTGAGGAGATTAGTTGTTGTCGCACTCCAATACACGTCACACGCTGGCCACTAGCCAGCCCATCCTGGGCAACACAGCGATGCCTTTTGCCTCACCTCCGGGTAAGGTGCGCGGATGGACCACGATCTGGCGGCCGACTTCGTCAAGCGCTTCTCGGAGTTCTGGCACGCGCCTGTGGTCGAGCGCCTCAACACACTGCTGGCACCCGACGCCCGTCTTGCCGCGCCGATGGTCCCCACCACGTACGGGTTGGAGGCAGGCAGGCGCAGTTTTGCCGAGCTGTTTGAGTTGATCCCCGACATGACCGCCGAAGTCCACCGTTGGGGCGCAACCTCAGATGGCGTTCTGATCGAGTTCACAGTCCGTGGTACAACAAACGGAGTCCCTGTCTGCTGGGAGTCCGTCGACCGCTTCGTCCTCAATGAGGACGGACTCGCCACCGAGCGGTTCACCTACTTCGATTCCCTGCCCCTGGTGCTGACCCTGTTGCGGCATCCACGGACATGGCCCGGGTTCATGCGCAGCCGCATCAAACAGATTTGGCCCCACTAAGCTGCATCCCTCCGACCAGCAACGACGGGAGTGGGCAACGATGAACGGCGAAAGGATCGACATCAACACCCAGGACGGCCTGGCCGACGCCTACCTCTCGCATCCTCCGGGGGATAACGGGAACCGCCCGGCTGTGCTGTTCATCATGGACGCATTCGGCTTGCGCCCCCGGATCGAGGAGATGGTCGACCGCATATCAGCGCGTGGGTTCGTGGTACTCGCCCCGAACGTCCTCTATCGCGCCGGCCGGGCATCGAACATGAAGATGCCAGATCTACAGGACCCCGCACAGCGAGATCCGTTCTTCGCACGGTTGAGGCCCGCCATGGCGGAACTCACACCAGAGCGGATCGCAAGCGACGGGGCGGCATACCTGGGATGCCTCGGTGAAATCTCAAACCCACCATTCGCCATCACGGGCTATTGCTTGGGCGGGCGCATCGGCTGGCGGATCGCCGCCTCCTACCCCGAGCGCGTCACGGCGCTGGCCGCGTTCCACTCCGGGGGGCTCGTGAGCGACGCCGAGGACAGTCCCCACCTGAGTGCCTCCGCGATCTCCGCCGAGCTCTACTTCGGCCACGCCGATAACGACCAGAGCATGACCCCGGAGCACATAGCGGCGCTCGAGCAAGCCCTCAAGGACGCCGGGGTACGGTACCGCTCCGAGGTCTACAACGGAACCGCCCACGGCTACACGATGAGCGACACCGCCGCATACGACGATATGGCCGCGGAGCGGCACTTCACCGAGCTGTTCGCGCTGCTGGATCGGACGATCGGCGGCTGACAGCGATCCAAGCGGGACTCCTACCCGGCCCCAGCCGGCCGGATCATGAGCCAGAGCGGCGGGCTGGTCCCGACGCGAAGCTCTCAGATGTTGAAAGCCAAGGCGCTCATACAACGCGGCGGACCGGGCGCTCGAGGCCTCGATGTAGGCGGGAACATCCTCCCGGTCGCACCGCTCGAGGGTGGGTTCGAGTAGAGCTCGTCCAAGGCCCCTACCCTGCATGTCCGGGTGCACACCGATATCGCGCACGTAATAGTGAGGGTGGCGCAGGGCGCGTATGTGGCGCCACTCCATCGCCGCCCCCATCCTCGCGGCCTTGGGCACGTAGATCCCAAAGGCACTCCCCTGGAGGAGGCTTGTGTGGGGCGGCGCTCGCCACTTGCCCGGCGGGAGGGTGAGCGCCGCACCGGTCAGCTCGTTCGTGGTCCACACACGGCCCCGGGGAAAAACGTAGTGGCGCAAATCCACCCCGAAGTAGCGACGTAGGCGGGCGTGTCGGGTGTTCTCGTCGGGCATCAACCAGGCGAACACGGGGTCCTCGAAAAACGCCTCCGCGAGCACGGTCTTTAGACGCTGGATGTCATCGATGTTCGCTGGACGGCGTCGGGGTTGAGGAGCTTCTCGAAGGCGAGACCGTTGCCGAGAGCGTTGATGAGCAACCCCACGAACTCCCCCACCTCAACGGGCGGCGACTCGCCGTGGCTGGCGGCGCCTTCGAGGAAGAGGTTTCCCGAGGCGGAGCGGAGCGTCGCGAACCGTCCCGCCAAGCGCTCCCTGAGCGATGGTTCACGGATCGCGTAAGCCCAGAACTCGATCAGCAAGGGAAAGTAGTCGGGACGGCCACGGAGTATCTCCATCCAATGATCGGCGGCTCCCCAGGCGGCTCGGAGGACGGTGCCAGAGGGGGCGACGTAAGCTTTCACGACGATGCAACCCAGGATCGACGTAATCACGCTCGCCGTAGCCGACCTGGAGCGCTCGCTCGCCTTCTACCGAGATGGCCTCGGGCTGGCATCGCGTGGGATTCTCGGCACCGAGTACGCCGGCAGTGACACCGACCCTGCCGGCGCGGTCGCGATGTTCGAGCTACCCGGCGGCCCAATCTTCTGTCTATACCCACGCACCGAGCTCGCCAAGGACGCCAACATTCCGCTTGCCCCACCGAATCCCGGCGAGTTCAGCATCGGGCACGCCGTGGCGAGCAAGGCTGAGGTCGACGCCCTGCTGGTCCAAGCGCAGGCGGCTGGCGCCACGCTCACCGACGAGCCCCACGACCGTCCGTGGGGCATCTACTCGGGCTACTTCCGCGACCCCGACGGACACCTGTGGGAGGTGCTCTGGAACCCACGACTCGCCCCCACCGGCGAGTAAACGAACTCGACCGCCCGCGTCACCCTCAGGCGGGCCGCGGACCGCTGCACATCACCCTCATCCAAACCACCTTCTCTCCGTCCTCCCGCACGAACGCCTGCTGCTCGTATACGAACAACCCGTCAACTCCGCTGCCGTATACGCGCCAACCCACCCTCGTCGTGTCCTGCACCCCCGCGGGCTCGGTCGCCTCCACCCGCTCCACATTCCGCTCGGGGTGCTCGAACCAGGCGCGCAACACCTCCTCCACGCCCGCGGGATCCTCAGCCTCCCACATGCGCTTCGGGGTCATCGCCCGGAAGTCAACCTCCTCGTGCATCAAACCCCTCGCGCGAGCGAAATCGCGTGCGATTATCGCCTCGACTAGCTCACCTGTCACCCCGCTAACCACCTGACTCATGACCTCAGTCTCTCATCTACCCTTCACACGGTCAATCCCCCGCGTTGGGTTGACCTCATAGGCCTGCGGGTAGATCACCTTCAATGCAAGCAAGTAAGGGGAGAACAATGGACCCCGACCCACCCTATGAGCAGGAGGAGACCGACGCCGCCGCCCGCGAAGCAGCGGAAATCGGCGGCCTCCCCGGATCTGAGGAGCGCGATCCCGCGCTTCGCCCCGTCAGCGAGGCCGGCGGCGGCGAGGCCGAGGGCTTCGAGGACGCAGAGCGCGCCCTCATCGACCACGCCTCACACACAGATCAGCAGTCCGCCCACGCCATCCTCCACGACCAAGATCTCAACGAGGAGCCCAACTCCTCACGTGAGAACGGAGAGGCCGACTCCGAGCGCAGCAGCGAGCTCGAGTAAAATATCCGCACGTATGTAAATCATTGGAAGCTGCGGCGGACCATCGAAGAAAACGTTCAGCCGCCCACGGATGCAAGTGCGCGCTGTAGCGACTGCTCGCTCTGCGGCCCCCGCAGAGTCTCCCGCACGCGCCCCTCCCCGTCGATCAGAAACGTCGTCGGCAACACCCTCACCCCCAGTTCGTGTCCCACCGTCTGTTCGGGGTCGCGCAAGTTGGGAAAACTCCACCCATACCGCTTGATGAACGCCCTCGCCGCCGACACCGAGGTGTCACCCCAATTCACCCCCACCAGCACCCCGTTTCCGTGCAATCCACGCGAGAAGCGCTCAAGCGCCGGCGCCTCTTCCTTGCACGGTTCACACCAACTCGCCCAAAACGTCACGAGCGCCGGGTGCCCTCGCAGCGAAGCCAACGTCACATCGGCACCGGCAAGGCGTTCGCTTGGGAGAGCCCGTGCCACCCGGCTCGTCGGCGTGCTCTTCCCGGCGAGCCCAAACACCGCCAGCATCACCACAACCAACGCCACCCCCAGCAGCACCCACGTCCGCGCCGATACCCGCGAGTCACCCATAACGCGACGAACCTACCACCTGCCACTGGCCCTGCGCACGCCACCTGACGCAGATCGACCCGCTCTCAAGGCGGGCCGATCCGGGGAGGGAACGAGGGAGGAACGATGCCCTCGTCTTAGGAGTGTTGCCGAAAGCCGCGCATACCAAACATGGGTTTCACGCTTCTCCTCGCAAGAAGCGGCAATGGTGTGCCGCTCGCACGGCGATCTGGCGGCGTCAGGCAGTCCTGAGCGCCTGCGCCATCGTCCCACGCGCATCCTTCACACGCAGGGCGTTCTTCACGCTGTAGAGGTTCGTGTCCGCGCGCGCGATGCACTCATCCAAACTCTCCCCCGCCAACCACGTCCCGATCCCCACCGACCATGTGACCGGAAGGCGCTCATCGCGCAAACGATCCAGCACCGACGCCGCCCCCTCCGCCGATGTCGCGGGCAGTAGCAACACGAACTCATCCCCACCGTGGCGCGCGAGGATGTCCCCGGCACGCAACCGCTCACACCAGGAGCGACCCACATCCGAGAGCACCCTATCCCCCACCGCGTGGCCTTGGAGATCGTTGATCTGCTTGAACCCATCGAGGTCGAGCACCGCCACAGTCAAAGGGTTCCCCGTGCGCTGGGCAATCGCATGCTCGCGATTCGCCGCCACGAGAAAACCCGCGCGGTTGAGCAAACCAGTCAACGGGTCAGTGTCGGCCTGACGGCGCAACGTCTCGCTGAGATGTCCCATCACCAGGCAAATCGACCAGATCGTCGCTATCACCACCACCCAGTAGGGGAACACCTCAGACAACCCCCCCACGAGCAACCCCACACCAAACCCCACCGAGATCAACCCCCCTTGCACAATCACCGCGCGGCGCGGGAAGAAATGAGCGGAGTAGATCGCAATCCACGGATAAGCGAAGGCCGTGAGCATCATCCCCCCGTGGGTGGCCGCGTGCGCAATCGTCCAGCTCGCGGTCAGCGAGGCGATGCCAGCCAGGCACTCGAAAGCAAGCAGTGACCAACGCCTTCCGGCAAGCCACACCAAAACACCCATCGCGATACCGCTCGCGCCGATGATCGCCACCATTTTGGTCGGCTCGAGCGGGCTGATCGGAAAGGCCGAGATCCCAAGCGCCACGCACCCCTTGAAGACAAACAACAGCGCCAAAGCCCACGCTATCGCGGGGCGGCGCGCGGTCAGATCGCGCGTCTGCGAGCGCCACGAGAAGGGTCGCGATGAAGTACGTGAGGGCATCCTAGGAATCACCTACACGTCTCTTCGGTAGTTCCGCCGCCCCGCTTGAACGCTGAAGGCCCTCAAACGACAGACATCCCCGCGCTACGCTGAGTCCATGTCCCTCTTCAAACGTCCCAGCCCGAGCGTCATCGATCCGAGCCACGCGCTCCCTGGCCGCGAACAGCCGCTTCCCCTCGCCGAACGCCATGTGGTGCTCGGCACGCCACTTCAACTGGACGGTCCCAGCGTGCCTGCCGGGGTGCACACCGCCATCTTCGGCATGGGCTGCTTCTGGGGCGCCGAGCGCATCTTCTGGCAATCCCCCGGCGTGTACACCACCGCTGTGGGCTACGCCGGCGGCACCACCCCCAACCCCACCTACGAGGAGGTCTGCTCCGGGCGCACCGGCCACGCCGAGGTCGTCCTCGTCGCCTTCGACACCACCCACACCTCCTTCGAGGAGATGCTCAAGCTGTTCTGGGAGGGTCACGACCCCACCCAGGGCATGCGTCAAGGCAACGACACCGGCTCGCAATACCGCTCGCTCATCGCCTGCGCCGACGAGCAGCAACTACGCGCCGCTGAAACCTCGCGCGATACCTACCAGCGCATGCTCTCCGCCTCCGGCCACGGCCTCATCACGACCGAAATCCTTCCCCCCGACCCCACCCGTCCCTTCTACTACGCCGAGGACTACCACCAGCAGTATTTGGAGAAGAACCCCGGTGGCTATTGCGGGCTAGGGGGCACGGGGGTCTCTTGCCCCGTAGGCCTGACGGCTGCTTGAACGAGCGACCCCGCCATAGCGGGGCAGCGTCAGACTTTTCGCTCTCATCCTTAACGACGTGACCCCGCCGGGGGGCGGGGTCACGCTCACTACCTGGACAGGGATGAGTCTTACGCAGTGGTCCCCGCCGGCGCCGGCGTGTAAGCCGGAGCGTGTGGTCCACCGAGCGTCGGCACATCCGAGGGGTACACCTCGTTGCCATGGATCGCGTGATCGCCGATCTCAAGCTCCTCGTCGGAGAGACGGAGAGGGATGAAGATCCCCACCAGCTTCAGCAGGATGAACGTCCCCACTCCACTGAACACGATCACCCAAAGCGCGGTCTCAGCCTGCCAGCGGAGCAGTTTGCCTCCGCCTTTCAGGAAGAGCCCCGCGAAGCCGGGCAGATTTTCCGCACCGCCCACGCCGATGTACTCGACTATGTGCGGATCGGCCAGCAACCCCACCATCAGACCGCCGATCAACCCCGCTATGCCGTGGGTGTAGATCACTCCGAGCGTGTCATCCACGTTACGGAACACCGGCGCCCGCGAGAGGAAGCGGATCGACATCCACACGAGCGTGGAAGCCACCACACCGATGATGATCGCCCCATACCCGTTTACGAAACCGGCTGACGGGGTGATTGCCACAAGGCCCGTGATCATTCCGTTGACCGAACCAAGCAGCGATGGCTTGTCGCGGAAGATGTAATCCCACGCGATCCACACCATCATCGCCACCGCGGTGCACAGGTTCGTGTTGAGCACCGCCGCCGAGGCGTTCGCGCCGGCGTAGTAGGAATCGCCACCGTTGAACCCGTTCCAACCGAGCCACAGGAGGCCGGCGCCACAAGCAACCATCAACAGGTTGTTGGGGGCGTCCACCTCTCGGTCGCGCTGCAACCTCGGTCCGATCACCGCCGCCGCCACGAAACCGGAGATACCGGCCGCGAGATGGATGACATAACCACCCGAGTAATCCAGAGCGCCGTGCGCCGCGAAGTAACCGCCGCCCCAGATGAGGAACGCGTTTACCGTGTACACGAACGTGATCCACAGCAGCACGAACGGGATCCACGCCTTGAAATTGATGCGACCCAGCACGGAGCCGAGCATCAGAATCGGCGTGATCCCCGCGAACACGAACTGGAAATACACCAGTGTCGCCATCGGGAAGTGAAACGGCGGGCCCGATTTGATCGAGGGGATCAGCGCTTCGCCCTCCTCGCCGACGTGCCCGAGCACGCTTCCGGGTTTGCCCCAGAAGGTGTCCAAGAAGCCGGTGCCTTTCCCGATCGGCGTTCCAAAGCCCATCTTGAACGCCCACAGGCACCATGCGATTAGGACGAGCGCAAATGCGACGAAGGTGAGCATCATGCTGTTCACCGACCAGCGCTTCTGCATCACGCCGCCGTAGAGCACCGCAAGTCCCGGCACGCTCATCAACCCGACGAGCGTCGCGGCAGTCATCTGCCAGGCGTTGTCACCTGGGTTGAGCCACGATGGGTATGCGAGCCATTCAGCTGTTGCCAAGATGGACATACGCCTCCATTCCTGTCTGTCTGTGAGTTGTTTGGCCCCCGCCCGACGGACGCCGAGCGGAGCGAAAATCCTGCCGTTGCATCAAATCCTGTGAAGGCGAGGGACGCAACAGAGGCATGGCTAACCATCGGGCAACCGCTTTGGACAGATGTCCAAGCGACTCTCCGGCAGCGGTCTAGAGGGCCCGCGGGCGCATCTCTCGACGCGGGCCCCCGGGCGTGTTCGAGGCGATCCTCAGCCGGAGGGGGAGGCGGACTTGGAGCCGTAGGGCAACCCGCCGCGCACGCACGCCTCGCGCAACACACCGTGTTCGGCCAAACCCGGGTTCTGGGCCGGCGAGGCGCACATTTCGCGCGCCCGCGCCCCGCACGGGTGCACGGCCGCGGCGCCGAGCGTGCTGGCGAACGTCACTTCGATGCACCCGGGCGCAAGTTTTTTGGCGGTCGTCGTAGCCACGACCGTGGCCACCCCGCCGCCGATCAGCACAAGCAGCGTCACAATCACCGCTACCCGTCCCGCTCGCGTCCAGCGCAGCGGCTGGGAGAGCCGCTTGGACTGTTCCTGCATCACCATGATCGGCTCAGCTTACGTGCGGGCAGGCACCAGCGGCACGTGGGCGCACGCGCCGCAAGCTCAAGACTCCGGCTTGGGCTCGAAGCCCAGGGCCGCCGAGTTGATGCAGAAGCGCTGCCCGTCCGGGCCGGGACCGTCGTCGAACACGTGGCCCAGATGGCCCCCGCAGCGCCGGCACACAACCTCGGTGCGGCGCATGAAGAGGCTGTTATCAGGACGCAACTCAACGGCCTCCGCGACCTTAGGCTCGGTGAAGCTCGGCCAACCCGTCCCCGACTCGAACTTCGTGTCGGCGTCGAAAAGCTCGGCTCCGCAACCCGCGCACACGTACATACCGGACGCCTTGTTGTACACGTACTCCCCCGTGAAGGGTGCCTCCGTCCCGGCGCGCCGGAGCACGTCGTACTGCTCAGGGGTCAACTCCTCGCGCCACTGCTCCTCGGGCTTTTCGATCTCGCGCTCGGCCATTTCCATGTTCTAGCACCAGCGCCGCCTCGTGGCGAGCGTCTGCGCGTGAGCCGCGTGCCGTCCGTGTATCCGGTCGCGGTCCGCCGGGGTGGCTTCCTCCCCACCTGCTATCGTGATCCTTACGTTCACGTCAATTTCCACACCCCGCCTCGGCGTTCACGCCGATCACGAGAACTATAAGTGGTGGGCCCTCTCGTGCACGAGTTTGGGAATGCTCCTGGCGGCCACCAACTCGGGCACGCTCATAATCGCGCTACCGAGCCTGGAGCGCTCACTGCACGCGAGTCTGCTGGCGCTCGTGTGGGTGATCCTCGCGTACCTGATCGCAGCCACGGTGCTGGTGCTCACGGCGGGGCGCTTGAGCGATCTCTTCGGGCGCAAGCGCGCCTACGTTGGAGGATTTGTTTTGTTCGCACTCGCCTCATTGGGCGCGGGGTTCTCCACCGACGCGACCATGCTTATTTGCTGGCGCGTGCTCCAGGGCGTCGGGTCGGCTTTCCTGTTTGCAAACGCGGCGGCACTCGTCACCGACGCCTTCCCAAAGGAGGAACTCGGCCTGGCGATGGGCGCCAACACGATGGTCGCGGCGATCGGGCTCGTGCTCGGCCCGGTGCTCGGCGGGGCGCTCGTCGAGATCTCCTGGCACTGGGTGTTCTGGTTCAACGTCCCCCTCGCGTTGCTCGGCGCCGCCTGGGGCGCGCTGATACTGCGCGAGCTCGCCAAGCCCGACCAGGTGAGGGGCTTTGACGTGCTGGGAACGAGCACGTTCGTGGTAGGACTCACGGGGCTCGTGCTGGGCGTCTCCAAGGGAGGTCTCACGGGGTGGAGCAACCCGGTGGTGATCGCGGGTCTCTCCTGTGCCGCGGTGCTGCTGCCGCTGTGGGTTTTGATCGAGCGGCGCACGCGGGCGCCGATGCTCGACCTCTCGATCTTCTCTAACCGGCTGTTCGCCGCCGCCAGTGGCGCCGCCTTCATCAATGGGTTGGCGCGCTTCGCGTTGATGTTCCTGTTCGTCTTCTACTACCAGGGCGCGCAATCCAACGACCCGATCACCGCTGGCATCAAGCTGATCCCGCTCGCCCTGGGGATGCTCGTCGCCTCACCGCTCGCCGGCATCTATGCCGACCGCCACGGCTCGCGTGGGCTGGCGGCCATCGGCATGCTGGTCACAGCCGCCGGCTTGGCGGCGATGACCACGCTGCAGGTGCACACCCCCTACTGGCAGAGCATGATCTGGCTCGCCCTCGTGGGGATCGGATCGGGGATGTTCAACAGCCCCAACACCGCCGCGATGATGGGCGTCGTGCCCGCCAAGCGCCGTGGTGTGGCTGCGGGGGCACGCACGCTGCTACAGAACACCGGTGCTGTTCTCTCGATCGCCTTCGTGCTGGCGATCGTCACCTCGGCGGTGCCGAAGGCCACGCTCTTCGCCGTCTTCTCGGGCGTCACACGCGGCCTCTCCGTGCAGAAGCTCGACCCCTTCATCGCCAACATGCACATCGCCCTGTGGGTGCTCGTCGCAACGTCGACTATCGGGGCATTCGTGTGCATGCTACGACCTCGCGTCACGGGTGTTGAACATGTTCAAAAAGAGGTGACTCGCGCGGGCGCGCGCGAAGAAAGCCTCCCTTCGCGGGCACGCGCGCGAGGCGGCGCCGAGCGGCCACTACCGGACCTCTCCCATGAAAGCGTCTGAACAGAGCCTGCGAATCGGCGATGTCGCCAAACTGGCCGGCACCACACCGAGAACGATCCGCTACTACGAGGAGATCGGGCTCCTTCCAAATGCCCCCACCCGACCGTCAGGCGGCCATCGCCTCTACACCCAGGAAGAGGTCGAGCGGCTGCGCGAGGTGATACGCCTCAAGGAGCTCCTTGGGGTGACGCTCGACGAGTTGCGAGACCTCCTGACCGCCGAGGAGGCGCGCGCGGCGGTACGCGCCGAGTTGCAACGCGAGGATGTCCATCCCGAGCGCCGCCGCGAGCTCTTGGAAGAGGCGCTCGGCCACATCGACCTCCAGCTCGAACTCGTCGACCACCGCGCCTCCGAGCTCGCCAAGCTGCGCGAAGAGCTCTCCGCCACACGCAAGCGTGTGCGACGCAGGCTGCGCGAGCAGGCCGAGGAGCGGAAGGCGCCCCCGATCCCGACAGAGGACTCCGGAATATCCGCAATCGTCGCTAGGGTCGAGTGATGGAACGTAAGTGGTGGACCCTGATCGCCGTCTGCGTGGGGATCTTCATGTTGTTGCTTGACATCACGGTAGTCAACGTCGCGTTGCCGTCGATCCAGAGCTCGCTGCATTCGAACTTCCAAGACCTCCAGTGGGTGGTGGACGCTTACTCGCTCACACTCGCCGCCTTCCTGCTCACCGGCGGCGCGCTCGCCGACCTGTTGGGACGCCGGCTGTTGTTCACGATCGGACTGGTCGTGTTCACCGCCTCCTCCGCGGTGTGCGGGCTGTCGAGCACCCCCCTCATGCTGAATCTCGCCCGTGGAGTGCAAGGGATCGGTGGGGCGTTGATGTTCGCCACCTCGCTCGCGCTCATCGCGCAGGCCTTCCAGGGTCGCGACAGGGGAACCGCCTTTGGCATCTTCGGTGCTGTCACCGGGGCGGCCGTCGCCGCCGGGCCGCTCATCGGCGGCGTCATCACCTCCGCCATCGGCTGGGAGTGGATCTTCTTCGTGAACGTCCCCATCGGGGCATTCGCCGTCGCGCTGACACTGGCCAAGGTGGCGGAGTCTCGCGACCCCAACGCCAAGGGCGTCGACTGGGCCGGCCTCCTCACGTTCTCCGGCTCGCTGTTCCTGCTCGTGTTCGCGCTCGTCCGTGGCAACACGCTGGGCTGGGGATCCACCGAGATCGTGGCGATGCTCAGCGCCTCGGCGATCCTGCTAGTGCTCTTCCTCGTGGCCGAGCGCGCGCAAACGCGCCCGATGCTCGACCTCTCGCTCTTCAAACGCCCCGCCTTCGTAGGCGCCAACGTGGTGGCCTTCACGCTGTCGAGCTCAGCCTTTGCGATGTTCCTCTACCTCACCCTCTACATCCAGGACGTGCTGCACTACTCGCCGCTCCAGGCCGGCCTGCGCTTCCTCCCGACGACGCTCTTGATGTTCGCCGTCGCGCCACTGTCGGGGAAGCTGAGCGTTCGAGTGCCGATCCGCCTGCTGCTGGGCGTAGGCCTACTGTTCGTGAGCGGAGGTTTGCTCGCGATGACCCTGGTCACCTCCACTTCGGGCTGGACGGCGCTGATACCCGGCTTCGTCTTGCAGGGGATCGGCGTCGGCCTCGTCAACCCGCCCCTCGCCTCCGCCGCGATCGGCGTCGTGCCGCCCGCACGTAGCGGCATGGCATCGGGCGCCAACAGCACCTTCCGTCAAGTTGGCATCGCCACCGGCATCGCCGCGCTCGGCGCCGTCTTCCAGCACGACCTCGGTGCCGGGGGCATCGTGCAGCACGCCAGCCACGCGGCCTTCGTGGGAGCGTTTACGAAAATCCTCGAGATCGCCTCTCTCGTCGCTTTCCTCGGTGCAATTGGGGCCTTCGTGCTCGTACGCTCCAAGGACTTCGTCACCGCACCGATGCCGCAAGCCGTCGAGGCGTCAGTCGGCGAGCCGCTCATGGCCGGGGCAGGCGAGCACCGGTAGACGGGGGTAGCGAGGATATGAGGGGTCGGTTCGCGAGCGCGTGCACAGCGAGAACACCGACCCGCGGGTGTTCGGCACGAGCTGGCGGTGGATGCACGTGTCGCACAACCCGGCACGACTTCGCCCCGTGGGGCGTGGATCGTCATCGGAGGGCACGGCCCAAGCGTAGTTGGCATAATCGTTGACTAAGCAACTATGACGATCTTCTATCGACTACTGGGCTTTCTGCGCCCTTACCGCCGCGGAGTCATCGCCTCCGCCACACTCGCGGGCTTTGCGATGGTGATGACTGTGCTGCTTCCTGCGCTCACCGGGAGCGCTGTCGAAGCGATACACCTCGGGGCCGAACACGCCAAGCACCACCAAACCGGGCTCAAGGCAGAAGACCGCCACAAGCTGCTCGTCCTCGCGATCGCCATCGTCGTGGCCGTACTCGCCCGCTGGGTGCTCACCTACTTCAGACGCATGATCGCCGGCAGGGTTTCGCTTGGCATCGAGTACGACCTGCGCGAGCGCCTCTACACCCACCTGCAGCGCCTGGAGCTGGGCTTCTTCGACCGCCAGCAAACCGGACAGCTGATGTCTCGCGCCACCGTCGACCTGCAGGCCGTGCGCTTCTTCCTCGGTTATGGGCTCGTCTTCATCATGCAATCGCTACTCACCATCACGCTGGCGGGCATCGCGATGCTCGTCACCAACCCTGGGCTCGCGCTCGTATCGCTCGCGCCCGTGCCCTTCGTGGTGCTCATCTCTTACCGCTACGGCCGCCGCGCCCGCCCCGCCATCCAGGAGACGCAGCAACGCATCGCGGAGTTGACCGCCGATGCCGAGGAGAACATCTCCGGTGTACGCGTGGTTAAGTCCTTCGCGCGCGAGCCCCGCCAGCTCGAGCGCTTCTCAGGTAGCGTCTCACGTGTCTTCGACCAGGCGATGGTTGCCACGCGCCTGGAGGCCCGTTACAACCCGATGATCGGCTTCCTCCCCCAGCTCGGCCTCGCCGCCGTGCTGCTCATCGGAGGCGAGGCCGTCCTCCACTCAAACCTCAAGCTCGGCGAGTTCACCGCCTTCTACCTGTATCTGAACATGCTCGTTGGACCGATGCGCTCGCTCGGTGTGACCCTCAACTTGGCCCAACGCGCCACCGCTTCGGGGGCGCGCATCTTCCAACTCCTCGACCGCTCACCGCGCCTCACCGAAGTGCCCGATGCACCTGAGCTGCCAGCCGGTAGCGGTCACGTGCAGCTTGTGGATGTCACGCTTCGTTATGACAACGACCGCGAGTTTGCCGCTACAGCCGATGGGACGGCAGCGCCCAACGGCGCAACCGCCGGCCGGCCGGTGCTGAGCAATGTCAGCCTCGACGTACCCGCCGGACGCACGATCGCGCTCGTGGGAGCCACCGGTTCGGGTAAGACCAGCCTCGTGTCGTTGATTTCGCGCTTGTACGACATCAGCGGCGGACAGGTCTTGCTCGACGGCGCCGACGTGCGAAAGCTCAACCTGCGCTCGCTACGCCAGGCGATCGCGGTAGTCAGCGACGACCCCTTCCTCTTCTCCGCGTCGGTGGCGGAAAACATTGCCTACGGGCGACCTGACGCGACCCGCGATGAGGTCGAACTGGCCGCGCGCCGCGCCCAAGCGCACGAGTTCATAGAGCGGCTGCCCAAGGGTTATGACACCGGTGTCGGCGAGCGCGGCCTCTCGCTCTCAGGTGGCCAACGTCAACGTTTGGCCATTGCCCGTGCCCTGCTCGCCAACCCACGCGTGTTGATCCTTGACGACGCCACATCCTCCGTGGACGCATCCACCGAGCAGTCGATCAAGTTCGCGCTCGCCGAGGCTATGGAGGGGCGCACCACATTCGTCATCGCCCACAGGTTGTCAACCATCGCGCTCGCCGATGAAATCGCCGTGCTCGACCACGGAACCGTCATCGCACACGGCTCCCACCATGAACTGCTGGAGTCCTCCGAGCTCTACCGAGAAATCGTCGAGAAGGGCCTCCCCGAGAGTGTCTTCATGACCAAGGACACCCGCGAGCGTGAGGTGAGCAGCCTGTGAGCGCGCACGGTGGACGCGGCGTGGTTACCGGTCGCTTCGGGCCGCAGTGGGACGGCGAGCGCTCCTCTCGCTCCACCCGCGGGCGCAACCTGCGCGGGCTGATCGCCCTGGTGGCGCCCTACAAGGTACGTGCCGTGGCGATGCTTGTAGCGCTGGTGGTGGGCACCGCCGCCTACCTCGCCCCTCCCCTGCTCGCCAAGGCGGCAATAGACACGGGCATCGAAAAACACGACTCCACGGCACTCGTGCTGATCGTCATCGCCTTCCTCGCGGTCGCGGTGATCTACTGGATCATGACCTATCTACAAACCTATCTCGTGGGGTGGGTCGGCCAACGGGCACTCGCCGATCTGCGGATTCGCATCTTCAAACACCTGCAAACGCTCCCGATCGGTTTCTACGAGAGCCGCCCCGCGGGCGTCCTCATCTCGCGCATCACCAACGACGTGGAGGCACTCGACAGCCTCGTCACCGATTCGGTAGTCACCCTCTTCCAGGCAGGCCTCACGCTCGTGGGGGCGGTGGTGGTGTTGCTCTTCCTCGACCTCAAACTCGCACTGCTCACGTTCTGCGTGGTGCCCCTCGTCGCAGCCGGAAGCCTCTGGTTCCGGTTGGCCTCGGCAGGCGCCTTCAGGCGCACGAGGGAGACGATCGGCTCGATCACCGCCTACCTGCAGGAAACGCTCTCTGGCATCAGGGTGGTGCGCAGCTTCAGCCAGGAGCCCGTGCACGAGGCGAAGTTCGCCGAGTTCAACGACGATAACCGCGACGCCAACATGGTCACGGTACGGTTGAACGCCAACTACTTCCCGGCAGTGGAAATGCTCTCGGGGGTGGCACTTGCGACTATCGTGCTCTACGGCGGCTACCAAGCGATCGACGGCAACATCACAGCGGGCACCGTCGTCGCGTTCGTGCTCACGCTCTCATATCTGTTCGAACCGATCCAGCAGCTCTCCCAGCTTTACGCCACCTATCAGTCCGGCATGGCGGCGCTCGAGAAGATCTTCCAACTGTTGGACGTCGAGCCCGACCTGACCGACAAGCCCAACGCGATCCGCATGGAGCGGATCCGCGGGGAGGTCAACTTCGAGGGCGTGTCCTTCGCCTACCGCCGTCACGGGCGCGGCGGAGCGGTCGCGCCTGACTCATCCTCAAACGGCGCCGCAGCCGACACCGCAGGCGGGAAGGCCGGCCGCTTCGACCGCGCGGGGACCCTGCCGACCGAGCCGCCCGAGGTGCTGGCGCTCGAGAGCATCGACCTGCACATCCCCCCGGGCCAGACGGTCGCGCTGGTGGGCGCCACCGGCGCCGGGAAGTCCACCTTCGCCAAGCTTGCCGCCCGCTTCTACGACCCCACCGCCGGCAAGGTGACTATCGACGGCCACGATCTGCGCGACGTGGCGAGCGAGACGCTGCGCTCTCAGATGGGGATCGTCCCACAGGAGGCGTTCCTCTTCTCGGGCACCATCGCCGAAAACATCGCCTTCGGCAAGCCCGGAGCCTCCCAGCAGGAGATCGAGGCCGCCGCCAAGGCGGTGGGCGCGGACACGTTCATCGGCGAGCTCGAGCAGAACTACGCCACGGAAGTGGGAGAGCGTGGCGCCCAGCTCTCCGCCGGTCAGCGCCAACTGATCGCCTTCGCCCGCGCGCTCATCGCCGACCCGCGCGTGCTCATCCTCGACGAGGCCACCTCAAACGTCGACCTCCACACAGAGGGCCGCATCGAGGACGGCCTACGCCGCCTTCTTGCGGGGCGCACCGCCATCGTCATCGCCCACAGGCTCTCAACCATCCGCCAGGCGGGCCGCATCGTCGTGCTGGAGCACGGTCGCATCGCAGAGCAAGGCACGCACGACGAGCTGATTGCCGCGGAGGGGCGCTACTACGACCTGTATCGCGACTGGGCGCTTCACGCGGTGGCATAGAACCTTGCCGGCCGTTGGGCAACCGGTCGGTCGCCGGTTGGCCAGCTTTGAGGCTCCGGGACAAGGACTCGAACCTCGAACTCGACATCCAGAGTGTCGCGTGTTGCCAATTACACCATCCCGGAAGGCAACGGAAGGATAGTGAACCCTAGGTCTACGCCTCGGCCCGAGAGCCAGCAGGCGCGA
This sequence comes from Solirubrobacteraceae bacterium, assembly GCA_036495305.1. Classification (GTDB taxonomy): domain Bacteria; phylum Actinomycetota; class Thermoleophilia; order Solirubrobacterales; family Solirubrobacteraceae; genus Palsa-744. The sequence continues at coordinate 110 of DASXNB010000041.1, read as the reverse complement.
AGAACGCCGTGATGGCGGGCTCAAGGCCCGGGTCGAGCACGAGCAAGACCTCATCGCCGGCTTCGATGACCGTATCCGGCTTGGGGACAAAGCCCGCACCGCCGCGAAGA
>DASXNB010000040.1:0-93963 GCA_036495305.1 Solirubrobacteraceae bacterium | reverse complement strand
TAGATACGACCGCCTTCGCTGTCGTCATACACGAACACGTCGCCGGTGGTCTGATCGACGGTGACACCCTGCACGTTCGTGAACGTGCCCGCACCGGTACCCGCAGGGCCGAAAGACACACCCGTAAAGGGCCGTTCCTTGGCCGCCAGCGCCGGAGCGCTGAACACGAGCAGAGCGACAAGAATGAGTCCGATCCCCATCAATAGAGAGCGGGGGGTGGCGACAGTTTTTCTCACCGTGAGGCCTCCGTATACGAGCCCCAACCAGTGAGGCATGAATTGACCGGAAGCCCGACCGCGCCGAGCCCCCTCCCTATCGAGGAACGACGAAAACCGCGCCCTGGGGCGCGGCGAAACCTGATCCGGGAACGAGCTGCTAGCGGGTGAGTTGCGAACCGACGCTGAGCACTGGCCCGGCCAGAGAGAGAGAGAGAGAGAGAGACGCGTCAGCGACGCTGACGCGTCCTATAAAGGACCCATCAACAGCACACGGACTCCCAAGCACATGATCCCCAAACGAATGCACGCGAAAAAACCAACCCTCTCTCAAGAACGACCCGGTCCCTCTCCCAAGGTCCCCGTCAAAACAAGTTGGTGTCGACCACGAAAACCGACCCAAACCCGACCTTATGTGATGTGCGCACACCCATGTGGGCTACACACATGGGCTACTTATACACGCCACTGCTGCTGTTGTCAACCCCTAGTCGTCGGTGAGCCCGTGCCACGACGCCCTGGACGGAGACTTAGCGCCGCAGCGGCGCAACGATCTCGGTGAAACGCGCGTATTGCCCACTCTCTGAGCCGACAAGCGCGTCGATCCAACGCAATACAGCGCCGCGATCTACCGCCGTTCCCCAGTTCACGATTTCTTCGATGTCCACCCAGTCCTTGGGCCGGTCGAAGACCGCCTTACACACAATCAAGTGCTCAGGGGAGAGAATCGGGATGGTCACCGGGCCGAACTCGACCTCCCGCGCGTTCGTGGCCATCTCGCCGTGAAGATCGAGCGTGGCGAAGAAGAGGTCGAGGTAGGAGCCATCCCAATCCAGTCGCGCCTGGCCGTCGCGTTCGATCGTCGCTCGCTCGGCAGCCGACACGCTCACGCCTAGATGGGTGAGAGCCCCAAGCACTGGCTCACCCTCCTCTGGCGACAGTGTGATGTTCAGATCGATGTCAGTCGTGGCCCGCGGGCTGCGATACCAAGCCAGTGCTATCGCCCCACCGAACTGGTGCGGAACACGCATCGAGTCGAGCATCTCGTGGACCGCCACGATCCGCGAACTGAGGCCGTCGAGCCCTCCGGCGCCGCTCACGGCAGCTGGGACGACGCTACGGCCACCCTGTGTTCAGCCAGGCGCGAGAGCGCCGGGAACCCAAGTGGCTCAAACGGCCGCCGTGGTTGGCTCGCCCTGACCATGTCGGCGAAGCCGAGCAGTTCCATCAGCGCCGCGCCTGGCGCCGTATGGTCAGCCGCAGGCGTTTCCCCGAGCGCACTCGCCATCCGCTTCGAGCCGGCGAGAAAGCGATCGCGCGTGCGATCGGCACCGGATGTCGCCACACGCACGCGCGCCCCCGCTCGCCTTCCGGAGCGGATCACAGCATCGGCGTCGAACGGACGCTGCGCCCTTCGCGCCGCCGCCGCGACTACATCGTCTGTCAAGACACCAAAGCCCACAAGCGTGCGCGAACGAGGTCCGCTCGCTGTATGAAACGACTCCCTGATCTCAAAGCGCCCACCACGGCGCGCGACCACGAATGCCACACCACTAGTTTACCACTAGAAACCCACTAGGTGTCTCAGACGCCGCAAAAGGCGTGTGGGTCCTAGGCCACCGGCATCTCCACCTGCCCATGCGGTGAGCCGAGCTCCGCGAGCCGCTCCAAGAACGGCTCGGGCGGGAAAGCCTCCGGGCCAAGGACGCCAGTGCCCTTCCAAACACCCTCGTTCAGCAGCTCCAGTGCCACAACGGGGTTCACGGCGGTCTGCCACACAACGGCCTGTGAGCCGTATTCGCGCATCGTATGCTCGTTGTCCACCACGTGGTAGAGGTAGGTGGAGCGGGGCGTTCCATCGGCGCCCGTGCCCGTCACCCAGGTGCCCGCGCAGGTTCTTCCGGTCATGCGCTCACCGAGCGTCGCCGGATCGGGGAGAGCCGCGGCCACCACATCGCGCGGAGCCACCGGCGTGCCGCGCACCGACACCGGCTCGGTGGAGTCCAACCCGAGCTTGTGCAGTGTTTGCAGCACGTCGATGAACTCCTGTCCGAGCCCGTACTTGAAGGTGACGCGCTCGCAGGACACCCAGCGAGGGATCAGCACCACCTCCTCGTGCTCCACGTTCACGCACTCCACCGGCCCGATGCCCTCGGGGAAGACGAACGTCTCGGGCTCGGAGAACGGTGCCGTGGTGTAGAAGCCGCGCTCACGCTCCCAGATGAGCGGGGGGTTCAGGCACTCCTCGATCGTCGTCCAGATCGAGAACGTGGGCGCGAAGTCATAGCCGTCGACCACGAGGTCGGCGCCGTCGCGCACGCCCACTTGGTCCACGTTCGCGAACAGCTCGTCGGCGGCGTAGCGCGCGAACACATCTGACAGGCCTGGCTCGACCCCCATTCCAACCAGCGCAAGCAGTCCCGCGTCCTCCCACTGCTCGCTGCGTGCGAGCTGCACATCGCCCAGCATCACCCCCGGCAGTTCGTGGGGGCGCTGCGGGTGGGGATGGGAGAGCGTCATCGCCATGTCGAGGTATGTCGTGCGCGCCTGGAAAGCCGCGTCGAAGATCGGCTCGTTGAAGCGCGGGTCGCAGGCGTTCAGCACCGCATCCGGACGAACCCGCTCGATCAGCTTCACGAGCGCCGCGCGGTCCGACGCGTCGACGCGCTCGGCGGCGAAGCGGCCGGCTTCGCCGAGCTTGGCCACGACATCGTGGGCGCGTGCGGGAGACACATCCGCGAGCGACACGTACTCGAAGGCAGGCCGGCGTTGGGCTATCGCCGCGAACGCCCCGCCAACACCCCCGGCTCCAACCACGAGCACGCGCATAACTCAAGTGTGGCGCAAACGGAGCACTTTGACCAGGGGCGGCTACGCCCGAGGCAATCATTTGTGCGGCGCCTAGCCGATGTTCGCGCTCATGGCACGCTCCGCCTGGGCGCCCCGCTCGGTGAGCAGCCACGCGTTGGCGGCGCCTTGGGCGGGAGCATCGCATTCATTGCGAATGAGGCCGAGCCCCTCGAGTCGCCTCAGCAACTTTGAAATCTGACCTTGATCTGTCATCCCCGCGGCGAGCCCAACCTCCCGATTTGACGACCCCGGAGCGCCGGCGACCGAGAGCAATACACGGACCGTCCGATAAGTGAGTCTGGTGCCAAGGCCATGTAGGACCTCACCCGCTAGGAGGGGCACGGCCGCGTCATGCGGCGCCGGCGGTTGTCGCTCCAGCTCTCTGCGCACGGCGGCACGACCCATGTACGGCAGCACGATCACACCCATCAAGGGGTTGAGCAAGTCCGAAAGCGGCGCCGTCCCGGGGTCCACGAGACGATCGTGTATTACCGCAAGCACGGCGCCGGCGATGCCCTCGGCGGCGAGCCCGGAGACCTCGGCGGATGTACCGCCGCCCCGCGCTTGCTCGTCAACGAGAAGGGTTACGTCCGACACACGTTCGCGCCTGCGCTCCAACACCTGAGGGCCTGCGCCGAGTGAGTCGACCACCAGGAAACGTGCCAATAGAGGCTCTTCTTCGAAAAGCCCCAGCAACGCCGCTAGCGCATTCCTGACCCTCTCGAACCACTTCCCGCCACCTCCGTAGGCCGGCCCCAACACACCCTCGAGGCGTTTGCATGCCTCGTCAAATGCGGCCAAGTAGCACGCCTCGCAATCGTCAAACAACTCGTAGAACGTGCGACGCGACGCTCCAGAGCGTGCAACCACGTTGGCGACGCTCACGTTCGGCCAGCCACTCTCGCCCGCCACCGCGATCATCGCCGTCAAGATCCTCACACGCTGTATCTCGGCGACTTGACCCCTTGCCAAACCGCCGACACCTCTTCCGACCCGCGGGGGCGTCGCCGTGCTGGACGACGCCCGCTGGCTGACAGCCATGTGCCTAGCCTTTCTTTTTGTGTTTTGTCTTTGCCTTGTGCTTGGGGCAGCCGGTGACGCTGATGGGTGTGGATTGGTGGATGACTGCGCCGTTTTGTGCGGTGAACGCGGTTGGCATCTTTAGTTTTGTGGTGCAGAGGTTGCCGTTGGCCGCCAGTGCTGAGTATTTGCCCTCGGGTAGCTTGAGCTCGAAGCTCGTGATCGGGACATCGGGTACCTGACGGAATGTGCTGCTTGTGATCCCGGTTTTGGATATGAACGTTTCGCCGTGTAGCTGGACGGTGACGCCGTAGCCTTGGAGGATCACGACGAGTTCGGGGAACTTCGCGCCACCGTAGGACACGAAATACGCCGGTCCGGTCAACGTGACCGGTAGGACCGGTGTTATCGCTGTAGCTGTCCCCACCTTTGATTCTGCTGGACAGTTGGCCGGGTTAGCTTCGAACGTCGCAGACGTACACGCCTTCTGCAACGTCGTCAAGCGTGAGGGTAGTTGCTTCGGCAGACTCACCTTTACGCTCTTCACGTTCGCCTGCGACGAGGCCTGATTGTTCCCGAGTGCTCCTGTGGGGTACAGGATCTTCGCGTCCAGGCTCGCCCCGTTCTGCCTCGATGTTTTACCCGACGTTGAGACCCTGAAATCGGGCTTGAACGCCAGGCTACGACACGACCCCATCTGGAAATGGCTGCTTATCGGTGCTGTCGAGCCTTCGGTTCCAAACGCTGTGCCTGAGAACGCTCCTGGTTCGCAACCTGTGGGGTTGAACATGAACCCTGGCTTATCGATCACAGCGTTGATCGCACGTAGATCCGCGGGGATACCGTCGATGATCGTCGGCAACGGATCCGTCGTGACCGTCAACTGCGTAGTCCGAGGATCCACATCGATCTTCGCCCTCACGACCTGCGTTTGCAGCGTGAACGGACCGACGTGCAACGGAACCACGATGCTCAATCCGTATGGGGCGCCTTTATAACCACCGGTCAGATAGATCGGGGCAGGAGCCTCGCCAGGTTGCGGCACCACAAGCGGATAGGGGCCGGGACCAGCCTCAACGACCGTGTGCCCGATCTGCGACGCACTCGAGCACGTACCCGCGTTCGCGGCCGCTTCGCCGCACAGCGGGACCTTGCTGATCATCCCCAACAGTCCCTCGGGTGTCTTGAACTGCAGGCTCCCGATCCGCTGCTGACCGTCTTCGCGGGTCAACAACAGCGAGAAGTTCGTGAACCCACCCGCCTGATCGGTAGTGGAGCCGGCCGTCAACACCGGGCTGAACGGCAACGGCCCATCCGATGGGCAAGCCGACCCGCCGGGACCGTGTGCGACTTCAAACGCGCTGAACGGGAACACATCGCCTACCGCCGGGGTGCTCCATGGCGTGAAATCACTCGTCGTCATGTAAGAACCGCAACGCAGTGGTGTCGCGAGCGCCGCCTGCGCCCCACCGCTGAACGACAAACGGAACGTCGTGAACGGCAACTCCGGCGTTTCTGAGAATGTCGTTGTCAACCGTCCCGTCGCTTCATCCAAATGCACATCGCCCACGAGCTTTAGGTTCACGCCTTCGCCCGAGGCCGCCACCAACAACTTCAAGTTCGGCGGGTCAGACTGCAACACGTACACGTCACCCTTCAAATCTTTTTTCAACAAGGGCGTTTCGATTTCATCCGTCCCCACCCTCGAATCGTTAGGGCACGACGGCGCTTCCAACGTACCTACCGCGCTTTCCGCAGCCTGGCAGGCACCCAACCCAGCAGCCTGACCCGGATTGATCACCACACCTTCAGGCAACGTCACCGTCGTGTCCTTGATGTTCGACGTCGCGATACCACCGACGCTTTCCAACGCTTCCTGCGGCGTCTTCAGTTCCACCGTCAAACCCGCAGGCGTATCCGCAAACAACGTATCCGGCGCAACACTGATTTCCGGTTTGAAACCCAAATAGCCGCAACCGGTCAGACCGAATGGCGCACCGTGCTGGTCGTGAGAGAGGAAGCTCGCCTGGTCAATCACACTTTCTTTCCCCCATTCGGCGACCGAAGCCGAATATTCCTGCGGACCCGAGCACGACGTCGGCAATGTCAGGAACGGCGTTTGGGCCGCCGGGGATGGACATCCTTCGATGTGGGACCGTCCCACCCAGCAGGTCCGCTCCCAGTCATGGCTCGGATCGGCTGGCACACCCCAAACCTGCACAGAGCTGGTAACGACAAGCCTCCTTTCAGGAATGTTGTTGACACGCACGGTTATCCCGTAGTCCCCGTTACTCCTCACGACCGCGTCCAAGAATACGTCGATGTTAAAAATCTCAAAGGCGAACTCGGCCGGATGTCCCGGTGGTGGCACCATGTTGTACACCGGGAACAGGAACGATCCCGGTAGGTAGCCTGCAAGTCCTGTCGGGGCTACACCGATCTGAGAGCCCGTTGGGCATTCTTCTCGATCAAACTTTTCCCGGGTGCACTCCGCTGCCGTTTTCGTGTTTCCGATCAGCCCCGGAGGCAGGTTGACTTCTATCTTACGAGCTTCGCCGATCGGCAACTTATTCGCCTTTGTATTCAATGCGAAGTTGAACGTGAACTCATACGGGTGCGAGCCGGCCTGCCTGTCGACCGTACCGTCGGCGTTTGTAAACCATGCATCAGTGTCTGAGAAACCGAATTTGGCGGGAGTCGCACCGATGATGAAGGTATTAGTCGCACGGGACGACGCAAGCGCCCCACCACCCGATATCGCCACTTCGTTCTCGACCGGCCCGAGCTGTGCGCTCGAACTGACTTTCACGTTGAGCCAAAGCTCGCCCCGCCTGCCCGGCAAATAGCTTTCCAGTTCGTAGCTACAGACCGAAGGCGCGCTGCCGACACAAGCCCAGCCTTCTTCTGAAATACCTTCAAGACCGACCGGAAGGGTATCCACCAGCTTCGCTCCCGCCGCGCTTTCGGCGGCGCCAACGTTGTACACGTCAACTGCAACGGTGCCGCTCAATCCTGGTGGCAGGTTCGTTGGATAGCTATGCGAGTTCAACTCCCAGCCGGGCCTGTTTTCCGCCATGGCGGCGGGACTGGCGACGGCGATTGCCGCTAGACCCAGCGCCAGGGCCATGAGGTTGGTCGCGACCAGTAGTCCTATCCGATGTACCCGCATCAGTTGTTCCTCCCGTGGCTCTTGGCGGACTTGTGAGCAGACTTCTTCGCCTTGCGCCGACGGCCGCCCTTACCCTTCTTCTTGGCCTTCTTCTTGTGCTTCCCTTGCGTCGCCTTGCGCTTGGGCTTCTTGGCCTTGCTGTTCGCCTTCACCGGAGCCGGGAAGTTCCCGACCCCGTTGTAGGTGACGCTCGACGGCGTAGCAAACACCGGCGGCGAAGACGCGGCTCCCTGACAACCCGTGCCAGAGCACTGCGGCGGCGCTTGAGGTATCGGCGCATTGGCACGAACGTCATAAGCATCCACATCTTCATTTTGATCTTCGAGCGTCAACTGCGAACGAGTCGCAATGAACACATCGTCACCGTTTTCGCTCGCATCGAGCAGCCACGAGTTTTCCGGACTGGAACCGGACGAAAGGAGATAGATACAGCCCTGAGACCGCCGGCAGCCGCCGGCGCCGTCTTCCTCCCACTCATAAACGTCGAACACGCCGTTTGTGTCCTGCGGCACGAGCGCATCAATGGAACTGAAGAACACCTTGCGGCCATCGGACGACATCCAACGCAACGTATAGGTGTTCACATTGCTAACACGCAAAAAGGCCGAATAGGAGTGAGCGGGTGACAGCCCGCTTGGATCGCACGAGGCGCACAGCAACCGCGTACTCCCGTAGTCGTAGGTGAACACCTCCTCTGCCCCTCGGCCTGCGACCTCTTCCGGCCCACTGTTGTCGTAGCCGGTTAGCGACCTGGATGACGTGAACACCAGATGACGTCCATCGGGAGTGACCTCTGCTTCTCGGTTTCCCATACCAGATTGCCAATCGCCGTCCGCCCCAGGACTCTGAAAAGGAGCGAAATTGTCGTCTGCAGCCAACTTTGTTATAAATCTAACGGGTTCACCTTGATGCAACACGTACAAATTGCAACTGCTGGTGTTTTCTGACCCTGCTGAGGGAGTCAGACATTCCTCAGGTTCGGACCCACTTGCCAGCGCCGTGTCGGCCACGAAGTAGATATAGGAGAGATCTTCACTCGCACCGACGACGCCCTGTACTTCGCCGCCTGGCGTGAGGTCTGATGTCTGGCCGCTTTCCACGTCGTACTGGTACAGGTCGCCAGCCTTGGTGAAAAGCACCTTCGAGCCATCTGGAGTCGCGGTCCAGAAGGCTCCTCCGCCTCCTGCTCCGGCATCGACCTCAACGGTCCTGCTCCCGTCTTCCCTTAGATACAGGTTGTGACTGTTCAGATCGGTCCAGAAGATCCGTCGACCGTCTTCGGAGATGTCGTGACTGAACGACGGCGCATCCGGGGTCGCGGGATCGTAGGAGAGCTTTGGACCGCCGAAGGTCGCGTTTGGCTCGGTGCTACCGTCAGGAAGCACGTTGACGAGCGTGATGACACCGTCATGCGTGTCATATAGATTGTTCTCTTTGTTGCCACCATCTTTGGCGCCAGGCGTGAGCGCATCGTTGGCCATGAACAACACATGACTGAGATCTGCGGAGCTACCAGCATACGCCGGCTGCCAAGGGCTGCCTCCATACCGAGCCACTTCGACAGCAGAGAATTCGTTAGGGCCTCTGTTCGGCGGCTTGATGTTGATCAAAGGTTCGAATGCTCCGGTGCCCGACATACGCTTGTACAGCACGGAGTATTCTTCGCCAGGCGCCCCGGTAACCAACGGGTTCTTGCCATTGTAGTTAAAGAACCCAGCCGTCAGATTCTTTGTAAAGCCCTCATAGGTAGGGAGATTACTGCTGCCCGTCGGCTCGATGGTTTCGGTCGCCCAGCCTCCGCCGGACGCGCGGCGACTGAGATACTGGTTACCTCCACCAGCGCCCTCGCTTCCCGTACCGCCATTTTCGGAAGCCTGCGCGATATACGCAAGAGCGTTACCATCGGCGGCAGCCATAAATGGCAGATCGGTGTAAAGGCTTCCAATGCCCGGGGTCCCTTTTATGCTCGCAGGCACATTGGGAATAACGTTGCCATCGGCGTTGTTATTAGGCGTGACCTTTTCGTAGCGGCGACTGTCGGGGAGGATCAAGCTCGGCGTAGGAGCTGTAGTGAATGTTGCATCTTCTCCCTCAACGGTTCCGTACTGGTTCTTTATGACCACGCGGAAGTGATAGGTAGTTTCGGCGGGCAAGCCCATGAGTGTCGCTTGCGCTTCGCTCGAGAACGCTTCTTCGGGTGTAGCGGCGCCGTATGCGCTCGTAGGGCCGTATTCGAACTGATAGGTGCTTTCGGCACCGAAGGCTTCTACGGTTGCTTTCAGGGTCGCTTCTGTGCTGGAGGCGCCCGAGATTCCCTCGTTTACGATGCGGGCTACGGGTGTCGTTGACGCCGTGTGATCGGCTCCGTAGGCGGTGCCTTCGGAGTTGGTAACAGCGAACCGGTAGTGGTAGGTTGTTTCGGGCTGCAGCCCGGTGAGTTCTTGGCTGACGGGACCGCTTTCGCTGCCCATGTCCACGGAGGACGTGGTCGAGCCGTAGCTGTTGCTGGTGCCGTATTCGACCTGGTAGTGGGTGTCCAGTTCGCCCGTTTCGATGTACGCCCCGACCGTAAGGGAGTTCTGGGCTTCTTTGCTCGCGGAGCCGCCGATCACGCTCGGCCCGCTCGTCTTGAAGTTGCGGTCCTGCCCGTAACTGGTGCCGTTCGCGCCGGTGGCTACCAGCCTGTAGTGATACGTCGTGCCGAGCGAAAGGCCGGTCAACTGCACGCTGACTTCGTGCGGGGTCGAATCGGAGCCCACGCTCTGCGGCGAAACGGGCTCGACGGAGCCGTATGATGTCGTCGTGCCGTATTGGAACTGGTAGGTTGTCGCCGTTCCTTCGGGATTGACACTGCCACTGATCCTCGCTGAGGAGTTTGTAATTTCCGAGGCTTCTCCACCACTGACGGTCGGTAGGAGCACGGGGGGGCCAAAGGTCAGTACGCGTCCTTCGCTTGGCACGTAAAGTTCGTTTTTGGCGCTGTCGACACCAACCCCGAACGAACCATTGATTTTTTCCGACCCAGAGGTACCGATGAGGTTGCCGCTAGCGTCGTATTCGGCGATGGCGCTGCCTTCGTTTACATACAAGGCATTCGTCGCCTGGTCGACCTCCAGGGTGCGACCCGACCCGTCGATCAGAGCCCCCATAGCAGCTAGTGAGCCAAACTGCAGCGCTTCGTAGCGAGCTACGCCGCCTGACCAATTCGCGGCGTACAGGTTGCCTTCGCTATCGGCAGCCACATTGCAGATCCCTCCCAGACCACCCATGGAGGACGCTTCGCTCGCATTAGTGACCGGGTTGGCGGTCGGCACGTACTTACGTACCGTTCCTGCGGAGTAGATACCGACATATACGACTCCCGACGCATCCACCGCGACACCGCACATCTCGCCACCGCTCAACGAACCAAGCGATGAACCTTCAGCACTGTAGATCTTGACTTCGCCATTGTTGGCGGCATAGATGTCGCCCGCGGCCGGTCCGCTTGAGCTATCTACCGCGACCTCGTCTTCAGCACCGCCCCCGCTGCCAACACCCGTGATGACGTTCGTGCCAAGAGCCGAAAAGTTGACCGGTTCGCCCGCCGCGTCGAACTTGTAGATACGACCGCCTTCGCCATCGTCATACACGAACACGTCACCCGTGGCCTGATCGACGGTGACACCCTGCACGCTCACGAACGAGCCCACACCGGTACCAGTCGGACCGAAGGACACCCCCGTATAAGGACGTTCCTTGCTCGCCAGCGCCGGAGCGCTGAACACGAGCACGGCGACCAGCATGAGTCCAATCCCGATAAGCGCGCGGCGGGGGGTGGCGACAATTTTTCTCACCGTGAGGCCTCCGTATACGAGCCCCAACCAGTGAGGCATGAATTGACCGGAAGCCCAACTGCGTCGCCGAGCCCCCTCCCTATCGAGGAACGACGAAAACCGCGCCCTATGGCGCGGCGAAGACTGGCCTGTGAGCGACCCGCTAGCGGGTGAAGCGCAACGCCGCGCTGAGCGGCGGCCCGGCCAGAGAGAGAGAGAGAGAGAGAGACGCGTCAGCGACGCTGACGCGTCCTATAAAGGACCCATCAACAGCACACGGACTCTCAGACACATGATCCCCAAACGAATGCACGCGAAAAACCAACCCTCTCTCAAGAACGACCCGGTCCCTCTCCCAAGGTCCCCGTCAAAACAAGTTGGTGTCGACCACGAAGACCGACCCAAACCCGACCTTATGTGATGTGCGCACACCCATGTGGGCTACACACATGGGCTACTTATACACAGTCCGGCAATTGTTGTCAACCCCTGGACGGGGTTGACGCTTCCAGCGATTCAACATCTCCTCCCACCGGCCATCCGCCCCGCCCGATAAAATGGCACCCAATGGAGCCGCTTGCGCACACTTTGGTGGAGCCTGGCCACAGCGATGCGTGGGCTCGGCTGGATTCCGAGAAGCGCCAACTGCTGACGCCCCCCGTCGACACGCCCATCGACGAGTTGCTGCGCAGAGGGCAACACCTATCGACCCAGGCGGCCGGACTACTACGAGCCATCGAACGAGCCGATGGCGGCACTCGACCCTGAGCTCGATGTCGCCGTCACGGCGATGGTCGGCGAGGGCGCCCAGTTCGTTGTGATCGGCGGATTCGCGGTCATCGCCAACCGCTTCGTTCGCGCAACCGAGGACATCGACTTCTTGGTCCCCGACAGTGCCGAGAACGATCAGCGCGTACTGGCGGCGCTTACCAAGCTCAATGGTGTGCGTCTGCGCGACAAGGTCCCACTGCGCGAGGAGCATCTGATCGACCAAGCGCACCTGCGGGCAATAACAGACGCGGGCGTGATCGACATCCTCCGCGGCGGACTCCCACCACTTGACTTCGACACGGTCGTGCAACGCGCCATAAGGGCCGACTACGCAGGGGTCGAATTTTCGCTTGCCGGCCTGAGCAGCATCGTCGGCTTCAAGCGCCTGGCCGATCGACCCCGCGACCGCAATGACCTGATTGGGCTCGAAGAGGTGCATGGGGTGCTTCCGATCGACCCGATCCCAGGCTTGGACGGCTAACGGTTCCGATCCACTCGCGACGGTCCTCGCATGCCGCGATACATGCCCCGCTCACGTATGCTGCTCCCGACCGATGGCGAGCATCTCCCTCGACAGGCCCTCGACCCCAGCATCTATCGAGCGGTCCCCGAAACGTTGGGCGCCCTCGCCCGAGATAGGACGCGCGGAGATCCTATGGGTGATCCTTGCGGGCGTCGGCCTGGCGCTGCTCACCACGTGGCCGCTCGTGCTGCACATGAGCACGCGCATCGAGCCCGACCTCGGCGATCCCGTGCGCACGGCTTGGGAGATCGCGTGGGTGGGCCACGCGCTGCTTCACAGCCCCCTGCACGTGTTCGACTCGAACGCCTTCTACCCCCATCCGCTCTCGCTCGCCTTCTCAGACTCGCTGCTCGGCTACGGCCCGACGGCCTTCTTTGGCTCGGGCACGGTGGCGGCGCTCGTCCGCTACAACCTGCTCTTCCTCTTCGCCTGGTCGCTGTGCTTCATCGGCGCCTGGTTTCTCGCGCGCGAGCTTGGGGCCGGCAGGATCGGCGCCGCCGTCGCGGGCGCCGCGTTTGCGTACGCGCCTTACCGCGTCACCGAGGCCGGGCACCTGCACGTCATCTCAAGCGGCGGGGTCGCGCTCTCTCTGTTCCTGCTCCTGCGCGGCTATCGCCGCTCATCGCGTGGGCTTTTGATCGCCGGCTGGCTCGTGGCGGCGTGGCAGATGAGCCTTGGCTTCACGCTCGGACTGCAGTTCGCCTACATGCTTGCGATCTTTGCCGTGATCGCCGTGGTGTGGTGGTGGCGCGCCGAGAAGCGCCCCGCCCTGCCGCGCAACCTCGTGGCGATCACCTGCATCGGGATCGCCCTGTGCGGTGTGGTCTCGGTCTACCAGGCGCGCCCGTTCCTCAAGGTAGCCTCGGAGTACCCCACCGCGAAACGGACGCTCAAGGAAGTCGAGAACTACTCCTCCAACCCTTGGGCGTGGCTGTCGGCGTCCTCCGAGAACCGAGTATGGGGCGGCGCCACCGCGGGCGCGCGCGAACACGTGCACTCCAAGAACGAGGACGTGTTCTTCCCCGGCGGTCTCATCGCCGTGCTCGCGCTGATTGGCTTGGCCGCGTCCATCTACACGCGGCGATTGCGCATAGGTTTGGCATGTGGGGTGGGAGTGTGCGCGATCCTCGCGCTCGGGTTGGGCCTCACCGGCGCCGGCTACCCCTACCGGCTCCTGTATGACTATGCCCCCGGCTGGGACGGCGTGCGCGTGCCGGGGCGCCTGTTCACACTGGCGACGCTCTTCACCGCGCTACTCGCGGCGGCCGGCGCCTGGCGCTTGGCCGAGTTCGCGCGCGTCTGGGGCAAGGGCTTTGGCACGCGCGGCCCCGCCTGGCTGACGGCGGCCGTTGGCGCGCTACTCGTGATCGGCGTGATCGGCGAAGGCGCGGGACATATGGCCGACCCCGTGGTGCCCCAGCCCGCGAAGGCTGAGATCGACCTGAAGGGACCGCTGCTCGACCTCCCCACCGACGGCGCCGCCGACCGTCTGTGGCAGTACTTCTCAACCAACGGCTTCTACAAGATCCCGCTGGGCAACAGCACTTTCGACATTCCCGCCACCGACGACCTGCGCGGCGGCATGAGCGGCTTCCCCGACCGCGCAAGCATCGAGAAGCTGCGCTTTTACGGTGTGAAGACTGTCGTCCTGCACCTCACGATGCCAACGCTCCCGGGCATCAAGTTGCCGGCGGTCCCCGAGCCCCCCGATCCCCGTGCCGCCGCCGCCAAGCCGGTGACCGGCCTCGGCGTCACACGTCGCCAGGTGGGGTCGCTCGTGATCTATGAAATCGGCCCTGGCCCGGCGTCGCTGCACGGAACAGATTGATGTTCACAAAGCGCAACATGGCGCTGGCGGCGGTGCTGCTGGTGGGAGTCGCCTACACCACCGTCATCCAGAGCTTCTCCTGGAACCAAACCTCCCACTACGACCTCGTCCGAGCGCTCGACAATGACAAGACCACGATCGACGCCTACCAGGAAAATACAGGCGACAAGGCCTTCTACAAGGGCCACTGGTACTCCGCCCGCGCGCCCGGTTTGGCGCTGTTCGCGCTCCCCTACTACGACGCGATCAAAGCGCTCGGCGCCGAACAGATAGCCCGCTCCTCAAAGGCCCAGCGCGGCGAAGACGAGATGGTGTACTTCATTGGCCTGTGGGCAAACGTGCTGCCCGGGCTGCTGCTACTGCTGCTCGTCGGCCATCTAGCCGAGAGGTTGGAGCCCGGCTACGGCGCCGCCACAGCAGTGATCCTGGGGCTTGGGACGCTCACGTTTCCGCTCTCCACGCTGCTGTTCTCACACGTCTTCACCGCCTTCCTTGGGTTCGCCGCGTTCGCGCTGCTCTTTGCCGAGCGCCGGGGACCGCCCAACCCGTGGCTGCTCGGCGTGGCGGGGCTCGCGCTCGGCTACGCGGGGGTGTCCGAGTACCCGCTGTTCTTCACCGCCGTGGTGCTCGGCCTCTACCTGCTCTCGCGCCGCGATTCGCTCACCCCCAAGGGGGTCGCGACCCGCGCTGGGGCCTTCATCCTGGGCGGACTAATCGGGATCGTGCCGCTACTGCTCTACAACCACTACGCCTTCCATTCCTGGACGCACCTGGCCTACTCGAGCATCCCCCGCCAGCAGAAAGGCTTCTTCGGCATCGGCATGCCGAGCTTTGCGGTATTGGCGACACTCCTGTTCGATTCGCGCGGCCTGCTCACGATCTCCCCCGTGCTCATCATGGGTGGGATCGGCACGTGGCTGCTCTTCCGCCGTGGGATGCGCGCGGAGGCGCTCACGATCGCGGGCGTCTGCGTTTGCTACGTGGGTTACAACTCCGGCTACTACCTCCCCTTCGGCGGCGGCTTCATGGGACCGCGCTTCCTCATGACGATGCTCCCCTTCCTCGCGCTCCCGATTGGGATCGCGCTGAGGCGCTATCCAGGCCCCACCATCGCCTTGGCCGGGGTGTCCTTGACGACGACTGTCGCAGCCACGATCACGCATCCGCTGGTCGGATACGAGAACGAGGTGGTGGTGTGGGCGCGCTACCTGGGCGAGGGCTACTTCCAACCCACCATCGCCAGCGCCTTTGGCCTCGGGCGCGGCTGGGGCGCGATCTGGCCGTTCGTTCTCGCGGCGGGCGGTGCGGTTGTGCTCGCCACCCTCGCCACCACCCGCACGCGCATCTCGCGCGATTCGCTACTCGTGGGGGTACTCGCGCTCGTAGGTTGGTGCGCGTTCGCCGCGCTCGCCCCCACGGTGCTTGGCATAGACCACCGCGGGCTTGTTTCGATCGTCCACGCCGGTGATGACACGGCGCTAAACCTCGCCCTCCACAGCGGCACCCGCTATCCGCTACGCACGCTCGCCCCGCTCGCGGCGGGCGTGGGCCTGCTCGGCCTCCTCCTCGCGCGCGTGTTCGCCGGGGGCTTGGTCACGACGGCGCGTCGCCGAGTCGTCGTCGGCTGAAACGCCAACGACCTCACGCTCTGCGCCAGCGCGCAGATGGGCCCGCGCCGTCGGCGGATATTAGGTTCGCGTCGCGGAGCTCGTTGAGCACGAGCCGTATCGTCGCGACGCTCACGCCGGGAAAGGCCCGCTCTATGTCGCGGCGACGAAACTCCCTAGGGGCCCGCCCCAGGATGTAATCGCGCACCCGGTCCTGCTTGCTTGCCTTGCGCTCATTCGAGCGCACGAGACGACGCTCGAAGTCGTCATAGGCGCCGGCGAGGATCTGCGAGAGATACGTGACCCATGGCCAGACATCGTGCTCAGCCTCGCGCCAGTTTCGTTGGGATTCGCGGAGGGTTGCGTAGTAAGAGTTCTTGGACTCGTAGATTCGCTGCTCGATGCTCACGTATCGCGCTACTCCATAGCCCTGGCCGAGGAGCTCGTGAGTAGTGAGTAGCCGCGCGAGCCGTCCGTTGCCGTCGGCCACTGGATGAATGGCCAGCAGATCGAGGATCAGGACCGCGATGAGCAAGAGCGGATGCGTGCGGTTCTCGCGCTTGGCGTCCTCGTAGCGGGCTAGCAACTCGGTGAGCGGGAACTCCGCTTCCTCTGGAGGGGGTGGGGTGAAAAGGACCTCGCGGACCCCGCTCTCGTAGGAGACGATCAGATTCGGATCGCTCTTGAGATAGCCGCCGCGCGCGTCGGTGTACTGGAAGAGCAGGCGGTGCAGGTTCAGCACGAAAGGAACGCCAAGCGGCTCGTACTCGTGCAGGCGCATGAGCATGTCGATCGCGTCTCTGTAGCCCGCGAACTCCCGCTCACCGCGATTGCGAAAGCCGGCGCTCCCATCCGCTATGCGCTCAGCACGCTCGGACCCGACGATAACTCCCTCGATCGCGTTTGAAGCTGTGATCGATTCGATACGCGCGTGCTCGGAGAGGCTGTTCAGGAATTCGGGCATCTGATCCTCGAACAGCCGCTCCCGCCCTCTGGAGGTGTCGATCCGCGCTAGCAGAGCACCCAGTTCGCGTGGTTGGCCGCTGAGGGTGCGATCGAGGTCTATGAAGCTAAACATCGTGCTAATTATGGCATAATCGTGTTAAAAATCTCCTTAATTAGCATGATTATCGGGGAATTAGCACGATTGTGCCGACAAATGTACTCTTTGTCAGCGCAACCTCCTATCGCCAAGCCCCCTAGCGATTACTTGTTTTGATGGCGCATTTCGCGGCGTGCAGCTGCTTGCACACCGTGACGTAACCCGGGCGCGGGTTGTAGTGCGCGTCGGTGAGGCCGGCGTCAAAGCGCGTGGCGGCAGTACCACCCGACCACTGGAAGATGTAGAGGCGCTTGATGCGCGAGTTCGACGCCGCCAGTTTGAACATGTAGGCGAGCGCCTTGGTGGCGCGCTTGAGCCCCGACCCTTTGACGTTGGGGAAGGCCCCTCCGAACTTCACGATGCCCCCCGTCTCGGTGAGCCACACCTGGCCTGGCACCAGTTTGAGGATGGCGCGCGTGCGGGTGCTCTGGAAGCGGTTGGTGTCGGAGTAATTGTGCAGCCCCCACAGCGCGGGCATCGGCACTTTCAAGTGCACGATGTCGCGCTTGAATTCACCCACGTAGCGCAGGGTAGGGCCGATCGAGGGACCGTCGAGGATGTCGAGGCCGGTGAGTGTGCAGCCCCTGCAGACGGAGCGCAACGCCTTGTAGTACCTGGCGGATTCAAGCGCGGAAGGCGATTTGAACATGTGCGCGAGCGTGCCGCGATTGGTCTCGTTCCAGGCCTGATACTGGCGGACTTTGGGGAAGAGCTTGATGAACTTCTGCACATCCCGCGTGTAGGTGGTGACGCTCGGCATAGCCATCGGCGTGTACTCGGAGTGGTAGAAGGCCACGAGGATCTGTTGGTGCTGGGCTTCGGCGGCGGCGATCCAGGCGACCGCCTGCTGCAGCGAATAGGGCCGCACAGCCGCGTCGTAAGGAGCTATGTAGCGGGCGATTTTCGTGTGCAACTGCTGCCACAGGGGGTTCGAGAACATCTCTGTCTGCTGGTCACCGACACCCGTGATGTAGGACGCAGAGGCGTGGGCGGTTGGCTTGGCGACGGCACGGGAAGCGCCGCCAACGGTGACGGCGATGAGTGTGGCGAGAGCAAGCACGAGAGTGCAGGCGAGTGGCGCGATAGCGCGGGGGCGGAGAGTAGTGAGCATGTTCATTGCAACAGCCTATGTGCCGAGACGTTGCGCTGCGCCGAGCATCTTTAGGTATGGGCGGGCACCCGCCGCGATCCGAGCGCTCAAAGCTCGTCGTGGCCGCCACTCGCGCGCCCGTCTTTGCGCCGCGTGGGGTCTGAGACGATGCGAACGTCCACCCCCGGAAGGCCCTCCAGCAAGCGAGTGACCAGGGACTCCCTGAAGCGCTTCACGCCACGGCGCGGCGCGGGCGCGCCCATGAGCACGTAGGTACTGCCGAGCCGCCGAGCCGCCGCGATCGCCACCGACGCCACGTCTTCGCCTTCTTCCACCAGCAACCGCGCGCCGAGCATCGCGGTGAGCCGCCGCAGCAACTCCAGCTGCTCGCGATCCTCGGCGCTTGGGGTGCTTTCCATGCGCCTCACCACCAGCACGTCCAGGCGCGCACCGAGCCGTTCGGCCGAGCGCGCCGCACGCCGCACGATCCGTTGCGAGTGAGGGGCGAGCGCCACCAGCGCGAGTAGCCGCTCGGCAATCGCCTGCGTGCCGGCCCCCGGCACGTCCGTGGGTCCGTCGAGCCCTTCCTCGCGGCGCACAGGAGCCGTTGTCAACCCGCTCGGCGTGAGCCGCTTGATCTCGACCCCCTCGGCCACGTGGCGCAGGGCGGTCTCGCGCAGCGCGGAGAGGTTCTCGATCTTGAAGAAGTTGTTGAGCGCCACCGGCACCCGCTCGCGCGGGTACACCTTGCCGGCACGCAACCGCTCGATCAGCGCCTCGGGGGTGAGATCGATCAGCACCACCTCATCGGCGGCGGCCAGCGCTTCGTCGGGAATCGTCTCCCGCACGCGAGTGCCCGTGAGCTGGATGATCTGGTCGTTGAGGCTCTCCAGGTGCTGCACGTTGACAGTCGAATACACGTCGATGCCGGCGTTGAGCACGTCCTGTACGTCTTCGTAGCGCTTCTCGTGCTCTGTCCCCGGGGCGTTGGTGTGAGCCAGCTCGTCGATCAGGCACAGCTCGGGTTTGCGCGCGAGCACGGCGGGGAGGTCCATCTCCGCGAGAGGGGTGCCCCGGTAGGCCACCATCCGCGGCGGGATGTGCTCCAACCCCTCGGCTTGGGCGGTTGTCTCCTCACGACCGTGGGGCTCGAGGTAGCCGATTGCCACATCGACACCCGATTCAGCTTCGGCGCGGCCCTCCTGCAACATGCGGTAGGTCTTCCCCACCCCCGCCGCCATGCCTATGAACACCTTCAGGTGTCCGCGCTGAGAGGAGCTCTGTCCTTCTGTGGCCACGGTGGCATTCTCTCCCACCGGCAGCTACACGGGCGTTAGCCCCCCAGAAGGTTGTGGACGATCAAGTCGATCAGCTTGATGCCGATGAAGGGCGCCACGATCCCGCCGAGCCCGTAGATGAGCAGGTTGCGCCGTAGCAGCGAGCTGGCGCCGATCGGCCGGTAGCGCACACCCCGCAGCGAGAGCGGAATCAAGAGCGGGATGACAATCGCGTTGAAGATGATCGCTGAGACGATCGCCGACTGGGGCGTGCCGAGGTTCATGATGTTCAGCACGTGCAACGGCCCCTGGGGCGGATGGGCCCCCAATCCGGTAGTTGCATAAGTGGTGATGAAGATGGCGGGGAGGATCGCGAAATACTTGGCCACGTCGTTGGCGATCGAGAAGGTGGTGAGCGCGCCCCGGGTTATGAGTAGCTGCTTGCCCACCTCCACGATCTCGATCAGCTTCGTGGGGTTGGAGTCGAGGTCCACCATGTTCCCCGCCTCGCGCGCCGCCTGGGTACCGGTGTTCATCGCCACGCCCACATCGGCCTGGGCAAGTGCGGGCGCATCGTTGGTGCCGTCGCCGGTCATCGCCACCAGCCTGCCGTCCTCTTGCTGCTCCTTGATGAGCGCGAGCTTGGCCTCCGGGGTTGCTTCGGCGAGGAAATCGTCCACGCCTGACTCCTGCGCGATCTTGGCGGCGGTGAGGCGATTGTCGCCGGTCACCATCACGGTCTTGATCCCCATCGCGCGGAGCTGGTCGAAGCGCTCCTTCATGCCTTCCTTGATCGTGTCCTTGAGGTACACCACACCGAGGATCTGGTTGTCGCGGGCTACGGCCAGGGGCGTGCCGCCCTCGCGGGCGATGCGGTCGAGTTGCTCGCGCAACTCGGGCGGGGCTTGTCCGCCCTCGGCTTCCACGAAGCCGATGATGGCGTCACCGGCGCCCTTGCGCAGTTGCTGCCCGTCGAAGTCCACACCGCTCATGCGCGTCTGCGCGGTGAAGGGCACGAACTCGGCGTTGATGCTCGAAAGATCCACGGGACCTTCCGCCGGGCCACCAGGAGAGTGGCCGAGCTTTGGCTCGCCTGCCTGCCCCCCGTAATGGGGGGTGCCCCGCCATGGGGTGCGGATGCCGTACTGCTTGGCGAGCACTACGATCGAGCGACCCTCGGGCGTCTCGTCGGCAAGCGAGGCGAGCTGAGCGACCTCGGCGAGCTCTGACTCGGGGACGCCCGGCATCGGGATGAACTCCGACGCCTGCCGGTTGCCAAGCGTGATCGTGCCCGTCTTGTCGAGCAGGAGCACGTCGACATCGCCGCTTGCCTCCACGGCACGACCGGAGAGCGCGAGCACATTGCGCCTGACAAGCCTGTCCATGCCCGCGATCCCGATGGCGGACAGCAACGCCCCGATGGTTGTCGGGATCAAAGCCACGAGCAGCGCGATGAGCGTGGTCTCTGAGATGGGTGTCCCCGCGAAGAGGCCGAAAGGGCGCAAAGTGGCGACCACGACCATAAAGATGAGGGTCAGTGCCGCGAGCAGGATGTTCAAAGCGATCTCGTTGGGGGTCTTGCGCCGCTGCGCCCCCTCCACGAGGGCGATCATGCGGTCGAGGAACGACTTGCCCGGCTCCTGTGTGATTTCGACCACGATGCGGTCGGAGGTGACGCGCGTGCCCCCCGTGACGGCCGAACGGTCGCCGCCAGACTCGCGGATGACGGGGGCCGACTCGCCCGTGATGGCCGACTCGTCCACGGTGGCGATCCCCTCGATCACGCTACCGTCGCCTGGGATCAACTCCCCCGCCACCACCACCACGATGTCTCCACGAGCGAGCGCCGAAGCTGCCTTCATCGAGCCGTCCTTCATCGTGGCGACGGTCTCCTTGCGCATGTTGCGCAGCGTGTCTGCTTGCGCGCGGCCGCGCCCCTCGGCAAAGGCCTCCGCCATGTTGGCGAAGATCACTGTCAACCACAGCCAGATCGCGATGGTCGTCGTGTACCAACCGGGCTCACTCCCACCGTCCCCGAACAACTGGATGAGACAACTTACAGTCGTTATGAGGGCGCCAATCTCCACCACGAACATCACGGGGTTTCTCACCTGCACACGCGGGTCGAGCTTGACGAGCGAGTCGAGCAGCGCGCGCTTCACTATGTCGCGCTGGAAGAGCGAGATCGCCTGGCGCTCATGGGTGGTATTGACAGCGGACATCATTTACCTCTCGTGAGACGGTCGAGCGCGAGATTGAGCCCCAGCACGTTCACTCCCGGTTCACCCGAAAAGCCCAGCCCACGCGAGTCTGTGTATTTGGCGATCAAGCCGTTCACCGTGCCCAACGACAGCCCACGCTTAGCAGCAACACGGTGGGCTTGAATCCAAGCGTTTGCCTGCGAGATTTCAGGGTCGAGGTTGGAGGCGGACGTGTTCACCGCGTCCACCGGGATCTTTGCAACCGTGAGACTGGGGTAATAAAGCCTGTTGAGTTCCAGGTAGGACTTGATGTTTTCTTCGTCGGCTTCCTTCGTGGCCTTGTCGTTGGGACCGCGATTTGAGAACGTCGATGCCGCCGCGTTGTAAGCGCCGCCTTCGGTGACTGACGGGCGCGACTGGAAGTATCTGGGGTCGGCTTGCGTGACGAGTTCTTCTTCCTTTTCCTCGGCCTTGCCGTTCTTGCCTATCACCGGCGAGGCGAAGGATTGCCCGATGATCTTCGAGCCCACAAGCTTGCCGTTCACATAAATCTTCTGCCCGTTGGCGTTGCCGGGGAAGGACACCTGACTGACGCCTGTGATGAAGAGTGGGTACACCAGCCCCAGCAGGATCGTGAAGACGACGATCGCGATTATCGATGTGAGAATGTCGCGGCGCATCAGTAGAGGTGTCCTGTCAATCCCTGCACGATCGGGCCGAGCAGGAGGGCGGGAAAGAAGGTAAGCGCGCCCACGAGCACGATCACGCCGATCAGTAGCACCACGAACGTGGTGTTGTCGGTGCGCATCGTGCCAAGACCCGCGGGACTCACGCGCTTGCCGGCCAGCGAGCCCGCCACGGCGAGCGCGAAGAGGATCGGAGCGAACCGCGCGAACAGCATGTCAAAGCCCCCGAGCAAATCCGCGAAGGTGACGCCGTGCGAGCCGAGGTTGCCTGCCTTTGGCTGAATGAAGCCGGTGTAGCCAGCGAAGGCCGAGCCGTTGTTGTTGGCCTGCGAGAGATATGCGTAGAAGGTCTCGGAGAAGCCCTGCGGCCCCACCCCGAGTTCTGAGATCGAGGCGCGACCGCCTTTGCTCGCGGTAGCCATCGCGGTGCAGAAGAGCGCGGCCAGAGGGGTGATGAGGATGCCCAGACCGGCGAGCTTTATCTCGCGCGCCTCGATCTTCTTGCCCAACCACTCTGGTGTGCGCCCCACCATCAGACCACCGATGAACACAGCCAACAGCACGTACAGGAGGATCGAGTAGAGACCAGTGCCCACCCCACCAAAGATCACCTCCGACGCGGAGAGATTGGCGAACGGAACCGCGCCGCCGATACCAGTAAAGGACTCGAGCGCGCTGTTCACGGCACCGCAAGATGTGACGGTGGTGACGACATCGAACAGGGCCGAGCCGGCGATGCCAAAGCGCTGCTCCTTGCCTTCCATGTTGCCCCCGCCGGAGCCTGAGATCACGTGCGTGTGGAGACCGGCGGCGTGCTGGGCCGGCGAGCCATGCGCCTCCGCGATATATGCAACAGAGACCGCGCCGAGGAACATCACCATCATCGTCGCGTACACCGCCAACCCCTGACGGCGATTACCCGTCATTCGCCCATAGGTGAACACGAGCGCAGCGGGAATGATGAGCACCAGCAACATCTCGAAGAAATTTGTGAATGCCGTGGGGTTCTCGAACGGGTGGGCGGAGTTCACGTTGAAGAAGCCACCCCCGTTGGTACCGAGCAGCTTGATCACCTCTTGCGAGGCCACCGGCCCCATCGCGATCGTTTGCGTGAGCCCCGTGATCGTGCGCGCGGTGAGATACGCGGTGAAGTTCTGGATCACACCCTGGGAGACGAGCACGAGCGCTCCGATCACAGAGATCGGCCCGAGCACATACAGGACCGTGCGCACCATGTCGCCCCAGAAGTTCCCGATCCCCTTGCCACTACGGCCGACGATGCCACGGATGAGCGCCACCGCCACGACGATGCCCGTTCCCGCGGAGAGCCAGTTCTGCACCGTGAGCCCCATCATCTGGCCGAGGTAGCTCATCGTGGTCTCGCCGCCGTAGTACTGCCAGTTCGTGTTGGTGACGAACGACGACACCGTGTTGAACGTGACGTTCCACGGCGCCGAGTGGTAGCCGAGCGGGTTGAGCGCATGGGGGACGAAGAACGCGTTCTGAGTGCGCAGGATCAAATACAGCAACAACCAACCCGCGAGCGAGAAGATCAAAAGGCTCTTGGCGTAGGCCTTCCAGTCCTGCTGCTGCTTGAGATCGACGCGCAAAATCGCATACAACGCGCGCTCAGGACCGGCAAGCAGCGGTGAGAGAAAGACACGCTTGCCGGTGTACACCTTTGCCATATAGCCCCCCAGGGGCACGGCGAATGCGGTGAGTATCACCGCGAAAAGCACGATCGTGGCCCAGCCCGAAAAGGTCACTAGAGCTTCTCCCCGCGAATCAGCGCGTAGAAGAGATAACCGACGATGGCGAGCGTCACGACGAGACCGAACACATCGGCCGCGCTCATGTGAGCGATCAATGCTCCGCCCATGAGCTCAGAGCTCATATCCTCTCGATCCCCTTCACCAACCAGAGCAAGAGCAGGAACATGAGAATCCCGAGAGCTATCGCTACGGCGTCCATGCCCTCACTATGTGACAGGCGCCATCACACTCGCATGACGATTTGGGCTCCCGGCATAACGATTGTGTGACGAATCGCCAGTGGCGAGCCTCAAAGTCCCGCTATGTGGAAAAGCGGTAGCCCACGCCCGGGTCGGTAACTATCAAGCGCGGGCTTTCACCATCTCCTTCGATCTTCCCGCGCAGGCGGGCAATGTGCGTGCGCAATGTCTGAACATCGTCCACATACTCCGGTCCCCATACGTCTGAAAGCAGCGCACGGTGCGTCAACAGGCGCCCCCGGTTGCGCGCAAGCACGCGCAGCAGGTCAAACTCGATCGGTGTCAGGTGGATGTCTTCGCCTGAGCGTCTAACCGCTCGCGCCGCAAGGTCTATCTCGAGCTCACCCGCCACGATACGGGGGTCCTTATCCCCCTTTCCACCCCTACGCAAAGCCGCCTGCAATCGCGCCACGAGCTCGCGTGAACCAAAGGGCTTTGTGATGTAGTCATCGGCGCCGGCCTGGAGCGCCCTCACCTTCTGCTCCTCCTCCCCCACGGCGGAGAGCACGAGGATCGGCATCTCACTCCACCCGCGCAGGCTACGCGTCAACTCCACCCCATCTGTATCGGGCAGCATCAAATCTACGATCGCCGCCTCCGGCGGGCGCACCGCTGCGCGGTCAAGTGCCTCGGCGCCCGTTTCAGCGAGCACCGGCTCAAAGCCCGCCTCGCGCAGCACCACACGCAAAGCGCGCAGTATCTGCGGCTCGTCGTCCACCACCAAGATCCGCTGCGCTGGCGGCGAGTCGCTCAAGAGACGCGCCCGGGGCCGGCAGGCAACTCGAGCTCCGGGTTGCTCACGGAGGGCTCGGCGGCCCCGGTCAGAGGCAACTCGAACACGAATGTCGCGCCCTGGCCGGGGAGCGACTCCACGTGCAACCTCCCGCCGTTTGATTCGGTGAAGCCTCGCGCTATCGCGAGCCCTAGGCCCGAGCCGCGGTGGCCTCCTTGGGAGGTACCCGCACGGTAGAAGGGCGCGAATACACGCTCCAGCTGGGCCGGGGGGATACCCGGGCCGCGATCCACGATACGCACCACGAGGCGGTCGCCGACCGGACCACCGTGCTCGGGCAGCGCCCCCAAGGGCGATGGCGACGCACCGGGTACGCCGGTCCCTAGTGCTCCCGCCGACGCGCCCTCGGGCGCGACCCCCGCGAGGCTGCGCACCGCGCGCGCCCGCACCGACACCGGATGCCCCCCGCTGTGGCGCCGCGCGTTCTCGAGCACGTTCACAAATGCCCGCTCCATCTGCACGGGATCGACACTCACGAGCGGCATGTCGCGGTCGATTGAGAGGCTGAAATCGTTCTCTGCGGGACTCAGGTCGGCGAGCGCCGCGCGGATCACGTCATCGATCGACGTCAATGTCGCGCGCGGCTCCGCGGCCCCCGCCTCCAGCCGCGAGAGATCCAGCAGGTTGTCCACCAATCGCGACAACCTCCGCGTCTCCCCCTGGATGACCACCGCCATCTCCTCGCGCTCCTGCGCTGTGAGTGTGGCCGAGCCCACCGTGTCCGCCGCCGCCGAGATGGCGGTGAGAGGCGAGCGCAAATCGTGTGACACCGCTCGCAGCAGCGCCGTCTTCACCACGTCAGCGCGGCGCAACGCGGCGGTCTCCACCACGTCTGCCAGCAGCGACTCGCGCTCGAGCGCAGCGCTGAGCAACGACTCGAGCGAGGGCACGATGCGCTCCTGCACGCGCCGCAACGTGGCCTCGGAGGTGTCGGTGGGCACCAGCAGCGTGCCGAGCCGGCGCGGACCCTCGCGCAGCGGGAACGCCACTCGTCGCTCGTCCCCCTCCACCGCCTCCAGCTCGATCGCCGCCGAAGGCAGCTCCAGCACCTGTGAGAGTCGCGCGGCCGCAGTCGGCAGATCCTCGGAGAGGCGCCTTCCGCTCAACAGCAGCCGCGCCATCTCGGCCGCCAGATCGGCCTCGCGACGGCGCTCCGCCGCCTCGCGCGAGCGGGCGCGTGTCACCTCCGCCACCGAGCTTGCCAGCAACGCCACCACGAGAAAAGCGATCAGCGCCACCCAGTTGTCGGCGTCGCGGATCGTGAACTGGCCGGTGGGTGGGAGGTGAAAGTAATTGAACGCAAGCGCACTCACCACCGAGGTGGCCACTCCCAACACCATGCCCCAGGTGACTGACACCACCACCACCGCGAGCATGTACACCACCCCAAGCGACACCACCGGCGCGGCCTGCTTGAGGGGATAGACGATGAGCGTGCACACCCCCACGAGCACAAGCGCCACGAGCGCACCCACTCGCTTGGGCGGCGGTTCGGGGGTCAGCAGGAAACCGAAGTAACGGGCCACGGTTTCAGCGTAACGGCCGCAGGGCAGAGCCGCCGGTCGCCGCTCAGTGTGCACCGTCACCGGCGCAAAGACCGGGGCGAGGTCAAAGACCCCGCCCCAGCATGTCAGCGCTACCTGGCTACCGCTGTGTCAGTGACCGCGGCGTGAGCTCCAAGCGTGCGGTGGGTACACCGCCTCGCCTGTGATTTCGTTGAGGAACAGCTTGTCGTCCGCTTTGTGGCGGGGGGAGAAGCTGAACATGTTCTCGAGCGATCCCGCCCGCGCGTCGAAGGAGCCGTCGCCGATGCGCCCGAGACCCCAGTTGTCCTCCACGAAACGCAGCACCGAGGACTGGTCGGTGATCGAGTGATCCACGAAGTTGCGCTTCGCCCAGGGTGAGATCACAAGCAGCGGCAACCGCGGACCGTAGCCACAGCGATCCTCATAGCCACCCGCGGGGGCGCCTTTGCCGCACTTACCCGCCCCGTTCAACGCGTCCTGCGCAGAGGCGGAGGAGTTGACTATCGGCGGCATCGCGTGGTCGTAGAAGCCGTCGGAGTCGTCATAGGCGATCACCACAGCGGTGCTCGACCAGTCGGGCGATTTCTGCAGTTCGTTGAGCACGTGCGTGAGGAAGTTCTGCTCGTCCTCAGGGTCTGAGTACCCGGCGTGACCATCCTGGTACTTAGCGGCCTTCAGGTAGGACACGGCAGGCAGCTCTTTGTGAGCGAGAGCCGTGTAGAAGGCAGACAGATCGTACTGGTGGTTGGCCTGGTCGGTCTTGCCGATCACCCCCACCGAGCTCGGCGGCAGATGGTGCGGGTTGGACGTCGCCGCGTAGTACTGGAAAGGCTCGTGGTGGGCGCTGTAATCGGCCACAGTTTCACCACCCACGTTCTTGTGGGAGGAGCCACACACCGCTTTGCCCGCACTTTCACCCGTGGGGGCAAACCCACCCTGGAACCAGCCCCAGGTGACACCCTTTTCATTGAGCATCTCTCCCACGTTCTTGTTTGTGGGCGCCATTGCGATGGTGGAGCCTTTGGAGCAGTCGTCATATGTCGGGTCCGCGTCGCCGAAGGCGGTCCCGTTTTCGGTTACTTCGGTGAGCGAGGCGGGAATCGCGCCGTGCGTTTGACCCGACACCAGGTTGAGCGCTCCGGGGGTGGAGGGCCCAAAGGTCGTGTCGAATGAGTTGTCGCTCATCGAGAAGTGCTGTGCGTAGTTCCACAGCCCCGTGACGGTGTTCCCATCGTAGTAACCCATGGTCAGGTTTTTTTCAGGACACCCACCCGTGAACTGCGGGAACTGGTCCATCAAACCACCGTCAAACGCCTGCTGCTCGGGCGTGTAGTCGTGGTCCTGGTCGCAGATCAGCTCCTGCGAGCGGTCCAAGCGGAATGGGTTGGCGGAGTTGGGGTTCATCGTGAGCAGGTCTTCGCTCAACCCGTTCACGCTCGGGGTGTGGCGGGCCGCCGTGAAAGAGGGCTCGCCCGCTGGGTTGGCGGCGTTGGGGTAGGTCCCGAAGTAATGATCGAACGACACGTTCTCCTGGAAGATCACCACGAGATGCTTGATCGGGGTGGCCGTGCCCTGCGGCGGGTTCGCGTGCGCCGGGAGAGCCCCGACAGCGAGCGTCGCAAGCAGCGCGGCAACCACGAGTACTCGATTGCGCATTGAGTGCTCCTTGATGGATTGGATGCGGTTGAAGCGACCCACGCCCCACCGCCCGTGAAGTCATCCTCAAACGCGCCGTACGCCTACGGGTGAAGCTCGGGTGACGGCGATGTGACAGTTCTGTGAGCAGATGTGACGCATTGGTTACCGACGGCGAACAAACCGCCCTGGTGGCGGGGCAAGCGCTCAAGCAATGCGGACATGAAGCCGACGCATGGGTATGACCGCCGAGTCAGCCTTCAGCCGGCTCATCGCGCGAAACGCGCTCGCGTTGCTCCTGGCCGTCGGGGTGCTGTGGGCTCCCCCCGCCTCCGCCGCTCCGAGCCCGGCCGAGCAGTGCCCACTCGACGCTCCTTCCCACTGCGAGAACGATCTGACCGTCGCGAGCGCCGACGAGGAAGAAGAAATAGGCGACGAAGCCGAAGCCGACGAAGCCGAAGAAGAACGCGCCTCCGCAGAAGAACGGGAAGAAGAGGAAGAAGCAGGGCCGGCGCAAGACGGCAAAGGAGCCGCTTCAACCACGGGCCCGACGCCCAACCGCGATTTAGGCTCGGAGTCGCGCCACGACTCACACGGCGGCGTGCCGGTCGTGTCGCACCTCAAGCTCACCGCCAAGACGGCCACAACCCTCAAGCACGGCAAGCCCCTCGCCTCGGCTGTGAGCTTCGCCTTCATGTTGAGCGCTCCCGCGAAGGTGCGGGTGACGCTAGTCAGACAGACGAACAGCCGTGGCCACCGACACTGGACGAAACTCCCCGATTCGATCACCACGATCGTGGGCATCGGCCACCGACACCGCAACCTCACCGGCCGCAACCGGCTCTCGCCCGGCCGCTACAGGCTGACCGTCAAGCCTGCCAACGGGCCCTCGCGCTCGATTTATCTGAACACGAATCACTAGCGTGGGTAGCCTTGTAGCGGTGCGAAGGCTGTCCCACACGCCGCTTCTGCCCGCGGCCTGCCTGGTGCTCGCGCTCGGGGCATGCGCGAACGCCGTCGCCGCAACCACGGTGGCGCCCCTTCCGCAGTCCGACTACACGGTGCACAGCGTGTGCGCGCGGCCCCAGCCCGGCCACGCCGGTTGCCTCGCGTTGCGGCTGACACCCCGCACGACGGCGGCGCGCGCCCACACCCATCCGCTCGGCTTCTCACGAGTCGTTCGCGGCGCCGTCCACACTCTTTCGGCGGCCGAAGGCGGAGACGGGCTGCGACCGCAAGATCTGCACGCCGCTTACTTCCCGAGCGAAGCCCCGGAAGCACCCGCCTCCGAACCGCAGACGATCGCGCTGGTGGACGCCTACAACGACCCAACCGTCGAAGCCGATCTGGCGACCTACGACAGCGAATTCGGCTTGCCCCCATGTAACGGCTGC
Organism: Solirubrobacteraceae bacterium; assembly: GCA_036495305.1. Classification (GTDB taxonomy): domain Bacteria; phylum Actinomycetota; class Thermoleophilia; order Solirubrobacterales; family Solirubrobacteraceae; genus Palsa-744. The sequence continues at coordinate 64,450 of DASXNB010000040.1, read as the reverse complement.
CTGACGGTGGTCAACCAGGAAGGCAAGAGCGGCCCGCTGCCATTCCCCGCCGGCAAGACCGAACTTGAAACGGCGCGAAAAAGCTCTAACAAAGCCAGACGCGAAGAAGCCGAAGAAGCGGGTGGCTGGGCGATCGAGATTTCAACCGACGTGCAATCCGCCCGCGCCGTGTGCCACCTCAACTGCCACATCGTGCTGGTGGAGGCTAAGTCTCCAACGTACGCCAACCTCTATGCCGCCGAGGAAGCGGCCGTCAAACTGGGCGCCACCGAGATCTCGAACTCCTGGGGCGGCGAAGAGCCCGAACCCTTGGAAGGCGACGCGTCCACGTTTAACCACAAGGGGATCGTCATCACCGCCTCCTCCGGCGATGCGGGCTACCGCAACTGGACCGAAGCGGCTGGAGCGGGCGCAGGCAACTATTACGCCGGCGCCGACTACCCCGCCTCCTCGCCGAATGTGGTGGCGGTGGGTGGCACCAAGCTCACGCTCGCGAACAACGCCCGCCAAAGCGAGACCGTCTGGAACGAGGACCCCGACGGGAAAGGCGAAAATCACGGCGCCGCCGGCGGTGGTTGCAGCGCGTCGTTCCTGGCGCCCATCTGGCAGTCGGCGGTACCCGACTGGAGCGGGGTGGGTTGCGGCGTTTTCCGCGCTGTTGCCGACGTGGCCGCCGACGCCGACCCCTACACGGGGGTCGCCGTATTCGACTCCACCCCTGACGAAGCGGGAGTGGTGCTGCACTGGATACCGATCGGCGGCACCAGCGTCGCCTCACCCATCATCGCCTCGATGTTCGCGCTCGGAGGGGGCGCGCACGGAGTCGCCTACCCTGCGCAAACCCTCTATTCGCATCTCGGCGCCGCGACGCTCTACGACGTAACCCAGGGCGGTAACGGCGAGTGCCGCGACGAATACTCAAGTTGCGCCGCCTCGTCTAATCCCCTGCTCGACTGCGGCGCAAGCTCGCTGATTTGCAACGCCTTCACAGGGTATGACGGGCCAACCGGCGTCGGCGCTCCCAATGGGATAGGCGCATTCGAGCCCGAAAAAGCGCCCGTGGAAAAAGAAGAACCGTCGGGCAAACCCAGTAAAGAAGAAACCAAACACGAAGAACCCGGCTTGCAAGGGGGCGGCGGCTCGGGCAGCGGCGGCGGCACATCGCCACCCCCCGCCGGCAGCTCGGGTGACACGCCCACAGGGCCGCCCACCTCGCTCAGCTCCTCGAGGACACCACAACCGCTGCTCGCCGCTCACATCTCGAATTTCGCCCTCACGGCGCTGGCCAAACGCGCCCTTAGTCACGCCCGGTTTGGCTTTACCGATGTCGCGTTTGCGTTCAAGATCGGCGCCTCCACGAGCCTGCGCGTAACCCTCGCGGTGCGCACCGAGCCCATAGTTCCGGACATACACGGCCGCTGGCAAACCCTTCCCCCCGCCATGACCTTCACCGCCAGACGAGGGCTGAACCGCCGCCGTCTGCCAATCCCCCATGCGCTCGTCCCGGGGCGCTACAGACTCACACTCACCCCACACGCGGGCCCGGCCCGCTCGCTCACCTTCCGCGTGGCCTGAGCGACCAAGCCCTGGCGACTCCACGGCGAGCTACGTCGTGGAGCGCCGCGAGCCTGAGCCGTCGCCAGGCCTGCGATCTGACTTGCGACTGCCGACTGAGGGAGGCTCGCGTAATTCGCGCTCCAGCGTCTCGCCGGGCTCGGTGAGCCACCAAGAGTTCGGGGTGCCGCGCGCCGGGCCGCTACCACCGCGGTTGACCACCAGTCCCTGATACTCCAGGCGCGTGAGAATCTTTGAGATCTGGCCCTGATCGACGATCCCGGCGCGCTCTGCCACCTCGCGATTGCTTGCTGCCGGTAGCTCGGCGATCGCTCTCAATACCTGCACCGTGCGGTAGGTCATTCGCGCGGCCACATGCGTATGGGGAGAGGAAGCGCCGGCGGGCCAAGAAGGCACTGCGCTCGCGGCCACCCGGGGGGGGCGTGGCGGGCGGCGCAACTCTCGGCCCGCCGCCGGAGCGCCTAGATAGGGGAGCACGATGAGGCTCATCAGCTCGCCATAGATGTCGATCAGCCTCGACCCCTCCTCGACGGGCACGTCGGTGTGCCCGACGAGCTCCGCTCCACGATCGAGGACACGTGTGTAGAGGACAGCGAGCACGGCGCCGACAACGCCCTCGGCGGTAACCGGGCCGGGTACGCGGTCGCCCTTGCACTCGGCGCGCCCACGGTCGACCACCTGGCACAGCTCCTTGATCGCACGCGAGCGGCGCTCGAGCACACGCGGACCGCCGCCGGCGGCGTGCACTATGCAGAGTTGAGCCAACAGTGGCTGCTCGTCAAAGAAACGCAGCAGCGCGGCGAGCGCTGCCCTGATCCCCTCTAGCCAGCTCTGCTCGGAGGAGTAGGCGTCCACCGCGACCGCCTGCGCCTGCTTCAGCGCCCAGTCGAGCGTCGCGAGCAAGCAGTCCTCGATATCTGCGAACAGCTCGTAGAACAGTCGCCGCGACACGCGGGCACGGGCAATCACACGCGCCACCGTGACCGACGACGCGCCGCGGATGGCCACCTCTTCGGCCATCGCTCCCAGTATCCTGGATCGCTGAATCTCCTCCACGTTTGGATCGCGTGGCATCGCTCCCGTCCGCTCGATGCACTCGACCAGACCCCCGATGCTCCGCGTTTGCTTGATATTACTCGTGGCGCGCATCTGCCTACTGTCCAGTAGACGTTTGGACGGTCGCCGCGGGATCTCCGAGGAGGGCTCCACACTCGAATACCCGCCGTTGCAGGGAGTTTGGCGAACGTGCAAGTCCGTATGCAGCCAACCCCCAAGGCTTGTGATCCATGCCCCGCGTGGCTAGCTTGCGCAGGGCGCCAAACAACGGGCGCCTCTTACTGGCGCATTCTCGGCCGCGCCATCGTCACGACCACATGAATAGAACCCGCACCCCAGCCACCCACCTGCGCTACGCGATGGCGCTGTTCGCGCTGCTCACCGCCACCGTTACCGCCCCGGCCCTGGCAGGTCAATCCCAAGGTGCGCTTGAAAGCGGCATATCGTCCTCCACCTCGAAGGCAAGCGCCCTGAAAGCGGCGATAGCCGCCGATTCGCACACGATCGACGGCTTCCAGGGAAACATCGAAGATCTGCACGCGCGACTGTCGGCGCTGGAATCGAGCCTCACCATCGAGCAGGGACTGCTCAACCACCTGAAATCGCAACTGCATGGTGCACGCTCGCACCTGGCGACACTGGCGGGCGAACTGGCCCGCGACCGGCAGGTGCTGATCGCGCAAGTGGTTGCCGCCTATGAGTCGCCCCCGCCGAGCATCGTCACGGTGATCCTCGACGCTCACGGCTTCGGCGATCTGATCGAGCGCCTCGACGACCTCAAGGCGGTGGGCCAAGAGAATGCCACCACCACCACGCGCGTGATCGTCACGAAGGCGGCGGTAACCAGGGAGACCCAGCGGCTGGCCGTGCTCGTGTCAAGCCAACAGCACGAGACCACGGCGGTGCTCGTCCAGCGCGACGAGGTGGCCCGTCTGCACCTGGCGCTGGTGGATCATCAGCTCCAGTACATCCGCGCCCGCGACCATAAGAGCTCCGAGCTCGGCGAACTGAACGCGCACCGGTCGTCGCTTGAAAAAGAACTCTCCCAGCTACAGATCAGCGAGTACAGCTCCCAGCAGCAGTCGTTTACGAGTGGGTTCCCGGTGTCAGGCGGCGGCCCCTCAGGCGAATACGGCTTCTTCCAAGCGCCCGGCACCAACTACAGCGTGGGCGTGGAGCCGATCCTCGTACAGCGCTTGAACACGCTCGGTAAGGCTCTGCACCTTCATCTCATCGGCATCTCCGGCTACCGCACGCCCCAACACTCGGTGGAGGTGGGCGGCTTTGCCAACGACCCCCACACACGTGGCGAAGCCTCCGACACTCCGGGTGTCGAAGGCGTGCCCGAGTCGATCCTCGAGAAATTCGGCCTCACCCGCCCCTTCCCCGGCCCAGCCGAGGCAGATCACATTCAGTTGCTGGGCAGCGCGCACTAGCTCTGCGCCACGGAAACAATCCGCGGGGCAACGATCGGGGCCCAAAACACGCAAGTTAGGGCTACCTAATTAGGTCCGCCTAACTATCGCGCTAGGTCTTCTGTAGGATCGGCGCGCGGTATTTGGTTTTCTGGGAAAGTCTCAAGAAGCGGGACCTGGGCATGAACCAACCGACGACACTCGCGCCATCACGATTCGTGCTCGGGAGCACGCGCATGCGCAGCCTGCGTGTGCTGGGTATCCCGGCTGGCTTGCTGCTCCTCTGCCTGCTGGCTGTAGCCATCGTTGTAGCGCCGGCGGGGGTGACCATCTACCAGGCCCTCCAGGGCGGTATATCGGCCGCGCGGCAGGCAATCGAAGCGACATCGGCCAAGGAACTTCTCTCCCACAGCGTGCTCGTGGCGGCGATAGCAACACCCGTGGCGGGTGTGCTCGGAGTGGCGAGCGCGTGGTTCGTCGAGCGCACCAACCTGCCGGCGCGCAAGCTGTGGGGATTGCTGCTCGTAGCACCACTCATGGTTCCGCTGTTTGTGACCAGCTACGCGTGGGCGACGCTTGACAGCTCACTGCAGGGATTGGTGGGGGCGACAGGGATCATCGCCTTCTCCTACTACCCGATCGTGTTCCTGCTGGTGGCGGTGTCGCTACGCGGGCTCGATCCGGCCCTGGAGGAAAGCGCCCGCTCGCTGGGTTTGAACGGGCGTAAAACCTTCTTTCGCGTGGTGCTCCCGCAGCTTCGCCCGGCACTGCTCGGAGGGTTGTTGCTCGTGCTGCTCGACACGCTGGTCGAGTACGACGCCTTCGTGGGTCTGAAATTCCAGACGTTCGCGGTGGACGTGTACTCCCAATATCAGCTGAGCTTCAGCGCGTCGGGCGCCGCCGCGCTGTCGCTGCTTTCGATCTCCCTGTGCGTGGTGCTGCTGTTCGGGGAGGCATCGTTGAGGGGCAACGCAAACTACGCCCGCATCGGACCCGGAACGCGGCGTGCGCCGATCCGCTACCGGCTCGGGAGGAGCGCGCCGCTCGTGATCTGCGGACTCGGGCTGGTGGTGGCGATCGCGATCGGCATCCCCGTGGGGATGCTCATCTACTGGTTCACGCAGAGCAGCGGCGCGGGTTATGCGGCAGCCTCGGAAAGCCTCAACTACCTGTGGCCGGCGACGTACACCTCAGTCGGCTTCGGCGTCGCCTCGGCGCTTGTGGCGGTCGCGCTCGCGCTACCCGTGGCGATACTCATCGTGCGCTACCGCGGACCGGTGGCCACCGTGCTCGAGCGAGCCACCTACCTCTCCTTCGCACTCCCCGACCTGGTGGGGGCAATCGCGATCGCCTACGCGGCAAGCCACTGGGCACACTTCCTATCCGGGAGCGTGGCTCTGCTCGTGATCGCCGACGCGATCCTGTTCGTCCCCTTCGCCGTGGTGGCGTTGCGTGTGACGCTGGGTCAGATCGAGCCGGCGCTCGAGGACTCGGCGCGCTCGCTGGGGGCGGGGCCGTTGAGCGTGCTGGGGCGCGTCACGATCCCGCTCGCCCGGCCCGGACTCGCGGCCGCAGGGGTGCTCGTATTTGCGTTCGTGCTCGGTGACGTGTCGACGGCGCAGGTGCTGCTCCCACCGGACATGTACACGCTGGGGACCGAATTCCAGGCGAACAGCTCCACGGTGGCCTTCGCGGCGGCGGCACCCTTCGCGGCGGTGCTGATCGGGCTCGCGTTGATTGCCACCTACATCCTGATGAGCCGCTTTGGCCGCACCGGCTCGCCGCGGTCGATCGCTTCGTGAATCATGGCTGAGCTGCGATGCGAGGGACTGAGCAAGTCCTACGGGAAGCGGACCGTGTTGCGGGGTGTGGATCTCATCGTGGCGCAGGGGACGCTCACGGCGATTCTCGGGGCGTCGGGCAGCGGCAAGACGACGCTCTTGAGAATCGTCATGGGACTCGTCGTGCTCGACGCCGGAACCGTGGCGGTTGGCGGAACGGTAGTGGCGGACGCAAAAGGTCTCGACGTGCCAACCGAGAAGAGGTCGCTGGGGTACGTCGCACAGGAGGGCGCCCTGTTCCCACACCTCACGGTGGAGGAGAACGTCGGGTTCGGACTGCCCCGCGCCAAGCGCAGGGGCAGCCGCGTCTCCGAGGCGCTGGCGCTCGTGGGTTTGGACGACAGCTACGGCAAGCGGCGCCCACAAGAGCTCTCCGGCGGTGAGCAGCGCCGTGTGGGGCTCGCGCGCGCGTTGGCACCACGCCCACGATTGGTGCTGCTGGACGAGCCCTTCTCCGGGCTCGACGCGGCACTACGTGTGGATACGCGCGAAGCGGTCGTGAAAGCGTTGGCCGCGGAGGGGACGACCGGGGTGCTCGTAACCCACGACCAGGCGGAGGCACTGTCGATGGGCACAGAGGTGGCGCTGCTTCGCGACGGGCTGCTCGTGCAGAGCGCAACCCCCACGGAGGTCTACCGCCGTCCCGTGGACGCCGGTGTGGCGCGCTTTGTGGGGGAGGCGATCCTGCTCGCCGGCGAGGCACGCACGGGACGCGTGAGTTGCGCGTTGGGGGAGCTCGACACCGCCGACTCAGGCGCCGACGGTCCGGTCGAGGTGATGATCCGCCCCGAGCAGATCGAGCTGGCGCGAGTGGACGCCGGTGACGCGGCGCGCGATAACGGCGTTCGGGCACGAGTTGTCGATCACACGTATTACGGCCCCGACACAGTGATCCAAGTCGCCCTCACCGCAGAACCTGGCACGGTAGTCAAGGCACGCACCTTCGCCCACGACATTCCCGCGCCGGGCGAGCTTGTCGTGCTGCGCGTTCACAAACCGGTGGTCAGCTATCCACGCCTGACGCACGCCAACGGGCGGGCGGCGACCGAGGCAACTCCACCTTCGAGGAGCTACACATGAACGGACTACGCGGCATGGCAACGGGACTTGCGATCTTGGCGCTCGCATGCGTTGCGGACGGCTGTTCAAGCAGTGGAGCGAACTCGCTCTTGCTCTACAACGGACAGCATCCGCAACTCACGAGCGCACTGGTCGCGGCGTTCGAGAAGCAGACCGGGATCAAGGTGCGGCTGCACACCGGCAACGGGATCGTCCTCGCCGACCAACTACTCCAGGAAGGCAAGCACTCGCCCGCGGATGTGTATCTGACCGAGAACTCCCCCGAGCTCGTGACGCTGGACGAACACGGGCTACTGGCCAGCACCGACAGCTCGACGCTCGACGAGTCTCCCAAGCACGGCGGCTCTGGAAACTGGACCGGCATCGCGCTGCGAATCAACGTACTTGCGTATGACCCGAGCCTGGTGGCGCACGCCGCACTGCCGACCTCGATCCTGCAACTCGCGCAGCCCCAGTGGAAGGGGAAGGTTGCGATAGCGCCCACCGACTCGGATTTCGTACCGCTGGTCGGTGGTGTGATCGCGACCTATGGCAAGACTGTGGCGAAGAACTGGCTGGCTGGGCTCAAGCGCAACGCACACCTCTATCAAGACGACGAGGCTGTGGTTGCGGCGGTGAACCGCGGAGACGTGGCAACCGGTGTCATCAATAACTACTACTGGTTCCGTCTACGCCTGGAGGTTGGCGCCGGGGAAATGCACAGCAAGCTCTACTACTTCCCCAATGGCGATGTGGGAGGGCTCGAGAACGTATCCGGCGTAGCGGTGCTCGCGGCCGGCACCCACCGCCGTAACGCCGAGAAGTTCGTCAATTTCCTCGTGAGCAAGGCGGGCCAGGAAATCATCGCCTCAGGCGATGCTTTCGAATACCCCGTCCGACAGGAAGTGAAGCCCAATCCCTCCCTACCACCGCTCAGCTCGCTTGAACCGGCGTTGCTCGAACCGGCCGAACTCGGAAACGATCAGTCCGCGGCGCGGTTGATCCAGGAATCGGGGCTCGCGTGACGGTTCAGGCGCCGAGCACGGCGGGGGCGCCGTAGGCGGAGAGGACCTCCGGCAACGCAACGGTACCGTCCTCGCGCTGGCCGTTCTCGAGCAGCGCGATGATCGTACGCCCGACCGCCACCGCGGTACCGTTGAGCGTATGGAGCGTCTCGGTGCGCTTATCGCGGCGCACACGGATGTTCAGGCGACGGGCCTGGTAATCGGTGGTGTTCGAGCAGGAGGTGAGCTCGCGGTAGCGGCCCTGGCTGGGTAGCCACGCCTCGCAATCGTACTTCTTGGCGGCGGAGTTGCCGAGGTCGTTGACGGCGATGTTCACGACGCGGTAGGGGAGCTGCAGCTCAGTGAGGATCTCCTCCTCGATCGCGAGGATGCGCTCGTGCTCTTCGGTGGAGGTGTCGGGCTCGACGAAGCTGAACATCTCAACCTTGTCGAACTGGTGCACGCGGAAGATCCCACGTGTGTCCTTGCCCGCCGCGCCCGCCTCGCGGCGAAAGCAGGGGGAGAAGCCGGCGTAGCGCAGCGGGAGGCGCTCGGCTGGGACGATCTCTTCGTCGTGAAGCGAGGCGAGTGCCACCTCGGAGGTGCCCACCAGATACAGATCGTCGTCGGCCAGCCGATAGATCTGCTGCTCGGTGTCGGGGAGAAAGCCGGTGCCATAAAGAGCCCGCTCGCGCACGAGCACGGGAGGGATCACCGGCTCAAAGCCATGCCCGCGAAGCTTCTCCAGGGCGAAGCGCACGAGCGCAAGCTCCAGCATCACCAGGTCGCCCTTCAAATAGGCAAAGCGCGCACCCGAGAGTTGGGCGGCACGATCCATATCGATCATCGCGCCCGCCAGTTCCAGGTGGTCGCGCACACCGGGGGCACGCTCTCCCTCGGCCAACTCGCCTCCGCCCAAGCGCGGCTCTCCGACGATCTTCACAAGCTCATCGTCAGGCCCGGAGGCCGCCGTGGGGTCGGGAAGGTTCGGCAGCGGAGCAAGAGCGGAGCGCAAACGCTCTTCCACCTCCGCAAGCTCACCGTTGAGCTGCTTTTCACGAGCCCCGACCTCACGCTGGGCGGCAATCGCCTCGGCCGCGTCCTCCCCGGTGCGCTTTGCCTGCGCTATCGCGGCGGCTGCCGCGTTGCGCTCGGCACGGAGCCCCTCAACCTGCGGGATCAGCTCTCGCCGCTGCCCGTCCAGCTCGAGCACCGCGTCAAGGCCGGCGGCGACCTGCGCATCGCCACGCCGTGCAAGTGCGGCACGCACACGGTCAGGATCGTCGCGAATCAGCTTGAGGTCGAGCACAGCGAGGGAGCCTACCCGCCCGGCAAAGAGCGCTATTTGGTGGAGAGCGTGATGTTGGTGCTCGGCACGTTCTGGGCCTGCTTGCCCGAGTAGGCAGCAAGGAAGGCGGCGACTTCCTTGGCCTCGTTGCCGACAACCAGATTCTCGGGCATGATCGCGCCCGAGAAGCCACCGTTGCGAATTGCATAGAGAACCTGTTCCATGTTCTCCTTGCGGATATTGAAGTTCGGGCCGTTCGTCTTCACGCGGTCCTTGATCGAAGTCGCCGAGCCCTCGGCGCCGACGGCGGAGAGCGTGTGGCAGCCGGAGCAGTGTTCGCGGAATTGGACGGCGCCTTTGTAGTAGGGGCTTGTCTTGGACACGGAGATACCCTGCGAACCGCAAGCGGAGATCCCACCGGCGGCGGCCAGCAGCGTTGTCGCGGCGACGAGCATCTTCAAAGGCAGCCTCATGCGCGCCGGAATATATCGGTTGGGGTTGCCGCGATAGCGGGTGACCGGCAACGTCTCACAAGCCATGCGCCGTTTCGGCCGCGCGCAGGGCGAGAAAGACGACCACGAGAGCCGAGAGCGTCATGACACCCATCTCGCGCCGCACGATCGCGTTGACAACGGTCTGTTGCTCGCGCTCTGGGAGCATGCCAACGGCCTGTGCGTCGGCGAGGTCGCGCTGATCGAGAATCGTCTGGGCTGAAGTCACACGTAGCTGCTCGGCGACGAACCCCACCGCGAGGGGGAGCAACGCGTATAGGTAGAAGAGCTCTTCCGTGGAGGTGCTCCCGGCGGCCACAAGCACGCCCACGAAGGCAGCGAACACGAGCGCCGCCACCTGCCCCACGCGCAGCAGCACCCAGAAGGCGCGACTGTTCTCGCCGCGATACCAGCGCCAAGCGCCAAGGAGCCCCGGGATAAGGTTGAGCGCGGCCAGCGCAAACGCTGCCCATACAACCGCTTCGGTCATCGCATTGAGGCGATTCTCACAACAGGTTCACGTCGCCCGCGGGCGACTGGGACGTCCTGTGGAATTGAGGCAATCGCCACTATGTAACAGTCTGTCACAAGCGGTGATATAACAGCGCGCGTGCTGCGCAGCTACCTCCCCGCGATCGTATTCCTCATTCTGGGCGGCGCCGTGGGCGGGTTGTTCGCGGTACTCAACACGATGGTAGGCCCACGCCGCCACGTGGAGCAGAAGCAGGACCCGTATGAGTGCGGGCTGCCTTCAGAGGTCAAGCGGGGTATGCGCTTCGGCATCAGCTTCTACCTGATCGCGATGCTTTTCATCCTGTTCGATATCGAGGTGGTGTTCCTCTACCCGATCGCGGTCCAACTAAAGGCTTACGGCGGTTACGCGCTCGCCGAGACCGTCACGTTCATCGTGCTGCTGATGGTGGCGTTCGTCTACGTGTGGCGCAGGGGAGCGCTCGAGTGGAGATAAAGCGCGAGCCTGTAAAAGTGGCGTCGCTGCGCGTCAAACAGCACGACGCGCAGGAGCTCCTGCGCGGCGCCGAGCTGCTGGGCCCGACCGCGCCGGACACAATGGACAGCGCGGAGCTCGAACGGTACGTGCACGAACGGGTCCTCACCACCACGCTTGAGAAGGCCGTGGCGTGGGGGCGCTCGAACTCGTTCTTCCCACTTGCTTTCGGGCTCGCGTGCTGTGCGATGGAGCAGTTTCAAACCGCCGGCCCCCGCATGGACATTGCGCGCTTTGGCTTCGAGGCGTTCCGCGCCTCCCCGCGCCAGGCCGACCTGATCATCCTCGCGGGCAGGGTGTCGATCAAGATGGCCCCAATCATCCGCCGCCTCTACGACCAGATGCTCGAGCCGAAGTGGGCGATCTCTATGGGCGCCTGCTGTAGCTCAATGGGGGTGTTCAACAACTACGCGCTCGTCCCCGCCGACAAGTTCCTGCCGATCGACGTGCACGTTCCGGGGTGCCCCCCGCGACCGGAGGGGTTGATGCACGGGATCCTCAAGTTGCGCAAGCTGGTCCATGAGGACCCCGACGCGGGCTGGCGCGAGCGCTACGACGCGCATGGCACCGAGGAGACCCTCCCCGGTGCCTGACGCCACAGGTCTGGAGTTGCTCGCCAACGAGCTGCGCGAGAAGCAGAACGTTGGTGAGGAGGCGATCCTTGGCACGCTGCACTTTCGCGGTAGCGCGACACTCGAAGTGCGCCCGGAGGCGATCCGCGCGGTCCTCGCCCGGCTGCGCGAGCGCGGCTACACGTCGATGATGAGTGTGCACGGCGTCGACTACTACCCCCACGAGCCGCGGCTGGGTGTGCACTACGAGTTGCTCGATATGAGCTCGGTAGATCGCATTACGGTCAAGCTGCGCGTATCCACCGACGCCCCCGAGGTGGACTCGGTGACCCCCGACGGCGAGGACGGCAAGGGGTGGCCAACGGCAGACCACCAGGAGCGCGAGGTGTACGACATGTTCGGGGTGATCTTCAAGGGTCATCCCGACCTAAGGCGCATTTTGATGCCTGAGGACTACGAGGGCCATCCGCAACGGCGCGATTTCCCAGTGGGTGGAGAACCAGTGATTTTCACCCACAACGAGAACGCCATGACGGGCCAAACCCGATGAAAACTTCGCGCGAGGCACACGGCTCGGCCCCCAGGCCGACAATTCGGGTCAAAGGGTCGTGGCAATGACCCCGCAACTGTCCGACTATCGCCGCCAGGAGGAGAGCATCACGCTCTCGGCCGTCGCGGAGCAGCTCCCCGACGCCACGCACGAGGAGCTGCTCACCCTCAATTTCGGCCCCCACCACCCCGCCACGCACGGGGTGCTGCGTCTGCTCGTGACACTCCAGGGCGAGGTGGTGCGCTCGATCAAGCCGGTCATCGGGTACGTGCACACCGGGATCGAAAAGACAGCGGAGGACAAGGCCTACTGGAAGGTGATCCCGGTGGTCGAGCGGATGGACTACCTGGCCTACTACTTCAACTCGATGGCCTACGTCGGGGCGGTGGAGAAGCTGCTCGAGGTGGAGGTGCCAAAGCGCGCGCAATACCTCCGCGTGATCCACCTGGAGCTCAACCGCATCGCCTCACACCTGATCTGGCTCGGCACCAGCGCACTCGACCTCGGGGCGGTGTCAATCTTCCTCTACTGCCTGCGCGAGCGCGAGCTGATCCTCGACCTGTTCGAGATGTCCTCAGGGCAGCGCATGCACACGCGCTACTTCCAGGTGGGCGGAGTGATGGAGGACATTCCTACCGGCTTCGTGGAGAAGGCACGCGAGTTCACGAAGGTGATGCCAGCGCGAGCCGACCAGTACGGGGCAATTCTCAACGCCAACCAGATCGTGCTGGAGCGCCTGCGCGGCACGTGCGCGGTGGACGAGCAAACGCTGCTCGACCTCGGTGTGACAGGTCCACTACTGCGCGCCGCCGGCAACCCATGGGATCTGCGCAAGGCGGCTCCCTACAGCTCCTATGAGGACTTCGATTTCAAGATCCCGGTGGGCACTGTCGGCGACAACTACGACCGCTTCGCCGTGCGGGTGGCGGAAATCTACGAGTCGGTCAAGATCATCGACCAGGCGCTCGACGGTCTCCCAGAGGGTCCTCACATCACACCTGACCGCAAGGTGGCGCTGCCCCCCCGCCACGAGCTGGCGACGTCGATGGAGGCGTTGATCCATCACTTCAAGCTCGTCACCGAGGGCTTCAGGGTGCCACCCGGTGAGATCTACAACGCAATCGAGGGACCACGCGGCGAGCTCGGCTGCTTCGTACGCTCCGACGGCTCCTCCAAGCCCGCACGCGTGCACATGCGCGACTCCTCCTTCGTGAACCTGCAGGCGCTCTCGCACATGGCGGAGGGCTCCTACATCGCCGACATGATCGCAACGCTTGCGATGCTCGACCCCATTCTCGGAGGGATCGACCGGTGAGCACGCCCCAGCAGATAGAGGTGCCGTCGAAGCTGCGCGAGGAGATCGAGGCGCACATGGCGCTCTACCCCGATTCGCGCTCGGCTGCCCTACCGGCATTGGAGGCGGCACAGCGCGTCCACGGCTGGTGCTCGCCCGAGGCGATCGAGCAAACCGCGGCGGTGATGGGCGTCATGCCCGCATACCTGGCGGCGGTTGCCACCTTCTACGACATGCTCGAGACTGAGCCCGTGGGCAAGCACTCGGTGTACGTGTGCACGAACATCTCCTGCTCGCTGCGCGGCGCCGATGCGCTGCATCGGGCAGTGTGCGACACCGCCGGTGAGGATCCGGAGTTCAACGTGCGCTCGTTCGAGTGCCTGGGCGCGTGCGACATCGCCCCGATGGCCTCGGTCGATGGGGTGTTCGTGGGTCCGCTCTCCCTCGATGACGTGCCCCGGCTGCTCGATGACGTGCGCGCCGGACGTCCCGTGCTGCCCGACAAGCAACTCTCCACGCGCAAGGTGGCCGACCCCAACGCGAACACGCACGACTTCCCCACTCATCCCGCCGAGGGGAGCACCGCATGACCCAAGTGCTCCTCTTCAAGGACATAGACGAGCCCGGGCTCAACACGCTCGACGTGTACGCCAAGCGCGGCGGGTACGAGTCGGCGCGCAAGGCCCTTGCGCTGACACCCGAGGAGGTGCTCGCCCAGCTCGAAGCCTCCGGCCTGCGCGGCCGCGGGGGGGCGGGCTTTGCGATGGGTAAGAAGGTGTCGTTCCTGCCAAAAGGGTCGATCGACAAGTACCTCGTGTGCAACGCCGACGAGTCGGAGCCAGGGACGTTCAAGGACCGCGAACTGATGCAGAAGTCGCCGCACATGCTGATCGAGGGCATCGTGATCGCCTCCTACGCTGCCGGCGCCAACCGCTCGTTCATCTATATCCGCGGCGAGTACGTCCACCAGGCCGACATGCTCGACGCCGCACTCGCCGAAGCCCGTGAGGCGGGGTACGTCGGCGAGGACATCCTCGGCTCGGGCCACTCGCTCTCGCTCGTCGTTCACCGCGGCGCGGGCGCCTACATCTGCGGCGAGGAGACCGGGCTGCTCGATTCGCTTGAAGGCAAGCGTGGCAACCCGCGCCTGAAGCCCCCCTTCCCGGCCAACCAGGGCCTCTACCAGGGACCGACGCTCATAAACAACGTTGAGACGCTCGCCACCGTCCCCACCATCATCAGGATGGGCGGTGAGGAGTACTCAAAGCTCGGCACCGACACCTCCAAAGGTACGAAGCTCGTGTCGGTCTCCGGCCACGTGAAGCGGCCCGGCAACTACGAGATCGAGTTGGGTATCCCCTCGCGCGAGATCATCTACGGCCTCGCCGGTGGCCCCGAGGAAGGGCGCGAGGTGAAGTGCTGGTTTCCCGGCGGCTCCTCCTCACCAGTCCTGGAGAAGGATGACCTCGACCTCCCCTACGACTTCGACTCGATGGCAAAGGCGGGCTCGATGCTCGGCTCGGGCGCGATCATCGTGGTGGACGACTCCACCCCAATCCTCGACGTGGCGTTGAAGGTGGCGAAGTTCTACCGCCACGAGTCATGCGGTAAGTGCACCCCCTGCCGCGAGGGCACCAACTGGACCGTGAAGATGCTGGAGCGCATAGACGACGGGACCGCCACGCCGATGGACATCGAGATCATGGCCTCCGTGCAGGAGCACATCATCGGCAACTGCCTATGTGTGCTCGGCGATGCAATGGCGATGCCGATCGGCTCGCTCATCGCCAAGTTCCGCGAAGAGTTCGAAGAGCACATCGAGCAGGCACGCATCCGCAACGGCCTTGGCGCCGCCGTAGTCTCACCCATACCGGAGCCGACCCATGCCTAGACCGCAGCCACGCACGATCGTCTTCACGATCGACGGCCGCGAGGTCAAGGCGCCCGAAAACGCGATGCTCGTGGACGCCGCCAAGCTCGGCGACGTGGAGATCCCCGTGTTTTGTTACGAGCCCAAGCTCGGCAACCCCGTGGGCGCGTGCCGCATGTGTTTGGTGGAAATCGAGGGTATCCCCAAGCTGCAAACCGGCTGCTCAACGCCTGTGAAGGACGGCATGGTGGTGCACACGCAGTCACCCCGTGTAAAAACCGCCCAGCAGGCTGTGGTGGAGTTCCTGCTCGTCAACCACCCACTCGACTGCCCTGTGTGCGATAAGGGTGGGGAGTGCCCGCTGCAGGACATCACCTTTGGTTGGGGCGGTGGCAAGTCGCGCTTCGTGGAGCCCAAGCGCCATTTCGTCAAGCCGCTCGCCCTGTCGGAGAAGATCGCGATCGACCGCGAGCGGTGCATCCTCTGCTACCGCTGCGTGCGCTTCTCCCAGGAGATCTCCGAGGACTACCAACTCGTACTGCTCGAGCGCGGGGCCCACTCCTACGTATCCACTTTCGACGGCCGCCCCTACGAGGCGCCGTTCAGCGGCAACATCGTGGAGCTCTGCCCCGTAGGCGCGCTCACCTCACGCGACTACCGCTTCCGCGCGCGTCCGTGGGAGGTGGTGGACGGGGGCACCGTGTGCACGCTGTGCCCATCCCAGTGCAACGTCACGCTCACGGTGCGCGACGAGCGCGTGATGCGCGTGCTCGCTCGCGACAACCCAGAGGTGGACGACGGCTGGCTGTGCGACCGCGGCCGCTTCGCCTACCCGGCGCTTGCCGAAAACCGCATCACCGAGCCGTTGATCCGCGATGGCGGCGAGCTGCGTCCAGTCTCCTGGGAGCGAGCACTCGAGGAGGCCGCCGGGAGCCTGCGACGCTCGGGTGACTCCACAGGCGCGATCGCCGGCGCCGGCGCCACCAACGAGGAGGGGCTGCTGTTGAGCGGCTTGATGCGCGAGACACTTGGCTCGCCGCACCTCGATTCGCGCACCACGGGGAAGCTGCCGCTCGAGCTTCACCGCGCGCTTTCCGAGCCAAAGCTCCAGGCAACGGTTCCCGATCTCGAGTTCGCCCACGCGGTGGTGGTGCTCGACTGCGACCCCATCGCCGACGCTCCGATCCTCGACCTGCGCCTGCGCAAGGGGGTGCGCCGCCATGGAATGAAGCGGGTGAGTGCCGCTCGCGAGGACTTGCTCGACGACACCAAGCGCGCTGAGTTGCTTGACACCTTGCGCGCCGCCGGGCCCAAGGAGGGGCCGGTGGAGGTTGTGGTGCTCTGGCACGAGCGCCTCTGCGCTGGTCCCGACGGCGAGCGTACGGTGCGCACCCTGCTCGACCTCGCCGCCACGCTTGGCCTCGCCGGCATCGACGGTGCGGGGTTGCTCGAAATTCCCGCCCACGCCAACGGCCGGGGCCTACGCGAAGCCGGGGTGCTCCCCAACGCAGGCCGGGAGCTCGGCGAGGTCGAGGAGGAGGGATTCGACGCGGCGGGAATCGCCGATGCTTTCGCAAAGGGCGAGTTGAGCTGCCTGTACTTGCTTGGCGTCGATCCACCCGCTGCTGGAGGTGGCACGGTGATCGCGCATGCACCCTTCCTCACAGACGCCTTGCGTGAGCAGGCCGACGTCGTGTTCCCCGCTGAGGCCTATCCCGAAAAGGAAGGCACGGTCACACATCCAGATGGCCACCAACAGCGCGTCCGCCGCGCCGTGCGCCATCTCGGTGAGATCCGCGACGAGCACCAGGTGCTGGCCGAACTCGCGACCCGCGTCGGTCTGGCGGTGAGCGCGTGATCGCACCCAAGCCCCCCATCTCATTCCCCGCGTGCGCCTTGCGCGCAGAGGTGTCACAGCCATGATCGCCGTCGTGGGGTACTACGAGGAATGGTGGATTCAGGTGCTCAAGGCGATAGTGATTTTCGCGGTGGGCTTGCAACTCGTGCCCGTGGTGTTGCTGGCCGAGCGCAAGCTGCTGGGACGCATGCAAGCGCGGTACGGCCCGAACAGGGTTGGCCCCTACGGCGCGTTGCAACCGCTCGCCGACATCGTGAAGTTGCTCACCAAGGAGCAGTTCAGGCCCAGCACCTCGATCGGCTTCCTGTTCGCGCTGGCGCCGGTCATCTCGATCGTGACCGCCGTGGCGGCGTTCGCGATCATCCCCTTCGGGGACACGCAGGACATCTTCGGCACGAAGGTAGGGCTATACGGGATCGATGTGTCGATCGGACCGCTGTACCTGTTCGCCTTCGGCGCGGTTGCCTTCTACGGGATCATGCTCGGGGGCTGGTCCTCAGGCTCCAAGTACTCGTTCCTCGGCGCAATGAGAGGCGCCGCCCAGTTGATCTCCTACGAGGTCTCGCAAGGGTTGGCGCTGGTGGGGGTGATCTTCACCGCAGGCACGCTCTCGCTCACGGGGATCGTGCACGCGCAGGAAGGCATGTGGTACGTGATCCCCCAGTTCTTCGGCTTCCTCACATTCCTGATCGCGGGTTTCGCCGAGACCAACAGAGCGCCGTTCGATCTGGTGGAGGCCGACGCGGAGCTCGTAGGTGGTTACAACACCGAGTACGGGGGAGGACGTTTCGCCTCCTATTACTTCGCTGAGTACCTGAACGTGCTCGTGGTGTCGGGCATCGTGACTACCGTGTTTCTCGGAGGGTGGTTGATGCCGTTCGGGATTCACCCACCCGGCTGGGTCGACCCGATCGTGGTGCTCTTCAAGATGGGGTTGATCACGTTCCTGTTCATCTGGGTGAGGGCGACGTTGCCTCGCCTTCGCTACGACCAGTTGATGAGCTTCGGTTGGAAGATCCTGCTGCCGTTGGCGACGCTGAACGCGCTCGTGACGGCGGTGCTCGTGGTGGTGACGCACTGATGGCATGGGACCCCGGAGAGGACGTGGTGAAGGTGATGCGCACGCCCGCGCCCGGTCCTTCGCGCGGAACGTATCGCGCGTTCGGCGAAACGCTGCGCGGGTTGAAGACGACATTCGGACGGATGCTCGAGAAGCCCGTGACCCTCGAGTACCCCGAGCAGAAGACCCCGGTGTATCCCCGCTTCCGTGGTAGGCACAAGCTGCACCGCTTCGAGGACATACCCCAGAACGGGGCACAGGCCGGCCTTGAGAAGTGCGTGGGGTGCTCGCTGTGCGCGGCGGCGTGCCCGGCTGACTGCATCCGTGTGGTGGCAGCCGAGAACACCCCCGAGCACCGTGTCTCCGCGGGGGAGCGCTACGCGGAGGTGTACGAGATCAACCTCTCCCGGTGCATCTTCTGCGGCTACTGCGAGGTGGCGTGTCCGTTCGACGCGATCACGATGGGCCACGACTACGAGATGTCCGACTACACCCGCAGCGATCTGATCTTCACCAAGGAGATGCTGCTCGCGGAGCCGCTGGAGCGCACCCCGCTGCGGAGGGAGGGCGAGTGAGCTCTGTCATGTTCTTCATTGCCGCGATCGGCGTGATCGCGGGGGCCATCGGCGTCGTCACCTTGTCGAACCCCTTCTACAGCGTGCTCGCGCTGGTGGGGCACCTGCTGTCGCTGGCGGTGCTGTTCCTGCTGCTGCGCGCCGAATTCGTGGCGGCGGCGCAGGTGGTGGTGTATGCCGGCGCGGTGATGGTGCTGTACGTGTTCGTCGTGGCCTACGTCGGCGGTGAGGAGCAATCGCTGAACGGTGGGCTCACCCGGCGGGCGCGCTCGCGCGGCGCCGACGGGCGCAAGCTGAGCGGCGCGCTGTTCGCCGGGGCCCTACTCGTGGAGCTTCTGATCGCGCTGCTCGGCAGCGGGCTCAAGGCGGTCGAAGGTAGCGGCGCGTCCTATGCGCCTGGGCCGAAGGCGTTTGGCACGCCCGCCTACATCGGCAACCTCCTGCTCACGCGTTTTCTGCTGGCCTTCGAGGCCGCCTCGCTGTTGCTGCTGATCGCGGCCGTCGGGGGCGTCGTGCTGGCGCGCAGGCGCGGTGGCCTTGACGAGGATGAGGACGACCGCGACCGCCTCACCCCGCTTGACATCCTGCGCCCGCGCGGCACCGGCACGATGGTGGAGGGCGTGGAAGGGCTCGCCCTCGCACACGCCCGCGGGGGCTCCGATAGCGACCCCGATCTCCCATACGGGGGCCAGGCCCACCATGCCGGCGCACCGACCCCCCATGTCGGGGGGCAACCAGGCGGAGGTGGCTGGTGAGCATCGGCTGGTATCTCGCCGTGTCGGCAATCGTGTTCTCTACAGGCGCTTTTGGTGTGATGACACGCCGCAACCCGCTGGTCGTGCTGCTGTGTTTGGAGCTGATGCTCAACGGCGCCAACCTCGCCTTGATCGCGTTCTCGCGCATGTGGGGCAACGGCGACGGTCAGATCCTCGCGATCATCGTGATGACGGTGGCGGCCTGCGAGGTGTGCATCGGGCTCGGCATGATCGTGGCGATTCACCGGCGACGACTTCCCATCGACGTGGATGAGCTGAGGGAGCTTCAGGGATGACCACCACCTTCGGTTGGCTGGTGCTGGCGTTCCCGCTGCTCGGCACTCTTGTGATCGGCGCCGGCTACCGCGTGCTGCCAGGCCGCATGGCGGGGTGGATCGGCACTGGCGCGATCTTCCTCGCGTTCCTCGCGGCGGTGGCGGCGCTCATCTCCCTTCAAGGCCACGCGGCCGATCACCGCCAGCTCACATCCTCCCTGTGGGACTACGCGAGCACGGTGGGCATCGATGCGCAGATGTCGATTCTGGTGGACCCCTTGTCGGTGTTCATGATCCTCGTGGTGACGGGGATCTCCACGACGATCCACCTCTACTCGGTGTCCTACCTCGACCGGGACAAAGGCTTCGCGCGCTACTTCGCCTACCTCAACTTCTTCGTCTTCTCGATGCTGCTGTTGGTGCTCGCGGGCAACTTCCTGCTGTTGATCGTGGGCTGGGCCTTCGTTGGAGCGGCCTCATACCTGTTGATCTCCTTCTGGTATCGGCGCAGCACCGCCACGAAGGCTGGGATCAAGGCATTCGTGATCAACGTCGTCGGCGACGTGGGGCTCGTGCTCGGCACGTACTTCCTCTTCAAGCACACGGGAACCCTCGATTTCCTCAAGGCTTTCCATCGAGCGCCCGAAGTGTTCACGAGCGGCGAAGGCGATGTCGTGGCGGGCTGCCTGCTCCTGCTCGTGGGGGCCTTCGCCAAGTCGGCGCAAGTGCCGCTACACACCTGGCTCCCCGACGCGATGGAGGGCCCCACCCCCGTCTCGGCGCTGATCCACGCCGCGACGATGGTGACGGCCGGGGTGTACCTGATCGCGCGCATGCACCCCTTCTTCGAACTGGCTCCCGCCGCGCAGGACGTAGGCGCCGTGATCGGCTGTGCGACGCTCGTGATCGCAGCGACTATCGCGCTCACGCAGACCGACATCAAGCGTGTGATCGCCTATTCCACCATGTCGCAAATCGGCTACATGATCATGGGCGTGTCGGTGGGGGCCTACGCCGCGGGAATGTTCCACCTGATGACCCACGCCTTTTTCAAGGCGCTCCTGTTCATGGGCGCGGGGTCGATCATCGGGGCGATGGGGGGCGAGCAGTCGCTCGACAAGATGAAAGGTTTCAAGAAGGCGATGCCTTTCACGTTCGCCTGCTTTGTGATCGGCGGGCTGGCGCTATCGGGCATCCCGCCCTTCTCCGGTTTCTTCTCAAAGGACGAGATCCTGCTCGTGACGGGAGAGCGTGGAGGCTGGCACTGGGCGCTCTACATGTTCGGGTATATCGGCGCGTTCATGACCGCGATTTACACGTTCCGCATGATCTTCCGCGCCTTCTACGGCGATCCGGTGGAGCAGGCAAAGGAGCTTGAATCGGAATCCCACCCACCCCATCTCTACCATGCCCCGCAGCCGACGAACCCTGCCAACGGCGAGGTCGAGGACACCGACGTCGGCTTCCCTGGCCCCACCCACGCCATTGCCGAGCGAGCGCTGCCGATGAAGGTGGCGATGAGCATCCTCGCCGTGGGCGCGGTGGGTGCCGGGCTCATCCAGATCCCCGAAGTGGACGACGTGGTGACGAAGTTCCTGGAACCCAGCTTTGCCGAATCGGCGCTCTACACCGTGCACACGCGCGACGGTTTGCTCGTGTTCGGTTTGATCCTCGGCACGCTACTCGGCCTCTCCGGGATCGCGATCGCCTGGCGTATCTGGGTCAAGCAGCCGTCAATCGCCGTGACCGCGCGCACCCGCTTCAAGGCGGCTTACACGCTGTCGGTGAACAAGTGGTATTTCGATGAGCTGATCGACATGCTCGTGGTGAAACCAGCCGCGGCGGCCGGGCGCTTCGCCAACACGACAATCGAGCGAGTTTTCGTGGACGGCGCGCTGATCGGTGGTGCCACTTCGCTCGTGCGCGCCTCCTCGGCGTCGGTGCGAGCCGTGCAAACCGGCCTCTTGCGCTACTACGCCGCCCTGGTTGTCCTCGGAGTGGCTGCGTTGGGCCTCTACTTCCTATTGCAAACGTGAGCCGCTGATGCCACCCCTTTCAATACTGATCTGGCTGCCCGCTGTTTGCGGGCTGCTTGGCGCGCTGCTGCCCACGGGAGCGCGCACTCGCGACGCAGACCCCTCGCCTGCCGGTCGCAAATGGAGCGCGCCTGGTGTACTTGCGCTTGCCGGGTCTACCGCGGCGCTGGGCCTCGCTATCGCCTACATCGTCCAATACGGCCCAGGCTCGCATGGGCTGAAGGACGTGACCGACATCGTGTGGATCTCAGAACTTGGCATCCACTACAAGCTCGGCGTGAGCGGCTTGAACGTGCTGCTCGTAGGCCTTACGGCACTGCTGTTCTTCGCCTCGATCCTTGCCTCGAATCTGCGCTCATGGGACCGTCCAAAGCTCTTCTACTTCCACATGATGCTTGCCGAGTCGGCCGTGCTAGGAGCGTTCCTCGCGCAGGACCTCGCTTTGTTTGTGGCCTTCTTCGACCTGATGCTGATCCCCTTCTACTTCCTCATAGGCGGGTGGGGAGGCGGCCCCGATCGTGTAAAAGCCACGATCAAGCTGGTGATCTACACGCTCGTGGGCTCGCTGTTGATGCTCGCCGCCGCCATCGCCACAGGGGTGCTCGCCGCACAGCAGAACGGCGGTCACATCACGTTCGTGCTCTCCCAGCTGCAGGCGCTGCCGCTGAGCAGCGGCTCCCAAGAATGGATCTTCCTCTTCTTCGCGGCCGCCTTCCTCGTGAAGATGCCGGCCTTCCCGCTGCACGGTTGGATGCCTGACGGCTACCGCGCGATGCCGATCGAGGTGCTGATGGTGTTCAGCGGGGTGCTCTCCAAGGTCGGGGCCTACGGCTTCCTGGCTATCGTGCTGCCACTGTTCCCGCAGGCCTCCGCGCACTTCCAGGTGCTGATGCTCGTGATCGCGTTGCTGTCGATCCTGTACGGATCGGCGATGGCTTTCACGCAGACCAACGCGCGCCTGATCGCGGGGTATTCCTCGGTGGCGCAGCTCGGTTTCATCACGCTCGGGATCTTCGCGCTGAACCCGCAGGGCGCCCAGGGGGCGCTGCTACAGATGGTGAACCACGGGCTCGTGGTGGCGCCAATCTTCTTCATCATCGCGCTGCTCGCGGCGAGGGCGGGCGGCTCAGAGGACATCCGCGAGATGGGAGGCATCGCCTTCAGGGCGCCGCTGCTTGCGACCGTGTTCCTAATCGTGGCGCTGGCCACGCTCGCGATCCCCGGGTCGGCCAACTTCGTGGGCGAGTTCTTGATTCTCCTGGGCGTGTTCAAAGCAAAGCTCGCCATCGCCGCGATCGCCTTCGCGGGGGTCGTAATGGCGAGCGTGTATGCGCTGCGGTTGTTCATCCGCGCCATGCACAACCGCGTCGGGGCAGGTGTGAAGTCGCGCGAGCTGACACGCATGGACGCGCTCGTGCTGGTGCCGCTACTCGCCGTGATTCTCTTCCTCGCGCTCTATCCGCAGGGGGCGTTGAAGCGCTCTGAACGCTCTGTCACCGCCTCAGTGGCTACCGCCCACGCCGACTTGACGGCGCCCCTCTCGACGCTCGCCGCCACCGAACCATGATGCAGCTTGCCACCGCCCACCTCAAAGGCCCGCACGTCGACTTCGCGGCGCTGTCACCGCTGATCGCGATCTTCGGCGGCGCGCTCATCGTGCTGCTCGTGGGCTTGCTCGGCTCGCGCTGGATTCGCGAACGGATCGTCCCTACCCTCTCGCTCATCGCCCTGGGCGCTGCGATCGGCGTGACGATCTGGCGCTGGAACACACCAGAGTCGGTTGTCGCGGGGGCGTTGCGGATCGACCGGCTGTCGCTCACGCTGAACCTAATCCTCGCGGTGGGCGGGATGGCGGCAGTGCTACTCGCGTGGCGCTCGAAGGCCGCCAAGGAAGCAGCGCACGGCGAGTTGCACGCGATGCTGTTGACGAGCATCGGCGGGATGGCGATGCTCGTTGCCGCCCAGAACACAGTGGCTCTGTTCCTCGCGATCGAGCTCTTGTCGATCCCGCTGTATGTGCTCTGCGCTACAGAAATGCGCAACGAGCACTCGCTAGAGGCGGGGCTCAAGTACTTGATCGTGGGTTCGGTGGGTAGCGCAACCTTGCTGTACGGCATCGCCCTGCTCTACGGCGCCACGGGCGCGACCGACTTCGGCGCGATCGCACACGCGATCTCCGGCAGCGGGCTCGCCTCCAACGCGATGCTGCTCACGGGGATCGCGCTGTGCATGGCGGGCCTCGCCTTCAAGGCGTCGGTTGCGCCCTTCCACCAATGGACCCCCGACGTGTACGAGGGCTCCCCCACCCCGATCACGGCCTTCATGGCGGTGGCTACGAAGGTGGCGGCGCTTGGCGTGCTACTGCGGCTGTTCGACGTCGCGCTGATCGAAGCCCATGGCAGTTGGGGACCGGCGCTGGCGGCGCTAGCAGCGATCACGATCCTCGTCGGCAACGTGGGAGCATTGGGGCAGTCCTCTTTGAAGCGAATGCTTGCCTACTCTTCAGTGGCGCAGGCCGGGTACATGCTCGCGGGCGTCGTGGTGGCCACCCAACTCGGGGCGCAGGCGATGGTGTTCTACCTCGCCGTGTATCTCGCGATGAACATGGCGGCGTTTGCGGTAATCGTCGCGCGTGAGCGTGAAACCAACCTCGGCGACAACGTGCAGGCAATGGCCGGTCTCGGGCGCGAGCGCCCGTGGTTGGCGTGGCCGTTGACCATCTCGATGCTGGCGCTCGCGGGTATCCCCGCCACGGCAGGGTTCATCGGCAAGTTTTATTTGATCGATGCCGCTGTATCGGGCGGGTACACCTGGTTGGGAGTGGTGATCGTGATCGGCTCGATGATCTCACTTGGGTATTACCTGCCAGTGATCGCGACCATGTGGATGGGCTCCTCGCCGGCCGCGGCTCCGATGCCGGCAACCGGCGCGATTCCCGCGATTGCCGGTGGCTCGCCCGAGTTGGACGATGACCCGGACTCCCCCGCGCCGAGCACGGTGACTGCCACCCCGCCGGCAGTCGCGGGGGGACCCTTGCAGCCCGAGCTTGCCTTCGTTGCGATCCTTGCCGCGAGCGCCACGATCTTCTTCGGGATCGTGCCTCAGCCGCTATTCAACCTGGTGCATGGGGTTGGCGGCGCGTTGGGGCTGTTGTAGGCGCGGCCACGCGGGCCGCCGCCGCGAGCAAAGACATGGATCGATAGCCCTCGAGTGCCTAGGCCTTGAGGCACGTCGCGAGACGGGCACCCACGGAAGCGCACGCAATGGCGCGAAGTATAGGTCTCCTCATGCCGACTCTTGGGGACTGTTGTAAACGCCCCCAAAGCCTGGGGTCTCCCAAAAGACAGAACTTCATTGCACTTGAATGCGATAAAGTCCGCAATGCGGACTTGACCCGCCCGGATGGCTAGGCTTTCTCCGGTCGTGTCAATGGGATAGAGCGGAAGGGGGCGCAATCCTCTCCGCTACTAGGGTAACTCCCCGGGTCAAGCTCCGTCGCTATCAGCCTGCCAGCATTCATGCCCGTCAGTCGGAATTGCTCGAATATTGTTCGGGATTATAAAGCATCCGTCTCGGATTTGTTCGAACTGTTCGGCAAAACCCGACGCAATTGTCGAGTAAAGACTTCAACAAAGTTATCGCCAATCCGAAGACTTTGCTGTCCCTCCGTGCCCTAACTTGGAGTTTTGGCCATACATCGTCCAAAATATTACCAAATGTGAGGTTTTGGCCATAGAGCTTTTGGCCATATCCGGCGAGCATCGGAGATGTGGACGCAGGCAAGATCCTGGGCGCTAACGTCAAGCGTGAGCGCGAACGTCTGGGACTTACTCAGGAGGGCCTCGGGCATGCGTGCGACCTCAACATGACCGAGATCTCCCGCCTGGAGCATGCCAAGCGCGACGCCCGGCTTACGACCATCGTCAAGGTTGCGCGAGGCTTGGGTTTGTCACCAAGCCAGTTGCTCGATGGGATTCCGTAGGCTTCTACCGACCACTGTTGATGCTGTACTCGCATCGACAACTAGACTCAATCAGCCTAGGCCCACGACCTCGGAGGATGAAGATGGCTGACGCTCCCACGCTGTACGTGTGTCACGGCGATGAAGGCGGGCCGCGGATGCACCCGTGCCGAAAAGTGCAGGAGGCGCTCCATGCCGCGGGCATCGAGTACGAGAAAGTGGTGGCCGCCCACGGCAGCCCGATCCCCTTCCTGCGCAAGGGGTCACGTGAGGAGCTGCGCGAGGCGACGGGGAACACGAAGCTGCCGGCGCTGAAGCTGACAGACGGAACGGTGATCACGCCCTCACGCGCGATCCACGCCTGGATCGGCGAGCAGGTTGAGCGAGCTTGAGGAAGAGCCTCAACGCGGATTGAGGGTCACGGGCGCGCTGACGATCCCGCTCACAGAGGTGACGGTGCGCGCCAGCCGCTCCTCCGGTCCGGGCGGACAGCATGCCAACGTGACCGCCTCACGTGTTGAAGCAAGCTTCGATGTGCTCGCTTCGCCTACGTTGACCGACAGGCAGCGCGAGCGCATCGTGACGCGCATCGGACCGCGGGTCGCGGCGATCGCACAGGACGAGCGCTCGCAGGCACGCAACCGTGAACAGGCCCTCACACGCTTGGCAGGGCGGCTTGCGGATGCGCTCGTGGTTCCCAAACAGCGCCGTCCCACCAGACCCACCAAGGCCTCGCAAGAGCGCCGCCTTCAAGCCAAGCGCCAGACGACCGAGCGCAAGCTCGAGCGGCGGAGGCCTGAGGATTCCTGAGGAGAAGCCCGACCACGAGTATCTCGACGCTAGTGTCGCAGCGCAATTCATATAACTAACGCATACAGCGTGCTACAATGCATACATGTCCGTGAATGTGTCCGTACGCCTAGACGACAGCCTCGCCGAGCGGCTACGTCTACGAGCACGAGCCGCCGGTGAGTCCCTGTCAGATCGGCTCCGTCGCTACGCCGAGGAGGGGACTCGCCGCGAGGAGCATCCTCACATCACGTTTCGTGATGGCCCTACGGGACGACGGGCAAAACTGATCGACGGCCCCGATGTATGGGAGATCGTGATGTGGCTGGAAGACCTCAATGACGAGCCGGATCCAGTCACAACGCTCATTGAGGAGTTGGGGCTCACTCGACCTCAGATCGATGCCGCATTGAGTTACCGCTCCGCCTATCCAGACGAGATCGCGGCTCGCATCGAATTGCACCGACGAGGGACAGCGGCAGCTGAGATACGGTGAAGCTATTGCTGGATGAGATGTACCCGGCCACCCTCGCCGAGTCGCTCAGGTCTGTCGATATCGATGCCTCTACGGTAGTGAAGCTCGGGCTAGCCGGAAAGTCCGATCCAGACATCTTTGCGGCCGCGATAGCGCGAAACTGCGTGTTGCTCACCGAGAACGTCGAAGACTTCGCGCACATCTCGGCCCAGCACCTCAACTCAGGACAACATCACCCAGGCATTCTGATCGCAGCCTCATCAAAGTTCTCGCGACGCCCTGCCGGGCTTGGTCACCTCGTCACTGCGATTTGCGCCGTCGCCGGTGAACACCTCGCCGACCGCGTCGTCTACCTCAAACGCGTCGGTCAGTCTTGACCATCACCAACGCTCTGCGGATCTAAACCCGCCCAGCGTCGCGAGCCGCCGCTTCGGCGGCCTCGAGCTGGCGCTCGACCAGATCGAGCCCAGCGTCCCAGAAACCGGGATCGGCGAGATCGACATCGACTATACGTCCAAGCTCCTCCGGTGAAAGCGAGCCGCCGGCGGAGAGCAGTTCGAGGTAGCGCGGCACGAACTCCTCCCCACGCTGCTCATAGCGCTGGTAGACCGAGAGCGCAAGTAGCTGGCCGTAGGCATACGCGTAGACATAGCCGGGGGAGCCGATGAAGTGGGGAATGTAGGACCACCAGGAGCGGTAGCCGTCGGTGACCTGCACCGAGTCGCCGAGCATCTCCTCTTGGCTTTCCGCCCACAGCTCGCCGAAGCGCTCCACCGACAGCTCGCCCTGTTCGCGACGGGCTTTGTGGACGAGGTCCTCAAACCGGTTCATGGCGACCTGGCGAAAGACCGTGGCAATGGCGCCCTCGATGTTCTCGGCGAGCAACGCGAGGCGGGAGGCGGGCGAAGTGTCCTCTTCGAGGAGCCGTCCAAAGACGATAGTCTCGCCGAACACCGAGGCGGTCTCGGCGAGCGTGAGGGGGGTACCTTGGTGGAAGACCCCCTGCTTGGCGGCCAGCGCGAAATGCACACCGTGACCGAGCTCGTGGGCGAGCGTGAGGACGTCGCGGCGGCGGGAGGTGTAGTTGAGCATCACGTAGGGATGGACGGAGGGGACCGCCGAGGCACAGAAGGCGCCGCCGCGCTTGGCGGGACGCACAGGGGCGTCGATGTAGTTGCCCTCGAAGAATCCCTTGGCGGCCGCGCCTAGCTCGGGGGAGAAGGAGGAGTAGCAGTCGAGCACGATCTCGCGGGCATCGGCGAAGGAGTAGGTGACTTCGTCTTGTGTGACAGCTGCCATGCGGTCGTAGTCGGCGAGCCGCGCCACGCCGAGCAACTTCGCCTTGAGTCGGTACCAGCGCCTCGCAAGCTCGTACCGTGCGCGAACCGCGTCCACGAGCGCCGCCACCGACTCGTCGGAGGCCTCGTTTGAAAGGTTCCGGGCGGCAAGCCAACCGGGATAGCTACGCAGGCGGTCGTCGGTGGCCTTGTCGGCGAGCAGCGTGTTGAAGAGGAAGGCGCGCGTTTTCAAACCCGGGGAGAGTGCCTGCGTGACCGCCTCGGCGGTGGTACGCCGAAGCTCGCGGTCGGGTAGCGCAAGGCGGCTGAGTGCCACGTCGAGCGCCACCGGGGCGCCGTCGACCTGCACCTCGATGGCGGAGGTGAGCTCGTCGAATAGCCGCGACCACGCGGAAGCCCCCGTGACTGACTTCTCGGCGAGGATCTTCTCCTCAGGTTCACTCAGCAGGTGCTCGCGGTAGCGACGCACGTTTGCGAGGTGGTGGGCGCAGAAGACGATGCGCTCATCGGCCAGCAGCGCGTCGGCGTGCTCGTCGCAGAGGGAGGCCCATTCCAGCTCGAAGAACAACAAGGTGGTCTCGATCTCGGTGGAGCGCTCTTGCACCTCTTGCAGCAGAGCGCCGGCGGCGGGATCGGAGGTGTCGACGGAGAAGCGCAGCCCGGCGTACGTGCCGGCGCGTCCGGCGAGTTCCTGGATGACAGCGAGTTCGCGCATCGCCTCCTCGAGGGTTGCGGCGTCGATCTCTTTGACCTTCCCGGCGTGGCGCTCGGCAAAGGTTTGCGCGCACTGCAGCGCCTGTGCAAGCTGTGCGCGAGCGCCCTCGTCACCCGCGCCGTCCACTAGCGGTGAGAGCTCCCAGGCGGTGTGCTCGAGCTCGGGGTCGGCCGGTGCGGAGGTAGCTGGACTTGCCATGAGCCGAGAGCTTATCGGCGCCGCCCCGAACGTCGTGGCAGGCGCACCGAATCCCGCCGGCGAAGGTGAGACCCGAGACCGCCGAGACCGCCGCTAGCATCGCCGGTCGCCATGCACGAGACGACACCCAAGGTCTTCCTCATCTCACGACCCTCGGTCGATGTCGAAGGGATGCGCGGATACCTGGAGGAGGTGGGTGGCACATCGTGGCTCGATCGCCGCCTCGAGGAGTCCAGCGAGGAGCCAAATGGCACACCGCGAGCGGGAGAGCTACTCGTGGAGTTCGCGGGGAGGGCTTGCTACCGCAGCTGGGAGCCTGGGTTGAACCCCAATGTGACGAAGGTGCGGGCCGACCAGCGCGAATACTTCGCGAACATCCTCGCGAGCGCCCACGGGAGCGTGCTCGAGCATGCCAACTGGTCGTTTGCGCTACGGGATGTCAGCCGCACGTTCACGCACGAGCTCGTACGCCACCGCGCGGGGTCGGCGTTCAGTCAGGAGAGCCTTCGTTACGTGCGACTCACCGACATCGGCTTCCGCGTGCCCCCCGCTCTGGAGCCGATGCGAGCGCAGGTGTTGAGCATCGTCGAGCAGCTCGAGGAGCTTCAGGTGAGCGCCGCTAGCGCGCTGGGGATCGATGGGGAAGGTGTGCCCTTTCACGTCAAGAAGGAGGTGACCTCAGCCCTGCGTAGGCTCGCGCCGATGGGTTTGTCGACCGACATCGTGTGGAGCGCCAACGCGCGCACGCTCAGGCATGTGATCGAGATGCGCACGGCGTCAGGCGCCGAGGAGGAGTTGCGACTCGTGTTCGACTCCGTCGCTCGCCTCATGCAAGAAGAGGCGCCCGGGTTGTTTCAGGACTTCATACGCGAGGACGACGGTACGTGGAAGCCTGAGCACCGCAAGGTGTGAGTCGTGGCGTGCCCACAATGACGGTCAGGCTCATTTGAGATGCCTCTCACGCGTCCATGGTGCGCGTGCGCCAAGCGCCGAGCGCGAGGAACACCGCGAGCCAGACAATGAGCACGACGAGCGCCATACCGAGTCCCATGGCGATGGTTTCACCCCGTGCACCATCGAAATGAACCGGACTGAAGTGGATGATGGCTTGGGAGAAGAGCCACTCACGGGCACTGCCCAGAGTGCCGATACTCGCGAGTATCGGGCTCGCGACGATCTGCCAGGCGATCATCGCGATGATCGTCGCCGGCTTCGAGCCGGTCAGCGATCCGAACGCGACCGCCAGGACACAGACGATGCCGTCGGCCAGCAGCACGAACCCGAGGCCGTTGAGAACGAGAGCGAGACTTGGAGTTGGGAGCGAGCCAGCAAATAGGAAGCTTGCGAGCAGGATGATCGCGTAGCCGACAATCGCGATCGACCACATCACGACGAGCGCGGCGGGTACGCGTGAGGCGAATAGCGCCGCACGGTCGCGGCCGGTGACCACCAGATCTCGAAAGACGCCGGCTGAGATGTCCCCAGCACCGGCCTCGGCACCGACCAGGACGGCGGCCAGGGTTCCGAAGAACAGTGCCAGGAGGCGTACACCGTCGGTGAAGCCTGGAACCCCACCGGCGGGACCATGTTCAGCGGGGTTGGAGGAGTGGAGGATGGCCTTGGCGATGTAGAGGATCAGAAGGGGCACGATGGCGAGCACCAGCGACCAGATCAAGATGCCGCGTTTCTTGCGCAGCTTGAGAATGTCGGCGCCCGTCATCTGAGCGGCGACCGTGACGTTCATGCCCGAGTTCGCCTCGCTTGGAGTGATGGCAGTGGCATTCATGCCTTCACCTCCTCGACGGTGGAGTCGGAGAGTCTGGATGTGACCTCCAGGAAGCGCTTCTCCAGGCTCTGGCGGACTGGCTCCAGGCGAGAGACCGCAAGGCCCGCGTCGACCAGCGCGGTGTTGATGGCGGCGGCGCCGGCGGCGGCGGACATGTCGCCGATGTCAGCGAGCACGACCCGCAGCCCCTCGTCGGAGCGCTGGGATTGACGGGCCCACTCGCACCCAGCGAGGACCGAGAGAGCGCGCTCGGGATCGTCGATGCCGACAATCAACTCATGTTGCGTGCTGCCCTCGGCCAGCTCGGAAATGGCGCCTTGGGTGATGATCTTGCCGCGGTCGACGATGGCGGCGTGGTCGCAGATCTTCTCCACCTCGTCAAGCAGGTGGGAGGAGATGAAGATGGTGCGCCCCTCCTCCTCGACCATCGAGCGGATCATTTCGCGGAACTCCTGGATGCCGCCGGGATCGAGGCCGTTGGTGGGCTCGTCGAGGATCAAGAGGAGCGGGTCGGCGAGCAGACAGCGAGCGACGCCGAGGCGTTGACGCATGCCCAGCGAATACTTCTTGACCTTCTCATCGGCGCGCTCTGAGAGCCCCACACGTCGTAGGGCGGGGGTGATGCGATCGCGCGTGGCCGGCCCTCTGGCGGCGGCGACGATGCGCAGGTTCTCGCGGCCCGAGAGTTGGGGATGAAAGCGGGGCTCCTCCACGATGGCGCCCACCCGCGACAGGGCCTGAGCGCGCTCGGCGGGGACGGGACGCCCGAGCAAGCTCATCGTGCCGGCACTCGCGTGGGTGAGGCCGAGGAGCATGCGGATCATCGTGGTCTTGCCGGCGCCGTTGGGGCCGAGGAAGCCGAAAGCGCTGCCGCGAGGGACGTGGAGATCTACGTTGTCGATGGCGGCGCGCGAGCCGAAGCGCTTGGTGAGGCCCGAGGTTTGGATCGCTGGGCCGGCGCCGGGCGCAGACGAAAGCGGATGGTCGTTGGCTGGCATGGGCGGTGGGGGCTCCTTTTCAAGTGAGGCGAGGTGATCCACGCCGCATAGCCGGCAGGCACAGTTCAGGGGCGAACGCGGGGAGCTTGTCAGGCGAACATAAACACCAGATGAGAATGGGAGGGACCGGCCACAATGCGGGGCTACGGAGAATCCTGTAGCTTGAGCGGGAACAGTTCTGTTCAACGGGATTTTATGAGAAGAGTGGAGTAGAGCGAGATGCCCCGACTGAAGCTCGGCAAGCAAGCGGCAACCGAGGACCCCCGCGATCTGGTGTTCGCGAAATACGTGGACGAATCGAAGCTACCCACCCCACCGGCGCAGTTCGGCCACGAATCGCTGTTTGCACCGAAGGAATGGGGAATGTTGGGTAACGATGAGTGGGGCGACTGCGCATGGGCAGGACCGGCGCACGAGACGATGCTGCTGAGCAAGGAGGGAGGCAAACCCGCGACCTTCACGACTACGAGCGTGCTCAGCGATTACTCGGCGGGCACGGGTTTCAATCCAAATGCAGGTCCTCCGGGACAGAACCCAACCGATCAAGGTTCGAACGTGCGGGCGGTGCTCGATTACCGCAGCAAGACGGGAATCGTGGACGCGCACGGCCAACGGCACAAGATCGGGGCGTTCATAAAACTGCAGCCGGGCAACCTCACCCACATCTACCAGGCGCTGTACGTCTTCCAGGTGGTGGGAATCGGCTTGGAATTCCCCGAGTTCGCGATGGAACAGTTCAACAAAGGGGGGCCATGGGACGTGATCCCCAACGCGCCCAAGCCAGAGGGCGGGCACTACGTGTGTTGCGTTGGCAAGAAAGCGAACATCGACATCGTGACTTGGGGGGCGCTTCAGCAGATGACGGTGGCGTTCTTCGAGAAGTATTGCGACGAGGCGTGGACGTACATCTCAGAAGATGATCTCAACAACGGCAAGACCCTGGAAGGGTTCGACGTGGCCCAACTGAAGGCAGACCTCGCGGCGCTCGGCAAATAACGCCTACGCTTCCTCGGCTTGTAGTTCCTTGACACGCCCCTCGAGCTCGCCCATGACGGTGGGGTCACGTAGCGTGGTGACGTCTCCGAGCGCGCGGCCCTCCGCGATGTCGCGCAGGAGCCGGCGCATGATCTTGCCCGAGCGGGTCTTGGGGAGATCCTCAGCCCAAATGATGCGCTTGGGACGGGCGAACTTGCCGATGCGCTCGGCGACGACCTCACGGACGCTTTCCACCGTGGAGTCGTCGCCGTGCAGGTCGCCTTGGAGGGTGACGAACGCGACGATGGCTTGGCCTGTTTGCTCGTCGTGCTGGCCGATGACGGCGGCCTCGGCGACATCAGGGTGGGCGACAATGGCGGACTCCACCTCGGCCGTTGAGAGGCGGTGGCCGGAGACGTTTACCACGTCGTCTATACGGCCGATCACCCAGATGTAGCCGTCGGAGTCCAGGCGGGCGGCGTCGCCCACCAGATACGTGTTCTTGCCGAAGCGCTCGAAGTAGGTGGAGATGAAGCGGTCGGGCTCCTTGTAGAGAGTGCGGAGCATCGAGGGCCACGGTTTGGTCAAGACGAGCAGGCCTTGGCCTTCGGTGATGGGCTCGCCCGTCGACTCGGAGAGAACCTGAGCCTCGACACCCGGGAAGGGTTGCGTGGCGGAGCCCGGCTTGGTGGAGGTGATGCCGGGGAGGGGGGTGATCATGATGGCGCCGGTCTCGGTTTGCCACCAGGTGTCAACAATGGGGCAGCGTTCTCCCCCGATGACCTTGTGGTACCAGAGCCAGGCCTTGGGGTTGATGGGCTCGCCGACGGTGCCGAGCAGACGTAGCGAGGAGAGATCGTGTTTTTCGGGGTACTCGGGACCCCACTTGATGCAGGCGCGGATGGCGGTGGGGGCACAGTAGAAGATGGAAACTTTATGGCGCTCAATGAGCTCCCACCAGATGCCCTTGTGGGGGTAGTCGGGGGCGCCCTCCCACATCACAGATGTTGCGCCGTTGGCGAGTGGCCCATAGACGATGTAGGAGTGACCGGTGACCCACCCCACGTCGGCGGCGCACCAGTAAACGTCTGTGTCGGCTTTCAAGTCGAACACATAGCGGTGGGTGGCGGTGACGCCGGTTAGGTAGCCGCCGGTGGTGTGGAGGATGCCCTTGGGCTTGGCGGTGGAACCGGAGGTGTAGAGGATGTAGAGGGGGTGCTCGGCGTCCAGGGGGAGGGCTGGGCAATTCTCTCCCCCATGCTCCCGTGCGGAGGTGAGGATCTCGTCGTAGTAGACATCGCGCCCCTCCTTCATTTGACAGGGGGTGCCCTTGGAGCGAACCACCACGATCCTCTCCAGCGAGGTGAGGTCGCCCATGACCTCATCCACACGGTCCTTCACGGGAGCGGTGTTGCCCTTGCGGGCGGCGCCGTCGACCGTGATGAGGGCCTTCGCCTCGGAGAACTCCATGCGCTCGCGGACGGCCTCGGCGGAGAAGCCGCCGAAAACGACATTGTGGGGGGCGCCGATACGGGCGCAGGCGAGCATCGCGACGACGACCTCGGGGATCATCGGAAGGTAGATGCCAACCACGTCGCCCTTGCCCACGCCCTGTTCCTTCAGCGCGGAGGCGAAGAGCTTGACCTCGGAGAGCAGCTCGGCGTAGGTGATGTCGCGCGAGTCTCCCTCCTCACCACACCAATGAAGCGCCACACGGTCACCCCTACCCGCCTCGACATGACGGTCGAGGCAGTTGTAGGAGGCGTTGATCTGCCCGCCGACGAACCACTTGTAGAAGGGGGCATTGGAATCGTCGAGGATGGTCTCCCACGGTGTGAACCAGTGAAGTTGGGAGGCTTGCTCGGCCCACCACGCCTGCGGGTCTGATGCGGCGCGCTCGTAGATGGAAGGGTCGTTCAGTAGCGCGTGCTCGCGGAAGTGAGCAGGAGGTTGGAAACGCTCGATGTCAAGCATGCGAGCGAGCTCATGGTCGAGGGTGTCGGTATTGGTTGCCATTTCAGCCCAGCCTCCCGTGCGGTTCGATTGTGTTGACTGTACCGGGAGGCCCCCGCCACGTGCGGGTGACGTGCGCGGGGGTAGCCGGGTATGCGATAGGAGCTCTAGATCTCCTTTCAGTGCTCGCCCAGGGGCATCACTGGGAGGACGGTGCGACCGAACGTGGAGTTGGTGACGATCGCGAACGACGCGTACCAAGCGGCGGCGGCGGTGGCGAGGCCGATGTAGCCGCCCCAGTGGGTGAGGTTGGCGTGCGGTCCGGTGGCGCCGATGGCGAGCAGGACGAAGGTGACGGTGAGGAGCACGAATACGAGCAGCACCGCCCCTGACACGCGCATCGCCGCAACGGTCATGTATGCGGTGAAGATGGCCCACGCCCACAGATAGACGCCGACGGCGTGGCCGACGTTGCCGCCGATGGACTTGGCGTAGAACACCTCGAGCGCCCAGAAGGAGATCCAAAAGGCACCGAACGAGCAGAAGGCAACGGCGCCGAAGGTGTTGCCGGTGCGGAACTCCCACATACCTGCGAGCAGTTGCACGATGCCGCCGTAGGCGAGGGCTAGCCCGAGCACCACGGGGGTGCCCTTTTCGTTGACGAGGTTGGCGTTGAACATCGAGAGCACGAACGTGGTCATCGCGAACGCCGCGAGCCCGAGGGGTGCGGGGTTGGCGGGCGACCACGAGCTCGCCGCCGGCCGCTCGCGTGGCGCGGGCGGAGCAGCGGACTGCCCGGGATGAGGATGAATCGAGGCGGCCTCCATGGGCCCTCCCTTCGCGCCGCCCGCGCCCGACGGTGGGGCGGCATTTGACGCTTGCAGAACTCCAAACGCAACGGCCCCTGAAGCGGCCGGCGTATATCTCTATTTATTCCCGCGTGCGCAACTACTCAATCTCTCTTTGGGGCGTATAACGGGCCGAGCGCCGTCGTGATGGGAGCGCGTGGTTAGCCCCGTTTGGGGAGCTGGTGGCGGAACCGGCGACGCCGGGGTTAGCGTTTGCGGCGCTTGCGACGAGACCCGGTGGCGGCGGCAGGTGTGGGTGCGGGAGCGACATCGCCGAAGGGGTTTGACCCGTTGACGACCTGGTCGGAGCCGCCGGTGGGTTGCTTGGAGCCCGAGCCCTCGCCCCCACTTTTCTCCTGTTCGCGCTTGGCGCGCACTTCCGCTTGCGTTGGCCAGGGACGCGACTCGCCCGCGGCCCACGCGGGGGGATCGCCGTTGGGGTAGCGCCCCATCAGGAGGACGCCCGTGGCGACGAGCCAGAAGGTGGGGATGAGTTGGAGTGTGGCGGTGGCGAAGAACGGGAGGAAGAGCAGGCCGGAGAGCACCCCAAGGATGCTCAGCCAGCGTGGGAGCAAGCCGGCACGCATTGCGCCCACCGAGACGGCGATCATGCCGACGGTGAGCATGAGCGCGGCAAGGAGACCGAGCAGGCCGAGGACGATCCCGAGGGAGCCACTGGAGAGCAGCGCCTTTTCGACGGCCTTGCCCGTGAAGTCGTGGCCGTTTGCGAAATTGTGGGCGGTGATCGCGAGGACCACCTCGTGGGTGAGGTTGAGCAGCGCGTAGCCGATACCACCGGCGAGCACAAGCGGGCGTGCAGCCGGGAAGGACTGGGGGCGGCGGAAGCGCGTGCAGTCGGCAATGAAGAGGAGTACGAGCGTGAGGACGATGACCGCCATCGCGGTGAGCACGCTGCCGGCGATGAGGCCGAAGGCGTGGTGGTCGATGTACTTGACCTCGGCCGACCTTGGGGAGATCGGCGGGTTGGCGATGCCTTTGAGCGCGGGTTCGAGCCCCTGCAAGACCCCCACGGTGGGGAGTTCTTTGAGAGTGGCGTTGAGGATGATGCCGCTGAGCAGGTAGAGCACGCCACCGGCGACGGCCGGTACGGCAAGCCGGGCGCGACGGTCTGACTCGACGGTTGTGCGCTGCTCGATTTCTGTGGCCGTGGCCATGAGGTGGGGAGTCTATGAGTTGGGGTTGCACGAGGTATCCACCCGCGCGGCCCACCCGCGCGGAAAGATGATTGCCAACATGGCGGCATGCGTTTCTATATGGACAAATGGACGACCGGAAAGGGCGTGTGAGGTCGCTAGGATCGAAGCATGGAGAGCGGAGGATTCGGCGATATGTTCGGAGATCCCGACGAGCTGCAGCGGAGGATCGCGCAGTTCGCGGAACAGATGCAGGGCCAGCAGGCGCTGGCGTGGGCGGACAACGCGATCAAGCTCGCCGTGGATATGACGGTGGCGGCGGTGAACCGCGTGAACATCCAGGGCGACGCCGAGGCACAGGCGGAGCAGATCCGACGGGTGATCGCGGTGGTGTTCCCCGAGGCGGTCACACTCGTGCGCGAGGCGCGCGAGGGCTTGCAGTAAGCCGCTCCCCCTCCCCCATGCGTTCGGCTTCGCGCTCGGCGTCTCGCGAGGCACGCCCGGCGGTGATGACTTCTTTGAAGGAACGGAAGCGGAAGATGAACACCACCGCGGCGAGGCCCGCGAGGGCGGTGAAGGTGGCGATGGCGATTTGCTGGCCCACCGAGTAGGCGGCGACGACGGCGGTAGGCGCCGAGGCCGCGAAGACCTTGACTAGTAGCGCTTGCTGTACCCCCGCGCCCCCGGGAGTGAAGGGGACAGCGCCCGCGACCTGCCCGACGCCGAAGACGAGCAGGACGTTCTCAACCGAACCCCCCACGCGGAAGGCGTCGAGGAGGAACCAGATGGCCAGAAAGCGGCACACCCATGCCACAGCTTGGAGCGAGGCAACTTCGCGTAGGTAGCGGGGGCGGTCGGTGAGGATGGTGAGCCCCTGGCGGACACGGGCCCAGAACGCCTTCACGCGGGCAGAGAGCAAGGCGAAGGCGACGAGCCCGATGACGGCGAGGAGAGTGATGAGGAAGAGGGTGAAGCGGAAGTGGGAGGCGAGATAGGAGATGTCAAAGGAATTGAGCTTTGAGAAGTCGGGGGGCTTTGGGAAGACGCCTTGAGAGAAAGCGAAGATGAGCACCAGTACGCCGGCGCAGACGTCAAAGACGGCCTCCACGAAGAACGCGGCGGCGACCGTGGGGTAGGAGGAGCCAGGGATCGAGGAGCGGGTGAGGAACAGCTTGATGATGTCGCCACCGCGGGCGGGGACCACGTTGTTGAAGCCCACCGCGGCGAGATAGGCGCCCCAGATGCGCCGCCATTGAAAGCTCACGGCTGGGTAGGCGGCGCGCAGGGAGTTGAAGAACGCGCGCGAGCGCAGCGTGAGGTTCAGCCCGAAGAAGACGAGCCCCAGGGCAAGGGCGCCCCAATGGACGGCGGCGAGGTCGGAGAAGAACTGTCCGGCGGCTTCGATAAACGTGTTGAAGCTCTGCGTGACCGAGGTCGACGCGAGCACGGAAGGGGCGCCCAGAAGGGACATACCGAAAGTGAGCACACCCCAAGCCTAAGGCCGGTCGAGGCGAGCGGGCGAGGCCCGCCGGCGCGTCAGGGGGAGCGCCACGCGAGAGAACCCGAGCGCCGGCCCAGCTCGGGCCTAGAAATCTTCGTCGTCGTCCTCCACGGCGAGGTCTTCGTCGTCGAGGTCGACGTCGAGATCGTCGGCCTCGACCTCCTCTGCATCATCCCAATCGTCGTCGTCGAACTCGTGCTCCGGCACCTCGAGGACGGTACTTGCAAGCATGATGTCGCTCTCCCTTTCTTGACGCGATTTGAACAGCCCACCCATATATACCCTGCGGGCGCGCGCATGATAGAGCCCTCAGCCGTCGCTCCCCGCGGTGGCCTCCAATGCGGCCAGCACCCGCTCGTCGTGCTCTGCCGGTTTCACCTTGCGCAGCACCGCGGCGACCCTCCCATCGGGGGCGATGACGAAGGTGGTGCGCTCGTTGCCGAAATAGGTTTTGCCGTACATCGACTTCTCCACCCACACGCCGTAAGCGTCGGCAACGTGGTGCCCCTCATCGGCTAGCAGGGAGAAGTTCAGCCCCTCGTTGTCGTGGAACTTCTTGACCTTGGCGACGGGGTCGGGGGAGATCCCCAACACTATGGCGTTTGCCTGCTGGTAGTCGGCGCGATGGTCGCGCACCCCACACGCCTGAGTCGCGCAGCCTGGTGTGGATGCCTTCGGGTAGAAGTACACCACCACCGACTTGCCCCTCAGAGCCGAAAGCTTGACCATGTTCCCGTCCTGGTCGGGCAAGTCGAAATCGGGCGCTGGTTGTCCCTGCTCGATCATCTCTACTCCTCCGTGGTTTAGGAGGGGAGCGTAGCCACGATGATGGGTGTGCTCGTCGGATGAGTACTCCCACCAAGTGGCTCGGCAGTGACCAGCACCTGGTGCACCCCCGCGATGTTGCCGGGCACGCTCACCGAGGCGTTCCCCCCACGGGTGACTCCAAACAGTGCGTTCGTCGCCCGAGGCGCGCCGCCCGCATGGGCAAGCCACACCTCGTAGATCTTGCCGGCGGGGGGTTGGGCGATGCCCGTGACCACCAGTTCGGCGCGTCCCGCGCTCTCGTGCACAATCGCGTGGGCGCCGGCGGGCGCGGAGGCGATGGCCGAAGTGACACGCGGCGAGGCGACTTTCGAGCCCGTGCCGATGGCCATGGCCCCTATGAGCAGACCGACTCCCAACGCCACG
The DNA here is from genome assembly GCA_036495305.1 of Solirubrobacteraceae bacterium. Taxonomy (GTDB): domain Bacteria; phylum Actinomycetota; class Thermoleophilia; order Solirubrobacterales; family Solirubrobacteraceae; genus Palsa-744. Next base: position 25,028 of record DASXNB010000040.1, on the reverse strand, counting down.
GCAGCCACGAGGAACTCGGGCCTGCGCGGGCGACGGGGTACGCGCTCTCGCTCGGGACGGTCGGCGGATGCGCCAGCCGCTCGCAGCAACTGGGCCTCCGATCGCACGCTCGCCATGACGCGGGCGCTCAACTCGGTTGCCGCGCTCAAGTGTGGAAGGGTGCTCGGCAAGGCGTCGACCACGGGCTGCAACCGCGAAACCTCGGCGGTACACAGCGGACAGCCGTGGAGATGCTCCTCATAGGAGTCAGCCTCGTGAGATTCGAGCGCCCGCAATACATACGCCGCGGCCTGCCCAAACTCCGAACACTCGTCATCGCGGATGTCCCAGTTCATGTGAGCGCCTCCCGAGGGTGCATGCGTGTACGCAGCTTCTCCAAGCCAAGACGCATCCTTCCCTTCACCGTTCCAACCGGAAGCTCGAGCATCCCCGCGATCTCGGTGTGGGTGAAGCCGCCAAAGTACGCCAGCTCGATCACCTGCACCTGCTCTGAGGGTAGGCCGTCAAGCGCGACACGCACCTCGTTGGCCTCGTCGCGACGAAGCACCTCCCGATCTGTGCGTTCGGCGGCCTCCAACCGCTCACCGAGCCCGTCGTCGGAGACGTCCTTGCTCGTGCGCACCCCATCGCGACGCAACGCATCCACGGCGCGGTGGTGGGTGATGCCGAGCACCCAGTTGCGCACGCTCCCCCGCGAACGGTCATAGCGCGCGCCGGTGCGCCACAGCGAGAGCAGCGCCTCCTGCACCACATCTTCGGCAAGCGCCCGTCTGCCCACCATGCGATAGGCGAGCGAAAACGCGGCGTCCACATGACGCTCGAGCACGATCTCAAAGGCGTTGGCATGGTTGCGGCAAACAAGCTCCATCAGCTCCTCGTCGGCGAGCGCTCGAAGCTTGGCGGGCGAGCGCTCAAGGTCAGGTTTCCCTCTCGACATCTACGGATGCTCCACCGCGTTCATGTAACGGCTATTCGCGGTGGTGCGCTTGACGGATCAACCACACAACAGGCAAGTGTCGCAGCGATGCGGTGATCCGCCCTTGAAATCTCTGCGAAGAGACCTTTACCGACGCCAACCAGAGGAGCAACCATGATGGGTCTCGACAATCCAATCCACCTAGCCTTCCTGCTCATTGTTCTATTGCTCGTCTTTGGCGCCAAGCGCCTGCCGGAGATGGGTCATTCGCTCGGGAGCGGGCTGCGTGGCTTCAAGCAAGCGATTGGCGGCGAGGACAGCCACATCCCGACCCAAGCCTCGCTCTCTCAAGAGCCCGTGCCCGTGGTGCCGACGCAGACCGCCGCGCCAGAGCATGTCGAGCGACCGCGTCCGATCGTCCAAGATGACCAACGCTCCGACCGAGCGGCCTGAGTCCAGGCCGGCGGACACACCGTAAAGAGGATCGCTGATGGCCGTAGCCATCGGAAGCGTCGCCTACGAGGAGCGGCTCACCACGGTGGGGCACCTCACCGAGCTGCGGGGCAGGTTGATCGTCTCGCTCGTGGCGGTGGCGGTGGCCTTTGGCCTGTGCATGTGGCAGAACAAAGCGCTTCTGCGCGTGATCAACGCCCCGCTCGCACACCAAACCCAACAGCAGGTGAAGGCCGGGAATGGGCCGCTCGGGGCCACCTACAAGGTGCAGCGATCCGCCCGCGATGTCGCGAGTCAGCTGGCGATTGTGGTGGCCGCGCTTCAGCGTCCCTCGAGCGGCGCGAGCGGGGCGACGCAAGCGGCACTCGCCCCTGTGGCGCCGCGCCTGCGAGAAGATGTCGCGCAGCTTTCGGCGCCACCAAGCGGCGACCGACCCGTGACTCTCGGGATCGGGGAGCCCTTCAACACCACCATCGGGGTTGCTCTGATGTTCGCCTTCGTACTGGCTTTGCCGATCGTCTTGTACGAGATATACGGCTTCCTGCTACCCGCATTCAGCCCTGACCAGCGCCGCATCGCGACCTCGCTGATGCTTGCCATTCCGGTGCTGTTCGTCATTGGTGTGATGTTCGGCTACTTCGTGGTGCTACCAGCCGCGGTGCGTTTCTTTCAGAACTTCAACAGCGGCCAGTTCAATGTGCTGGTGCAGGCGAGTCAGTATTACCACTTCGTTGCCGTCACACTGCTCGCCATGGGGTTGGTGTTCCAAGTGCCCGTGGGCATCCTTGCGGCAACGCGTGCGGGCATCGTCACGCCCACCCAGCTACGCCGCAACCGCCGTTACGCGATTCTCGCCTGCGCGGTGATCGCTGCCTTCATTCCTGGGGACGCCGTTACGCTTCTACTGGAGACGGTACCGCTGTACCTGCTCTTCGAGGGAAGCGTGCTACTCGCGAGCCTCGCCGAGCGACGAGCGATACGTTCGTTTCAACACGCTTAGGGTTTCAAACGCCTACGAGCCTAGCGCCCGCTGGCAGAGCGTGCCGCGATCACTTCAGCAGGCGTGAGAGGCGCCGGTCCTTGAGAACGCGCCCCCCTGTTTGACAGGTGGGGCAGTAGGCGATCACATAGTCCTCGAAGTGCACCGCCTCGAGCTTGGTGGAGCACCGTGGACAGGGTTCGCCCTCATGGCGGTGCACCTTCAGCGGCATCGGCAGCTTGTCGGGGATCGGCAATTTGACTGTTTGCTCGTAATGCTCGATCGCCCCTCCGAGGGTCCCTACGATCGCGCTTTCAAGTCTCGTCGCCTCCTCCGAGGTGAGGTCCCCGGCACGCTTGAACGGGGAGAGCTTCGCCTCCCACAAGATCTCATCCACCCACGAGCGTCCGATGCCCGCGATGACGTGCTGATCGCGCAACACCGCGTGAAGCGGTCGAGGCGCATCGAGGACCTCAGCGAGCGGGGGCACCGCCGGCCACGCCTCAGGGCCGAGCGTGGCGAGCGAATCGTCCTGCTCCACTTGCCCTGAACGCAAGAGCTTCACCCAAGCGGCCTGCTTTGACCCGAACTCACGCAAGCGCAGCTCGGCCTCTTTGCCCTCGACATTCACCCGCACGAGCAAGCGCGATGTCCTGTCGCGCGGCCCCGCACGCCGGTCATACAACTGCAGCCGCCCCGCGGACATGAGGTGGATCAAGAGCGTGAGGTCGCCCGAGGTCTCAACCAGCAGGTGCTTGCCGCGCCTGCCCACCCCCTTCACCGTTTGACCCTCCAGCGCAGAGAGCGGGGGATCGAAAGTGCGCATCGCCTTCACCCCCGGCGCAAGCGCCGAGACGATCTCTGCACCACGCAGCGCCTCGCTCAGGCGACGCGCCGTTATCTCAACCTCCGGCAACTCCGGCATCGCCCCCAATCCTAGGGGGATGCCCTCGCCGTCTAGCTTGAGCGGCGGAATCCGTACCCTATGCCGGCACAGGCAACTGTCTCAGGTAACGCCGATTGGCGGGCCATTGTATAGCGCGCCGGTGGGGCTGCGCCAACTTACGCGCCAGTGGCTGCCCTGTGTGGATGAACTAAACGTCCAATAGCCGGCGGAGTTGGTGTGCACGGACGCAAGCGTTTTGTAGCTTTTCGAGCCCTTCGGCTGCACGCTGATCTTGACGGCGGTGGCGCCTTCGGTGGGGCGCACCAACCCCCACAGCGAGTACCCGTGGCCGCGTTTTGACACCACGAGTGGGATCGGGAAGCTCGAATAGAGCAGCTTGTGCGCACCGCTCGATGTCTCGAGGCCCGTTTGGAAGCCGATCGTGCCGCCGCGAGCCCCTGAGCCCGGCTTGCCGGCGTGCGGGTCATCGCGCAGGAGATACTGCGAGAAGGCCGCCACCCGCGAATTCGACCAAGCGATCTTCTCCGCGATTGCGTCGAATTCCGCCTGCTTTGCCTGCGACACGCCGAGCTGACTCGGCTTGGTTTGGGTGCCGAACTCGGTGAGGTAGATCGGGATGTGAGGCGGTAGCGCGTGTGCCGCGGCGGCCTTGTCGAGCGCTTTTGACAGGCGCGAGAGCACGCCGATAGTCACATCATCGGGTTCGAATTTCGTGTAGTAGGGACCGGCGGCGGTGGTGTAGGCGTGGTGCGCATACCCGTAAGCGGGCAACATTTCGCAAGTCCCCGACTTCTTGTATTTGGAGTTCAAGCAGAGCGCGTCGCGCAGGAATTCAAGCGGCGCCACATCGTGCAGAAGGGCTTTGCTTCCTTCCCTTTTGATTTCGCTTTTGCTCACCCGGTCATAGCCCACGGGCGCCGTTTCCCCCATCAGCACCTTCGGCTTGGCGATCCCGGATGCTTGTAGCCCTTCGTAGCCCGCCTCGAACAGGCCGCGGTAGATACGCGGCGATTCGGGGGTCCCTTTGGAGCTGAACTGGGGCAGCAGGAACTGGGGGTGGTTGGGCTCGTTCCAGATCGCAAACAGCGATACCTCGCTGCCGTAATGCTTGCCCACCGCCGTCATGAATTCCCGGAACTGCGTGGTGTTAGGCCGCGTGAGCTGGTCTTTGCGGGTGGAGGTCGCCCACTTCGGCACCGGGGAGGTCACGGTGAGCAACACCGGCCAATGCAGCCGCTGGGCTTCGGCGAGCAGCGGGTCGAACGGACCCCAGTTGTAGCTCGCGGGGTTGGTGGCGTCGAAGTTGGGCCGTTTCGCGCTCGATGAGCGTGGCGCCACACTTGCCCACGCAAGCTCCACCCGCAACGCTTTCACGCCGAGCGTCTGCAGCTTCACGAGCGTCTTTGCGCGCGCCGCTGGGGTCACTTCGACCAGGTCGCTCGGGGCCTCGAAGAACATCGCCTGGCCGTGAGAAGCAAGGGCGGGAGCGGCGGCAATAGCGCCCATCCCAAGCGCCAGGCAGGCAAGCGCCACAGTCGGAAGGATCCGGATCGCACGGGAGGGGAGTGCGTGAATGTTGGGCATGAGCGCTTAAGACACCTCTACTCGCACGATGTTGCGGTCAACCATTACCCGTGAGCGATGAGCTGACCTGAGTGAGGAGCCGACCACAGATGGTTTCGGTGTAGCGTGCGAGCCGATGAGTGCAGCAGTCGCACCGGACGACATAGTCACGACACACGACGAGATAGCCCCTGGTGGGCGCCCTCCCCTGCTCGTGCTTAACCCCCTGCGCGAGTTCCTCGACGCGCACGACCTCGGCGCAGGCGTTGTGCGGGCGCAACCGATTGGTGAGGGCCACTCCAACGTGACCTACCTGATCGAGCGCGACAGCGGCCCCCAACTAGTTCTGCGCCGCCCGCCCCGCCCACCGCTACCGCCCAGCGCCCACGACGTGCTGCGCGAGGCACGACTACTGGAGGCGCTCGAGCCCACTCCGGCGCGAGTGCCTGGGGTGCTCGCCGTATGCGACGACGAGAACGTGATCGGGTGCCCTTTCTACGTGATGGAGCGCGTCCAGGGCGAGGTGATCGTCTCTCAGACGCCCGCTGCCCTCGATACGCCCGAGCAACGCCGGCGCGTCGGCGAGCAGCTCATCGACGCGCTGGTGGAGATCCACGGCGTCGATTGGCAAGCGGCGGGGCTCGAAGGCTTCGGCAAGCCCACCGGCTATCTGGAGCGCCAGTTGCGCCGCTTCGGCGGGCTGTGGGATCTCAATAGGACGCGCGACATCCCGGCCGTGGAGCGCGTCGGGGAGTGGCTCTCAAAGAACCTCCCCGAGTCCGGCCCGGCGACGATCGTGCACGGGGACTACCGCCTGGGCAACACCATGTTCGCCGCCGAGGCTCCCGCGCAGCTCGTGGCGGTGTTCGATTGGGAGATGGCCACGATCGGCGACCCTCTCGCCGATCTCGGCTACCTGTGCATGTTCTGGACAGAGGCATCCGACCCCGAAGGGGGTTTGCGTGAGCACCTCGGGAAGGTCACCCGAGCGGAGGGCTATCTCACCCGCGCCGAGCTGATCGACCGCTACGAAGAGCTCACCGGCCGCTCGATGAAAGAGCTGCGCTGGTACACCACCCTCGCGCTGTGGAAGTCGGTGGTGTTCATGGAGGGCAACTACAAGCGCGCCGTGGCCGGCACAACCGATGACCCCTACCTCAAGCAGTTCGGCGAGGGCGTGCTCGAGCTGGCACGCCAAGCGGAGGCGGTGGCACATGGGAAGTAACGGCCGCACCGGCCTCCTGATCGACTGGGGCGGGGTGCTCACAAGCAACCTGTTCGTGTCCTTCCACGAGTATTGCGTGCGCATGGAGATAGACCCGCACGAGTTGGGCATACGCTTTCGCAACGACCCCGATTTCCGCGAACTGCTGATCGCACTCGAGAAGGGAACCATGTCGGAGTCAGAGTTCGAGCAGCGCTTCGCGGCGATCCTCAGGGTGGATTCCGACGGGCTCATCGACGGCCTCTTTGCGGGTGTGCAGCCCGACACCGCGATGGTGGAGGCGGTGCGCGCGGCCCGCGAGGCCGGTATTCGCACGGCGCTCGTCTCCAATTCCTGGGGAGTACACCGCTACCCCCACGACCTCTTCTCGGAGATCTTCGACGGCGTGGTTATCTCAGGCGAGGAGGGCACCCGCAAGCCCGCCAAACGCATGTACGAACTCGGCGCCCAGCGCGCTGGTGTCGCCCCCGAGCTGTGTGTGTTCGTGGACGACCTCCCCTTCAACCTCACCCCCGCCGAGGAGCTAGGGATGGCCACCGTGCATCACACCTCGGCTGAGGACACCATCCCCCAGCTTGAAGCGCTGTTGGGCGTGCCGCTGCGCTAGTCGCGTTTGCCGCGGCCGTACAAGAACCCAAAGAAGCGCGAGATCAGGCGGGTGGTGCGGGCCTTGTAGGGGAACATGTGCACCTCACGCTTCAGCGCCAGCTTGGGCGTCACGACTATCGCCTGCTGGGAGCAGTACTTGCGAATCCCGCCCGCCCCGTGGCGGGAGCCAAGGCCAGATGCCTTCGCGCCGCCCATCGGCAGCTCGAGCGCGGTGTAGTTGACTAGCGCGTCATTCACATTCGCCGCTCCTGCTTCAAGGCGCCGTGCGATCGCCTCGCCACGCTCGGTGTCACGCGTAAACACCGACGCACCCAGACCGTAGGGGGAGGAATTGGCCAAACGCACCGCCTCCTCCTCGTCGGCCACCTTCATGATGGGGAGCGTCGGACCAAAGGTCTCCTCGGTCATTGCCTTCATGGTGTGGTCTACGTCCACGAGCACGGTGGGCTGGAAGAAGCGACCCTCCACCCCCTCGACGGCGTTGCCGCCGGCGAGCACCCGCGCACCCTTGTCGATGGCGTCGGCGACATGCTCCTTGATCGTGTCGAGTTGGGGCGGGAACGTGATCGCCCCCACGTCGACCGACCCGGGGCCTTTCGGTTGCCCGACGCGCAGCGCGCGCACCTTCTCGGTGACCTTCCCCACGAACTGGTCGTACACGGGCGCCTCAACGTAAACCCGCTCGATCGAGATGCACGTTTGGCCGGCGTTCTGCATCGCGTAGTACACCGCCACATTCGCCGCACGCTCGAGATCGGCGTCGGAGAGCACGATCATCGGGTCCTTGCCGCCCAGCTCCAGCGAGCAGGGGATCAACCGTTTGGCGGCCGCCTCGGCAACTATCTTGCCAGTGCGGGTTGAGCCGGTGAACATGATCATGTCCACCTGATCGGTGAGCGCGGCGCCGGTGCCACCGCGGCCTGTCGCCACCTGGAAGACACCGTCGGGCATGCCGCATTCGCGCAACCCTTCGGCGAGCAGCATCGAAGTAAGCGGAGTGACCTCGCTCGGCTTGAGGATCACGCTGTTCCCGGCCGCGAGCGCGGGGATGCAGTCGCCGAAGGAGTTGGTGAGCGGGTAGTTCCACGGCCCGATCACACCGATGAGACCGAGCGGGCGGTAGCGCAGGATCAGCTTCTTGCCCTTGAGCATGATCGCCGAGGATTTGACGCGCTCGTCCTCGAGATATTTCGGGGCCTCCTTGGCCCAGAAGCCGAAGGCGTTGGCGGCATAGGCAATCTCCGCGAACTCGGCGTCCTCGTAGGTCTTGCCGGTCTCCGAGACGATCGTGTCGATCACACGCTCCGCGTTGTCGATCAGCCACTTCTGCGCGCGCAACAGGATGCGCCCGCGGCTCTCAAAGCCGATCGACTCCCAACCGGGTTGGGCGGCGCGGCCGCGCTTTGCCAGCGCCGCCACAGCAGCGGCATCGAGATCGGGGACGTTCGCGACGATCTTCCCCGTGGCGGGGTTCTCAACGGGGATGTCGGGATGGGCGCCATTGACACCCGGTGTTGCCCCGTTGTGTGCGTGCGCCTTGACATCCTGCTCGACAGTCGCCATATCTCTGCTCCCAAGCTCGTTCGCGTCGATTCAAGAAAACGAGGGACCCGGCCGGCGGCTTAGCGGCCAACCGTACATCACCCTCTAACGGAGAAGGCTACACCCGATCGAGTGCTTGGCCAGCTTTTTTTGGCTGTCCGGCCAAGCGTTGTCCGGATGTGTGGGCTACTCCGACAGCTCCACCGTGGCGATGCCCACCGGCTCAACGGGTTTGTCGCCCCCGTCGGTTGGAACCGCCTCGAGCGCGTCCACCACATCCATGCCTGACTGCACCTGACCGAACACGGTGTGTTTGCCATCCAGCCACGGGCACGCCTTGGCTGTGACGATGAAGAACTGTGAGCCGTTGGTGTTGGGGCCGGCGTTCGCCATCGCAAGCGCCCCCCGCACGATCTTGTGGGAGTTGATCTCGTCCTCGAACGTATACCCCGGCCCGCCCGTCCCCGTCCCCTGCGGACAGCCGCCCTGAATCATGAACTCGCTGATGATGCGATGGAAGTTGAGCCCGTCGTAGAAGCCCTCGGAGGCGAGCTTGCGGAAGTTGGCGACCGTCTTGGGCGCATCCTCGTCGAACAGCTCGAAGACGATCGTGCCCTCGGTGGTTTGCATTGTGGCGGTGGACATCCTGGCCCTTCCTTGTAGGCGGTCGTTGTGTGACGGGCACGATAGCGACACGTATTGCTATCGAGAGCTGCGCGAGCCCTCTCACGTCTTGCCGGAGCAGTAGATCAACCCGCCGGAACATAAAATTTGAAATTGCGTATCTCGCAGTGTTACGCTGGGATACAGATGGCAGCCATACCAATGAGCATCCGCCTCCCCGAAAAGACCGTCGGTCGGCTCGCCGACCGTGCTGACCGCTCGCACATGCCTTCGCGCACGCTCGCACAGCGCTACGTCGAGGAGGGTCTGCGGATGGATGAACACCCGCTGATCCATTTCGCGGACGGACCCTCTGGTCGCCGTGCGCGACTTGTCGGCGGTCCCGACGTATGGGAGGTGGTAGCTGTCGCGCGCGATAACAACGGCGACCTCGCCGAGACCGCGGCGTATCTGGAGCTTTCGCTGGGTCTTGTGCAGACCGCCGCCTCCTACTATGCGGCCTACCCGCAGGAGGTTGACGAGCGCATCGAGCGCAACCGTCGCGAGGCGCACGATGCCCACAACGCCTTCCTCGCGGCCCGCGACGCTCTGTCAGGTTGAGGCTTCTACTCGATGAGATGCTCTCTCCCGCGATCGCGCGGGAGCTGCGCACTCGTGGTCACGACGTTCAGGCGATCCAAGAGCACCCAGAGTGGTGCTCCCTCGATGATCGTCGTGTCGTTGACCTCGCACGCGATGAGTGTCGAGTTGTAGTAACCGACAACCTCGTCGATATGCGACCCATCCACTACGAGGCGATCACGCCTGGCGGCCCTGGCGACTACGGCATGGTCTTCATTCCCGGAGGCCGCCCTCGCACCCGCGCCGATACGGGCCGGATCGTCGCCGCCCTGGAGCAGAGGCTCGCGGCGCACCCTGAAGATGACGACCTCGCAAACGGCGAGGATTGGTTGTAGACCCACTCCGCGGCTAGTCGTGAGGATGTCGAAATCTCCCCGCCACCTGCGACACGCGATACGGCAGAGCCGAAAAGTTGAATCTATGATTTCGTACCGAGGATATGGAGATCATTCCGGACAAGCGCAAGGTCGTCGGTCTTGTGGAGCACGCGCACGAAGGCAAGATTTGTCTGCCCAACTTCCAGCGCGACTTCGTGTGGACACGCGAGGAAGTGGCGGACCTCGTGCGCTCGATCATTCGCGGCTACTTCATAGGCTCGCTGCTGCTATTGCGCTGCGATCCGAACAAGCCCCCCTTTGCGCCGGAGCTGTTGCGCGGCGCGGAGCCTCCGTTCAAAGACGCGCGGCCGGAGTATCTGGTGCTCGACGGCCAGCAGCGCCTGTCGTCGCTGATGTACGCGCTCACGGCCCCCAACCTCTCCCTCAAGGACTCCAGCACACGACGCTGGTTTTTCGTCAATCTCGACGTCCTGCTGCAAGAACCAGACAGCGATGAAGTTGTATTCGACCGCTCCAAGCGTGAACTGCGCGGCCTCGACAACATCGAAGTCCAATACGCACAACGTACGCTGCCTTGTACGGCCCTACTGACAGAACGTGCTTTCTCCGAATGGGTTTACGGCTTTGAGGATTGGCTGCGCGAGCACTCGCCGGCCGACGTAGAGAACTATCGCGCTGACTGGCGAGATGGCTGGACCAAAGCTGTCATTGACTTCCGCACCTTTGAGGTGCCGCTTGTAGAGCTGCCACGCATCGACGAAGAGGACGGCGACGCGATCGGGCGCGTCTGCGCGATTTTCGAGAAGCTGAACTCGACCGGTGTGGATCTCTCGGTATACGACCTACTCACAGCACGCTTGTACCGCGACGGTATCCGTCTTCACGATCTATGGGAGGAGGCGGTTGGCGCGCATGATCGTTTGCGCGCTTGGTCCAACGGCAAGGCAAACCAGCACAAGTTCGGCGTGCTGGTACTCCGGACATTGGCGCTACTTCGTGGCCTCGATCCCAAGCCGCGCATCCTGATCGATCTGCAGCCAGAAGACTTCGAAGGGGACTGGCGGCGGGCCGCTGCGGCGATCGAGCGAGCACTCGAGTTGGTGGAACTGGTCGGTCAAGATGGCTTCGGCGTCTTTGCAGAGAAGTGGTTGCCCGGCTATGGCCTGCTCCCAATCCTCGCGGCGCTACGCGCGCGAATCGAGGACGGCGGGCTCGGACAGGTCGCGCGCGAGGAGCTCCGCCGCTGGTACTGGTGCAACGTCTTCCTGGAGCGCTACTCGAGTGCCGTGGAGAGTAAGTCGCGCAAGGACTACCAAGAGATGACTCGCCATTGGCTCGAAGACGGACCTGAGCCTGAAGTCTTCCGTGAAGCACAGGCGTGGATTGGCTCACCCAGCTTCCGCGTGCGCGACTCGGCCAGCTACGCGAGCGCCGTCTACAGTGGCATCTTCTGCTTGCTGGCGCTGCGCCACGCTCGCGACTGGCGACGCGGGGAGGACATCAGACTGCAGGAGCTGCAGGATCATCACATCTTTCCGCAGGCGTACCTCAGGCGCCACGGAATCACCAAGCGCATCGAAGTCAACACAATCGCCAACCGCACGCTCATCTCTGACGAGACGAACGGCAAGATCAAGGACAGAGCCCCGGCGGAGTACCTCCCCGACAGGCACATTTTCCCCGAGGGACCGCAGCCCGGCCTGATGGCACCGCACTTCCTGGATGGCGCCGCCATACAACTGCTCACCGAAGCGGCAGAGGACCTCTCCGACCAGCGGGCCGCCGACCTCTACGAGCGGTTCCTGCAAACCCGACAGACCGCCCTGATCGAAGAGATACGTCATGCCTGCGGCATTACCGCGCGGAAAGACCCCACGGAAGCGAATGGGCACGACGAGCCGGCGGCCGATGTGGAGGCAGGCATCGCGCCACTGTTCAATGTGGACGAGGCCGGGTCACGTGCCACGCCGCAGGATTACTCTCTTAATAGTCCGCCTTATGGCGCGTAAGCGCGCCCGAGCAGCTCGCGCGCGAGCACGAGCTTGGCGATCTGGGCCGTACCGTCGCCGATCTCCAGACCGATCAGGTCGCGGATGCGCTGCCCGGCGGGTAGCTCCTCGGAGTAGCCGGAGTGCCCAAGCGTGAGTAGCGCCTGATGGGCGGCCTCGACAGCGACCTTCGGCGCCCACCACTTCGCCATGCTCGCCTCCACGCGATGCGGGAGGCCGGCGTCGCGGCGCCATAGTGCCTCGTAGCTGACCCAGCGCGCGCCTCGCAGCAGCGTGGCGGCTTCGGCGAGGGGGAAGGCCACCCCCTGGTTGGTGCCGATGGGCTTGCCGAACGCCTCGCGGTCGCGGGCGTAGGCGAGCGCTTCCTCGATCCCCGCCGAAGCGCAGGCTATGCACATCAACCCGATGAGGGCACGCGAGAACTCAAAGCCCTGCATGCAGCGGATGAAGCCTTCGCCCTCACCCCCGATCAGCCGGTCCGCGGCCACAGGGAGCCCGTCGAAGTGGAGCGCGGCGCGCCCGATCGACTTGCTGCCGAGATCCTTGAAGGCGGAGCGTTGCACGTAGCGCTCATCGAGATCTACGTAGAAAGCGGAAATGCCGCGCGCGCCGTCCTCGGAGGTGCGGGCGAACACGATCGCGGTGTGCGCCCCCATCCCGAGTGAGATCGAGGTCTTCTCCCCTGTGAGTCGCCAACCTGAACCGTCGCGCTCCGCGCGCAACCGCAGATGCGCCGCGTCAGAGCCGTGCTCTGGCTCGGTGAGGCAGAAACAGGGAAGGGTGGAACCGTCGGCGATCTGTGGCAGGAAGCGCTCGCGCTGAGCGTCGGAACCGGCGGCTTCGATCACCTCGGCGGCAAGCAATGGGATGAGGATGAGGTAGGCGGCGTTGAAATCGGCCGCTGAGATCTCCTCGGAGGCGATGCCCGTGGTGACGGCATTCGCGCCCTGCCCTCCGTAGCGCTCTCCTATCGCGATCCCGGTGAGTCCGAGCGAGGCCATGTCGGCGAGCGTGCGATAGTCAAGCTCACCACGACGGTCGTCCTGCGCGTAGCGAGGCGCGAGACGGTGCTGGGCGAACTGGCGCACCGCCTCCTGGAAGTGGCGCTGCTCCTCGTCAAAGCCGAAGTCCATCAGCTACCGGGCCTCCCGCGGGGACGGGCCCGTTCTGAGCGATCCACTCTGAGCGACCCAGAGCACTCAGCCGGCGCGGACACGTTCGGCTCGCAGCGGCTTGCCGCGCACCGCCTCGCCGTCGAGCGCTTGAATCACACGGTCGGCCTCGGCGGAGGGGACCGAGAGGAAGGAGAAGCGGTCGAGGACACTCACGTCCCGCACGGCCTCGCCGTCCAGGCCGGTGGCTGAGGTGACGGCGGAAACGATGTCGGCAACCTTCAAGCCGGAGGTACGGCCCCCGGCGAGCACCAACTTCACCGACGGTTCGGAGCCATCGCGGGCGATACGTGGCTTTGAGTGCCTGCGCGGGCGCTCCGATACGGGCGTTGGAGCTGCCTCGGCATCCTTCTGCCAGGCCGCGATGGAGGTGCCTATGTGGCGCTCGATCGCCTCGAGCTCGCGCTTCTGGCGGGCCTCAACGAACGTGATCGCCCGACCCGAGCGCCCCACCCGGCCGGTGCGGCCGATTCGGTGCACGTAGGTGTCGGGGGAGGTGGGTACGTCGTAGTTGACCACATGGGTGACCGTTGAGATGTCAAGGCCACGGGCCGCCACGTCGGTGGCAACGAGAATCGGGACACGGCCTCCCTTGAAGGCAAGCATCACCCCGTCGCGCGAGCCCTGCGACATGTCGCCGTGGAGCGCCCTCACGTTCATGCCCCCGTCGCGGAGCGTGCGGAAGAGCTGGTCGCAACGGACCTTCGTGCGCACGAACACGATGGCTTGCTCGGGCCGCTCCGCCTTGAGCACCTCGATGAGCTTCGCAGGCTTGTCCTTGGTCTCGACCGGGAGCTGAAATTGGGCGACGGTGTCGATAGTGAGCGTGGTGGCCTGGACCTGGACGATCTCCGGTTCGTACATGTACTTATCGGCGAGTTTGCGGATCGGCGGGGGCATCGTCGCCGAGAAGAGTGCGGTCTGGCGCCCGGAGGGGGTCATGGAGAGGATCTTCTCGACGTCCTCCAAAAAGCCGAGGTCGAGCATCTCATCGGCCTCGTCGAGCACCACAAAGCGGCAGTCGTGCAGCACGATCGAGTTGCGCGAGATGAGGTCGAGCACGCGTCCCACGGTGCCCACCACTATGTGGCCACCGGCGCGCAGTTGCGCCTGCTGGGTTCGAATCGGAGCGCCCCCGAACACCGCCACCACGTCAACCCCGCTGTGGGCGCCGTAGGTACGTAGAGCTTGGGTCACCTGGATGCAGAGCTCCCGCGTGGGGGTGAGCACGAGCGCCTGCACCTCAAGCTCTGAGGGGTCGACGTACTGCACGATGGGCAGCCCAAAGGCCGCCGTCTTGCCGGTGCCGGTTTGTGCCTGGCCGATCACATCGCGGCCTTCCAGCAGCAGCGGGATCGCCTCCTCCTGGATCGGGGAGGGTGACTCGTAGCCGACATCGCGCAGAGCTTGCAGCGTGTTCTCGGTGAGGCCGAGCTCGGCAAAGGTCTTGGTCATGCGCGAAGGGAGCTTACGTGCTCAGGGCCATCCGCCGCGCGCGGACTGCTGGGGGGGCCCAGATAAGTGGGATCGAGCAGCAGCTTGCCGGTGGTGCGCCGTTCGCGTAGATCGACATGGGCCTGAGCGGCGTCCTCGAGTGGATAGGTGTCGCCCACGACGACACGCAACTCACCGCTGGCGGCGCGCGCGAACAACTCGGCCAGCGCTCCGGTCACCATCTCGGGGCGCTCGAGGCAGTGGAAGAGGTAGAAGCCGGCCACGGTGCGTGAGTGGCGCAAGAGCGAGCCGGTGCGGATCTCGTTGGGCTGTTGCGAGGAGATGCCGCACACGACGATCCGTCCGAAATGGGCGAGCGCGCGATAGGAGCGCTCGAAGGTCTCCCCACCGGCCATATCGAAGATGGCATCCACCTCGCTGCCGCCGTTGGCCTGCAGCAAGCGCTCGGTGAGCCCCTCCGGATCTGGGTCGATGGCGACGTCGGCGCCCAGCGAGAGTGCCAGCTCGCGCCGCTCGGCGCTTGAAGCCGTGGCGATCACCCTTCCCGCGCCCAGCGGACGGCCGAGCTGCACCGCTAGAGAACCGACGCCTCCGGCGGCGGAGTGCACCACCACCGACTCGCCCTCGGCCACGCGGGCGGCGGTGCGATAGAGGTGCCAGGCGGTGAGCCCCTGGATCGTGAGCGCAACCGCCGTTCCATCGTCGAGGTCGTCGGGGATCGGATAGCAACGCTCGGCGGGGGCGGTGGCGTACTCGGCGTACCCCCCATCGCCCGTGAGCGCCACCACGCGTTGGCCCGCCTTCACGGGGGCGTTGCCCGGCGCCTCCACAACAACCCCCGCCACCTCTCCGCCAGGAACCAGCGGGAGCGTGGCCTTCTGCACATAGGAATTGGTACGGGTGTGGGTGTCGGCGAAATTGATCCCCGCGCGGGTGACACGGATCAACACCTCCCCCGCCGCGGGCTCAGGCGTGGGTAACTCGATGAGCTTCAGCACCTCCGGGCCGCCGAACTCTGTGATCTGGATGGCACGCATTGACCTTGAGGCTATAGGGTCTCGCGCATGCCAATAACCGTTGTCGGATCGATCGCCTACGACGCCGTGAAGACCCCGTTTGGGGAGCGCGAGCGGATGCTCGGGGGGGCGGCCGTGCACTTCGCTCTGGCGGCCTCATTCTTCGAGGAGGTCAGGGTGGTGGGGCCCGTGGGTGACGATTTCGGCGAGGGAGAGCTCGATGTGATGCGTAGCCGTGGCGTTGACGTGTCAGACGTGGAGCGCATTGCTGGGGGAAAGACTTTCTTCTGGAGGGGCGAGTACGGATGGGACCTCAACTCGCGCGAGACCCTCGACACGCAGCTTGGCGTGTTCGAGGGCTTCCAGCCAAAGCTGTCTGAGAGCTCGAAGGAAAGCGATGTGCTGTTCCTGGCGAACATCCTCCCCGACCTGCAGTTGGAGGTACGCGCGCAACTCCCCGACGCGCGCTTTGTGGCGCTCGACTCGATGAATCTGTGGATCGACATCGCCAAGGACAAGTTGGTGGAGGCAATCGAGAGCGTTGACTGCCTGATCCTCAACGACGCGGAGTTGCGCCAACTCACGGGCAAGCCCAACCTCGTGTCGGCCGCGCGCGAGATCCTCTCTTGGAAAGCCTCCGATAGCGGCCGCGGGCCGAGTGTGATCGTGGCCAAGCAGGGCGAGTACGGGGCGGCGCTAGTCACAGACGGGGGCTTCTTCGCACTCCCTGCCTACCCGATGGAGGATGTGGTCGACCCCACCGGTGCCGGCGACACTTTCGCGGGGGGGTTCGTGGGTTACATCGCCGCCCACCTACCCCACAGGGCACAGGCGGAGGAGGAGCTCTCCGACGAGATGCTGCGTAGCGCGATGGCGCACGGCACCGCCCTCGCATCCTTCAACGTGGAGGAGTTCGGCACCGAGCGCATCGAACGGCTCACGGGCGATGAGATTCATGCCCGCGTGGCGCAGCTACGCGAGATCACGCAGTTCAGCGGCGCCCCGCTTCAGCTACGCGGCTGAAGGACGGATCGACCGGGAGGAGGGAGGCCGCGTGGGGCGACCCCCCTCCCTGGGCGGACGCGCTAGGCGTGGGGGAAACCGGCGGCTTCCAGACGCGGCAGGAGGTTGGGGATGAACGGGGAGAGTGCTTTGGCGGCGTCGGGGACCGTGCCGGTGGCGGGCAGTGAGGGGAGCACGGCGTTGCCGCTGAACTGATCCATGATGAAGCTGAGGTGGCTGGCCTCGTTGGTGGCCACCTTCGCCGCGATTGTCTTCAGTTCGGCGGAGCTGAGCGTTTCCACCGCTCCCAGGTAGGTCTGCACGAATGCGGTCTCGAGCGCCACACCCGTCTTCAGCAGCGCGTGCCCGCTCGTGAGGGCACTCGAGGGGATCTTCAGCTGAAGCCCCGTGGGAGTCTTCGAGGCGAGCGCTTTTCCGAGAAAGGCCTTGTGGTCTTGCTCGTTTTTGAGCGCCGCCTTGAAGTAGTCGAGGTCTTTGAGCTTGGGGTGCTTGAAGGAGTGGAAGTTCTTGATGATCGCCGAGTACACGAATACGGCGAGGCTCTCGGCGGCATAGGCGGCTTGCAACGTCGAGTTGTCGCTGACGCCGCCGGAGGAGGCAAAGGAGATGCCGGTGACTTGACCCAGCATCGTGCCCCCGGCGACGAGCGCGATCCCGCCCTTGGCGCCGTTGCGCAGGAACTGCGAGCGGTTGAGGCCACTCGTGGCTTGGGCGCTCTCGAGCGCACTGTCAGAGTGGTCAAGGAGGCTTGTATCGGTAGTCATTGGACCCTCACGTTCTCGGGTGGCTGCCCCTAGCTGCCGGGCATCGTTGGGGGTTCTTCGCAGCTGCCCGAGACTCGGATCAACTCACCTCCGCTTGTGCCCGCCGGAAGGCGGGTATACGATCAATCAGGAGTGGATGCTTGGACGTTCATCTGGTTGATGGTGATTTTGAAGATCCCGATTGTGGCTCTCTTCTTGATCGTGCGGTGGGCTGTGCGACAGACACCGGAGGAGACCCTGGGCGAGGACGGGGGGATCGGACCGCGACCAGGCCCGCTGCATCCCCACCACCCGCGCGCTCGCCTTCCACGTTCGCCGAGGAGGGGACCGCATGGAGAGCCCCAACTCGCGCCACCGGCGCGCGTGCGCGCCGCGGTCGCGCGCGGCCGGTTGAGCCAGCGTTGACGCACGGACACCGGCCTCTTCACAAGTTGCCGACGGGTTGAGAGCCCGTGTGTCGCATAATCGAGGACAGACAGAGCGAAAGCGGACTGGAGGAACAATGGGCGCCGAGACACAGACACGAGATGCGACTACTGGCGGCGTCAACCCCACGGCGGGGGACACCCCGGAGGGCGCAGGCGGGGCTGGCCAAGAGACCCTGACGGTGACCGATAACCGTACGGGCAAGACCTACGAGCTGCCCGTGACCGACGGGACCGTGCGGGCGATGGACCTGCGCCAGATCAAGGTGGATGAGAGCGAATTCGGGCTGATGGCCTACGACCCGGCGTACACGAACACGGCGTCGTGTAGAAGCTCGATCACCTACATCGACGGCGACGCCGGGATCCTCCAGCACAGGGGATATTCGATCGAGCAGCTGTGCGAGCAGTCGAGCTACCTGGAGGTGGCCTACCTGCTGATCCACGGCGAGCTGCCCACGCAGGCACAGCTTGACGAGTGGGTACACGAGATCACGATCCACACGTTCGTGCACGAGAATGTGAAGGACTTCATGCAAGGGTTCCGCTACGACGCCAACCCGATGGGGATGCTGGTGGCCTCGGTGGGGGCGCTCTCGACCTTCTACCCCGACGCGAATCAGATCCACGACGAAGATGTGCGGGCGATCCAGATCATCAGACTGCTCGCGAAGATGCCCACGCTGGCGGCGTTTGCCTTCCGCCACAACATGGGCCAGCCCTACGTTTATCCCGACAACGACCTCGCCTACGCGGGGAACTTCCTGGGGATGATGTACAAGATGACCGAGCTGAAGTACCAGCCCGATCCAAGGCTGGAGCGAGCGCTTGACGTGCTGTTCATATTGCACGCCGACCACGAACAGAACGCTTCGACCAGCGCGGTGCGGTCAATTGGCTCTACCCAGGTGGACCCCTACTCGGCGGTGGCCGGGGGCGTGGCGGCGCTGTACGGGCCACTGCACGGGGGCGCGAACGAGCAGGCATTGCGGATGTTGCGCAGGATCGAGAGCGTTGAGAACATCCCCGGCTTCCTGGAGAGCGTCAAGGCGGGCAACGAGCGGTTGATGGGTTTTGGGCACCGGGTGTACAAGAACTACGACCCCCGCGCGCGTATCATCCGCAAGCACCTCGACGCGGTGTTTGAGGTGCGCGGGAAGAGCCCGCTGCTTGAGATCGCCACCGAGCTCGAGAAGCGGGCGCTCGACGACGACTACTTCACCTCGCGCAAGCTCTACCCCAACGTGGACTTCTACTCGGGGTTGATCTACGAGGCGTTGGGACTACCGGTGGCGATGTTCCCGGTGATGTTCGCGATCGGGCGCACCAGCGGTTGGATCGCGCAGTGGTTGGAGATGGTGCAGGACTCAGAGCAGAAGATCGCCCGGCCACGCCAGATCTATACGGGCGCGCGCGATCGGGAGTACGTGCCGATCGGTGGGCGCGGCTAGAGCACCAGAGTCGCCCCATAGCGCCGCAACCAATCGCGCTGGGTGTGCCAGCCGGGGTAGCGACTCTCGACCAGCGCCCAGAAGCGGGGAGAGTGGTCGCGAACCTCGAGGTGGCAAACCTCATGCCAGACCACGTAATCGAGCACCGGTGCGGGTGCGAGCAGAAGACGCCAGTTGAAGCTCATTGCACCAGAGGAGGAGCAGGAGGCCCAGCGGGTGCTCTGCGCACGGATGGAGAGGCCGTCGTATGAGGCGCCAATCTGCGTGACGGCGGCGTCGAGGCGGGCAGCGACCTCCTGCCGGGCGAGCCGGCGGTAGAGACGCTCGACAGCGGGACGGTGATCCCCCTCGGGCACGAGCAGGGTGTCGCCCTTGCGGTGGGCGCGCGTGCGGCCCGGCTGCGAGACGAGCAGTAGCGGGACACCGAGATAGGGCACACTGCCCGCTCTCTCGGCAACATGCGCGAGTGTGCGGCGCCCCTCCGAGAGCCGCTTCTCTATCCACGGGGCGAGCTCACGCACAGCCGCGGCGGCGGCCCGCTCAGGGGCACGCGAAGGGAGCACGACCTCGACTTGTGTGTGGGCACGAACGTTGACCCTCACCCGCCGGGCACGGGAGGAGCGGCGGACGGTGTACTCGATGTGGCTCACCCGAGCAGCGTACGGACGGGTGCGGGCGGATGTGTTCGCAAACGGGTGACTCGCGCGCGTGCGCGGCGTCTTTAAGAGGACTGCCTTGTTAAGTAGACCACGCGCGCGCGAGTCACCCCAAAAGAGAACCACCTCCCCTCAGCCCACCAAGACAAGACCGGCCAAGGCTTCATAATCCGGAGGGTGGCAAGGTCGATCGTGAAACTCCCAAACGAGGTGAGGGAGCCCTACGAGGTATTCGTCAATGGGGTGGCGCAGCGCGAGGGAGAGCACTTTCAGGCAAAGGGACGCACGCTGATGTTCGAGCGGGAGCTGCGCAAGGACAAGATCTCAAAGCGCCGCTGGCTGCTTGGGGCTTGGGGCGTGGGGACTTACAAACAGGACGACTCGGTGGACGTGCGCTACGAGGCGGCGGATGGGACGCCGCGCGTAGCGGAGGCGCTCGAGATCGACGTGGCGTAGGGAGCCTTCTCCCACGGGCGGGCGAGCTTCAAGGCGCCCAAGATCGCGCGCGTTGCCGGAGAGCGGTTGAGCGTGTAGAAGTGGATGCCGGGGGCGCCGGCGGCCAAGAGCTCGGCGCACTGCAAAGTGGCGTGGGCGACGCCGAAGTCGATGACAGCCTCGGGGGAGTCCTCGCGGGAATGCAACTCGCGACGCAAGCCCTCGGGGATGGAGGCGCCGCACATCTTGGTCATGCGCTCGAGCTGGTTGATCTGGGTGATTGGGAGGATGCCGGGGATGATGGGAATGTCGATACCGGCGGCGCGGGCGCGGTCAACGAAGTCGAAGTAGAGAGAATTGTCGAAGAAGAGCTGGGTGATGAGGAAATCGACGCCACCGGAGACCTTCTCGGCCAAGTAGTCGATGTCGGCCTGGGGAGAGAGCGCATGGATGTGGGTCTCGGGGAAGCAGGCCGCGCCGACGGCGAAGGGGTAGTCGGTTTTGATGAGGTGGACGAGTTCACGTGAATACTCGAGACCGCCGTCGGTCTTGACCCAGTTCTCCTCGCCCGCGGGGGGGTCGCCGCGCAGCGCGAGCACGTTGTCGATGCCCACCGCTGACATCTCGTCGAGTGTGGAGCGAAGCTCCGGGACGGTGGCGCCAACGCACGTGAAGTGGGCCATCGCCTCCAACTGGTAGTCGTCCTTGATGCGCTTGACGATCTCTATCGTCTTGGCGCGGGTGGAGCCGCCGGCGCCGTAGGTGACCGAGACGAAGGAGGGCTCGAGTGTGCGCAGCTCAGAGAGGGCGGTGTAGAGGTTCTGCTCGCCCTGCTCGGTCTTGGGCGGGAAGAACTCAAATGAGAAGACCGGCTCCGGTCTGGCGAGCAGCTCATCTATCCGCATCGCAGAAGCCTAACACAGCTGTGTCAAGGTTTGGGGAGGCTCCGGCCCAAAGGGCCTACGCCGCCGCGTGCCGTGCGACCGTCCACCGCTCGGTGTCGCCTGGAAGGCGCTGTACGCGCCCCAGCGCCTCTAGATGAGTGAGCATCGCCAGTGTCTCGGTGAACAGCCACGGTCCACCGTGGGTGGCGAGCTCGTCGTTGTAGATGCGGGGGATCATCTCGAAGACGGTGAGTGGAACGCTTGCGCCCGAAAGGGTGTGCGCGAGCGTGGCTTGCGTCCTTTCCAGGCGTTCGGCTACAAGGGTGCGGTTGCCGTCGATGTGGGCGCGCACGTCGGTGAACGTGCGACCGTGGCCAGGGAGACAGAGGCGGGCGCCGAGCCGTTCCACCACATCCAAAGAGGAGAGGAATTCGCCGACCGGGTCGGGCGAATAGCCATAGTCGAAGAAGAGGGAGATGCGCCCCAGCAGGTGGTCGCCGGAGACAAGAAGGCGGCGCTCGGGTTGGAAGAGGCAGACGTGCGAGGGGGCGTGTCCGGGGGTCTCATGCACCGTAAAGGGACCGAGGTCGGTGTTGACGACGACGCCGGGGAGCAGCTCGCGGTCGGGCGCGATGACCGCGGAGATACCCGATTCGTGGCTTTTGCGCTCCTCGGCGAAGCGGCGCAGCGGCTCCTCGGGGACACCGGATTGGCGGGCGACCTCGATGCGGCGTTCCAAGGCGGCATCGGGGTCCTGCTCACCGATGGACATGTGCTCGTATTTGGGGTGCATCCACAGCTCACAGCCGGCGCGTTTGACGATGGTGGCGGCCTGGCCGTAGTGGTCTGAGTGGGCATGGGTGCAGACGACGAGGCGGATGTCCTCCACGGTGAAGCCGCACATGGCAAGTGCCCGCTCGAGCTGGACGATCGAGCCGGGCTCACCGTCGTGCGGAGACTCGTGATAGCCGGTGTCGAACAGGACGATGCCCTCGCCCGCCTTCACCGCCCAGGCGTTGCCGTGGGGCACACCGGGCCAAGGAAGGGGCAGGCGCAGGCGAAAGACGCCGGGGAGCACGCGCTCGCCACGTCCAAGCTCGCGTTTCCGGGCCGGGTCGGTCACCGGCGAGCAGACTACTAGCGAGGGGATGGCTCGGGTATGAGAGGGGCCGTAGACTCATTGAGAACGGCGGCGAGTTTCGAGGAGAGAAGAGATGGCGGACGACGACGGAGCAAAGGCGCAATCGGGCCAGGCGGCCGCCAAGGTGAAAGAGGCGGCGGCGAACATCCATGCCCCTAGCACCCTGAAGGGCACAAGCACCCTGAAGGGCACAGGCGGCGGAGCGACGACAAAGAAGAGCGGCTCGGCCAAGAGCGACACCGAGACGGTGGCGCGGAACTACTTCCAGGCGATCAAGGAACGCGACCTCGACGCGGCAGTGGCGTTGTGGGCGGAGGGCGGACGCGAGTACGTGCGCGGGCAGGTGGACGTGACGGCGCCCGAGGGCGTGCGGGAATTCATCGGGAGTTTGCTGGACGCGATGCCTGATATGGAGATGGAGGTGGCGCAGACCACTACCGAGGGCGATCGATGTGCGGTGCACTGGACTTTGACCGGCACGTTCGCGGGGCCGGGAGGGCTGAGCGGCGTGGCGCCGACAGGCCATCCGCTGAAACTCGAAGGCGTGGACGTGCTCACCGTGCGCGACGGGAAGGTGCAGGCAAACGACGCCTTCTCCGACGGGATGGAGGTGGCGCGCCAGATCGGGTTGATGCCGCCCCAGGGCAGCCCCGCTGAGCAGGGTTTGCGGGGCGTCTTCAACGTGAAGACCAAGGTGACGGCCATGTCGGCGCCGGGCGCGAAGCTGGTGGCGGAGGGTGTGTGGGTGGTGCAGGGTCAGCCGGGACGTTGCAACGTGTACCTGATCGAGGACGCGAGCGTTGGCGGAGTGACCATGTACGACGCGGGCGCGAAGACGATGGTGCGCGCGGTGGCGAGCGCCGGGGCGAAGTTGGGTGGGATCAAGCGAGTGGTGCTCGGTCACGGCCACACAGACCACCGAGGCGTGGCGCCGGCGCTGGGTGTGCCGGTGCTGTGCCATCCCGCGGAGGTGCAGGACGCGGAAGGGAGCGGGGGCTTTCGCTACTGGCCTGAGGGCCTCTCGACGCTGCCCACACCGCAACGGCAGATCCACCGCGCGATGCACCGCTGGGCGTGGGACAACGGGCCGGTGCAGATCTCAGACACCCTCTCCGAGGGAGATGAGGTGGCGGGGTTCAAGGTGATCCACCTCCCCGGCCACGCTCCCGGGCAGATCGGGTTGTGGAGGGAATCCGACCGTTTGGCGCTCGTGAGCGACTGCTTCTACACGCTTGAAATGTGGGGCAGGAGCTGCCCACCGCACGTGCCAGAGCCGACCTATAACTACGACACCGAGCAGGCCAAGGCAAGCATTCGCAAGTTGGCCGAAATGGAGCCCGCGGCGGCGTGGCCGGGGCACGCGAACCCGGTGACCGGAGATGTGCGCTCGCAGTTGTTGAAGGCCGCGGAGACGATGTAGTAGCGACCGACGCGCGGCTGGAGATTAAGGCAAGAAGGGCAAGGTATGTACGGCAGGAGCCAAGCGCGCGAGCGGGAGGTGGCCAAGCGTGGGTAGGCGCAGCCGCTTGCGTGCAAAGGAGGGGGCGCCCGGCGAGGTGAGAGCGCCTACGGTTGACTACACCGACGAGCACGGCAACGTACTCACTCTGCGTGGCTCGCTCACGTTGGGCGCGCGGCGCGAGTATGCCGAAAACATGTCCGGGGTGGCTGGCAGCGCGGCGGCTACACAGGAGGACGTGTGGCAGCGCGGTGTGGAGCTGCTGTTTGAGCGGTTGGTGGTGGGCTGGACGATCGCGGGGGCGTCCACTGAACGCCAGAAGGAGTTGGTGGCGCGCTTGCGCGTGGCAAGTTCCGAGGAGCGAGCCTGGGTGCGTGGCGTGCTGCGCGAGCATTGCGAAGAGCACTTCCCGGATGTGCAAGCGCCGTAGGCCCCACTGCAGATGCGACGGGGATCTGCCTGGGAGAGGGCTCGCCTTGCGTCAGCGCATCTCGCTGATCGACTCCAGTCGCCGATCAGGGTTCGGCCAGAATCTCCAAACGCGGCCCGTGGGCATCCTCGGCTGAGACGAAGCAAGCGCTTTTCTGGCTGAGGGCAAACTCGTGAGGTTCACCGTCCTCGCCACGAACACTGAGCCGCCGGCCGTCGTCCTCGACGGTGAGAACCGTGCCAGACTCGACGAGCCCGCCAAAGTGCTTTATGCGAACAGGCACTCCCACACGCGGGAGCGGTCTTGAAGGGCCGAGCACTGTAGTGATGGTAGGCGAACCTCAGGTCGTCGAGGAGACAGTAGGCGAGTCGATCGCGTATGAGCCGACAGCCGCCTCGACCTCCACCCCCTTCTCGGTGAGCACCCAAGCGTTGGGGCCGCCGCGCGCGAGACCGGCCTTGCTGTTCTCGATCAGCCCTAGCTTTGTCAGGCGAGTGAGCAGCTTCGAGGCCTGGCCTTGATCGTCGATGTTGGCGGCATGCGCGACCGCCCGGTTGGAGCAACCGGGGTTGGCGGCGATGGACGTGAGGACACAGACGGTGCGATAGGTGAGGCGTATCTCCAGACCACGCAGCGGATTGGCGGGGCTGGGGGACCGTGGATTGTCGCGTGGCGGAGCTGGGCGCTCCAGCTCCCTGTTCGCGGCGGCGGCGCCAAGATAGGGCAGCACGACCATGCCCATGAGCGGTCCTACGAGCTCCACGAGCGAGTCCGGATGGTCGAGGAGGCGGGCATGGATGACCGACAGAACGCCGCCGACGACTCCCTCTGCCGTGAGAGGGGGCAGACCGGCGCTTTTGGAGGCCGTGCTGCCTTCGTCGACGGCGGCAACGATGTAACGAAGGACTCGTTTGCGCCGCTCTAGAGCGGC
>DASXNB010000039.1:0-6943 GCA_036495305.1 Solirubrobacteraceae bacterium | reverse complement strand
CCTGGGTACCCGCAAGGACGGTGTAGTCGTAGGACATCGCCACGCAAGGGTTCCCCTCGATCTCGCCCGCTCCTCCAACCAAGCCGTCGGCGGGGGTGGCCGCGATCAGCTCCTCGCGCGTACGACGGCGCTCCTGGGCGGCGAAGATCAGAGGTCCGTACTCTACGAACGTCCCCTCGTCCACGAGGTCGGCCAGATTCTCGCGCGCCGTGCGCCGTCCGCGCTCGCGGCGCTTTTCCACAGCCTCCGGGCGCGCCGTGTCGAGGCCGAGCGCGTGGCGCTCACACACAGCCTTCACGTCGGCGCGAACATCCCCCGCGGCCGGCACCGGCGCATCGTCACCAACTGAGGCCCGATCCTCCACCCCGCCCGCACCGTTGCGCACCGCCCCCACCATCACGAGAAGAACATCCCCCTGGCCTACGGCATCGCCGACCGCCACCTCGACGCGGGAAACCACGCCATCGGCCTCAGCGAGTACCTCGTGCTCCATCTTCATCGCCTCCAACACCACGAGCACGGCGCCCGCGCGCACCTGCCGGTCCGAGGGTTGCGCAATGTCCACCACCACACCCGCAAATGGCGCCGTCAAAGCGAGCTCGGGGGGCGATGACATGGCGCAATCATTGCGCAGGCACGGTCAATGCGGATAACTCCTCCTAGACTGGCGGTTGGATGGCACTCGCGGGCGAGCAAAACGGAGCGGCCACGCTGGTGGAGGCCGAGAGCCTCTCCCGCCGCTTCGGCGAAGGCGACACCACGGTGGATGCGCTAGTTGACCTTACGCTTGACTTCCCAGCCGGTCGCTTCGCGGCGATCATGGGCCCCTCGGGCTCAGGCAAGTCGACGCTCATGCACGTCCTTGCGGGCCTCGACCGCCCAACCTCGGGGGTCGTGCGCGTCGCTGGAGTTGACATCACTGAGCTAGACGACCGCAAGCTCACACAGCTGCGCAGGGAGAAGATCGGCTTCATCTTCCAAACGTTCAACCTGCTGCCGGTGCTGAACGCCGAAGAGAACATCCTGCTGCCACTCTCCATTGCAGGAAGCAAGCCCGACCGCGAATGGTTTGACCGGCTGGTCGACACGGTGGGCATTCGTGACCGCCTCTCCCACCGTCCCGCCGAGATGTCAGGCGGCCAGCAGCAGCGGGTGGCGGTCGCCCGCGCGCTCATCTCCCGGCCCGCGGTGGTGTTCGCCGACGAGCCCTCCGGCAACCTCGACTCCAAGGCTTCCGGCGACGTGCTCGCGTTGCTGCGCCACGCGGTCGACGATTTCGGGCAGACGGTGGTGATGGTCACCCACGACGCCCACGCCGCCTCCTACGCCGACCGGCTGCTGCTGCTCGCCGACGGCCGCATAGTGCACGACGGCGAGGCGCTCACCACAGAGCTAACGCTGGACTTGATGAAGTCGGTGGGCTGATGCCCACCGCCACACCCTCCACCATCGATCCACCGAAGGTGGGTTGATGTTCACCCTGGTCCTGCGCGGATTCGTGCAGCGCAAGCTGCGAGTGCTGCTCACCGGCATCGCCATCGCGCTGGGGGTGGCGTTGATGGCGGGCACCTACGTGCTCACCGACACGATCAACAACTCATTCGCGGGGATCTTCCAAACTGCCAACCGTGGCCACGACGTGGTGATCACGCCCACGCAAGCGCTTGGGAACCAGGCACGCTCGGAAACCTCTCCCGTGACGCAGGAAATGCTCACGCGCGTACGCGCCACACCGGGCGTTTCCGAAGCGGAGGGCTCGATCTTCGCGCCGGGAACGTTCCTGAACGTGCAAGGCAAACGCCTCACCACCGGGGGGGCGCCGGCGTTCGTGGCGTCGCTCTCACCACCCCACTTCGAGTCGTTCTCCGTTGTCCATGGCCGCTTCCCGAGCACGGCGAGCGAGGTAGCGATCGACGAAGCCACCGCTGAGAGGGCTAAATTGAAGCTCGGCGAGCAGATGATCGTGGCGGGTTCTGCTCCCGCCAAGCGTTACACGATCGTGGGCATCACCAAGTTCGGCGGGGGGCAGTCCTTCGGGGGCGCGGGGGCTGCCTTGCTCATACCCGTGGAGGCCCAGCGCGTGGTGGGCGAGCCGGGCCGTTTCGACCAGATCAGCGTCTCTGCCAAGGCGGGCGTCACGCCGGGCGAACTGCGCAATCGCATCCGCGTGGCGCTTCCCAGCACCGTGGAAGTACGCACCGGCTCAGAACAGGCCAAAAAGGAGACCTCAGACCTCGAAGAAAACCTCAGTTTCCTGCGCACCTTCTTGTTGGTATTCGCCTACGTATCGCTTGTGGTTGGGGCGTTCATCATCTTCAACACCTTCTCCATCACGGTGGCGCAGCGCACGCGCGAGTTCGGCCTCCTGCGCACAATCGGTGGCTCGCGCGGTCAGATCATGCGCTCGGTGGTGTACGAAGGGCTGATGCTGGGTGTCGTCGGGGGAGTGCTCGGTTTGCTCGGCGGCATTGCACTCGCGCCGGCGCTCAACCAGTTGTTCAAGGCCTTCGGCGCTGACCTCCCGAGCAACGGCACGGTCGTGGAGACACGCACGATTGTGGTGTCGCTGCTGGTGGGGATCGTCGTCACTCTGCTCGCCGGCCTCGCCCCAGCGATCCGCGCGACCCGTGTGCCGCCGCTCGCGGCGATGCGCGAGGGGGTTGAGATACCGCGCCGCACGCCCCTCACGCGCGGGCGCCACGCGGTGCCGATCCTGCTCGGGCTGATCTTGATTCGACTCGTCGTGGCGCTCATCCAGCACGACAGCTTCGGCACGATCGCGCTCATAACCGCTATCGGGCTGGTGGTGCTCTACGTGCGTTTGCGCCAGCGCAAGCACGGCCCGCAGTACCGGCTCACCCGCCGCCTGGCGAAGATCATCGGCGGGTTGGTGAGCTGGCGCGGGATCACCGGCAAGCTTGCCCAAGAGAATTCGATCCGCCAGCCCGGCCGCACCCTGAGCACCGCCGCGGCACTGACCGTGGGGTTGGCACTGGTGACGCTCGTGGCGGTGTTGGCCGATGGCACAAAGGCAACCATCGACCAGGCGGTGAGCCGCTCCTTCGCGGGCGATTTGATCGTGGAGAACTCACAGGCCCGTAATGAAGCGAGCATCCCCGCGCTCGTGGCGCCCGCGCTACGAGGAGTGCCGGGAGTGGCGAGCGTCACCCCGATCGCGTTCACCGTAGGGAGGCTGCACGGAAGCTCGAGCAACGCCACCATCACCGCCATCCAGCCATCCACCTTCACGCCCATGTATCGCGTGGAATGGAAGCAGGGTTCGAACGCCACCCTGCTCGCGCTTGGCAACAGCGGCACGGTGGTAACGAAGTCCTACGCGAGCAAGCGCAAACTGAAGGTGGGCCAGATCGTGACGGTACTCACCCCCACCGACCAGCACGTGCGGCTGACGATCCTCGGGATCGTCCAGGACAACGCACGTTTGTTCGGCAACCTCACGATCTCGCTCCCACTCGCACGAACGGCGTTCGGTCAGCGCGACGACGCGCTCAACTTCGTGTCATACGCGAAGGGCGCCACCAACGCACAGGTGCAACCGGCCGTTGACAAGATGCTCGCAGCGGATTTCCCACAAGCGCGCTCTCGCACCGCCCAGCAGTTCAAGGAAGACCAGGCCAAACAGATCGACACGCTGCTGGCGCTCATCTACGTGCTGCTGGCTCTCTCGGTGATCGTGTCGCTGTTTGGCATCGCGAACACCTTGATCCTCTCCATCTACGAGCGCACCCGCGAGCTCGGGATGCTGCGCGCAATCGGCACCTCCCGCCGCCAGATCCGCCAGATGATTCGCTACGAGTCGGTCATAACGGCACTCATCGGTGGGGTATTCGGTTTGGTCATCGGGGTGGTAGGGGCGGTGCTCATCACCACGTTCACGCTCTCGGGGTCGGGGTATGTGCAGTCGTTTCCCGTCGGCACGCTCGTCGTGCTGCTGGTGGTTGCCGCGTTTGCCGGGCTCATCGCCGCGCAGTTGCCAGCGCGACGGGCGGCCAAGCTCGACGTGCTGCGCGCGCTCGCCGACGACTAGGGTTGAGACGCGGCGAGCGCGAGAATCAACTTCCCGCGCGTGTGACCCGCCTCGCTGAGAGCGTGCGCCTCGGCGATGCCGGCGAGCGGGAAGGTCGCGGCGATCTCCACACGCACGGCGCCGCTTGCGACCAGCTCGGCGATCTCCGTCAACTGCTCGGAGTGGATGTCCATCGACATAAGTGCCGCGCGCACGCCGAGCGCACCGGCCGCCTCTGTAGGCGGCGCGTTGGCGATCGTCACGAGGACTCCACCAGGGCGGAGCGTGGAGAGCAGAGGCTCGGTGGTGGCGCCACCCACCGTGTCAAAGGCCACGTCCACGTCGCTTGCCGCCTCGGCGACATCCACCTGCGTGTAGTCCAGGAACTCGTCCGCCCCGAGCGAGAGCACGAACTCCCTATTGCGCGCGGAACCCGTCCCGATCACGTGGGCGCCCGCGTGCTTTGCGAACTGCACCGCGAAATGCCCTACCCCTCCGGCGGCTCCCGCGATCAGCGCGGTCTGTCCGGATTGCAAACCGCCATGGTCGAACAACGCCTGCCAGGCGGTCATTCCCGAAACCGGTATCGCCGCCGCCTGCTCGTGACTGATTGCGGCCGGCTTCACCACGATCGCATCGGCGGCAACCGTCACGTACTCGGCGTATGCGCCTTTCGCGGCTATACCGAACACCTCGTCGCCCGCCGCGAACCCGGGTGCGCGCGAGAGCTCCACGACGCCCGACACGTCGTTGCCGAGTAGCGCCGGCAATGGCATTTCGCGGAAACCCTTCCTGATCTTCCAGTCGATCGGGTTTACCGACGCCGCGCACACCCTCACCAACACCTCGCCCTCAGCGGGCTCGGGCCGCTCGACCTCCTCGATCTTCAGGACCTCGGGGCCTCCAGTCTCGTAGATCATCGCGGCGCGCATCGAGATCATCCTAGCCAGTCGCTCGAACAGCCTGTCTCAGGGAGACCGAACCGCCACCCGCTGACCGAGCACACGACCTGAGGGCAGTTGCACGTAAGTCTCGGAGATGTCGTTGTGATGGTTTGACTCGAACAGGAGGTTGTCGGGATCGGCTATCTGCACGTAGGCGAACTTCCCGCGCAAACCCGTCACGTCAATCCACTGCTCGGGGTACTCGTAGGGGTAGGAATCGGTCCATCCGACCGACGTGCCCAGCACGTCGCTTTTGATGTGTGGATTTTGGTTGCACGCCGGGTACACGGGTTGGCTCGGCGAGCGGGGAGAAGGGAAGGTGTGGAAGAGGTCGCGCAGGCAGTAATCCACCTTGGGGCTCGTCCTCACCAGCCTTAAGGCCTTGTGGCGAGCGTTGATCGACCACAGCTGGAAGGCGGCTGCGTGTTCGAACTTCCAGTAGCTGAAGGCTCCGATCGTGCCATAGCCGTAGCGTTCTCCCGGAACGTACTTGTACACGAGTTTCGCGGGGGTCTTGAACAGATGGGCACGG
Organism: Solirubrobacteraceae bacterium; assembly: GCA_036495305.1. Classification (GTDB taxonomy): domain Bacteria; phylum Actinomycetota; class Thermoleophilia; order Solirubrobacterales; family Solirubrobacteraceae; genus Palsa-744. The sequence continues at coordinate 1,440 of DASXNB010000039.1, read as the reverse complement.
CCTTTGCGGTCATAGATCGCCTGATACACCGTCCATCTGTGCCCGTGGCGCCAACCCCGCACCTCAAGCGGCCCTTGACCGTGATTATCGATCGAGCTGGTGGCCCTCAACAAGACACGGCCGGGGATCGTGGTGCGGTCGAGGTGGAGTTTCGAGGGCGCCGACATGATCAAGTCGGGGCAGCGCAGGTGCAGGCGCGGGCGCTGGCAGGGCGTCGGCTTGGCGACACCTGTTGGACCCGTTGGTCCGGTAGGACCTGTGGGTCCGGTGGCCCCACTCGAGCCGCTGCCTGAGCCGGGTGCGGCACCCGCGGTAGGCGTAGTGTCGCCACCCCAGGCGCCCTGCGCAAGCGATCTTGGTGCTGCCGTGAAAATGGCGCCGCCGATCAGGGCAACGGCGCAGACGGCGGCGGCGCGAGGACGCCTACCGGTTGAGATCCCGTGTAGCGACACGGCGAGTGATGTTCGCAGACGAACGGGTGCTCAGGCGCGGCGGCGACGCCTCGAGCACGTCGTGTGGAGCCCGTTTGGCTAACCGGGCAACGACTCCTGCGCGCGCGGCCCGGCCGCGTATGCGTCAGCCGGCTCCAGAAGTTGCACAAGTTGCTCGCGCATCTCGGGTGTGTCGTCGTGTCCGTGAACCGATGAAGCGTGCTCGGCGGCGGCGCGGATCACCTCGTCCTCCTCGCCGATTATCACCAGCGAGCAGTTCGACTCGCTCGGGAAGCGCCGGCAATCAGCCATCTTGCGGGACATGTTGTCCTCCTCTCGGAATGGGTCATCCCATCGTTGCGCGCTTGGGGGGCGCCGTCAAGGGACGTTGCGGATAAAGAGGCCCACTGGGCTCGGGTAGGGGGTGAATGGGGATTCTCCGACTCAGCCGGACGCCTCGCGTGAGGCGCCCGGCTGGTGTCGCGATCAGTGGCGGTCGATGCCGGGGAGTACCTGCGTGCCTTCCATCCGAACCGCCTGGAGGGCATTTGGATCGAGCCCAAGCAGATCGAGGATGGTGGGCGCGATCTGTGTTGTCTCTACCCAGGAGTGGTAGATGCCCGGCCCCACCACATGGGGGGCGTAGACGACGATCGGAACATCGCGGTCCGCCGGGTTGGCGCCACCGTGCTCGGCGATCTTGGTGCCACCGGTGTACACCACACCAACTTGCACCACGCCCCACACATCGGGGTGGCGCGGATCGCTTGAGGGCACACCGAAGTACCGCGCGGCGTCCCTACCGGCGTAGATTTGAGCCAATCCCGAGTGCGCCAACGTGCGCGTGCTGCCGTCGTAGGCGATACCTGTGGCCGAGTGGCTCCACAGGTAGTCCTTCACGAAATCGGCAGCCTTTTGGGAGGTGTTGGAGAGATAGCTCTGCCACGCGTCATCGTCGGTTCCGGCGACGATCAGCGCGCCGGCCCCGGGATGAGCCGCTTCCCACGCC
>DASXNB010000038.1:0-21607 GCA_036495305.1 Solirubrobacteraceae bacterium | reverse complement strand
CTGGGGAGGGGGCGTTGCGCTCGAGAGGTCGTAGGGTCCGATCGCGGTGCGTCTGAGCTCCTCGCAGTAGGCGTCGCCGAGGTTTGAGATGAGTGAACGCACGTAGGTGCCCGAAGAGCACTCGATCGAGTAGGCCGCGCGCTCGGTGTCGCCGGAGGGCTCCGCCGGCTCACGCCAGACCTGTTCGAAGCGGGTGACGGTGACGATCCGCTCGGGCATCTCAAACCGCTCGCCGCGCCGGGCCTTGCGGTAGGCGCGCTCCCCTTTGACCTTGATCGCCGAGTAGATCGGGGGGCGCTGACGGATCTCCCCCGTCGGCAGCTCTGGCGGGTCTGCGGGGACTCGCCCGGTGTGCTCTATCTCCCCTTCGGAGTCGCCTGTGCTTGACCTCGCCCCAAGGACGGCGACTGTCTCATAACTCTTGGGCAACTCCATGATCTGGCGCTGCAACTTCGTGGCCCTGCCGACGAGCACGACGAGCAAACCGCTCGCAAACGGGTCGAGCGTCCCGGCATGGCCCGTCTTTGCCCCTCCCAGCGAGCGCCTGACGCGGGCGACGACATCGTGGGAGGTGATTCCCACGGGCTTGTCGATCAAGAGGATGCCGTCCATGTTCAGGCCGGCGGCATTCCGACGGTGAGCTCGCTCAGGCGAGCGTTGGAACCGGCGGCCCGTTGGGGGCGCTGCGCACCTGCGCTGCCACCTCGTGGCGCAGGAACGAGATCAGCTCAGGTACATCGAGCGTTGTCGAGAAGCCCGCCGCGCGCCGATGCCCGCCGCCCCCTTGTGTGCGTGCGATCGCGGAGACGTCGATGTCATCGCCGGTGGCGCGCAGCGATACCTTACGCTTGCCGGCGCTTTCAGGTGCGGTGAGCTCGCGGATCAACACCGCCACCTTGGTCCCGGCAACGGAGCGCAGATGATCGACGATCCCCTCGGAGAAGCTCTCTTCGGCGCCTGCCTGCTCGAAGTCGACAGCGTCAAGCGCGACCAGCGTGAGCGTTCCCTCCTCGAAGCGCTGGATGCGCTCCAGGGCGATGCCGAGAAGCGTGAGCTTGGCGGGTGGCATTTCCTCATACAGGCGGCTGTTGACCCGTGCCACGTTCACGCCGGCCGAAATCAGCTCTGCGGCCATGCGGTGGGCGCGGGGGCCGGTGTTCTCGTACATGAAGCGTCCGGTGTCCGTCACAAGGCCGATATACAGCGCCTCGGCGATTGCTGCCGTAGGCGCGACATTCAGGCCATGCATGAGGTCCCACACGATCTCCGCGGTGCACGACGCGCCCGGGTCCACGTGGTTGACGGTGCCAAAGCGTGTGTTGTCGTGGTGGTGGTCGATGTTGAGCAGATGCGCGCCGTGCTGGAGGACGGCCGCGGGGTTACGGTCGATGTTGCCGCAGTCGAGCATCACGACCGTGCGCTGCCCGATGTCCGCCGGCGCCGCTTGGATCGCGTGCTCGAGCGTGGGACAGCGGTACTCGCGCGGGAGCGGGAGGTCGCTCTCTGAGATGAACATCGTCGAGTCCTTGCCAAGTGCGGTGAGCAAACCGTGCATGCCGATCAGCGACCCCAGCGCGTCGCCATCTGGGTTCTCATGGGTGGCGACAACGAAAGCGATGTCTGAGCGGACCCGCTCCAACACCAGCTCACGCGTGTGGGTCAGCTCCTGGCTCATGCGCGTGAGCCCTCTCGGCTGGAGTCCCCACCGAGGGTGTCCCCTTCACCGTGAGCTTCGGCCGCATCGTGTCCTTCGAGCTCAGAGTCGATGAGCGCGTCCAAGCGCATCGCGCGGTCGGTGGTGTCGTCGTAGGAGAACTCGAGCGTGGGGGTGCGCTTGAGGTGTAGCTCGCCGGCGATCCGTCGTTGCAGATACCCGTGAGCGTGGCTCAGCCCTTCGAGTGTCTCCTCGCGTGTGGAGGACCCGCCAAGCACACTCACGTACACGCGAGCGTGGCTCAGGTCGGCACTAGTCCTCACGTCTGTCACGGTCACGAATCCCACCCTCGGGTCCTTCAAATCGCAGGACACCGCGTCTCCGATTACCTGCCTGATCGCCTCGTTGACGCGGCGCATCCGGTCCGCACTCATCCTATCCGTCCCTGTCCCTCGAAGCATCCGAGCTGGAGGTATTTGCATGAGCAACCCCTCATGCCAGCCATCCACTCAGGCGAGTTCGCGCTCTTGGAAACTTGTCTCGTACGTCTCCAAGATGTCGCCCTCCTTGAGATCCTGGAAGTTGGTGAGCACGATGCCGCACTCATACCCCGCGCTGACCTCACGCGCGTCCTCGTTGAAGCGCCGTAGCGAAGCGATCGTGGTGTCGTAGATGACGGTGCCCTCGCGCACCACCCGCGCGCGGGAACCGCGCGTGACCTTGCCCTCGGTGACGTGTGAGCCCGCGATCACGCCGATGCGTGAGGCTCTGAACAGCTGACGCACCTCGGCCTGGCCGAGCGATGTCTCCACCTCAGTGGGCTCGAGCATGCCCTGCATCGCCGCGCGCAGCTCTTCGATGGCGCGGTAGATGACCGCATAGGAGCGAATCTCAACGCCCTCTCGCTCTGCGACCTGGCGGGCGTCGCCGACAGGGCGTACGTTAAAGGCGAGGATCAAACCGGAGGAGGCGGAGGCGAGCATCACGTCGGACTCGTTGATGCCACCGACGCCACGGTGGATGATGTTCACCGACACCTCGTCTTGGGGGAGCTTTGCGATCTCGTCCTCGATCGCCTCCAGCGACCCAGCGACGTCGGCCTTAATCACCAGCGAGAGCTCCTTGACCGTGCCTTCCTGGGCGAGCTTGAAGACATCCTCTAGTGAGACCTTGCGCCCGGAGCGGCGCGCGAGCGCCTCGGTCTTCAGACGGTTGGCGCGCTCTCCCGCGAGTTGGCGCGCGCGGCGCTCGTTCTCAACGGCGTGCACGAATTCACCGGCCTCTGGAACGCCGTCGAAGCCGAGCACCTCGACCGGCTCGCCGGGTTCGGCCATCTTCACACGGGTGCCCATGAAGTCGTGCATGGCGCGCACACGACCGAAGTGAGCGCCGGCCACGAGCGCGTCGCCCACTTCCATCGTGCCGCGTTGGATCAGAATGCTCACGACCGGCCCGCGGCCGGGGTCGAGCTTTGACTCGATGACCGTGCCCGAGGCCATCGCGTCGCGGTTGGCCTTCAGCTCCTCGAGGTCGGTGACAAGCTGGATCGTGTCGAGCAGGTTGTCGAGGCCTACGCGAGTCTTGGCGGAGACGTCCACGAACTCGGTCTCCCCACCCCACTCTGAGGGTTGAAGCCCGTGTTGGGTGAGTTCGGTGCGCACCCTTTCAGGCTGGGCGCCTTCCTTGTCGATCTTGTTGACCGCCACCACGATCGGCACCCCGGCGGCCTTGGCATGGTCGATCGCCTCCTCGGTTTGCGGCTTGACGCCATCGTCTGCCGCCACGACGATGACCGCGAGGTCGGTGACGCGGGCACCGCGGGCACGCATGGCTGTGAAGGCCTCGTGGCCGGGGGTGTCAAGGAAAGTGATGGGCTTGCCCGCGTGCTTGACTTGGTAGGCACCGATGTGCTGGGTGATGCCGCCAGCCTCTCCGGCCGCTACCTCAGTCTCGCGGATGGCGTCAAGGAGTGAGGTCTTGCCGTGGTCGACGTGACCCATGATGGTGACCACGGGCGGACGGTCGACGAGATCCTCGTCGTTGTCCTGGAAGACGGGTTCGACCTCGATCTCATCGGCGGCGTGGACTATCTCGATCTGCTTGTCGAATTCGCCCGCGAGCACCTGGATCGCGTCGTCGGAAAGGGTTTGTGTGAGGGTGGCCATCTCGCCGAGCATCATCAGCTTCTTGATGATCTCCGGCACTGGTACGCCGAGGTACTCGGCGACATCCTTCACCGTGGAGCCCGAGTTGACCCGGATCTCATCGGTGGCCTCCATCGCGGCGGTGTCGATCGGGGCGATTGTCTCGTCGTAGGTGCCCCTGCGGCGGCGGCCACGGCGGGGACGGCGAACCGGCTGGTTTGCGGGTCCGCCCTGCTGGCGGCGGGAGGCCTGGGAGTCGATCACCACGCGTCTGCGCCCGCCCGCGCCGGCTCCGGCGGGGGTGCGCTCTCCGGTGCGCGAATCGCGTGTGGGACGCACCCGCTCGCCCTGGGCTTGGCCATCTGTGCCTTGATCTGCCGAGGGCGCTTGCGCCGGCGGTTGGCCCGCAGGCGCGGAGTCACCTGTTGGCGGTGCCTTCTCTGTGGTTGGGGACGGCGCGGACGGCGCGGCGGGCTTACCGTCAGGAGCGGGCTGCTTGGCTGCATTGGGGGGCGGAGTGTGGGCTGTTGGGGGCTTCTGCGCCGTCGCCGTCGCGGATGCCCCGTTACTGGCGAGTACGCGCAGGGCATCGGCCTCCTCCACGGAGGAAGCGGCGGCCTTGGCGGTTACGCCGGCAGCGTTGAGCTTCTCGAGCAACTCCTTGCTCGACATGCCCTGCTCCTTGGCGATCTCGTGTACTCGCTTCTTGCTCATAGTTCCTCCGGGAGACGAGGGGCCCGGCTTGCCGGACTGGCGTCCGGCTGCGCCACCCTCGTGTGCGATTCTAGGGACCCAGCGAGTTCGCTCGGTACTTCCACCGCGCGGCGGAAGGCGCGTTGCAGGCCTCCGCGCTTGCTCGCCTGGGTCGCGCACTCACCGTTGGGGAGGTCGCGGCGGGTGTCAAGGCACAGGTAGGCACCGCGCCCAGGCAGGGTGCCGGCGCGGTCGAGAGTTGCCAGGAAGCGGCCGTTGCCGGCGGTGGCCGGGACCGCCGCCAAGCGCACCAGCTCGGGCTTCGGCGCCACGCGCCCGCACCCGACGCAACGGCGCCGGGGTACGTGCCGCGCTATGACGCTTTCTCCTCGGCGGCCTCTACAGCCTCTGCCTCCGCCTCGGCCAGGGCCTCGACGGGTGCGTCCTCAACCGGCGGGGCATGCTCTGCGGCGTCGGCCCCCCCACCCTGTGGCGAGAGGTCGGCGACGTTGTCGCCCTCGATGCCCTCGAGCGCTTGGTGTGACTCCAGGCCGCAGTAGCGTGAGCCGGGTAGCGAGGCGTTCGGGCAGCGCCGGCCGTTTGAGAGGATTGCGGCGCAACGGCCCTGCAGCTCCTCCTCCTCGTAGCCCTGCTCGGCCTCCTCGGCTGCGAACTCGGTCTCCGAGCGGATGTCCACGCGCCAGCCGGTGAGACGCGCGGCAAGGCGCGCGTTCTGGCCCTCGCGTCCGATCGCCAGCGACAGCTGGTCGTCGGGGACGATGACCGTGGCCTGCTTGGCCTCGTCATCGACCAGCACCTCTCGCACACGCGCAGGTGAGAGTGCCTTGGCGACGAAGCGGGCGGGCTCGTCGTTGTGGGGGATGATGTCGATCTTCTCGCCCCGTAGCTCGGAGACGACCATGCGCACACGTGAGCCCCGCGGGCCCACGCACGCGCCGACCGGGTCGACTCCGTCGGCGTGAGAGATGACAGCGATCTTCGAGCGATACCCTGGCTCGCGGGCGACGTTGGCGATTTCAACCAGACCGTCGGCGATCTCCGGGACCTCGAGCTCGAACAGCTTCTTGATCAGCTCGGGGTCGCGGCGGGAGACGATGATCGAGGGGCCCTTGGTGGAGGCAGAGACCTCCTTGATGACCGCCTTGATGCGCTGGGAGTGGTCGTAGCGCTCGCCCTCGACCTGCTCTGACTTAGGTAGCAGAGCCTCCACGCGCTCGCGTAGTTGTACGAGTGTGTAACGGGAGTCGGATTGCTGCACGATGCCGGTGATGAGCTCGCCCACACGGTCGCGGTACTCCTCGAACATCATGTCGCGCTCGGCCTCGCGGATGCGCTGCAAGATGACCTGCTTTGCGGTTTGCGCGGCGATGCGGCCGAAGTCCTCGGGGGTGACGTCGCGTTCGTCGATCTGGTCGCGGTACTGCTCGAACTTGGCGGGGTCGATTTCCGGCTCCTCCGGTTCGCGCAGCTCGCCCGTCTCAGGATCGACCACGGTGCCCTCATCGATGGTCTCGACGATCAGGTGCGCCTCCAGGCGCTCAGGGATTATCAGTTCGATGACGCGGAAATCTGCCGTCTCGCGGTCCATTTCCACGCGCGCATACTTGGCCGAGCCGGGCTGCTTCTTGTAGGCGGAGAGCAGCGCGTCCTCCAGTGCGATCATCAACTTCTCGGGCTCGATGCCCTTCTCGCGCGCAAGCGCATTCATTGCTTCCAGAATCTCGCGTGACATAGGTTTTCTCTCCTACTCCTCGACGAGGTTTGAACGACGGATCTCCGAGTAGGGGATCGCGATGAGCCCCCCGTCGGCGGCAAGGGTTATCTCGCTGTCGGTGACACCGACGAGCTCCCCGGTGAAGCTCTTGGCGCTCTGAACGCCCGAGGACTTGCCTGCGGGGACGAGCAGCGGCTCACGAGTGCGCACGCGTGCGCGGCGGCCGACGAAGCGGCGGAAATGGTTGGGCTTGGTGAGCGGGCGCTCAACGCCAGGCGAGGAGACCTCCAGGGCGTAGCGCTCGCGCAGATCTGCGAGCGTGGCGGTGACACGCTCGCACAGTCCGAGCGTGACCCCCTCGGGATGGTCGATGAAGATGCGCAGCGTGCCGTTTGGGAGGGTCTCGGCCAGCAGAACCTCGACGCCGGGCTCGGCGGTGGCGAGGCGCTGCTCTATCTCCGATTGGACTGCTGACATCTGCTTCTGACTCTCTTCCCTGAAACGAGGCGTAAAAAAAAGCGGGCGTGCGCCCACTTTCGGTACTGCCAGCCGTCGCCGCTGCGACGACACGAAAGTTGTCCGTCGAGAATAGCATCGGGGTAGCGCCATGGTTCGCGCCGGGGCACCCGTGCGGAGGCGATGACGGGAGGCTCAGGAGAGCGCGGCGTCGCGTCGCGCGCGGTCGCGGTAGAGGCGGTAGTCCTCGCGGGAGGGCCGCATCGAACAGGCGACCGCCAGGGGGCGGCACGCTTCGCGGTGGCGCCCGAGGAGTTGCATGGCGCGGCCCAAACAGAACAACGCGTAGTCGTTGGTGGGAGATGCCGCAGCTACCGCCTGGAACTCTTCGGCGGCGCGCTCGTAGCGCTGGGCGTGAAACAGCGCCCGCCCCAGCGCCTCGCGGATCGAAGTCTTCGTTGGCTCCAGCTCGCGTGCGCGCGTGAGAGGCACGATCGCCGCCATGTGGTCGCCGTGATCGAGCAGGTCGCATCCACGTCGGTAGAGCTCGTAGACGCTGTCCATCCCTCAGATTTAACCACTCGCGAAAGCGGCTCCCGATCAGCTTTTTGCGCGCAGGCTTGCCACCGCGTCGAGGATTGAGTTGGCGACGCTCTGCTTGGAGGCACGGGCGACGGGCTGCTCCCCGGAGTGCGTGAGGATCGTGACTTCGTTATCAGTGGACTCGAAACCGATGTCGGAGCGGGAGATGTCGTTGACGACGACAGCGTCGACGCTCTTGGCGGTGAGCTTCTGGCGCGCTAGCTCCACCGCGCGCGGACCGTGCTCTGCGGCGAACGCCACGAGCGTCTGGCCGGGGGCGCGCTTCGCGGCGAGGCCGCGCAGAATGTCGGCGGTGGGTTCTAGCTTGATGGTGAGGTGGTGGCGGCCGCCCTTCTTGATCTTCTCCCCCACCGGCTCTGAGGGCCGGAAGTCGGCGACGGCGGCTGCCATCAGCAGAACGTCGCAGGTGGGGAACTCCCGCTCGCAGGTGTCCTTGAGCTCTGCGGCGGTGGTGACGCGATGGACTGTCACACCGGTGGGCGGATCGAGCGTGAGGTTGGCGGCGAGGAGCACCACCTCCGCCCCACGCTTGTGGGCGGCGTGAGCGAGTGCGATGCCCATGCGTCCAGAAGAGCTGTTGCCGACGAAGCGCACCGAGTCGATCGGCTCGCGTGTACCGCCGGCGGTGACGAGTACGCGCAGACCGCTCCACTCCGGGGTGGGGTGCTCCGTTTCGAGGGGACTCGTGTGCGCGCGCGGAGCAAGGCTTTCTTCGCGTGTGCGCGCGCGAGTCCCCTTCTGGGAAAGAACCTCCTCACAGCTTGCGAGCAGTCGCTCAGGTGTCGCGAGCCGCCCGACCCCCTGCTCCCCAAGCGAGGCGAGACGGCCACTGTCGGGTTCGATCACGTGCACGCCTCGTGCGCGCAGAGTGTCGAGGTTTGCCTGCGTGGCGGGGTGCTCGTACATGTGGTTGTTCATAGCGGGGGCCACCACCAACGGGTGAGTGGCGGCAAGCGCGCAGGATGTGAGTAGGTTGTCGGCGATGCCCGCGGCAAGCTTGGCGATCGTGTTGGCTGATGCCGGTGCGATTAGATAGAGGTCTGCGTTCGCTACGAGTTGCAGATGGCTGATCGGCTGATGTGATGGGGGCTCGTCGCCGGGGAAGGCGCCACCGGTGGGGTCGTGGGCAAACTCGTCGAGCAGTACGGGTGCGCCGGTGAGCGCGGCAAAGGAGGCCTCCCCTACAAAGCGGGTAGACGTGGGGGTTTGGATCACCCGTAGCGAATGCTCCGCGGCGGTCGCAAGGCGGATGAACTCGAGCGCCTTGTAGGCAGCGATGCCGCCGCTGACGCCGAGCAAGATCTTTGCCATGTTGACTTCTTAGGCTGTGCGCGCGCTCAGCTCAAGCGGTGGTCGAACGCTTGCGCCCGAGCCACACTATCGATAGTGGTACTTGATCTTCCCTGCCGCGACTTCCTCAAGGGCGATAGTCAGGTAGTTCTTGGAGGAGGTCTCGATCATCGGGGGCGGGAATTCCTCGAAGGCTCCCTCACCGAGGTTGTGGTAGTAGCTGTTGATCTGCCGGGCGCGCTTGGCGGCCACGAGCACGCTTGCGTAGTTGGAGTCGACGTTGTCGAGCAAGCGGTCGATGCGGGGTGAGGTCATCATGGTTGCGGGGAGCCTTTCCTTGTGGACTGTGAAGTGTAGTGGCTAGCCGGCTTGGTCCAGCTCAGCGGAGACGATTGCCACGAGTTGCGCGAGTGCGTCTTCCAGGCGGTCGTTGACTACCACGTGGGAGAACTCGTCACGCGCGGCGAGCTCGTGCTCGGCGACTTGCAGGCGGCGCTCGACCTCCTCGCTGCCATCGGTTCCACGACCGATAAGCCGCGTGCGTAGCGCCGCAAGCGAGGGTGGTGCGAGGAAGACCTGGACAGCTTCCGGCATCGCGGCGCGCACCTGCCTTGCGCCTTGGACCTCGATCTCGAGAACCACCGGGGCACCGTCGGCGACACGCTGCTCGAGCTCGCTGCGCAGTGTGCCGTAGCGCCGTCCGGCGTAGTCGGCGTGCTCTACAAAGTCTTTAGCTTGGACGCGGCGTTCGAACTCCTCGCTTGAGAGGAAGTGGTAATCGACGCCGTTTTGCTCGCCAGGGCGGGGCGCGCGGGTGGTGGCTGAGACCGACAGCTCTAGCTGAGGCAGCCGCTCCATGAGGCCCCGAATGAGGGTGCCCTTCCCCACGCCGGAGGGTCCGGTGATTACAAAGACGCGCGCCATTTGTGAGACCCTAAAGCGGAAGGCGGCGGGAGCCCTCGGACGGGACGGTAGAAGCCAACGCAGTTAGCGACGCAGCAGGGAAACCAGCTCGCTGCGCTGGCGCTCAGAGAGTCCGCCGATGGTCTTGCTCGGCGAGATACGACAGTTGGTGAGGATCTTGTTGACCTTCACGCGGCCGTACTTGGGGACCGCGAGCATCATGTCGAAGACCTTGGCGGTCTCTACGTACTCGGGTGGTTTGAGCAGGAGCGTGTGGATCGAGAGCCGGCCTGCCTTGAGGTCGCGCTTGAGCTGTGCTCGCTCTGTGCGGATGCGGTTGGCGCGCGCGAGGGCATCCATGCGCTGGTTGAGCGATCTCTCTGGGGCTCCCGGCGGCTTGGTGGTCATGGTTGGAGACATGGGGCCCGTGGCGGTTGGCATGGGCGGCGAGTCTACACGCCTGCGCGCGCCGTTCAAGGCAAAGTGACGCAATTCGCCTGAAGCTCAACCTCAGCTTTAGGTATGTCGAGGATGGTGGATGGTGTGTAGGCGGTTTGCAGGGGTTTTTACACGCCCAAGCAACGTAAGTCTCGACCGTTAGAACATTACCCCGTACAGCGCGGTTCTAGACGGTCAAGCATGCGCATAGTCGAGTGGCCCCCGATATTTAGGACCGATTTTCAGGGGCCGTTCAAGCAGCGAGTTCGCGTGCGATGCGGGTCGCGGCGATGGGGTTGCGAAAACTCTCTGTGCCCACCGCCACGAGCGTCGCTCCTACGTCGAGGAACTGGCGGGCGTGGGCGGAGGTTTGGATGCCGCCCATCCCCACCACGGGGATCGACACTCGCTTTGCGACCGCCGCGACCTGTGCGAGCGCGACCGGCCGGATCGCCGCCCCAGAAAGCCCGCCGGTGGTGCCCCCGAGCCACGGAGTGGGTTGCCCCTTGAGGCCAGGCGCGAGCGCCATTGCGCGGAGTGTGTTGATGAGCGACACGGCGTCGGCTCCCCCCCGCTGTGCGGCCACTGCGCAAGCGGCAACGTCGGCGCAGTTAGGCGTTAGCTTCACGATCACGGGCTTGCTGGTAACAGGACGCACCGCCGCCACGACGCGGTGAAGTTGCACGGGGTCAGCGCCGATGTCAAGGCCGGTGTGGACGTTGGGGCAGGAGACGTTGAGCTCGATCGCGGCGATCTCCTCGTGTGCCTCGCAGGCGCCTACAAGTTGCACAAGCTCCTCGGCGGTTGAGCCCATGATGTTCGTGATCAGCGGCACGGGGAGGCGTGCGAGTTCCGGGAGATCCTCGGAGAGGTAGCGGGTGAGGCCCTTATTGGGGAGACCGATCGAGTTGATAAGGCCAGCTTGCGCCTCCCACAGCCGCGGCGGGGGGTTGCCCGCGCGCGGCTCGAGCGTGATCGTCTTTGACACAAACGCGGCGAAGGGAAAGTTCTCATCGAGCGCCTCACCGAAGGCGGTGCGGGCGGCGATCGCGTCGAACGTGCCCGAGCCGTTGATGACGGGATGGGTGAGCGAGAGTCCGCAGAAATCGACGCTCACGAACGGTTTCCTCGCGCGCGAAGTAAGGCTGGCTGGGCGCGCGCGCGAGAGTCGCCCAAAAAAAACACAACCATGGGGCGGTGACTCACGCGTGTGCCTCCACGTGCTCCAGCCGCTGCGCGTCGATGACCGGACCGTCCACGCAGACGCGTGCATAACCGTCGCGGGTGGGAATCACGCAACCGAAGCAGGCGCCAAAGCCGCAGGCCATACCCGACTCGAGTGCGAGCTGTGCGGGGACCGAGCGGGTTTCGCACAGCGCTCGGATCGCCTCGAGCATCGCGGGAGGGCCACAGGCATAGACGGTGACGTGGGCGTTGCGGTCAAGCTCTGCAGATAGCAAGTCGGTAACGAGGCCGTGGTGTCCGACCGAGCCGTCGTCGGTTGCGAGGTGGGCATCTCTCAGCAGAGCCGCGCCCTCGGCGTGCGGGGCGTCGCGGAAGCCGAGCAGAACGGTGGCGTGGGCGAGGGTGTCTTGCAGAATGGCAAGGGGTGCGGTCCCCACTCCCCCACCTACGAGCAATGCCCGACGGCCATCCTCTGGGGGTTGAAACCCCGTGCCGAGCGGGCCGAGCGTATACAGGCCCTCTCCGGGGGTGAGCTCGCACAGGCGGTGCGTGCCAGGACCGACGTCCTCGAGCAGGAAGTGGGCCTCGCCGCCGGTGAAACGAGCGTAGGAGAAGGCGCGTGGCAGATACGGTCGCTCGTCCTCGCCGGCGCCCCAGCGGAGGGCGGATGCGAGCATCGCGAACTGCCCCGCTGCCGGTTGGGGTCCGTGGTCTGTGGCCTTGAGCACGCGGTAGGCACCAAGGGATTCGTTTGCCGTAACTGTGAGTAGCCGCCGCTCAAACGGCGCAAGTGTGCGGGGGATGGCGCCGCCCGAGGAGACGATGGTGGGGGGCGAGGCCTCGCTCACGCCACCGGGGCCCCGTCGGGGCTCGCGTGGGCTCCGCTATGGAGTTCCTGCAGCGAGAGCACATCGGGCTCGCCGAGCTTGATCGCCTGGGCGATGGCGCGTGCCGCAGAGACGCCTGCGGAGAGGGTTGTGAGGCAGGGGATACCGTGAGCGACTGCCGAGCGGCGGATCTCCCAACCGTCGGTGCGCGCGCCAAAGCCGGTGGGGGTGTTGACGATCAAATCCACGTCACCTCGCTCGATCCAGTCCACCACGTGCGGCGAGCCGTCGCCGATCTTGTTGATCGGCAGCACGGGCACCCCCATGCGCGAGATCGCCTCGGCGGTGCCGCGTGTGGCGATGATTTGAAAGCCGTTGTCGTGGAGGATCTGCGCGACGGCGAACGCCCCCGGCTTGTCGCTGTCGGTGACGGTGATGAAAGCCGTGCCCGACCTTGGCAGCGGTGAACCGGCGGCGGCCTGGGCCTTGGCGAAGGCTGTGGGGAAGTCGCGGGCGATGCCCATGACCTCGCCGGTGGAGCGCATCTCCGGTCCGAGCACCGAGTCGGCGCCGTCGAAGCGGTCGAAGGGAAGTACGGCCTCCTTGACCGAGACGTGGTCGCCGAAGCCGAGTCCTTCGTGGCCTGTGGGGAGCTCGAGCGTGGCGATGCGCTCGCCGAGCATGACGCGACAGGCGAGCTTTGCGAGTGGCAGGCCGACGGCCTTCGAGACGAACGGCACGGTACGCGAAGCGCGGGGGTTGGCCTCGATCACGTAGAGCCTGCCGTCGTGGACTGCGTACTGGACATTGAGCAGTCCGACCACGCCCACGCCAAGCGCGATGTCACGCGTGGCGGCGCGGATCTGCTCGAGCATCTCCTCCCCTAGCGAGTGTGGGGGCAAGACACAGGCGGAGTCGCCGGAGTGAACTCCGGCCTCCTCGACGTGCTGCATGATCCCGCCGATCCATACCTCGTGCCCGTCGCAGAGCGCGTCGACGTCCACCTCGACGGCGTTCTCGAGGAAGCGATCGAGGAAGATGGTTGGACGTGCCTGGGTCTCGGGGGCAGTGTGTGGCGTGCCGGGTTCGCCACTTACTTGCGATTGCAGGCCTTGAGGGTGCCCGGCTTTGTCATCGCCGGTGGGTGCCTCACGGCGCAGGTAGTCGGCGAGCCCGTCGGAGGAGTAGACGATCTCCATCGCCCGCCCGCCGAGTACGTAGGAGGGGCGCACGAGCAGGGGATAGCCGACGTCCTGCGCCTTCTCCAGTGCCTCCGCTACCGAGCAGGCGGTGGCGTAGGGTGGCGCCTGGTAGCCCAAACGCTCCAAGAGCTCGCCGAAGCGGCCGCGGTCCTCTGCGAGGTCGATCGCCTCGACCGAGGTGCCGAGCAGGGGCACACCAGCCTCGACAAGTCCAGCGGCGAGCTTGAGTGGGGTTTGGCCGCCGAACTGCACGATTACTCCCTCCGGCTTCTCAACCTCGATGACGCCGAGCACATCCTCGAGGGTGAGCGGCTCGAAGTAGAGGCGGTCGGAGGTGTCGTAGTCGGTTGAGACGGTCTCGGGGTTGCAGTTGATCATCACCGCGTCGCGTCCCGATTCGCGGACGGTCATGGCGGCGTGGACGCAGCAGTAGTCGAACTCGATGCCCTGGCCGATGCGGTTGGGGCCGGCGCCGAGGATTACCACCGACTGGCGCTCTCCCCGAGTGACCTCGTGTGTGGCTTTGCGCTCCCAGCCCGAGTAGTAGTAGGGGGTGCGCGCCGGAAACTCTGCCGCGCAGGTGTCGACCGACTTGAACGAACGCTCCCCGGCGAAGGGCGCTTGGGGATCCTTGGCGAGGCGCTCCAGCTCGCGCAAGAACCAAGGATCGATGGACGTGCGGGCGTGGATGGGATCGATCCCCACATCACGGCGCAGCAGCTCGAGGATCGCCTCGTAGCGGTCGGCGGTGGGGGTTTCAAGGCCCGCGAGAAGTTCTTCATCGGAGCACGCGCGCGGAACCGGAGGCTTGTCAAGCTCGCGCGAGCGAAGCGCCTTTGCAAAGGCTTGGGAGAAGGTGCGGCCGATCGCCATGACCTCCCCCACCGACTTCATATGTGTGGTGAGCGTGGGCGATGCGGTTGGGAACTTCTCAAATGCGAAGCGTGGCCACTTGACCACCACGTAGTCGATCGTGGGCTCGAAGCTCGCGGGGGTGACGCCCGTGATGTCGTTGTCGATCTCCTCGAGCAGATACCCGACGGCCAGGCGGGCGGCGATCTTCGCGATGGGGAAACCCGTGGCCTTGGAGGCAAGCGCGGAGGAGCGCGAGACGCGTGGGTTCATCTCGATCACGAGGATCTCCTCGGTCGAGGGGTTCACCGCGAACTGGACGTTGGAGCCGCCGGTCTCGACGCCCACCGCACGGATCACGGCGATGGCTTGGTCGCGTAGCTTCTGGTAGAGCGCGTCGGTGAGCGTCTGCTGGGGGGCCACCGTGACCGAGTCTCCTGTGTGGACGCCCATCGGGTCGATGTTCTCGATCGAGCAGACGATGACAACGTTGTCGGCTTTGTCGCGCATCACCTCCAACTCGAACTCGCCCCAACCCAGGACCGACTGGTCTAGCAGAACCTGCCCGATAGGGGAGGCCTCAAGGCCCCGTTTGACGATCTGCTCGTACTCCTGCTCACTGCGCGCGATCCCCCCGCCGCGACCTCCGAGGGTGAAGGCGGGGCGCACGATGCAGGGCAGGCCGAGTCGCGGGAGCGCCTCCTGAGCGTCGTCCATCGAGGTGGCGATCGCACTCTCTGGCATCTCCAGACCTGCGGTTGCCATCGCGTCGGCGAACAGTTCGCGATCCTCCGCGCACGTGATAGCGTCGTAATTGGCGCCGATCAGCTCGACGCTGTGGCGCTCGAGCGTGCCGTCGTCGTGCAGTGCCTTGGCGAGATTGAGCGCGGTCTGGCCTCCGAGCGTGGGCAGGAGCGCGTCGGGGCGCTCGCGCTCGATGATCTTCGCCACCGGTGCGGGGAGCAGCGGCTCGACGTAAGTGGCGTCGGCGAACTCGGGGTCGGTCATGATCGTAGCGGGGTTGGAATTGACCAAGACCACGCGGTAGCCCTCCTCGCGCAACACCTTGCAGGCCTGTACGCCGGAGTAATCGAACTCCGCGGCCTGCCCGATCACGATCGGCCCCGAGCCGAGAATCAGGATCGTGTGGATATCGTCGCGGCGCGGCATCAGGCAGGTGCCCTCTTCGCGTGCATGTCGCTCTCGACTTGCGCGGTCGAACAGCGCAGCCTCATGCGGCCTCCGCGATACGCGCGAGGAAGCGGTCGAAGAGGTGAAGCGAGTCGTGCGGGCCGGGACCGGCCTCGGGGTGGTACTGGACCGCACCGCCAGGTACGTCGAGCAGCTCGAAGCCCTCGACCGTGCGGTCGTAGAGGTTCACGTGCGTGAGTTGGGCGGTGCCGAAGTCGGTGTCCCAGCGCACCGGCTCGTTCGTGTCGAGCGTGCGGGCGCCACCAGGTCCGAGCACCGCGAAACCGTGGTTTTGCGAGGTGATCTCGACATGCCCGGTTTGCAGGTCCTTGACCGGATGGTTGGCGCCACGGTGGCCGAAGGGGAGCTTGTAGGTCTCGAGGCCGAGTGCCCGACAGAGGAGTTGGTGGCCAAGGCATATCCCCCACACCGGCTTCTTGCCGACAAGCTCGCGCACTGTGTCCGCCACGTAATCGAGGGCCGCCGGGTCGCCGGGGCCATTGGCGACGAATATGGCGTCGGGGTCTTCGGCGAGCACGTCCTGTGCGGAGGTGGAGCAGGGATGCAAGACCACGCGTGCTCCGCGGTCGATCAGGTTGCGCACGATCGAGAGCTTGATGCCGGTGTCGATGACGGAGATCAACGGTCCATCGCCGTCGCCGTGCAAGCTCGCCGTGGTGGGTGAGACGACGGAGGCGAGGTCAAGTCCGGCCATCGAGGGCTCGGCCGCGATCAGGGCTTGTGCTTGCGCTTCAGTGATCTCCCCCGGGAAGATCCCGCCGCGCATTGCCCCCGCCTCGCGGATGTGGCGCACGAGCGCGCGTGTGTCGACTCCGCTGATCGCTGGGACCTCGCAATCTGTGAGCCAGTCGAGCCAGCCGCGCTCAGCGTCGGCGGAATCCTCGTTGTTACACGCCTCGCGCATGATGGCCGCGCGCGCCCACACCCGCTCTGACTCCATCGAACGTTCGCTTACCCCGTAGTTGCCGATGTGGGGGTAGGTGAACGTGATCAACTGGCCCGCGAAGGAGGGGTCGGTGACCGACTCCTGATAGCCGGACATGCCGGTGGTGAACACCACCTCCCCCACCGCATGGGTCGCGGCGGCGCACGATTCGCCGTCGAAGCGTGTGCCGTCCTCCAGCAGTACGTAGGCATCGCGTGTACTCATTGGATAACGGTGCCGAGGGCCAGGTGTGGATCGTGCCAAGCCATCAGATGATGAGTTTCTGCACTTGCTTGAACTCCGGGGTGCCGGCGCGCTCGAGCAGCTCGAAGAGGACCGCCTCGACAGTGCTCACAATCGCCCCAGCGCGCTGCAGACGCTCGAGGCCGCGTTCGTAGTCGACCTGGTGGCGTGAGCCTACGGCGTCGGCAGGCACGTGCACTTCGACCCCTTCCCCAAGCAGGTCGTGGACGGTTTGCGAGACGCACACGTGTGTCTCGATGCCACACACGATCGCCTGCTTGCGCCCGTGAAGCTCGAAGCCCTCAGCGCGGGCGGCGGAGAACACGCTCTTCTCGATCACCCTCTCCCCTTCGAGGTCGACCTCCGGAGCGGTGTGACCCAATCCCTTTGGGTACTGCTCACTGACTAGGGCCGGCAACCCGAGGATGCGCGCGCCCTGCACGAGCTTCGCACAGGCGGTGGCCACCGGCTCGAACGTGGTGTAAGAGCGAAAGCCCTCCTGCACGTCTACCACCACAAGCGCTGTCTTCTCGCGCTCGAGCAGGCTCATATCGCCTCGCTCTCGTTCACGCGGGCACCACCGAGAAGGCGCGCTCGCGATAGGCGATACCGCCCGCCGCCACCGTCATCAACACCCGCCCGGTGAGACGCCGGGCCGCAAAGCAGCAGTTCTCAGAGCGGCTCTCCCACCCATTCTCGCCCGCAACCCACTCGGAGGAGAGATCGACGAGCGCAAGGTTCGCCCGCTCCCCCACCGCGATCTGCGGGGTGGGTAGGTCGAACAGCCGGGCGCCCGCAGTCATGCGCTCCACGAGCAGCTCCAGGGCGATCGTGCCCGGCAGCACCAGCTCGGTGTGAAGCGCGGCGAATGCGGTCTCGAGTCCGGTGGTTCCCATCGGGGCCTGCTCGAAGGGAACTTCCTTCTCGTGGCGTGCGTGCGGAGCGTGGTCTGTGGCTATGCAGTCGATCGCCCCGGAGCGCAACCCCTCGATCAGCGCGATCCGGTCGACCTCGGAGGCGAGCGGAGGGTTCATCTTCATGCGCGTGTCCAACCCCCGCACGTTCTCGTCGGTGAGCAGGAGATGGTGGGGTGATACCTCCGCGCTCACCTTGAAGCCGCGCTCCTTCGCCGCGGCTACTGCGTGTACCGAGGCGGCACAGGAGAGGTGCTGGAAATGCACGCGCCCGTCCTCATACCCGGCGAGCTCGGCGTCGCGGGCCACCATCGTCGACTCGCTCACGCTCGGGATTCCCCCCACGCCGAGGGCGGTGCTCACTGCGCCCTCGTGCATCGAGCCGCCGCGCGAGAGCGAGGGGTCCTCCTCGTGGAGTGTCAATACCCCTCCGCACAACTGCTGGTATTGCAGCGCCTTGCGCAACACCCCCGCGCTTGCCACAGGACGGCCGTCGTCGGTGAAACCGAGCGCCCCCTCCTCTGTGAGCTCGGCCATCTCGGTGAGTTCCTCGCCTTCCAGGCCCCGCGTGATCGCCGCCATGAAGCCCACGGGGATGCGTGCCTCGCGGCCCGCCGCCTCCCTGACAGAGCGCAGGAGTGGCGCGGAGTCGAGCACCGGGCTCGTGTTTGGCATCGCGATCACCGTGCAAAAGCCCCCCACGGCGGCGGCGCGGGTGCCAGATTCGAGATCCTCCTTGTGCTCCTGCCCGGGGCTTCGCAGGTGAACGTGCGGGTCGACGAAGGCAGGCAGCAGATGCTTACCCTTGCCGCTCACCGACTCAACCTGCCCGTCGGGGCTCAGTGACCCGGGGGGCGCGATTTCTGCGATCACCCCGTCCCGGACCAGCAAGTCGTGGCGTTTATCCAAACTCTCACGCGGGTCGAGAAGGTGGGCGTCTGTAATAAGTAGATCCGCGCCCGCGAGAGCACTGTGCACGAGTGGGGAAGCCATCACGCGAGCTGTGGTTCGGGTAGGGGGCGGAAGGCGCGCGATCCCGAGAGCACCTCGTAGAGGACCGCCATGCGCACGACAACACCGGCCTCGACCTGGGCGGTGATGAGCGCTTGGGGCGAGTCGACCACCTCGCCCGAGAGCTCCACGCCGCGGTTCACAGGGCCAGGGTGCATTAGCAGTTGGCGCGGCGAGAGTCTCCGCGCGCCGATCTGATAACAGTTGGCGTACTCCCGCAGCGATGGCACCAGGGTGCCGTTCATGCGCTCGTGTTGCAGACGCAGCGCGTAGATGACGTCGGCTGTGGGGAGTTCCCGCAAGGAGTGGCGCACTTCGCACCCGAGCGCCTCGATCCCTCGTGGGATGAGCGTTGGTGGGCCCGCCACCGTCACCTTCGCCCCCATCCGCTGGAAGGCGAGGATGTTCGAGCGAGCCACCCGTGAGTGGGTGACGTCCCCCACGATCCAGATCGAGCAGTCGTCAAGCGAGCCGAGGCGTTGCTTGAGCGTGTATACGTCCAGCAGTGCCTGGGTGGGGTGCTCGTGCTTGCCATCCCCCGCGTTCACAATCGCCGCGTTGGTCCAACCCGATACGAGCTCCGCTGCCCCCGCCCATGGTGTGCGGATCACGATCGCGTCGGGCTTGTGCGCGCTCAAGGTGAGAACCGTGTCCTTCAACGACTCTCCCTTCTCCACCGAGGAGCCACTCGAGATGAAGTTCACCACGTCGGCGGAGAGGCGCTTGGCTGCAAGCTCAAAAGAGCTACGCGTACGGGTGGATGCCTCGTAGAAGAGGTTCAGCACCATCCTTCCCCGCAGCGCCGGTACCTTCTTGATCTCGCGGTCTGAAACCTCCGCGAAGCGTGCCGCCTGCTCCACGATCCGCTCGATCGCTTCACGGTCGAGGTCCTCGATGGAGAGCAAATGGTTCACGCCCCCACCCTCTCCTTCGCGCTTCCGATCGCCACCTCGTCCACCCCGTCGAGCTCAACCACCCGTACGCTCACATGCTCCTCGCGTGAGGTTGGAAGGTTCTTGCCCACGTAATCGGGGCGGATCGGAAGCTCGCGGTGGCCACGGTCGGCGAGCACCGCCAGTTGTACCCGCTCGGGCCTCCCGTAGTCGAACAGCGCCTCGATCGCCGCCCTGACGGTGCGACCCGTGTAGAGCACGTCGTCCACGATCACCACCGTGCGTGCGGAGAGATCGAAGTCGATGTGGGAGGCGTGTACGATGGGTGCCTCCGGTCGCGAAGCCACGTCGTCGCGGTAGAAGCCGATGTCAACATCCCCGAGCGGGACATCGGTATGCAGCAACTCGGTGAGAAGGACCTGCAAGCGTTGGGCGAGGATCGCTCCGCGACGATGGATACCCACGACGGCCACGTCCCCGTCGGTGTTGCGCTCGGCTATCTCATGAGCGATGCGCGTAAGCGCCCGCTTCACCTCGTCCTCGCCGAGGACGATCTTCCCGTCTTGCATGTACTTCCTTCCTGGCCTCACCGGACCGGGTTAAAGGACGTGCCAGATGTGCTGACGGTCGCGGACTTTATCAGCGCGGAGTGACGGCTTCCGTGTTCGATGGATGGGCGATCTCGGTGTTTGCGGACTCGCCCAGCGCAGCTTGCTCGTCCTGCCCCGTGGATTCGCCATCCCCATCGGATACACCTCGCTCTGTCGAGTTGCCCTCCCCCGCAGACTCATTTTCCCCTGGCTCGCCTTGAGGGGGCGGCGGACGGCGCGACCACCGCACCAACTCGGGGTCCCCCTTCTCGGGGAATGGGATCTCGATAGTGTCGAAGTCGCGCGGGGCCTCGGTGGCGGCAAACACCGCTCGCGCCTCCTCGCGCAGGTCACCCCCCGGGTAGCGCGTTGAGATATGGGTAAGCGCGAGCAGCGTCACGTGTGCCTCGCGCGCTACTTCCGCGGCCTGGCGGGCTGTGGAGTGACCCGTTTGGCGCGCCCGCTCTAGCTCCTCCTCGGCGAACGTGGCCTCGTGCACGAGTACATCCGCGCTGTGCGAAGCGATGGTCAGTGCCTCACATGGGGAGGTGTCACCGGAGATGACAACCTTGCGGCCCTCCCGCGTCGGCCCCATCACCTGCTCGGGCGATACACCATTGACTGTCTCCCCCCTTGTCAACCTCCCGAAGTCCGGACCGGGGGTCACGCCGAGTTGCTCGGCAAGCTCGGGATCGAGGTGGCCCGGGCGCGACTCCTCCACGAGGATGTACCCGAACGCGGAGACCCCACGATGGCTCACCGGCACGCCAGTCACCGTGTACCCATCGAAATCCACGGGTTCTGAGGGCTCCAGTTCCCACACCGTCAACTCGTATGGAAGCCGCCCGTAGATGAAACGAGTGTCGTCCATCAACTTCCTTATTCCGGGCGGCCCGTAGATGGAAAGGGGTTGCTCGCGTTCGCGCAACCCAAACGACTTCAACATCCCCGGCAACCCCAACCAGTGGTCGGCATGGAAGTGGGTGATGAACACACACCCCACATCCGCCAACCCCGCCGAGCGCATCAACTGGCGCTGCGTCCCTTCGCCGCAGTCGAACAACAAGCGGTCGCCGCCACGACGCACGAGGATCGCGGGCAAACCGCGGCGGGGGCTCGGTACAGAGCCGCCTGTACCCGCAAAGAAGAGAGAGAGGTCCATTTGGGGCTACGGTAGCGGGAGGGTGGGTCGATCGGTTGATACAAAGCAGATATGCACCGCACCCGTGGCGCGCGGGTAAGGCCGCGCCGTCGTGCCCGCTTCACAAGCGGGAGTTGTTGCGACCTATCCTTGAGGCGTGTGCGGGCGTTACGCCAACACGAAGCTTCCCCAGGAGATCGACGCGCAGTTCGGTGTGCCTATCCGTGGCGACATCGGCACACGACGCTTCAACATCGCCCCCACCGAAGAGGTGCTCGCGATCGTCGCGCCGCACGGCGAGCCGGAAGTGGACGTGCTGCGCTGGGGCTTGATTCCCTCGTGGACAAAGGACACGAAGGGCGCCCACAAGATGATCAATGCACGTACCGAGACAGTGGCCACCTCGCCCGCCTACCGCACCTTGATCCCGAAGGGCACGCGTCGTGCACTACAAATCGCCGACGGCTATTTCGAGTGGCTCAAGCCCGAGAAGCGCGGTGAGCCGCGTCAGCCGTTCTTCTTTCAGGTCGATGGCGGGGAGCTTTTCGCCTTCGCCGCGCTTTGGACACACGCGAAGATCGACGGCGAGTGGATACGCAGTCTTGCGATGCTCACTTGCGATTCGGCCCCCAACCGTGTGGCGGCCGCGATTCACGACCGTATGCCCGTGATCCTTGCCGACCGCGACGCGCAGCG